>CAJUIP010000017.1 GCA_910586315.1 uncultured Lachnospiraceae bacterium | reverse complement strand
CTCCCATAAAATAAAGGTTTGAGTAACAAAAAATAGGATAGTATTTGACACTACCGTTTACGGGGCGGGGAAAAACGGATGAAAACAGGCGTCAAGCTTGCTTGTAAGACTGTTTTTATCCGTTTTTCCACATCGGGTGAACGCCCGATGCTTCTTGTCCGCTGAAAGCGGGCAAGAAGATGCCCCCTCCCATGAACAATAATCTCCCCGTTCATTGACTGGGAGCCAGTATCATAATGGAGTCAAAGCATATCCCCCACTGCCACAGGCAATCTTCAATGGTCATATGCCAAACTGTTTCGTAGAAATCCGTTCCACAAATTCTCTGTCATGTTCTACAAACACCAGCGTCGGCTTATACTTTAAAATCAGGTCTTCGATCTGCATGCGCGAAAACACATCAATGTAATTAAGGGGTTCATCCCAGATATAAAGGTGCGCCTGCGTTGCCAGGCTGGCGGCGAGAAGCACCTTTTTTTTCTGCCCCTCGCTGAAATCTTCCATCCTCTTTTCAAGCTGTGTCCGTGAAAAATCCATTTTCCGCAGGAGCATGTTTAAAAGCACAGGATTAATTTCTTTTTCTTTTGCATAGTCCGTAAGCTTTCCCTTCAGGAATCCGGCGTCCTGGGGTACGCAGGAGACCACGAGCCCGCTTCCGGTATCAATCCTTCCACGGTATGTTAACGCCGCCATATCCGCCTCTTTATACGCAGCATTTTCATGACCGATTGTTCCTTCTCCTCCTGCATGCAAACCCAGGCAGGACAGCAAAAGCTTTATGACACTGCTTTTTCCGCACCCGTTTCTTCCCGTCAGAGCAATCCTGTCCCCGCGGCAAATCCGAAAACTGACTCCCCCGGCCACAATTTTTTCTCCATATCCAATGGAGACATCCCGAAACTCTGCAAGCTGCTCTGTCCGGTACTCCATAGGAAACAGCTTTAAGTCTTCCGTCTCCTCCAGATTCTTTAAAAGCTGTGACTTTTCCTCTATGGCCCGTTCCTGACGCCGCTCCAGATTCTTTCTCCGCATCTGCATCCGCCTGGATTTTTCCCCGATATAGTCCCGATTACCTACGCCTCCGGCTTTGGAAAATTTTTCTGCATTTTTGTGGCCGATTTTCGTTGCTTCCACCTGATCCGCCCATTCCCCGGACTGTCTGGCAGCCGCCTTTAGACGTCCGATATCTTTCTTAAGTTTTTCATTTTCCGCCAGTTCACAGGCATCCTGACGCTGTTTATTCTCCCACCAGGAAGAAAAATTCCCCTTCTGGATTTCAATATTTGTTTTGTTGATGGACAGGGTATGGTCCGTGCAGGCATCCAGAAGTCTCCTGTCGTGGGATACCAGGAGAAATCCCGATTTTTTCCTCAGATATTCTCCCAAAAGCTCCCTGGCCCTCATATCCAGATGATTGGTAGGCTCATCAATCAGCAGAAACTTATCCTCACGCAGAAAGAGACACGCCAGAAGGGCCTTTGTCCGCTCTCCGTAACTCAAGGTGGAAAAAGGGCGGTACAGCACATCCTCCCCCAATTCAAGATTGGAAAATTCACGGAAAATTTTCCAGATTTCTCCCGGCTCTGTGGAACCAGGCAGAAGTTCCTCTGCAATCTCCAATGTAAGCCGCTCCTGATTTACGACCTCATAGGGAAAATATTCAAACCCCACCGGCGCGGTTATGGTTCCGCTGTATTCGAACCTGCGCTCCTCCTCCCTCCGTCCGGAATCTAGAAGAAGACGCATAAATGTAGTTTTCCCTCTTCCATTTCTTCCGGTGAAGCCAAGCCTCCAGTCCGTATCCATCCGAAAGGATACATGATCAAATATCATGTCACTGCTTCCCTCATAGGAAAACGACAAATCAACAATATTTATAAATGCCATGCTCATACCTCCTCACTTTGAATGAAGAATTCCGTTTTTCCACAGCGGGCGAACGCCCGTGAACAGTAAAACAGTAACAACTTTAAAAAAGCCGCAGGAATGCTTAATTCCTGCGGCCTTCTGTACGAATCCATAGTATGGCACGGCATATTTTCCGTATTGTCTCTCTATACAGCATCGGCAAAAGATTTAAACATTTTCCTGCGTGCGAGCATACCAAAAAACAGGGCGGTCCCCATTATTTCTCCAATATGCTCCTCTCAATTAGCAAGAAAATGTATTATACATCTTTTTCCTCCGTTTTCTTTTTTTCGCTTCAGCACCGTTACGTTCAGCGCCTGTCACCATCGTTATCCTAACAGACTCTTCCGATTCTGTCAAGACCTATATGGAGCGGCAGACAGACAACACGAAACTGTTACCGCATACGGCCACTTAAAATCGCTTCGCGATGGCCCGCCATTGCGTTTTCGTATTATCAGCGTGGTGAACGGGCAGGCCTGTCTGAACTGTTACTATATGGACTCGGCAATGTCATAAATTAACTGTTCGGACTCTTTCCAGCCCAGACACGGATCTGTGATGGATTTTCCGTAAATATGCTCTCCGATTTTCTGACAGCCCGATTCCAGATAACTTTCTACCATAACTCCCTTAATAAAGTCATGAATATCCGCGGAATGCCGTCGGCTGTGAAGCACCTCCTTCACAATTCGGACCTGCTCCTCATACCTTTTGTTGGAGTTCGAATGGTTTGCATCCACAATACAAGCCGGGTTCAGAAGGTCTCTCTCCTGGTACAGGCTGTAAAGCAGCTCCAGGTCTTCGTAATGATAGTTTGGCAGACACTGTCCATGCTTGCTGACCGCGCCGCGGAGAATGGTGTGGGTCAAAGGATTTCCTTTTGTCTCCACCTCCCAGGTTCGGAAAATAAAGTCATGTCCATGCTGCGCTGCATAAACAGCGTTTAACATCACGCTCAAATCTCCACTGGTAGGATTCTTCATTCCCACAGGGACATCCACGCCGCTGGAAGCCAGGCGGTGCTGTTGATTCTCCACAGAGCGTGCACCGATGGCAATATAGGAAAGCACATCAGACAGATAGCTTAAGTTTTCCGGATACAGCATCTCATCAGCTGTGGTAAAGCCGTAATCCTGAATCACCCTCATATGGAGTTTCCGAATGGCCACCAACCCTTCGTACATATTGGGCTTTTTCTCCGGATCAGGCTGATGAAGCATTCCCTTGTAACCGCCCCCAGTGGTCCGCGGCTTATTCGTATATACCCGCGGTATCAGTATCAGCTTGTCTTTTACCTGCTCATTCACCCTGGCAAGCCGTCCTATATATTCGCAGACAGCGTCCTCCCGGTCCGCTGAACATGGTCCGATAATCACCAGAAATTTGGTGCTCTTTCCCATAAAAACATCTGCAATTTCCTTATCTTTTTCTGCTTTCGCCTGCACGAACTCAGGAGCCAGCGGAAATTCCGCCTTAATTTCCTCCGGTGTCGGCAGGAGACTTTTATAAACAAATGACATGAAAACCTCCAGCCCATTCAAATTTTGTAATGTATCTATCAGTGTTCTTCCCGTCTCTGGAAAGCGCTCCCGATTCCCATTTCCATTCTGTACTTCGCAACGGTCCTCCTGGATATTTGCATACCGATTTCTCCAAGCAGCCCTGCAAGCTGTTCATCACTGAACGGTTTCTGCTTACTTTCCTGTTCCACAAGTTTTTTCAGTTGAGCCTTTACTGTATTCCGGCTCACATCCTCACTGCCGTCTTCCCCGGATGCAATTCCTGTGGTAAATAAATCACGAATCAAAAGACAGCCCACAGGCACCAGAATATATTTATCGCGGATGGCACGGCTTACCGTTGATTTATGTATTTCCCGTTCCCCGGCAATTTCCTCCAGAGTCATGGGCTTTAAGGGCTCCTTCCCCAGGAAATAGCCGGCCTGCCTTCTTAAAATTCCTTCGGCGATTCCCTCCAGGGTCTTCCGGCGCTGTTCCACTGCACTCACAATAAACCGGGCACGGCACAGCTTCTCTTCAAAGTATGCCCGAAGCTCTTCATCCTGCGCCGTTTCCATCATATGGACATAAAATTCGTTAACTCCGATATTTCCGGTCCATTTATCATTAAGGCTGATGGTCCATTGTCCGTCCTGATAGTCTATAATGATATCCGGCAGAACATACTGAGCCCTGTCTCCTCCATAGCCGTTTAAAGGCCGCGGATTTAATTCTTTAATGATATGAATCAGCTTTCTTACTTCCATGGAAGAGAGCTTCGTTTTTCTGGAAATGTTGCTTATCCTTCCCTCCGCCACGTCGTTTAAATGAAAACGGATGATCTTTTCCAGATCCTTCTCCCGCTCCATTCCTTTAATTTGAAGCAGAAGGCATTCTTCCAGCCCAGAGGCAAAAATGCCTTTGGGCTCCAGGGCTTTAAGCTCTGAGAGTACGCCCTCCACAACAGAAATCTCCATTCCCAGCGCCCCGGCGATTTCTTTTGCCGGAACCGGCAGATATCCGCTCTGTTCCAAAGAATGGACGCAAAAATTCACAATCTGCTTTTCCTTTTCTCCAAAACAATCCCAGGATAGCTGCATGTTCACCATATCTTCAACGGAAGGCGGACCATTCTCCACCTGATAAATCTCGCCCTCACCATCATAATCATCTCTTGCTCCCCGGTTATAAAAACGGTCATACTCCCGGTATGTAACCGGGACATCCGTGTTCTGCTTTTCCGCTGAATATTCCATCAAGGGGTTTTCGATCTCTTCATTCTGTAAAAATTCACGAAGCTCCGTCATGGACATGCTAAGAATGTTTAACGACTGCATCTGCACCTGTGATAAGACCTGTTTCGTCTGAAGAGAAAGATCCGCTTTTATTTCCAAAAAAATTCCCCCTGCCTTTTCCCGGCCGAATTCGGGCCGGAGTCCTTATAATTGCTGTTGTTCCCGCGGGTCTTCTTACCGCTCTCCGGCACGGTACTTCTCTAACAGGCGGTTAATACGCCCGGTGGGGTTCAGGAGCTCACTTAAGGAAGAGTCATGGTTCAGGTTATCAATAATCAGAGCAATATATTTGCTCATGTCAACATCAATATAGTAAGGTCTGGATAAGAGCTCTGGCATCTGATATACCAGATTTGTAGTCAAAACCCGGTCAATGATTCCATTTTCATAATATTCATCAAACTTCTTAAGGCCACTGGTGAAAAGTCCAAAGGTCGTGCATACAAATACCTTTCTGGCTTTTCTTCTCTTTAATTCCTTGGCAGTATCCAGCATGCTTTCGCCGGAAGAAATCATATCGTCCACAATGATTACGTCTTTTCCCTCCACGCTGGTTCCCAGGAATTCATGGGCCACAATGGGATTCCGGCCGTTGACCACCCTTGTGTAGTCACGGCGTTTATAGAACATACCCAAATCCAGCCCCAGGACGTTTGCAAAGAACACGGCCCTGTTCATTCCGCCTTCATCCGGGCTGATAACCATCATATGGCCGCTGTCAATCCGAAGATCCTTTTCATGCATCAGCAGGTGTTTGATGAACTGATACGTGGGCTGCACAGTCTCAAATCCCTTTAACGGAATCGCATTCTGCACCCTCGGATCATGAGCGTCAAAGGTAATGATATTTTCCACACCCATACCCACCAGCTCACGGAGAACCAGAGAACAGTCCAGGGATTCTCTTCCTGTTCTCTTATGCTGACGGCTCTCATAAAGAAACGGCATAATCACATTGATACGTCTCGCCTTTCCTCCCACGGCGGCAATCACGCGCTTTAAATCCTGGTAATGGTCATCCGGTGACATGTGGTTTACCATTCCGTTCAGGGAATAAGTCAGGCTGTAATTACATACATCAACCATAATATACAAGTCATCCCCGCGGACAGATTCCAGAATCTCTCCCTTTGCCTCCCCAGAGCCAAACCGTGGAGTTCTTGAGCCTATAATATAAGAATCTCTCTGATATCCGGCAAAAGCAATGGTTGTTTTATGCTCGCTTTCCCTCTCGTTTCTCCAGTCGGCCAGCCAGGCATCAACTTTCTTTCCCAGGCCTTCACAGCTCTTTAAGGGAATCAGCCCTAAAGGTCCTACCGGGATTGTCTCAATCTGTTTCTCTTCGTACAGCATATTTTTCCTCCATATCGCATTAGGAGCGCCCCCGGAAAATCGGCCGCAAAGGCGGGTACAGGTAAAGTTTCCGAGAGTACTTATTGGGTTGTCACTGCCGCTTTTATTACCTTTATAACACCTTCCATCTGCCAAGTCAACCTGATTTCCCGAAGCCCTTTTTCACAAGCCTTAAGTCCTCGCCCAAAAGCGGAAGAATCTTATACTGGCTCATAATCCGGGAAGTAACGCGCTCCGTAAATTCATCGCGCATCCTGTTCAGGCCCAGGTTGGTGGAGATAATCGTACCTTTCTTCCTGTTCAGACGCTCATTGATACAGTAAAAAAGCTGAGACGCCGTGAAGGTATTAATGAGCTCCGTGCCCAAATCATCCACAATCAGCAGATCGCATTCTAAAATATAGGCGGCCCTGTCCTTTGCTTCCTCTTCATCTCTGCCGCTAAAGCGGCTCTCTGAGAGAATATCAAACATATCCGTGGCCGTCAGATAAATGACCGAGCAGCACTTTTGTATCAGCTCTCTGGCGATGCAGTTGCTTAAAAAGGTCTTTCCACATCCCGTATTCCCTGTGAACAGAATACTTCCCTTCTCCTCTCCGAAGCGGTCCACAAACGCTCTGCACTCCTCAATGACCATAGACATATAGTCATAGACGGTCATTTTACTTTTCTCATCAATCTTCTCTCTATCATAATATGCCATGGAAAGGGTGTCAAAATTCTCCCTTTCCAGTATTTCCCTGATATTGGACTGATCATATAAGACTTCAATTTCCATCTGCTTAAAGCAGCGGCATTTTCTTCCGTCCACCCGTCCCGTATCCTTACAGAGGCTGCAATGATACTGCATGTCCATATAATTTTTAGGATACCCGTTCCGCTCCAGATACTGAATTTTCTGTTTCCTTAAAAGAGCGGCCTCATCTTTCAGCGCTTTAACGCCTTCTGTATCACCCATCAGGTTCTTTCTGCCCGCCTTAGCCATGACCGCGGCAATCTCGTCATTTAAAGCCTCAATCTGCGGAATTTTCTCATAGATTTCCCGGATTCTTTCATCCTGCTCCCGTTTATTCCGGAACTGGCGTTGATTGTACACCCGCATAATCGCATCAAACTGTGAATTACTCAGTGCCATCTCCGGTTCCTCCCTTCTGCTGCCGCTTTCTCATCCCTTCCCAGATATAATCCTCATAGTTATAGGATCTCTCCTCAAAATTCTTAAACCGGTTATGAGACGCGGTTTTCTTTCCTGTCTCCCGGCTCTGATCCTGAGTCCTGGATACCTTTCTCCGTTTGTCCAGCTCCTCCACATCCCGCAGGACCTTCACACCATTTTCCCTCCAGCCGGATAAGATTTTATCGGCATAGGGAAAGCTGGCCGCTCCTGTGGCCCGTATGGTCCTGTTACAGGCCTCTGCAACCAGACTGCTGTCAAACCCATATTCCCGGAACCATTTTTTCATAAACTCCATCTCGGCAGTACCGGGATTGCGGCCGACAATGCCAAAGGCCTTCATCACCGCTGACACATCTTTGGAAAAACGCAGGGTATAGTCCCTGGCCTCCTCCCTGGTCCTGATTCCCATCTGATACCAGTTTAAAGCCACCTTTTCAATATAACGGATACTTCCATGGCCGCCGCCCGCACAATATTCCGCCAGATACTCCAAAAGATCCGCAGACATTTTAAGGCCATCGTAAAAATACGCGAATTTCTCACACTCAATTTGGGTAAACGTCTTTCCCATATACTGCTGCACCGCATATAGAAGAGCCGAAAATTCTTCGTCCTTCGAGAGCCGCTCCAAACATTCATAACTGTCGCCCGGCTCGGGAATTTCCAAAGCAGGAGCGCCCAGTCCCGCCTGGGACGCGGCCAGAGTCTCCCTGGACGCCATTTCCACAGGAGAGGCCGTCTTTGCCCGCTCCTGTTTAAGGATTCCGGCATCCTCCCAATAAGCAAGCGCCCGCTTCACATCGGCATCTGTGTGATTTAGGGCATCCGCAATGGAAGAGACTGTGATTTCTTCCCCCTCATGGCGCAAAAGATACAAAAACACCTTCACATATTCCCCATTGGCTGCCGCCATGTAATTGTCAATAAACTCGTTTGATACGGCTGTCACGAAGACGGACATCCTGTTTTTCAGCCCCAGATTCATCTTTTCTCACCTTAATTTCCTTCCTGTCCCCATAATAACACAGGTTTCCAGAAAATGAAATAGCCGGAATTATCCACAACCCGTATTGTGGATAATGTGGATAACGAGGATAAATATGTGACATAAGAGGGTAAAACTACCGCGAATCCTGTCGAATGCCTTTCATTTTCAGGGTTTTTCCCAGTTATTGGATTTCAGTTATGTTAATCAAAAAATCCACATAGTTTTCATCGGATAACTGTTGAAAACTATGTGGATAATGTGGATAACTTACTGCTCCAACAGCTTTTCCCCTACTTTTACAATGTCTCCGGCCCCCATAGTTATCAACAAATCGCCGTTGACACATTTTTCCAAAAGAAATTTTTCAATTTCTTCAAAACCTGGGAAATAATGGCTGTCTGTGCCCAGGGCAGCTATTTTTTCTGCAAGCATCCCGGAACTTATCCCCAGAGTATCCGTCTCCCTGGCCGGATAAATATCAGCAAGGACCACATGATCCGCCATGGAAAGCGCCTTGGCAAAATCATCCATAAGCGCCTTTGTCCTTGTGTAGGTATGGGGCTGGAAGACGCACCATACCTCCCTGTGGGGATAATTCTGCGCCGTTGACAGAGTTGCCGCAATTTCCTGGGGGTGGTGGGCGTAATCGTCAATAATTGTAATTCCCCGAAGCTCTCCCTTTTTCTCAAACCGGCGGTGAGTTCCGGAAAACGCCAGAAGACCTGCCTTGATTTGCTCATTTTCAATGCCCAGCTCATGAGCGGCAGCGATGGCCGCCAGAGAGTTGTATACGTTATGAACGCCTGGCACTCCAAGGGTAATCCTGTCTGTCCCGGCTCCATCCACCAAAAGCGTAAAAGAGGCGCAGGCATTATGGTCAAAGGCAATATCAGCCGCGCTGTAATGACTCTTTTTCGCATCGCTTCCCACGGTAATCACGCGGCACGGAATTTCTTTAAAGATTTCCTCATAATCTTTAATATCACTGTTGATAATCAGCACTCCATCCGCCGGGAGGAGCTTTGCAAACCGCCGAAAAGAATCACGGATTTCATCAATATCCTTAAAGAAATCCAGATGATCCGCCTCTATGTTTAAAATGAGCTCCATAGTAGGAAAAAACGACAGGAAGCTGTTGGTGTACTCGCAGGCCTCTGTCATAAAAAGATCAGAACCACCCACCCGGATGTTTCCACCGATTGCGTCCAGCATTCCTCCGACAGAAATGGTCGGATCCAATTTCGCATCCATAAGAATTTCCGACAGCATAGATGTGGTTGTGGTCTTACCATGAGTTCCGGCCACAGCAATAGACCGGCCGTAATTTCTCATGATCTGGCCCAAAAGCTCAGCCCTGGTAAGAATCGGAATCCCCTGTTTCACAGCCTCCGCAAACTCCGGATTATCGGCATGAACCGCCGCCGTATACACTGCCGCATCAATTCCTTCTATAATATTTTCTGCACTCTGGCCGTAAAAAACCTTTGCTCCATGGGCTCTCAGCTTTTCTGTAAGCTCTGACTCATGAGAATCAGAGCCGGAAACGGTAAAGCCCCGCTCTAAAAGTATCTCTGCCAGACCGCTCATACTGATACCGCCAATCCCGATAAAGTGGACATGGTTCGGCTTTTTAAAATCTATATGATACATACGTTACTCCTCTCGGATTCATATAATACTATATGTCTGATAACCCGGACCGCTTTTTGTCCCGGTTACTTCCGTTAATGATATCATAAAAAAAGCAGAAAATCCATAGATTCTCTGCTTTGTTCACTCTTTTCTGACAGGTAACCGTTCAAGTAACCTCTAAACGGTTACTCTCACAATACAGCTAAATCCGGCTGCTGATTCTGTGAGAGATCCAGACTTCCAAAATAATCGGGATACATCTCCATAAGTTTTTTTTGTCTGGCAATATTAGGGTCATTATGCCGTTCCATGGTTTCTCTAAGTCCCTGCTCATCTCCGCTTACGATGCATTCCAGAATTTTCTTGTGTTCATCAAAGGTATCCTGCATTTTTTCGTTAAACGATGAAATATCCAAAAGTCTGTATCGGGTATTATGAGACCGGCATAATTTATCCCAGATGACCGGATATCCGGCGCAGGAAAAGAGCATTCGGTGAAACTCACCGTCAATTCTCAGATAATCCGCAATATTCTTATTCTGAATTGCCAGCGAAAGGGAAAACATATTTTCAATAAAATTCTTCTGAATCTGCGGTTTCTTCCTACACAGTTCAAGGAAAATATCCAGCTCGATTACATGCCGCATTTTCATTAGCTGACGTACATATTCTATATCAATTTTAGAAACGTAGGTCCCCCGCTGTGGATAAATTTCCACCAGCTTTTCATTTGCCAGGAGAATCAGTGCTTCCCTCACAGGGGTTCTGCTGACATGAAGCTGCTCCACCAAGGAAGATTCCTTGAGCATCTCACCTGGATAGAATTCCAGACTTACGATCTTATTTTTAAGGATGCCGTACACATCCGTTCCTCTTGCCGCCATTCTCTTTCCCAGAATTCCTTCCTCAAAGTACTTACAAGAGCCTGTTGGAAATGATTTCCAACAAGTCTGTCAATTATCTTACAACACATTTTCCGTTCATGTCAAGCAAAACCTCCCTTACAGCCTTGCTCTAATATGCCTTTTTCAAGGTATATACATTTTCCTTCCGGTTCTTAAGCGTATAAAGCTGGTTCCTTGCTTTTTCCAGATAGGAAAAGTCAATTTCAGCAATCGCCACACCAGGCTCCTCACCCATCATGGCAATTACCCGGCCCCATGGGTCAACAATCATGGAATGTCCATACATATGGGCATTGGGCTTTTTGCCGCACTGTCCACATGCCAGCATATAACACCCGTTTTCAATGGCGCGGGCGCGTATCAGCGGCTCCCAATGATCTTTTCCTGTCATAAGAAGAAAAGCAGCCGGCAATGTCAGGATATCAGCGCCTTCCAGTGCCTGAAGACGGAACAGCTCCGGAAAACGCACATCGTAGCAGATAGAAAGCCCCAGCTTTCCCATATCTCCTAAATCACATGTACCGATTTCCTCCCCTGCCCTCTTGCGGTCAGACTCCCGGTAAGAACCTGCGCCTTCCACATCTACATCAAAGGTATGCACCTTTCTGTATTTGGCGGCGAGTGTCCCCTCCGGCGTAAGAACCATAGTGGTGTTATATGTTTTTACGGAATCCCCTAGAATCCGCTCAGTGATGCTGCCGCCATGAATCCAGATCTTATGTTTCGCAGCCAGGCGGGATAGCAATTCAAAACATTTTCCGCCAGGAATATCCTCCGCGTATTCAATAGGAGTGGGCCCCTGGTAAGTCCACACCTCCGGCAGAACCAAAAGCTTCGCCCCGCGGGCCGCTCCCATTTCAATCAGCTCCTCGGCTGCCTTTAAATTCTCCTCATAATTTTCTCTCGGGTCCAGCTGAACCACACCTGCAAGATAATTCTGTTTCATATTAACCTCCTTAGCATTTAAACTGTTACTGTTCACAGGGGCATCTTCTTGCCCGTACGCCACTTTACAATCTTTTCTCCTTTCTCAGCAGTGCCGATGATGGCTTTTATGCTCATCAGCTTAATCCAATTTGTTCCTTCCATGTTTCCTTCCTCCTTTTCTTATTGACTAAAAGAAAAATTGCCAATATTCGTTCTTTCAATACTTTTTTGTGCATTATTTCAAAAAAATCCCCAAAAAATAACATTTAATTGTTGAAAAATCTTCCAAATAATAGTATTATACTAATATATTAGTATTTTACAACTCTTATTTGCACCTGTCAATTCAGAAATTAAAAACTTATTAATGAAAGGAGTTATACAACATGAACATGGATGAAGCACTCATCAAACGTTTTCTGGCCGTGGACCCTGCCACGGTTGGCCATTATATCGGGGGAGGGTATATGAAGCCGGAAATGAAACCCATTCGCCGGGACGATAACCGGATGATCGGTCCTGCCTACACGGTACGGATTTCCGGACGCGATTCCTGCGCTCTCTATTATGGAATCAAGCATGCGCCCAAAGGTTCCGTCATCGTGGTAGACCGCTGTGGAGATCATACCTTTGCCTGTTGTGGGGAAATGGTCGCAACCTATGCACAAAGCCGCGGCATGGCAGGAATCGTCATTGACGGTCCCGCAACGGATTCCCGGGCCATCGAAAAACTGGATATGCCTGTTTTCTGCACCGGAATCTCCGCCGTTACCACTATGATTTACGGGGCTACCGGAGAAGTGCAGATTCCCGTTGTCTGTTCCGGAGCCCATGTAAACCCTGGAGATTACGTATTCGGTGATGCCGACGGAGTAGTAGTACTGCCTCCGGACGGATATGAAGATGCACTGAAAAAAGCGGAAGAATCTGTTGCCAGAGAACTAACCTTACGCGAGCATTTCCGTTCCGGCGGCGACCCCTTATGGAATGTAGACCAGCTCTTTACCGTTGGATTGACAGATGCCATTGCTGAGTTAAGAAAATTCAATAAATAATTTGGCCATAAGGCCGATCATAAAAAGGAGGATATCTACCTATGAAAAGAAGGAAAGTATCACGTATCATGTCCCTGTTTCTGGCATTGACCATGACATCTCTTCTGGCCGCGGGGTGCGGACAAAAAAGCAGCCCGAATGGCTCTGCCGATGCCCCGGCCAATGCTGGCAACACTGACACTGGCACTAGCACTAGCACCAGTACCAGTACCACCCCCACCTACAAGGACACACTGACCATCGCCCACTGGGAAGAGCCCACAACTCTGGATCCCCAGGCACAGGGAAAGATGTCCTGCGGAGCAGTAACCGTTCAGATTTATGACACCCTGATTACACTGGATGAAAATAAATCTCCGGTGCCTGCCCTCGCCGAAAAATGGGAACAGATTGACGATACTACATTCCGTTTCTATCTTCGTGAAGGCGTTAAGTTCCATAATGGAGATACGCTCACTGCCGAGGACGTCCGCTACACCATCGCCCGTGCCTGCACCAATCCCGGAAGT
Source organism: uncultured Lachnospiraceae bacterium (assembly GCA_910586315.1). GTDB lineage: Bacteria > Bacillota > Clostridia > Lachnospirales > Lachnospiraceae > CANRXD01. The sequence goes on along the minus strand of CAJUIP010000017.1, from coordinate 60,875 downwards.
TCCTCTACTTATAAATCCTTTGATGGAGAAAATACCAAAGTCATTGATGATTTAACTGTTGAGATAAAATTAAAATCCCCGGATGCATCCATTTTTGACACCTTAAACGGGCAGCGCGGCGGCATTGTCTGCAAGCGCGCTGTGGAAGAGCTGGGGGAAGATGCTTACGGCCATGCTCCCGTAGGCACGGGCCCCTATAAACTTGCGGAATGGCAGACCGGAACAGAGCTCCGCCTGGTCGCCAATGAAAACTACTGGGGAGAGACCCCGAAAACTCCCAACATCGTGTTTAAGATCATCACAGAATCCGCCAACCGCGTCATTGAGATGGAAACCGGAAACGCTGATATCTGCTTGAACGTTCTGGCCAGCGAGGTAGCCCGTCTTGAGGAGGCAGAAGGGCTCCGTGTGGAAATGGGGACTGGTTATCAGTACACCACGGTCACATTTAACATGCAGGATCCCGTTTTATCTGATATCCGCGTCCGCCAGGCTCTGGTATTTGCCATTGACCGTGAAGCTATTGTCAATGCCGTATACAAAGGAACCGCAACAGTGGCTGACAGCATCATGCCCACAACACTCCTGGGAGCAAAAACCTACGATCCTAACCTTTATGATGTGGAAAAAGCCAAGGCACTGTTGGCAGAAGCAGGATATGCAGACGGCCTGACCATCAATTTCGTTGTACAGCCGTTGGAAGAAATGCAGAGAATTACAGAAGCCATTCAAAACATGTGGAAACAGATCGGAGTAGAAACCAACGTTTCCACTGCTGAAGTAGCTGCTTATCTGGCTCAGGGCAACACGCTTCAGGTTGGTATCCGAAACGGAAGCGCCTCTGACCCCGCCAGCACTCTTATCATTTATGACTCTGCATTCGGCGACCGCTTAAATTCCAACAATGCCGAACTAGATAAGATGCTGGCAGACGCCAAAGGTATCTATGATGTAAATGAACGCTCTGCTGCCTACCATGAAATCTGCGATTACTTGTGGGAAGCAAAATGGAGCCTTCCAATCGCATTTAAGAAGACCATCTATGCACTTTCTGACAAGGTGGAGGGCTTCGAATTTGATGCCATGAACTACCTTGAAATGGAGAAAATCAGCGTCGCTGAATAGATATGCTGAATAGGTGCAATCCGTAAATCTTCTTGATGTGTCCCGGCTTTTGCCGGGGCGCATCCATTCTATATAGAAGAAAGGAGTTACAAAATTGCTTCGTTTTATCGGAAAACGTGTTCTTATGATGATTCCGGTCCTGTTGGGGGTTTCATTGATTATCTTTACCATGATGTACTTTACCCCCGGTGATGCAGCGGACATGCTGTTAGGCGACAGCGCTACTATCGAACAAAAGGAACAGCTCCGGAATGATCTGAAATTAAATGAACCCTATCTGGTCCAATATATCAATTATATGAAAGGGGTTCTTCGCGGAAACCTGGGAACCTCCTATTCCACAAAACGTCCGGTGACTGAGGAACTGCTGGATCGTTTCCCAACAACGGTCAAGCTGGCCGGAGCCGGAGTCTTGCTTTCTCTGTGTTTTGGCGTAACCATGGGAATTATTTCAGCCACAAAGCAGTATTCCATTTTTGATAATCTGGCCACCTCCTTCTCTCTTCTGGGAGTATCCATTCCCAACTTCTGGCTGGCTCTGATGCTGATCATCATCTTTGCGGTCAACTGGAAAATACTTCCTCCGTCAGGACTGTCCACCCCCTTACACTGGATTCTCCCCATTATTTCCCTGGGGATGAACTCAACCGCCACCATCATGCGGATGACTCGCTCCAGTATGCTGGAAGTGGTACGTCAGGACTACATTCGTACCGCCCGGGCAAAAGGCCAGAAAGAACTGTTCGTTATTCTCCGCCATGCGCTTCCCAACGCTCTGATTCCCATTATTACCGTTGCCGGCCTCCAGTTCGGACGTCTGATGGGCGGCGCCGTTATGGCAGAAACCGTATTCTCCATCGCCGGGATCGGAAAGCTCATGGTGGATGCCATCAAGCTGCAAAACTATCCGATTGTCCAGGGCGGAGTACTGTTAATCGCTTTCTCCACCTCCATTGTCAATCTGATTATTGATATCCTGTACGCTTTTGTGGATCCGCGGATCCGGTCTCAGTATATCAAACCCAAGAAAACCCAGACTGCCGGAAAGGGGGCTGTGACAAATGCCTGAGAAAACACAAGCTGAAATTGTTATAAAAAAGCAGAGCCAGATGAAAGAAATCATGGGAAGATTTGCTAAAAACAAAATGGCAATTTTAAGCCTCGGTGTCATTGTCCTTCTGATACTGATGGCCATATTCGCCGAGCAGATCGCTCCTTATGGACCAGACGACCAGGATCTGTCCCGTCAGTTTACCTATCCCTGTAAAGAATTTCTTTTTGGAACTGACGATTATGGGAGGGACATTTTAAGCCGTCTGATTTATGGCTCCCGTTACTCCCTGGCGGTGGGATTGATTTCCGTATCTTTTTCCTGTCTGGCAGGGGTTGTTTTGGGATGCATCGCCGGATTTTACGGTCAGCTTGCCGATAATATCATCATGAGAATCGTTGACGTAGTTCTGGCAATTCCAAATATTCTTCTTGCCCTCTCCATCGCCGCCGCCCTGGGCCCCGGCCTTGGAAACCTAATTGTTGCTGTGGGAATCGGCGCTATTCCCGGGTACGCAAGGATTGTCCGGGCCTCCATTCTGTCGGTAAAGCAAATGGAGTATATTGAAGCGGCCCGTTCCATCGGCGCCAGCGACTTCCGCTTAATCGTGAAGCACATACTGCCTAACTGCCTGGCTCCTATCATCGTCCAAGCTACCATGAGTATTGCCATCGCAATTCTTTCTGCTGCTTCCTTAAGCTTCCTGGGACTTGGCATTACCCCGCCCACGCCGGAATGGGGGTCCATGCTTTCTGCCGGACGCGCTTATATCCGCGACTTCTGGCCGGTTGTAACCTTCCCGGGCATAATGATTATGATTACTGTATTCGCCTTCAATATTCTGGGGGATGGCCTTCGCGACGCCCTGGATCCAAAACTGAAGGTTTAAGGAGGGAAATTATGGCAGAACCTATCTTAGAAGTTCGCAATTTAACCGTAGAATATACTTCCGGCAAATCCATTGTTCAGGCGGTGAATCATTTAAGCTTTACCCTGGAAAGAGGAGAAGCTCTTGGTCTGGTGGGCGAAACGGGAGCTGGAAAGACCACCACAGCCCTGTCCATTATGCAGCTTATCACTTCCCCTCCGGGAAGAATTAAAAGCGGTGAAATTATCTTTGAGGGCAGAGATTTAACAAAGCTTTCTCAGAGCGAATTAAGAAAGCTCCGCGGAGAAAAGATATCCATGATTTTCCAGGATCCCATGACAGCCCTGAACCCTGTGATTACTGTCGGCGACCAGATCTGTGAGGTCATCCATCTGCACGAAAAGGTATCACGTCTGGAAGCCACCCAAAGGGCAAAGAAAATGCTGGAAATGGTGGGAATTCCGGGAGAAAGATACTCTGATTATCCACATCAGTTCTCCGGCGGAATGAAGCAGCGTGTTATCATCGCCATCGCCCTGGCAAGAAACCCTTCTCTTCTGATCGCCGACGAGCCCACCACAGCTTTGGATGTAACCATACAGGCGCAGGTCCTTGAGATGATTGAACGCATTATTAAAGAACTTAAAACCACATTGATCCTGATTACCCACGATCTTGGGGTTGTTGCCGATATCTGCGACAAAGCCGCCATTATGTATGCCGGAGAAATCGTAGAATATGGCACCCTGGATCATATCTACAATCACACCATGCATCCGTACAGCATCGGACTCTTTGGTTCCATTCCCAACTTTAACGAGGATGTACGGCGGCTAAAACCCATCAAGGGTCTCATGCCGGATCCGACCAATCTTCCGAAAGGATGCAGTTTCTGTCTTCGCTGTCCTGATTGCCAGGACCGCTGTACGAAAGAAAAATTTTCTCCGGTGGAGGTGGCTCCCGGCCATATTGTCCGTTGCGTAAAATACATAAACGATTAGGAGGAATACATTTTGGCAGCTATTTTAGAAGCAAAAAACATAAAAAAATATTTTAAAACGCCAAAAGGAACTCTCCATGCGGTGGATGGGGTCAGTTTTTCCATTGAGGAAGGAAAAACCCTTGGCGTTGTCGGCGAATCCGGATGCGGTAAGTCCACCTTGGGCCGTGTGTTAGTGCATCTTTTGGAACGAACGGACGGCCAGATTCTCTTTGAGGGAAAGGATATCAGCGACCTCACCAAGGCAGATCTTAAAAATGTCCGTCAGAATATGCAGATGATCTTTCAGGATCCCTTTGCTTCCCTGAATCCCCGGCAGTCGGTCAGTGAAATCATCGCCGAACCCCTCCAGATTTACCGCCGGGTTTCCTCCAAAGCGGATCTGGAAAAGCAGGTTCTGGAGCTTATGGACACCGTCGGCTTGGCAAGGCGTCTGGCAAATTCCTATCCCCATGAGCTTGATGGCGGGAGGCGCCAGCGCATTGGAGTAGCCAGAGCGCTGGCTTTAAATCCAAAATTTATTGTCTGTGATGAACCGGTTTCCGCCCTGGATGTCTCCATTCAGGCACAGATCCTCAATTTAATGCAGGACCTCCAGGAAGAGCGAAATCTCACCTACCTGTTTATCACCCATAACTTATCTGTTGTAAAACATATTTCAGATGAAATTCTCGTGATGTATCTGGGAAAAATGGTGGAATTAGCCAGCGATAAAGATATCTTCCTGAATCGTCTCCACCCATATACCAAAGCGCTTTTAGCCGCGGTCCCGCTCCCTGTATACGGAACGGAAAAGAAAAAGCGCCAGTTGCTGCGCGGAGAGCTGTCCTCTCCCATAAATCCAAAGCCCGGATGCCGTTTTGCCGCCAGATGTCCTTATGCCAAAGAACAGTGTCATCAAAAAGAGCCGGCTCTGGAGGAGATCATGCCAAAGCATTTTGTCGCATGCCACTTCGCCAGGGAAATCAACGGGATATAATTCAGAAAGAGTGTAGCGCCAATGAAAAAAGACTTTGTATATCCATATATGCCAAACAGCGCCCCAAAGGCAAAAAAAGAAATGATGGACGCCCTTGGTATTTCTTCTGTTTCAGACTTATATAACAGCGTTATCCCAGAAGATCTCCGCCTTGACAGGCCGTTAAATCTGCCGGAGCCCATTCCCGGAGAACACGCCCTGAAAACGCACCTGGAATCTATTCTCGAAAAGAACAACTCTTGTAATGAGTATCTGAACTTTCTTGGGGCCGGATGTTACCGGCATTTTGTTCCTGCTGTTTGTGATGAAATTGCAGGCCGGGCAGAGTTTCTTACTGCATATTGCGGCGATACCTACTCGGACCATGGAAAAATGCAGGCCATTTTTGAATATCAGAGCATGATGGGAGAACTTCTGGACCTGGATGTAATCAGTTATACCACCTATGATGCTGGACAGGCGGTTTGCTCTTCCCTGCGGATGGCCCTGCGGCTTGGAAGAAGCAGTCAGAGAAAGGAACTGCTGCTTCCCGCCACAATGAATCCTGAAATCCTCTCACAGGTGAAAAGCTACTGCCGCGGTGTGGCACAGATCCGTATCATGGACTGTGACCCAAAAACCGGGCGGGCAGACCTGGCGAAACTGCGTACTATGCTGTCAGACAAAACAGCCGCGGTCTTTTTGGAAAACCCGTCCTATCTCGGTTTTTTTGAAGAAAATGCGGAAGAAATCGGCCGCATGGCTCACGAAACCGGAGCTGTTTTCATTGTTTCTCCTGACGTTGCTTCCCTGGGCGTAGTAGAAAGCCCCGCCAATTATGGAGCCGATATCGTATGCGGAGACATCGAACCGCTGGGAATTGGAATGCATTACGGCGGCGGCTGCGCCGGTTTCATCGGCGTCCGGGATGACCCCCGCTATATAAAGGAAATCCCAACCTACCTTTACGGAATCGCTCAGACGCAAAACGAGGGGGAATTCGGCTGGGGACGCGCTTTGAACGAGCGGTGCTCCCATGGAAGCCGCGAACTGGCCAATGAGTACTTCGGAACCGCTTCCGGCCTGTGGGCCATTGCGGCCGGTGTTTATCTTGCCTTAATGGGACCCGGCGGAATGAGGGAGCTGGGCGAACAGATTATGCGAAGGACCAGCTATGCAGTCAAAAAGCTGTCCGAAATTCCTCAGATTTCCGTAGACCCTCTGGGCGGTACGAAATTTCAGGAATTCATCATTAATTTTGACCCCTGCGGCAAAACTGTTCAGGAAATAAACAAGTTTCTTTTGAAACATAAAATTTTCGGCGGCAAAGACCTTTCCGGAGATTTTCCAAAGCTGGGGCAAAGCGCGCTCTACTGCATCAGCGAAATTACTACTGTGAAAGAAATTGACCGCTTGTGTGATATCCTCAGACAAGCCACAAAGGAGGAGTCCCGATGAACCGAGCAAATTTTCACGAAGCACGATGGGATGAACCTATCATCATGGAACTGGGAAGCGAGGGGGAGCGAGGGGTACTTATTCCGGAAATGGAACCGGAGGTACTGGCGGCCACTGCCGGCGCATGTGAGCTCATACCTTCGGGACTCCTGCGGAAAAAACCGCCAAAGCTTCCCGAAATGTCCCAGCCTCAGGTTCTCCGGCATTATCTAAGGCTGTCTCAGGAGACCATCGGAGCCGCTTTCGATATTGATATAGGCCTTGGAACCTGCACCATGAAATACAATCCAGTTATCCATGAAGCTTTTGCAAAAAGCCCGAAAATTAAGGAGCTGCATCCCTGCCAGCCCGAAGAAAGCGTTCAGGGGATTTTGGAGATTTTATACAACACCCAGGAATACCTGAAGGAAATTTCCGGAATGGACGCATTTTGCCTGCTTTCGGGAGGAGGCAGCCAGGCAATTTTTTCCAACGTTCTCGTCCTGAGAGCTTATCATGAAACATATCATAAGGGCGAGCAGAGAGATGAAATTATCACTACTATGCTCTCTCATCCCGGAAATCCCGGCGCGGCGGCCACTGCCGGATACAAGGTCATCACTTTGATGCCTGATAAATCGGGATACCCTGATATGCAGGCATTAAAAGCCGCTCTTTCTTCGCGCACGGCAGGTTTAATGATTACAAACCCGGAAGATACAGGGCTTTACAATCCCCACATCCGGGAGATTGTAGACGCCGTTCATTCCGTCGGCGGCCTCTGCATTTACGACCAGGCAAACTTAAACGGACTTTTTGGCATCACCAGAGCAAGGGATGCAGGCTTTGATATGTGCCACTACAACCTTCATAAATCCTTTTCTGCTCCCCACGGAAGCCAGGGACCGGCCTGCGGCGCACAGGGCGTCACAGCCGAGTTGGAACCGTTTCTCCCCAATCCGGCGATTCGCTTTGATGGAAATAAATACTATTTTGATTATAACCGTGAAAAAAGCATCGGAAAAATCCGTAAATTCTACGGCAATCCATCCGTAGTCCTTAAGGCTTACGCCTATATCCGGACTCTGGGCGGAGAGGGCCTAAAACAGGCGGCGGAGCTTTCTATTTTAAATAACAACTATCTGCTTGCCCGCCTTTCGGAGGTAAAGGGTCTCACCCTTCCCCTTGCGGAAGGCGTAAGGCGCATCGAGCAGTCCCGATTAAGCTGGAAACCTCTTACGGAAGAAACGGGGGTTACTACGGACGATATTGACCGCCGGGTTGTAGACTATGGCCTCCAAAGCTATTTTTCCAGTCATCACCCAAGAGTTATTCCGGAGCCTTTCACACCGGAACCCTGCGAAACCTACTCAAAAGCGGATATCGATGAATTTTCCGATATTTTCAAAGCCATTTCAGAGGAAGCCTACCTCACGCCGGACCTTGTAAAATCAGCTCCCCATAAAGCGGCTCTGGCCACACAGATTAAAGAAGAATATCTCCATGACATTCATCTTCTGGCCACCACCTGGAGGGCGTATAAACGACACGAAGGCAGGCAGTAAAAAAGACCGGGGCTGTCACAAAAATCTGCAATTCTGCAATATATATCCAATATCTGAAAGTATTGGAACGATATATCTCAAGAATCTGCTGTTTTGCGACAACCCCGGGTTATTTTTAAGCTTCCGCTCTTCTGCCAAAAATTATAGTACGGTATCTGGAAAGGGCCGACAGCAAAAGCTGGCCCAGAATACCAATTGCCAGAATCTCACCGATTCCAACCGTAATCATGGCAAACCATATCATATCCTCTGAACCATAGGCGTAACGCAGCACCCAGGGAATAATTATAGTATTGGACAAAATCGGAGGGAGGGAAACCATGAAACGGTTTCTTCTCAACATCCAGGAGCCAACCGCTCCAATGAGAGTTGCAAGACTCCCAAAAATCACATCCAGCATCGCCGCCCCGCCAAGGAAGTTGGACAGAAGGCATCCGATAAAGAGGCCGGGAACCGCTGCCGGAGTGAAGAAGGGAAGTACGCAGAGCGCCTCCGAAATTCTGAACTGAACAGGGCCAAAGCTGATCGGAAGAAAGAGCATCGTCAATACGATGTAAATTCCCGCAATCGCGGCTCCAAACACAATCTGGTACAATGGGCTGTTTGACTGCTTGCTGTCTTTCATATTCTATTATCTCCTTTAGTTTTGTTTTAGGTGAGGAAGGTCTCGAACTCACCGGTCTGTTTATGCAAACCCCCATACCATGGAGCGTTTGCGGCCTTGGTACAGGGGGTACTATATCATAATTCTCTATAAAAAGCAACGCGGATCTCTCAGAACAGCTTCCGCCGCGAATTTCTTGTTACAGTTCACGGAGTGCAGAAAAACGTCTTCTCTGGTTCCGCTTCACAAAACGATACCAGAGCACAGCGGTGATTATCACAGCTCCAATACTGTCAATCATCACATCCTGTATCATCCCGGCTCTTCCCGGAACGAAAATTTGATGGAACTCATCGGTACACGCATAAAAAACCGTCGACATCAAGGCTGTCCTTAACCATTTCTTTCCGGAAAATCCCCACTGCTGCAAGCCAAAGAGAACAGATACATGGAGTACGGAAAACTCTGTAATATGGGCGCATTTACGCACTGGCGTGCTTAAGAGCACACAGAGCTCATAAAGGCGTTCCGGCGTCGCCTGCATCAGATTAAGCTTCATGGCAGCCGCCAGAAGCAGTCTGGTAACTCCATCGCTGACTTCTGTGGATACGTCCGCAGGCTGAGCGGAAAAAAAGAAAATTGCGGCAGCAATACAAAGGGCCGGCAGCCAGGCCAGATATTTTTTCATGACAGAACAGCCTCCATATCAAATACTCTAAAGGGAAATTTCTCCTCTGGCACGCGCCCTGCGGTCCATAACCGAATGAATCACCGGAACCATAAAAATAGCCACAATTCCTCCGGCAAAGCCATTATTATAGAGATTCATTCCCCCATAAACGATTCCCACGTTTAAGGCCACGGATGAATGGAGAAATCCGGCCAGGATACCCATTAGTATTCCGAACTCTCCCGCGATTGGCGCCAAAGTGGTGGAAAACAAAAGCGCCAGCATGGGGGATGGCTCCGTAATGCTCCACCGCTTTGTGAAGCTTGCAAGCAGAACCCCGAACATGATGGGGGCGATATTCCGCAGATGCTTTCCGGTAGCGCTGAAGCCCACAATGGTAAAAATACCCCCAATCGTCGGCCCATTCAGATCTCCGCCGACACAGACCACAAACAGCATGGCAAAAAGTCCGTTTACTGCCATATTAAAAGATGTGGCGGCGCCGCCTTCCTCCTTCAGATAATCCGTTCCGGCGATTCCTGTACTTTTTAAAATTGCACGATAAGAACTGACAACCTCACGTCCTCCCAGAACAATGGAGCCTATGGCCATAAGCAGGAAAAAGCTGCCCAGCACCAGGAGAAAAAGTCCGTTATTCCCGGAGGACCATATTAGTCTGGATTCGGTGGTCACTCCAAAGGATTTTAAAAGCGATACCGTCACTGTTGCAATAATTCCTGCTGAAAAGCCCACGTTATAAAGAGAATATCCTTTATGGGCATAGTGAACGTGTGTAGAAAGCGGCGGCAGGACAAAGCCGATGGCAATTCCCACCAGCAGACTAATGAAAAGCCTGAGACCATATGGCAGATGAGAAATATACATGATCTGCGTAATGATCGGAGACAAGCTGGTACCATAAAGTCCAATGTAAATATACTTTGAAAGAGGCATCTTGTGATATCTTGAATACAGATAAACGCCAAATAGAATGGTCCAAATGTTTAAAAGATTTTTTCCGAACAGAGAAAATCCAAACATCAGACAGCAGGAAGTAATGGTATGTCCATCCATCTCCATTCCCAGAGAATAAATAATGGCAATACAAAAAAGTGTCAAAAGACCTGCGTTAATCAGCGCCGTTCCCACTCCCCCGATGATAAAATAATCTGTAATTAAGAAGTCTGGTTCCCGGATAATGGCCCACAGCCCTGGTATGATCTCAGGAAGCGGCTGCAAAATTACACCAATTATAATGAAGTATGCGGGCATCAGCGCCAGAAGGCGGAATTTCTGTTTTCTTGTAAATACTTTTTTTCCATCCATCAATGTCTCCTTTATCTGTGAACTGTTACAATTTTACCAACCGGACAGCATAGCCAGTCGGACAAACGTAAACACAGTCTCCTCCTGCCAGGGGATCTCCTCCCCCAGCTGTACCAGCTCTCTATCGTTGGCAAACACCCGGAAAATCCCGTCTTCAAAGCATTGCAGGGCATTCTTCACCGCCTGATCTTCCTCTGCGTCCTCACCGCCGCGCACACCAAAAGATACTTTCCCGGCAGAGGCCTTTTGAGTAATCTCCTCTTTTGTAAGGTATGGAAGAATCTGTCCCGTATCTCTCCTCTCATTATATTCCTTCACACCAAGCTCCACAAGCTCTGTAATCAGCTCCTCCACTGTCCCCGGCCTCTCTTTTAAGGCAAACTCCACCGGCTCCACGATCCCCCGGCCCTTTTTTCCGGGTTTCTGCATTTTTACACGAATAATATACAAAATCGCCCCTCCTTTATATTGACCTCATCAAATAAAAAAACTCCCGCATCTTCTGTTATCTCTCATATTATATCTAAAACTATGAAAGATAACAAGAAAATGAAGAAGATATTTATGAGTGAGATTAAAAAAAACTAAAAGCTAAACTGCATAAACTCGTCAATGAACCTCAATGTATAATCCACAACAGCCTCGCAGACAGCCCTTCCTGTTTCAGCCGTCGCGTCTTTAGGACTCTTTGTGTAATCCACATCGGAAGAATGACCATATTCAATCAGATCGCCGCTGGAGCTGGCATCCTTTGTACGGATATTCAGGTAAACACTGGCGCTTTCAAACTCGCCCCGGTGCAGATCCAAAATTTTGATGTTTCCATACTGCTTATTCTCCGGAATATGCGCCCGCTCCAGTCTCACAGTATCGGGAGCAATATGCAGCATCACAGAAGTTTCAATGATATCGCCGTGTCCGATTAACCCCCATTCCTTATTGAGGGCTCCTGCCACTTCAAACCACTGAATATTGGCGACCGGAATATTTTTATGGCGGAAATACTGTCCTACATCATACAGCGCATTGTTATTGCCGCCATGACCATTGATAAATAGAATATGGGTAATTCCGTAATTCACCAGCTGCTCACAGATTTCCTTCACATAAGTGCAAAGCGTGGTCTGAGACACTGCCAGAGTACCGGGAAAATCATTGTGATACAGAGCATGTCCAAAGGGAACCACGGGAGTTACCACTGCCCTGCTGCACTTTTCTCCCACCTGCTTTGCCAGATATTCCGCAACCATCCAGTCTGTGCCAACAGGAAGAGCCGGGCCATGCTGTTCCGTACTTCCCACTGGAATGATCGCTAATTTTCTTTCTTCTATGGCTTTTTTGTTTTCTTCCCAAGTGTTTTCACAAATTAAATTACTCATTCTTATCTCTCCATTCTTTTCATTTAGTAATACAAAGATCATCATGTATCTGATTAATTAATTCTTCATAGTATTCCGGTTCCACAATTATCGCCATACAGCGCTCATCTATCTTAAAGATTTCCTCTGCCAGCGGCCAACGGCCTTCCACTTCCCCTGACAGTTCAACGCCTTGGGGAGCAATGGCAAAAATCACATCCCGAATTTCCGTTCCCTCCGGCGGCTTTATGGCATTCCCCCCTTCAGTATTCCAAATACCATGCCAGAACCCTCCATACTCCGCAGATATGTCCGCCTGGCTCAGATATGGAAACCACAGGGATTTCTCTGAGATTTCACACCGGAAATATCCCCGGCTTCTAAGGGCTGTCACACCAATACTGCTGCTTTCATAAGTTCCAATTCTTGTGCCTGGTTCATCTGTAAAAGTCGAGCGAACGCTTAAAACATTCCGGCCCCCCATCTGGGAATAGGCTACTGCCTTGGGATGAATCACTTTAGCGCCGCACCTGGCCATTCTCAGACATTGCTCATAATCCATATTCGATATTGGATATGATTGTTTGACAATTCTGGGGTCAGCAGTGAAAATACCATCTACATCCGTGTAGATCCGCACCTCCTCCGCAGACAAATAGTATCCTATCGCACAGGCAGTCGTATCGCCGCCGCCGCGGCCAATGGACGTAAAGGCTCCCTGCTCTGTTGCTCCCTGACCTCCGGCAACCAGCACCACATAACCGCTTTTCAGCCATTCCAAAATAGCGTCCCGGCGGATATTCAAAATATCCGCGTCCGAATATCTGGCATTCGTTATGATTCCTGCCTGCTCTCCATTCAGGAACACGCACTTTACCTTTTGGGCCTGAAGTTCATTGGCCACAAGAGCGCCGGAAATCATTTCCCCGCAGGCATAAATTGCGTCCTGCTCCCTGCTGCACGGAAGCGTTTTTCCCTCAGAGAACAGTTCCAGCAGAGTATCTGTCGCGTAGGGCTCTCCTTTTCTTCCCATAGCGGAAATCACGGCCACAACCGACCATCCTTCTTTTTGGGCCATCTGGATTTTTTTACATACAAGCTCTCTGGCTTCTCTGGTGGCAACGGAGGTCCCGCCGAACTTCTGTACGAGCAGTTTCATTTGTCCACCTCCAAGCCTAGGCTCGCTCTTTTGCAATGATGAGCTCTGCAATCTGAACCGCATTGGTTGCTGCTCCCTTCCTGATCTGATCACCGCAGCACCAGAGGTCAAGAGCATTCTCCTCTGTCATATCCTGGCGGATACGCCCTACGAAAACCAAATCCTGGTTGGATGTATCAAGGGGCATCGGATATACGTTTCTATCCGGTTCATCCACCAGTTTCGTACCCGCCGCGGCTGAAATCAGTTCTCTTGCCTCCTTTACGGATACCTTCTCGTTAAATTCCAGATAAATAGACTCCGAATGACTCCTCAATACAGGAACCCGTACACAGGTACAGGTAATATCCAAATCAGGTTCGTGGAAAATTTTCCGTCCCTCATTCAGCATTTTCAATTCTTCTTTGGTATACCCATTATCCTGGAACGCATCAATATGCGGAATCAAGTTGAAGGCGATCTGATGCTGGAATACCTTATTCTCTGAAATAGGTCTGCCGCTGGCATAGTCAGCCGCCTGTTCCTCCAGCTCTTTTAATCCGTTGATTCCAGCGCCAGAAACGGCCTGGTAGGTGGAAACAATCATGCGTTTAATTGGATGCGCCTTGTGGAGAGCATGAACTGCTACCAGGGCAATAATGGTAGAACAGTTGGGGTTGGCTATAATTCCCTTGTGCCAGGAAATATCCTGCGGGTTCACTTCAGGCACTATCAGAGGAACCTCCGGATCCATACGATATGCAGAGCTATTATCAATTACCACCACACCTTTGGCCACCGCCACCGGTGAAAAACGCCGGCTCACGGTATCAGACACAGCCACCAGCAAAATATCAAGGCCATCAAAAGAATCATCCGTGGCTTCCTCCACCGTCAGTTCTTTTCCACGGAAGATCACTTTCTTTCCAGCCTCTGACCTGTCAGCCAGGAGACGCAGGCTTGTACATGGCACGTTCCGTTCTTCAAGAACTTTGCACATTTCTGTTCCCACTACACCGGTGGCGCCCAGGATTCCTACTGCAATTTCATTCCATTTCATGGTTTACTCCTTTCCAATCGTTTATTTTGTAGATTGTAGATTGTCAACAATTTAAAGGCGCACGATTTTATATTGCCTTCCTTTCCTACATTATAAATTGCATTTTGTAGATTGTCAACAATTTATTGAAAAATAATTCTATGTTTTATTGCTCAATAAGGCTTCTGTCTTTATATAATGAGCATAAATCTCTTTTTGGGCCAGATCTGCATCCCCTGATTTTAGTGCCTCAAAAACCTGCTTATGCCTGAGATACTGCTTTTGCAGAACAAAATTTTTCCGACTGTCTGTCATAAACAGAGCAATACTTACAGGGGTCAGACTGTTCCATAACGCATACAGCCGTTCCAGGCCGCATGCTTTTACAATTATACTGTGAAACGCCTGATCCTTCTCCACAAACTCTGTCAGCCCGCCATCTTCCGCTATATCCTGCATCTGATTCAGAACTTTTTCCATTTGTTCCTGGAGATTGTCAGGAATTTTTCCTTCACAATACATAACAGAAGCGGCCTCCAGGGCAGAGCGAATAAAAAAGATTTCAGCCGCATCCTCTTTCTGAAATTCACGCACCACGCAGCCGCGGTTTCTCCGGTACTCCAAAAGCCCCTCCTGCTCCAGCTGGCGCAGGGATTCACGGACCGGACCACGGCTGATTTCCAGCTCATCGGCAATTTCCTGTTCCAGAATACGCTCTCCTGGTTTAATTTTTGACTGTAAAATCTGATCCCGGATATATGTTGAAACCTGTTCCCGTATTGTTTTATAATTAATCATGGATATCTCTTTCATCTATATTTTTATCTTTACTCTACTAAATCATGATGAATTTGTCAATTCCCCGCAAGCTGTAACGTTATGTAGCAGCTCTGTTTTTATGGACTATTTTACACATTTCAGTTATAATAAAAGCAATATGAAAGACCTGTCTACGAAAGGAGAGCAAATTTATGGAACAAGCAAGTAAGCTGTTGGAAATGGTGGCAAAACAGGAACAACTGATGAATGAAGCCGCGGACCATATCTGGAAACACCCGGAAACTGGTTACAGGGAGTGGAAAACCTCCGCGTACCTGGAAGAGAAGTTTGAGTCCCTGGGCTACACCCTGATCAAAGCAGGGAATATCCCTGGCTTCTATACCGATCTGGATACCGGAAAACCCGGCCCCAAAATCGCAATTTTAGGGGAGCTGGATTCTCTGATTGTTGGAAATCATCCCGATGCGGACCCGGAAACCTCTGCGGTCCACGCCTGCGGCCATCACGCACAGTCCGCTATTCTTCTGGGAGTAGCCGCTGCCCTGAAAGAGCCCGGCGCGCTTGACGGCCTTTGCGGTTCCATCCGCCTTATGTCCGTTCCGGCCGAAGAACTGATTGAACTGGGCTATCGTGAAACGCTCAGACAGAAAGGCATTATTAAGTATTTCGGCGGCAAAGTAGAGTTCATTTACAGAGGATATTTTGACGGCGTAGATATGGCCATGATGATTCATTCCGGCTGCCTTCCTGAAGGAAAGGCTTTATCCATCGGCGCAGGCTGCAACGGCTGCGTCACAAAAAATATCACTTTTAAAGGTGTTGCTTCCCACGCCGGCGGTTCTCCGGAGCGGGGAAAAAATGCGCTGTATGCTGCAACCTGCGGCTTAAACGCTGTCAACGCCCTCCGCGAAACCTTTGTGGACAGTGACCATATCCGTTTCCATCCCATCATTACCGAGGCGGGTGTCGCTGTAAACGCGATTCCGGAAACCGCCAAAATAGAATCCTATGTCCGCGGCGCTTCCTTCGACAGCATCTATCAATATAATAAAAAGGTAAATCAGGCCCTGGCCGGGGCCGCCGCCTCCATGGGCTGTAATGTGGAAATCGATGATCATCCGGGATATTTCCCCTTAAATAACGATGAAAATCTGGCACAGGTCATGACGGAAGCCATGGAAGCCGTCGCAGGAAAAGATACGGTTATCCGCGGCCCCTGGGGCACCGGCTGTACCGATATGGGCGACGTTTCCGCCATTATGCCGGCCATTCATCCCCACACCAGCGGTTCCGTCGGAACCGGACACGGGAAAGACTACTATGTGGCCGATAAGGTTCTCGGCTGTCTCCATCCGGCGCAATGCCTAGTTCTTACGGCAGCAAAGCTTCTGACTGATGATGCCGCGCGGGCGAAAAAAGTAATCGCTGAGGCAAAGCCATACTTCAAATCCAAAGAAGAGTATCTGGCCGCCATCGACAGCCTGAATCTGAACCGGGAAGCTGTTACATATCATGAGGACGGCACCATCACTTTATCCTTTACTAAATAAACTCTGAACGGGCCGGCGAAACTATGAGAAACACGCTTTGCGAGTTTCTCAAGTTATCGCGGCAGTCGCCAAGGTCTCGTGCAAGCACGGACTTTGGCTCGTTGCTCGCGTAAATCAAACGCCAGAGCGTGTCTGAAAATTGCTTTCCGTCAGATGTGCATCACAGTTTGTGGGAAATTTAGCTCGAATGAGGGAGGCGTAGTGGGCTACGTTGACCGAATGAGAGCCAAATTTCCCGCAAAGCGGGGCGTACAGATGGCGGGAATGAATTTTCAAACGCGCTCTAGCCCGTCTTTATACTCTTATTCTTCCGGCCCTGCATCATACATTTCGGTGCTCAGATATCGTTCCCCGCTGTCAGGCAGAAGTACCACAACGTTCTTTCCTGCCATTTCCTTACGTCTTGCAACATAATTTGCCGCCTGAAGAGCTGCTCCGCCGGAAATTCCAACCAGGTAGCCCTCTGCCGCAGTCAGATCATAACAGGTCAGGTATGCTTCATACTTATCAATATCCATAACTTCGTCAATAATACTCATATCCAGAATACTGGGAATGAATCCGGCTCCGATTCCCTGAAGCATATGAGGGCCCGGCTTTCCTCCGTTTAAAACCGCACTGTCCTTAGGCTCTACGCCAACAATTTTAATGTCGGGGTTCTTTTCCTTCAAATAGCGTCCCACCCCGGTGATCGTGCCGCCAGTGCCGATACCGCAGACAAATACATCAATTTTTCCATCCATATCTTCCCAAATCTCCGGGCCTGTCGTCTCATAATGTGCCTGGGGACCGCTGGGATTGTTGAACTGATCCGGCATCCATGCGTCCGGATCCTCCTTCAGAATCTCCTTCGCCCTTTCGATGGCTCCGGCCATGCCTTTTTCTGCAGGAGTAAGCTCAACCACGGCGCCGCGGGCATCCAGCAGCTTCTTTCTCTCTTCGCTCACATCCTCGGGCATAACCACAATCACCCGGTATTCTCTCGCGCGGGCAATGGAAACCAGGCCGATACCGGTATTGCCGCTGGTGGGTTCCACAATCACATTTTTCCCGCGGGTAATCAGGCCCGCTTTTTCTGCATCATCCAAAAGCTTCAATGCCAGTCTGTCTTTAGAGCTTCCGCCGGGATTAAACATCTCCATCTTCGCATAGACATTGGCTGCTGTCTGATGCTGTTCACACATTCTCGGCAGCGCTACCATCGGGGTATGACCGACCAGTTCCTCCAGACTTCCATAAATCCTTCCCATAAGCTACGCTCTCCTTTCAAAATACGCACGTAATTCGTCTACTATTTCACCGAAAGTTTTTCCGGTTTCCTCTATGGTTACATCTGCATAGCGCTCATAATATGGAACACGTTCCGCATACAGGTCTCTCAGGGTCATGCCGTCCTTTAAGACCACACCCCGGTCCTTTAAATTTCCCAGACGTGCTTCCAGGTCTTCATATTCAATTTTTAAATACACGATGGTTCCGATTTTCTGTAAATGTTCCATGGCTTTTAAACCATAAATCACACTTCCGCCGGGAGCAATCACGGACTTTTCCACTTCCAGTCCGGCATTGGCGTCCTCCTCCACAGCCATAAATCCATCCAGGCCCCGCTCCTCAATGATTTCCCTTAAGAGTTTTTCCTGCTGCTCCTGTATCACCAGATCCACATCCACAAAAGCATATCCCAGCCGCTTGGCTAACAGGACTCCGACAGTACTTTTTCCGGAAGCCGGCATGCCTATTAATACTATATTACTTTTTTCACCCATTGAATGCCGCCCCTCTTTTTATTTGTAATAATTCATATTCCCTCTGAATGAATCGTTTCTTTTATTTTTCTTTTTCACACTGTATCCAAAGGCACCCAGACACTTCCCCAACCCGTAATATCTCCCATGAGAATAGGCAAGGGGCTTTGCATCTGATAAATGGAAGGTGTCCTTTTCATCCATATATGCCTCATCCACATGAACGGCCACCACCTCCGCTAAAAACATATGATGGCTCCCCAATTCGTCCACCCGTTTGACTCTGCACTCCAGATTCACCGGGCATTCCTTAATAAGCGGCGCCAAAACCTGACTGGCCTTTTCCCGGGTAAGGCCCGCGGCCTTCCATTTATCGGTATCACGACCGGATTTCACTCCGCAGTAATCCGTGGCATACGCTAATTTTTCTGTTGTGAGGTTTACAACAAACTCCCCCGTCTCCCGTATCATATGGTACGAATATCGCTCCGGACGCACACTGATGGATAACATTGGCGGGTTGGTGCAGACTGTCCCGGCCCACGCCACCGTAATAATATTGGAATTTCCCTCTTTATCCGCCACCGACACCATCACAGCAGGAAGCGGGTACAGCATATTTCCTGGTTTAAACTGCCGTTTCGCCATCATATCCTCCTACTGCTGAAGCGCCATCATAATCTGTGGAGCAAGCTGTTTTTTTCTGGAAACCACACCAGGGAGATGGACAAACCCATCCAGCTTTTCCTCGCTTCCGTCGTCCTCGTCAGAAGTGTGGAAAGCGCTGGCCACAAGCTGCTCAGCACCCTGGCCCACACAGACCAGATCCGTGGATTCCGTAAGAATATTGGTCAGCATAAAGAACATCATGTCAATATGATGCTGTTCTCTGGCCTTTTCCGAATACAGCAGCATTCTTTCTTTTAAAGCCTCCAGTTCCTCAGAGTCTAAAGACGTAATCTGCCCGATCCCAAACACAGACTTTCCAACGGAGAACCGCTTGAAATCCTGATAGAAGATGTCTTCATCTGATTTTCCCTTTAAATTACTTCCGGCCGCGAACATCTTCTTTGCATACGCCTCCGCATTAATCCCCGCAATATCGGCCAGCATCAAAGCCACCGTCTTATCCATCGGCGTACAGGTGGGAGAGCGGAACAGCAGTGTATCAGAAATAATTGCGCTGCATAGGAGGCCCGCAGTCTTTTTATCAATTTTCACACCGTTTTCCTGATACATCTGGCAGATAATGGTTGCCGTGCAGCCCAAAGGCTGATTTCTGAAAAATACCGGCGACATGGTTTCCACGGTTCTTAGACGATGATGATCAATGATCTCGCGGATATCGGCGCTTTCCACGCCTTCCACGGCCTGGTTTTTCTCGTTGTGATCCACAAGGATGATCTGTTTTCCCTTGGCTCCCAGTAAATTTCGGCGGGAAATCATACCCAGATATTTTCCATCGCTGTTTAAGATCGGAAAATCCCGATGACGCTTGCTGGCCATGATTTCGCGGATTTCATCCAGATAATCTTCATCAGAAAAGGCCACAATATGATCCGTGGTCATAAAATAGCTCACCGGCATGGACTGGTTAATCAGGCGGGCCGTGGTATAGGTATCATACGGAGTTGTAATTACCGTGCAGCCGCGCTCCTGCGCCAGCTTGCGGATGGTAAGAGAAACGCCCGCACCCTCGCAGACAATGATGCAGCCCGCTTCCATTTCGATGGCGCATAGCTGAGACTCGTAACGGTTTCCTAAAATTACAAGATCATGCTTTTCAATATAATTTTCCATCAGATCCGGGTTGGCGGCAGCGATAAGGACCTTTCCTCTGTCAAAATAACATTCCGAATCGCCCACAACAATGCTGCCCTCCAGCGTATCCAAAATATTTGCATACTTGGTGTGTGCCTTGGAGATAATGCTGCTGTCATATAAATCCATGTAGGATTTCGTGATGTCGCCGATGGTAATAACCCCCTCTAAAATACCGCCGTCAGCGACAATGGGAAGCGTAACCACATTGTTTTCCTGCATAAGACCCCATGCATTTTTCAGAGAAATGCCGCGGTCTACGCCTTTTGTCTTTCTGATTTCTATGTCCTTTACCTGCGTTTTTACATTTTCCACCAGCCTCGGAGTTTCCACTTTAAAATGCTTCAATACAAACTGAGTTTCCGGGTTCACATTTCCTGCCCTGCAAGGTTCGTATTCTTCTCCGTTTAAAAGCTGTTTCAGGTTTGCATAGCAGATGGCGGAACAGATAGAATCTGTGTCGGGATTTCGATGTCCTAAAACTAAGATTTTTTGTTTTTCCTGATTTGGCATGTGTAGGTTCCTTTCTGTTATGTATGGTTGATTATGAGTAACGGATGCTGAACCATTACGATTATGAACCACTTTCAGGAGATATTCATATCCAGCTTTTGCTATTATGATTATAGCATACTCCTCCCCGAATGGCTCTTATTTTTTTTCGACATCTGAGCCGCTATGTTTCATACGTCACTGTTCACAGAGGGCATTTTCCTGTCCGGCTCTCCCCGCTCCGTGAACGCCAACTTTCATAATCTGTTTACACTGTGTTCATATTTTATTCATATACGTTTTTTATACTAAATGCATAGAAGCAAATAGATTTTGCCTCTTAAATTAGACAAATTGCACATAGATTTTTCATAATTGCCCCGGTTGTCGCGACCGGGGTCTCCTCATTTTAGAAAGAGCTGTATGCGGGCAGATATTCTTATCGGCCCGCGTACAGCTCTCCCTTTTCATTTATTCTAAAATCAGCTTCGCCGCACCATAAATCCCCGCATCATTTCCCAGAGTTGCTAATAGCACTTTCGCCTTTCCGACCGCCATCGGAGACATCTCGTCATGATACTTCTGGATTTTCTCAATTAAAAATTCGCCTGCTTTTGAAACGCCGCCCCCGATTAAATAAACCTGCGGATCCAGTACCATCGTAATACTGGCCAGCGCCCAGCCCAAATAACGGCAGGAAGTCTCCACAGACTCTACTGCCAGCCGATCTCCCTTTTTCGCCTCATCCAGCACATTTTTAGCCGTGATATTCTTTATCTCTCTTAAGGATGAGGGGCGTTTATCAGCAGCCAGAAGCCGGGCCGCCACTCTGACAATCCCCGTAGCAGAAGCCACCTGCTCCAGACATCCGTAACCGCCGCAGTTGCATTGTTCTGTCTCTCCCTCTACCACATGCATATGGCCGATTTCTCCTCCGGTTCCCTGCATGCCTGACCAAATCTTTCCATTTAAAATAATACCGCCGCCGACTCCGGTCCCCAGAGTCACCATGACCATGTCTTTATATCCTCTGCCGCCGCCCTGCCATATTTCACCAAGGGCCGCCACATTGGCATCGTTGGAGCTCTTGACCGGCATCCCGTCTAAAAGGCGGCTTAATTCCTCCTGGGCATTCATGTCTCTCCACCCCAGATTCACACAGAATGTGACATATCCGTTGTCCAGAACAGGCCCCGGAAGTCCCATGCCCGCCCCGGCAAAATCAGAGAGGGACATACTCCACCCGGCTGCCTTTTCTTTAATGGAAGCTGCAATATCCCCAAGGATATATTTTCCGTTCTCTTCCTTCCTTGTGGGAATCTCCCACTTTTCCAAAAGAGTCCCGTCCGCCTGGAACACACCGATTTTTACTGTAGTTCCTCCAATGTCGATTCCTATACACTTTTGGCTCATATCTGCCTCCCAAAGACCCACTAGTGTATTGACACATTTACATTTCGCCAAATGACTTGCCTGAATTTCCATCTGCTGCGTTGTTGTCGGTCAACGATGCCACCGCATCGCCTCCCTCCTCCGCCTTGCAGACTGAAAATTCATTCTGCGTCATTTGACTGAAAGTAAGTGTGTCAATACACTAACCTTTTTTCATTTTTACAGTGCTTTCACGGTATTTACTACATTTTCCACAGTAAATCCGAATTTTTCAAACAGCTTTCCGGCCGGGCCGCTGGCGCCAAAGCCCCTCATCGTAACGTATGCGCCATCCAGACCCACATACTTACCCCAGCCAAAATCAGAAAGGGCTTCCACAACCACTCTCTTACGGACAGCCTTCGGCAGCACGGACTCTCTGTATTCCGCGCTCTGTTCTTCAAACAGCTCCATGCAGGGCATGGAAACCACGCGGACTTTTCTCCCCTCAGCCTCAAGCTCTGCCTTTGCCCTTACGGCCAGGTCTACCTCAGAGCCGCTGGCAATGAGAATGGCTTCCGGTGTCCCTTCGCAGTCGTCGATCACATAGCCTCCTTTTAAAGCTTCCTTGCTGCTTCCTGCAACCGGATTTAAGTTCTGTCTTGTGAGGACCAGAGCCGTAGGGTTCTTTTTGGAGGCGGCGGCCGTCAGCCATGCGGCAGATGTCTCTGTCGCGTCACAGGGACGGAATACACGCAGATTCGGCATTGCCCGAAGCATGGCAAGCTGCTCAATCGGCTCATGAGTCGGGCCATCCTCGCCAACCCCGATGCTGTCATGGGTGAATACATAGGTCAGCGGAATGTTCATAAGAGCAGACAGCCTTGCCATTGGCTTCACATAATCGCTGAACACAAAAAATGTGGCGACATAAGCCCGCAGGCCGCCGTGAAGCATAATACCGTTTCCGATCGCCGCCATGGCCAGTTCTCTTACGCCAAAGTGCAGATTTCTTCCCTCAGGAGTCTCCGCAGAAAAATCGCCTGCACCCTTCATCTCTGTTTTGTTGGAGGGACCCAGATCAGCAGAACCGCCAATCAAATTCGGCATTTCATCTTTTAACAGGCCCAGCATTTTTCCGGAAAGGGAGCGGGTTGCCTCCGGTTTTTCCTTTCCAAGCCAGAATGTTTCATTGTTTAGCAAGGCCTCTTCGTCCACGCCGGCATGATACTTCTCCCAAAGAGCTTCCATCTCCGGATATTCTTCACAATATGCGGCAAACATCACACTCCACGCAGCTTCCACATCTGCCTTTTCCCGCGCCAGTCCCGCAAAATGTTCATAAACCTCTTCCGGCACAAAGAACGGCTCTTCATAAGGCCAGTCTAAGTTCTCTCTCATAGCCTTCACATTGTCTGCACCCAGCGGTTCCCCATGGGCGCTGGCCTTTCCCTGTTTTGCCGGACAGCCATACCCGATTTCTGTCTTAATGGTAATGAAGGACGGCCGCTCTGTTTCAGCCTTTGCAGCCTCGATGGCCAGGCCGATGGCGTCTGTATTGGTTCCATCCTCAACCGTAATGGTCTGGAAACCAAAGGCGCGCATTCTTTCCTCCACATTCTCACGGAACGCAATGTCCGTACTCCCCTCAATGGAAATTTTATTAGAATCGTAAAGGACGATCAATTTCCCAAGTCCCCAGGTTCCCGCCAGAGAAAATGCCTCAGAGGAAATCCCCTCCATCATGCAGCCGTCTCCGCCGAGGACATAGGTGTAGTGGTCCACAACCGGATAATTGTCCTTATTAAATACGGAAGCCAGATGCTTTTCCGCCAAAGCCATACCGACAGCCATTCCCATTCCGGCGCCCAGGGGGCCTGTGGTTGCTTCCACTCCAACGGTATGGCCATATTCCGGATGACCCGGAGTCAGGGAACCAACCTGCCGGAAATTCATAATATCTTCTTTCCTCAAGCCATAACCAAATAAATGCAAAAGGGAATACAACAGCATAGAGCCATGTCCTCCGGACAAAATGAACCGGTCACGGTTTACCCAGGACGGATTCGCCGGGTTGTGGTTCATGTGGTTAGCCCACAGCTCATACGCCGCCGGAGCGCTGCCAAGGGGCAGTCCCGGATGTCCAGAGTTGGCTTTCTGGATCGCGTCGGCGGACAAAACTCTAATGGAATTAACTGCCAAATTGTCGATCGCATTCATGATTCTTCCTCCTGTGAATTTCCTCTTTTAACTTATTTTAATTTAATTTCTTTCATCACATCACTGCCGGCCACAATCAGACTGTTCCGATGATTTTTTCCTGCACGGACACAGGAAATCGGAAAATCAAACTGCCTGTCAAACTTTTTATGGCCGTCCAGATTGTAAACCCTGCACGACTCCTCATTATACAGGATAATTTTGTCGCCGTCAATTTCGACTCCGCTGTATGGGTAATCAAAATCAACGCTGGCAGCCCGCTTCCCGTCCGTGCTGTAAATATCCAGACGGCTGGAGCTTCCGGAAGCGTTGTCCACCACCACTCCGGCATACCGGCCCGAATAACAGATGCTTTTAATCTCCTCCTCCACCGGAACCGTAACGACAGTAGTATCCGGAATTACATTTTTCACGGAAATAAAAGTCATCCCTTTATCAGAAAACGCGCAGACGGTTTCCTCATTGAGATACCGGACTCTCGCAACCATTTTTCCGTCAAATTCCTCCTCAAAGGCCCCGATGAAACGGTTGTTTACATTTTTCCCGATTTCTGAGAAATCATAAAATACCACCTTGCTTTTAAGAACGCCGTTTTTCAGATAGGCCACCGACATGACAACCTGCTTCCCATCCGGGGAAAGGGCGAGATCAATGGGATACCCGTCGCCGGACAGAAGCATTTTAATATAGATTCCCAGCTCCTCTCCGTCCTTTTTAAAATAAAAAACATAGCTGGCCGTGCTGTCCTCCACCACGGCAGCGGTCACGCCTCTTGCTGAAACAGCGGCCTTTGTGATGGGAAGCTGGGTTTTAGCCACCCCTGTGCATCCCTCGCGGTTACAGATATACACCTGGTTCCCCTGCTGGTCCGCAATAACTGCATAATCGCCATTTACGTTGATAATGGGGGTTTTCATTTCATAGCCCTGAGTCCAGATCGTTTTTCCTGAGGCATCTATGTAGGAGGCGCCGTCCTTGGTATATTTAATCATATTGTCGCCAAAATACTCATATTGTACAAAGCTGCTGTCGCTGACCACCTTACCTGTTCCATTTTCCAAGGTATCTTCCGATTCCTGTCCCTCGCCCTGAGCTCCATCAGAAAACCGCATGGACTGCTCCCAGGACACGTCATATTCTGTATATTCATATTCATTCTGGTACTGATACCAGCAAAAACATGTTGCCGCAAGAAACATCGTCACTGCCAGGAACATAAAGATTTTCTTCCTCCGCCTTTGGCCGAGGGCCTGACGGAAGGTATCCTCACCATCCCCCTCTTCCTTATAAGAGGGCGGGCGGTCCTGTTTCGGAGTCTGGACAATGTTATTACGAAGCTGTCGTTTTTTCCTCTCTCTGTCCATGGAACTCATACCACTCATATAATAAATCTCCCGGAAATGCCTATATGTTCTCAGTATACAACATTTCCAGGAGATTCGCATTAAATTCTTTCTTAATTATGGTTAAATTGTAACCATTCAGCTACTGTTCACGTGCCCCTTTGCCGCGGGCAATCTTAAATGGGCATATGCAGCTACATTCTGCCTTATGGCAAAATCAATTTTTGGCCGGCCAGAATCCGGTCTACATCTTCCAGGTTATTCAAACGGCAGATTTCTGCCAGATGTTTCAGATCGCCATAGTTTTTCCAGCAAATCCCATAAAGGGTCTCTCCCTCTCCGACTTCATATATATGATATCCATTTGCCTCGGCCGCCGCATAGTCTATGGGCTCGCGCTCTGGCTCTTCCATATCACCCTGGCCGGTTCCCTTCCCCATTCCTACCAGATTCTGGGAGGACGGCTCTTCCTGATCGAGTCCATCGGTCTGACTTTCCGGTTCTGTCTGTACGGGCGGCGCTGCCTCCCCGGGACCTCCGGCCTGTCCGCTCTCACCGTCTGTTGAGTAGCTGTCCGCTCCCCCGCTGTCCGCGCTCTCGCCTTCCACGGACGGTACCGCCTCTTCCACCAGGGTGGAATCTGCGTCTTCCGCTTTGGTGTCTTCTGCTTCGGCTTCTCCCTTTTCCGGTATGCTGCCCCCCATGGTTTCCGTTCCATAGGATTCCCCGGTTTCCCCAACTGCCTCTCCTATTGGCTGTACATTTCCCGGCAATTCCTCAATTATAAAATCCGGCTCCTCCGCTTTCTGCTTCTGATACTCGTCCCAGTTGGAAACTCCCGCAGGCAGGACAGAAGTCAAGACACTTTCCATTCGCTGCATTTTTGTATAGTTATTGACCAGCACCACACCGCCTGCCAAAACTGCCACGGAAAGCATTCCGCAAATCATGCCAAGGGTGCTTGTCCGATGGTTTTGTTCTTTTGCCTGTTCCTTTTTCACCACCATGCGCTGTCTGAAATCCTTGATTACCTTCTCATGAGAACCAGATTCAATCCGGTGTACATCCTTTCTGGTAATCATATAGTCCTGCATCATCTGATTTCTTTCGTAATAAACGCAATATCCCTTCAGCCTGTAAAACCCGTCGTCCGACGTAACATAAACCGCTTCTTCGCCTTCCAGACCATGGTTTAAATACATGAGCTGGTTTTTCCCCGCGAAATACTGTCCGTGCTGTTTCCAATAATTAAGCGGACTAAGCTGACTCCCCGGTCCGCCGCATAGAAACCACCCCTGTACCGTTCTCTTAGGAAACGCCTCCTCAATGGCCTGATACGCCTTTTTCCAGGCATTGTCCGAGAAATTAATCTTTTCCCCGTTCACTTCCACGTCTTCCATTTCCATGGCGCCGTCCACAAATATGTATGGAGTCCCGTCATATTGTTCCACATTCCCCAGTAAAAGTCCCACCCGCAGCGTCTGCTTTCCTGTGGGATACAGTCGTTTCAGATATGTGTTTACATAATCCTCCACATAAAACCGAACCACCTGGTCCGTGTCGCCAATCTGGCGGATATTCTTCGGCAGCTTCGGAAATGGATTATATAAATCTCCCATGGTCTCACCTCGCTATATTTTTCATCGGACCGGCCAGGGAAACCCGCGCCGGTCCATTCTCTTTTAATCAAGCGAAAGTATAGCATGTCCCATCTGCAAAACCTGTCAAAACGGGGACGGCTCCACGGAAAAGTTTTCGACACGTCTCCCAATGAGATTCATTCCCAGACAGATACTGCGGCTGATGCAGTCCGCCAGACGCATCACGACCGAAAGCCGGATACTCTGCAGCATCAGCGGATCTCCGTTCCTGGAAGCCCCCACAATTCCGGTAATAAAAATATCTCCTACTGCTCTCAGCTCCTTTTTTACTCCTGATCCAGGCTTTAGCGGCCCGCGCCCCAGAGTGACGAATCCCACATGCTCCACATTTCCCACGGAAGCGTCAACCGCCACCACCAGGGCATTGGGGAATTTTTTCTGCAGCCCCTCCATGCAGAGCTCCAGGTTCATGGCATGAACCGGGCTTTCCAGTGTTCCAAACACCCTTGCATTTCTGATTCCCTGCTCCTTTAATTTATGACCGATTAACGGTCCAAGACTGTCTCCTGTGGACCTGTCGGTGCCAATGCATAAAAAAACAACCTCCGTTTTTTGGGACTCCCGCATCTCATCCAGCAGCATCATCAAAAACCGGCCGGCAAACTTCTCTGCTTCAAACCCCGCAACTGTATCATAATAATAAATTTCCCGTTTCCGAAATCTCATGGCCTGTCTTTGTCTCCGTTTCCTTTTCTTTCCTTTTCTTTCCTTTCCTATACGTTATTATAGGCTGTCCATGATGGATTTATACACGAAGTTCCTCTGCCCCCTTCCCATCCTGCCTTTTTACAGTAAACCCTCATGCCTGCCATCAGGCACCACCATGCATGAAAGTGTTTCCTATGAGACTCAGGTGGATGTGCAGAAAACAGGAAGGGAAGATGCCGCTTCGCGGCACCGTTTTCGCACAGGTCTTTCCCATAAAACAAAACAGACGGGACATCAAAAAGATGTCCCGCCAATTCCGGATTTCGTTCTATTACCAATCAAAGTGCATATAATCTTTTGTATTAAAGGATGCGCCCCAACCCCAGCCATGTTTTCCAAATGCCTTTACCACATCGCTGTCCCGTCCGATGGAGTATGGATTCACGCCGGGTTCCCATTTATTCCCCACAAGAACAGTCCCGTCTTCCCTCACCTGGGGATTCTGGTCCGGATTAATGTCAATGGCCAGCCCCGCGCTGTGATTACTTCCCAGGCCATTACTTCTCCATGCGTAACCGCCAATGCTGTTGATAGGGAACTGCTCCGGCCCGTTATAAATCTCCGTGAAAATCTCCTTCACTTCGTCGGCGATAGAGCTTAAAACCTGTATTCTTGTGGTATCAGCTACCTTCTGGCCATTCCTGAGCCGCCATACGGGAATGTCCACCCATACCATTTCCGCGGCCGCCGTCTCCGCCGTCGGATTTGCGTAAATACGGCTATACTGCTCCTGCACCTTTCCTATATACTCCGGTGTTCTGGAATCCCAATTGTAATACTTGGCATCATAATGATACGCCGCCCGGTCTCCTTCGCTCAGGCCCTCCATATGGTCATACCACTCCGGATCATTGTTATAGCCTCCCCAGTTCCCCCAGTCATACCAGTCATTCCATCCCGTTCCGCCAGAACCTGTACTGCCGGAGTCTGTACTGCCAGAGCTTGTACCACCGGCCTGTGTCTGGATTTCTCCGTTCTTCACCCATGCACCAATTCCATTCACCTCACACCCGTCCGGTGTTGTGGCGTTTACCAGAACATATCCGTTTTCATCGAAATAATAGCATTCCGACATTCCGTCTCCATCATTGTCAATCCACTGCCATTGATTTCTCGGATAACTTCCGTCGCTGTTTTCATACCATCGTCCTGAATGATCTGTTTTCCAGCCTTCCGCCAATGCGCTTATGGTCATACACGCCGTCATGGCCGCCGTCATGACAACAATCCGCACGATTTGTTTTCTCATACCTCTTACTCCTTTGTATTTTGTTAACTTTCTTTACCTGTCATACTCTCTGCTTTTAAATACAGAAACCGCCTCACTGATATTGCCGGCCGCACCCTCTGCAATAATTTTCTCCAGTGCCTCCAGCCTTTCTGCCGTCACAAATTCCTTACCAACGAACACCTCAAAATGGTCCGTAATGTACAGAGCTTTTTCCTTTACGGCAATCCGCGTGTTCTTAAGCTGTGACACTGTATCGGAAAGCTCTGCCTCCAGTCTCTCCAGCTCTGCCTTATTATTCGCCATAATTTCATCGGAAAGAATCGTTTTCGTCACAGATTCAAACGTGCTTAACGCATCCTTCTTCTTTTTATTGGTCTGCGCCAAATCCTGATTCAGCTGGGCAATCTCATCATCAAACTTCTGAAGATTGTATATGTTATCATTTTTATCCTTTCGAATCGCCCTGACGATGGCCTTTATCTGTTTTTTATTGGCCCTGATCCTGTCATGGATATCCCTTCCTTCTTTCAGCACATCCATATATTTTATCTTCGTGGAATTCCCGATTTTTACATAAATCCCTCCAAAAACTCCGATGACTCCAACATAAATTCCAATCAGGTACCATGTTTTCCGCGCAGGAATTAATAAATAAATCCCACATGGTACGGCAAGAAAGAAAATCAGAAGAACAGCCAGCATAATCAGGGTTTCTTTTAAGCCCCGCGTAAAATAAAGAGAATAATACAGCCTGCCGGAACAAAATGTCGGTACATGGTTGACACGGAACAGATTTTTAATCCGTCCCTTCCATTCTTCATTTTCCTTTAACAGCTCCTGCGTATCCTCCGCAATCCGCTCTTTAATCCCCTGGGTTTTTGCCTTCTCCCGCTTTGATTTTACCTTTTTTAAACGATCCTGGAGCTTCCCGATTTCCACGTCATAGCTTCTTGAAATTTCGTCAGCCCTTTGTTTTACCGTCTGGGAAATTGTATCGGCAATGGTCTGCTGTTTCGTCTTCAGCGTTTTTTCCAGCTGCTTTTCTGTCTCCTCCAACTGTCGTTCCTGCTGTTTCAACTGTTCCAGTTCCTCTACCGCCTGCTTTGCACCAGCAAAAAAGGCAGCATAATCCGTAATAGGCTGTGCCATCTTTTGTCCTCCTGGCTTTTGTACTATATATAGATTACTACAACTTGACCCGCCGCACAAGGTAAAATCTTCAAAAAGCCTCTTTAAAATTCGTATATTTATTGATATAATGGCGCAAAAGAATCTTACACTGGCGGCAGGAGATACAGGCCAGAAACCATCGTAATAGAAAGGAGGCCGTCCATGTTCCGTATGTGGGGAAAAATCTGGAAGGATAATCACCTGTTAAAGGATACTGTGGCATGCAGCGGCGACTACTCCATGTCCCGCACATCCATGGTCTTTCAGGCTTTGGAAGAAATTTGTTACAAGTTCGATTTAAGCCAGCCCATCTGGCTGGATTCCAATATAAAAGACTTTAAACGCCATGATAAGACGCGTTTTACAAAAGACAGTTTTATTGAGGACGTTGATTTTGATTATCTGGAAATTCATGTCATTGAGGAATAGACCTGCCTGGGGATCGCTTTTGGGATACCATAAATCATTTGGGATACAAATTTCTCCTGTAGATGTTTTAACCCTTTAGACATATTTATGGAAAAGTTCGTGGAAAGCTGAAAAAGTGGGGAACCCCAAAAGAAATGTATCTTGCAATTAAAATCTGCATATGCTATAATGCCGTTAGACAAAGAAATGTGGAGAAATCCATGCAGGCAAAGAACGAATCCCCCGACCGTAATGGCGTACAGTCGAGGGATTCTTCTTTTCTTTTTATAGTGGCAAAGCACCCACTAGAATTATAACATATCAGGGAGCATCCTTCTATCTCTTTCTAAAAGACTTTACAATCCGGATTGTAGCTGCAACAATCCGATGCCCGCTATCCCTGTTGGCATCCCGAAAAAGCCATTTTAGTAAAGAAAAAAGAGACAGCGCACAGGATGGCAATTCCGTGCACTGTCTCTTTTCTATATTACAGTCTCTTTAACAGAGCCTCTCTTGCTTCTTCATAGCCTGGTTTGCCGAGAAGTGCAAACATATTCTTCTTGTAGCTCTCAACCCCCGGCTGGTTAAACGGATTTACTCCAAGAATATATCCGCTGATGCCGCAGGCAAACTCAAAGAAATAGAACAGCTGACCAAGGCTGTACTCATCCTGAGACGGAATCTTAACCAGCAGATTCGGAACGCTGCCGTCTGTATGGGCCAGAATCGTTCCATTCATGGCGCTCTTATTTACAAAGTCCACAGTCTGTCCGGCCAGATAATTCATGCCGTCGGTATCCACTTCTTCCTCCTGCAGAACAATTCCCGCTGGGGACTCTTCCACGCTGAGAACTGTCTCAAACATGATACGGGCACCATCCTGGATGAACTGACCCATGGAATGTAAATCCGTTGTCAGATCAACAGCTGCCGGGAGAATACCTTTCTGGTCTTTTCCTTCGCTTTCACCATAAAGCTGTTTCCACCATTCA
The DNA here is from genome assembly GCA_910586315.1 of uncultured Lachnospiraceae bacterium. Lineage (GTDB taxonomy): Bacteria > Bacillota > Clostridia > Lachnospirales > Lachnospiraceae > CANRXD01. The sequence continues at coordinate 29,244 of CAJUIP010000017.1, read as the reverse complement.
GAAACATAATGAAGGCTCGGCTCATAATTTGCTACGATTTCAACCTGTTTTCCTTTTCTTAACAAAATATTGCGGACAGCCGCATACAACAGGGCCGGGTTTGCTTCATACTCTGCTTCTAAAGCTTTCTTTCTTGCAAAGGCTGCGCCCTCCATCAGCTTGTCAATATCTGCACCGCTTACCGCAATCGGAAGCAGGCCAACGGCCGTCAGTACAGAAAAACGTCCTCCCACATCATCCGGAACCACGAAGGACTCATATCCCTCTTCGTTTGCCAGATTCTTTAATGCGCCTCTTGCCTTATCCGTTGTTGCATAGATTCTCTTATTGGCTTCTTCTCTGCCATACTTTTTAATCAACATCTCCTTGAACACGCGGAAGGCAATGGCAGGCTCTGTGGTTGTACCGGATTTGGAAATGATATTGATGGAAAAGTCCTTACCTTCCAGCACATCCTGAAGATCTTTAACATATTTGCTGCTGATACTATTTCCGACAAAATAGATTTCCGGAGTTTTTCTCACTCCTTTCGGCAGGACATTATAAAAACTATGAGACAAGAATTCAATCGCGGCTCTGGCTCCAAGGTAGGAGCCGCCGATTCCGATTACCAGCAGCACATCCGAATCGCCTTTGATTTTTTCCGCTGCCTTTTTGATTCTTGCAAACTCTTCTTTATCATAATCAACCGGCAGATCAATCCAGCCAAGGAAATCATTTCCGGCGCCCGTTTTTTCTGTGAGAACTTCCTTTGCGCCCATTACAGCGCTCTTCATATTTGCAATTTCTTCTTCCCGAATAAAACCTGACGCCTTGGAATAATCAAACAATAATTCTTTGCTCATAAATCCCTTCTCCTTTTCTTGTGTGAGATATCTCTCATATTGCCTTTCATTATATCACTTGGCTAAACCATTGACAATGCCGACTGGAATTTTTTCACTTTCTAAGTTAAATATTCCTGCAGAAGTTCCCCCAGCAATTTCAAGTCCTCCGGTTTCAGCTCTTTCCTGGCCCGCTCTGTTCCCGGTTTTTCCGTCGCCAGAATTTCCTGCAGCGTTCGTTTTGTCTGCTCTCTGCTGGCCGCAATCTGTTCCAGGCTCTCTCTCAGATATTCGATATTCCCGGAAAGCTCGTCTCCTTTTTGGGCATTCTGCCGTTTGGCACCGGCACTTTCTTTCCCACCGCCTGAATTTTTCCCGGCCTGCTCGTCCAAAACTCCCTCCTTTTTTCTGGACAAAACAGAAAATCTGCCGCCCTGCCGTTCTGTCTGGGCATTTGCTGCTTTTTTGGTGTCTTTTTCTGCCTTCTCTATGTGAAAATGGCCTTCCTGCTCCCTGACATCCTCTTTTTCTTCTGCCAGAACTGCCTTCTCATCCGCCACTGCCATCTCCTGCACTGCCTTTACTCCCTTTCTTCCAAACTCACGCGGCCTGGGATTCAGGGATTTGATAGCCGCACTGCTCTTCTTTTCCGGCTCTGTGCTCTCCGAAGATCTCTCCACATTTTTATAAAAATGCGGAGAGTTTTCCACATAATCCGCAAGGCAATCCGCAAGCTGCTGTCTCTTCACTGCAATATTGGCTCCGTTATCAACAAGCACCAAAAACAGTCCGGACAGGATTCCTATGGTCCCGTAAAGTACAATATAGTAGGAATCACAGCGATACCAGTAGGAGGCAAACGCGGCTACGCCTCCAATCAAAAAGCATAAAATCATTGCCTGCACGGAAAGGTTGTCCCAGCTATCCAGGGACATTCTCATAAAGCGGAATCCATATATCTGTCTTTCTATGTAAACACCGGTGTTTCGGATTCCATGACTGATAAGAAACATGTTCTCGGTTTTTTGCTTCAGTGCTTTCAAATTCTTATTTTTCGTCAGTGCCATGTTTCCGGTTTCTTTAATTAATCTTTTGTAGAGGCTGCTTGTCACAAGCTTGCTGAGAGCTCCCAGTGCACATACGGCCGCAAGAACATACAGCATTTTTCCAGTTTGTAAAAATTGTAACATAAATAGCTCCCCTTTCTTCGTCCAGATCGTTCCAGATGATGGTTCCCATTATAACCACTTAGAAGCTTTTTGAGAAGATTAAGAAGCCAAAAATCGTTCGTCAAATAGCGGGAGAATTCGATTCTTAAGGGGTTCAGAAACAGTAAAAGCCCGGAAAGGAACCATTCCATCCGGACTTTTATTTCTTACATTTCTTCCAGCATAGACACAATTAAACGCACCGAATGTTCCACGGCTTTTGCCTCAAACTCCTTATAATCCACATTGGCGCTGTCATCCGCCTTATCTGAAATCGCGCGGACCACCAAATATGGAATCTGATTCAAATAAGCGGCCTGTGCAATGGCGGCTCCCTCCATCTCTGTACAATATGCATCAAAGGTTTCCCGGATCCATGCTTTCTTTTCCTTATCATTAATAAACTGATCCCCACTGGCCACCCGCCCGGTAAAGGTCTGAATATCGGGGTTGGCCTTTTTGCAGCACTTCTCAGCCAGCGTTCTTAAGTGTTCATCTGCCGGAAATTCTTTTATTCCCATCTGAGGGATTTCTCCAATCTGGTAGCCAAAGCCGGTCGCATCCATATCATGCTGCACCGCAGTGGTGGAAAGCACAATATCTCCTACATTGACTTCATTTCTAAGGGAGCCTGCAATTCCCGTATTTATAATTCCATCCACGTGATACTGATCCACAAGAATCTGGCTGCAGAGCCCTGCATTCACTTTTCCGACTCCGGAGCGTACCACTACCACCTCTTTTCCTTTAATGGTCCCCTGGCAGAAACTCATTCCGGCCACTGTCCGGACCTTGGGAGCCACCATCATTTCCCGGAGCTTTTCCACTTCCACTTCCATCGCACCAATAATACCCAGCATTTTATTTTCCTCCTGCTATTTTTCTTCTTTATGATAGTTCCCATTATACGGAAACAGCGTAGGAAAATCAACCGGTATCCTGCCAGCTGCCATTACAATTCATAGTAACCCCCCATGCCTGCCATCAGGCGCCACCATGAATGAAAGGGGGTTCCTATGAGCTTCCGGCGGATGTGCAGAAAACGGAAATGGAAGATGCCGCTTCGCAGCTCCGTTTTCGCACGTTCAGCGCCGGAGCACTGAACTTTCATAGTAACCACAGTTACATTCCTACCCGCAATTCCCGGTTACTCACTTGACAAGGCATCTCATAAATATGTATAATCAATCTGATAAAAAAGTGTGTGCACTCACGCACAAAATATTTTTGTTTCATAGGATAGGCCTTCTTTTATCTTAGTTATATGCATGAACGTAATAAGGTCTTTCCTATAAAATAAAAAACGGGCGTTTGCCCCATACAGTGAAAGGAGGATTTTATATGCTTTACAAGACACAGGGTACATGTTCCCGAGAAATTTCTTTTGAAGTGGTTGACAACAAACTGACCAATGTAAAATTCGCAGGCGGCTGTAACGGTAACCTTCAGGGCATTGGAAAATTAGTAGAAGGAATGGACATCGACGAAGTTATTAAAAGAACTGACGGTATCCTCTGCGGCGCCCGCCCCACCTCATGTCCTGATCAGCTGGCAAGAGCTTTAAAACAGTATAAAGCAGAACATTAATTATAACCATTCAGATATCCTCTGAACAGCTACAATTAATTTCAGAACAAAAAAAGAAACCGTCACCCAGTTGGACAAGGCTGAATGGCGGTTTCACCATCTTTATTCTGTCAATGAAAATGTTTTGGACTCTGTATGAATTAGGGTTTAAAGCTTTAATATCAGCTCCCTTCTTATAGTATAGTTATATATAATGGTACCATATTATATATCGTTTTTATTTCTTGGTAAGTTTTACGCCGTCTGTTTCAGTGGCGCAACCCTCCATTTCGTCGCCAAGTTCGACTACATGGATACCGCGTAAGCGATAATATTTGTTTACTTCGTAACCGGTAAGCCTAAAGCTGGTTGAGAACATCGCCAGCTTTCCGTTTGCCTCTTCTTTCGTCTTATCAAACTCCCAGAAATCTATCTGGACCCACTCTTGTTGGCTGTCGTCCCACTGATCCAGCGCCACCGCATGGTGAATTTTATCTACGTTTTTATGAGCATACGTTGCAATTCGTACATAAAGATTTCCATTCTTCTCATTGGTTATCTCTGTCAGCCCATGTGAAATAATCTCGCCTCTGGCATTACGGTAGACGATATCCTGTGATGTAAGCTCTTCCGGCCCCAGCAGAATGCTTTGATCATGATGCCCCGGCAAATTCTCCCATGTCAAATCATTGGCAAATGCCACCATAGACATTATCATAGAAAAAGCTACTGCCAAACAAAACATTTTTCTTATCTTCATAAAATTTCCTCCTTTATAAATGAAAACGCAGGAAATTCCATTATGTGACAAGATTTTAATAAAAAGTTAAATTTTTTAGAATTTTTAAAAACTCCTCTATGTCAATTATCCTTGAAATATAATACACAGCTTCATCTACTGTGACGTATCCCTCATATTCGCTTAAATCTTCTGTAAGCATATTTTCTCTATAAAAAATATCCTTTTTAAGCCAGTCATTCCAGATAACATTTTCTTCCCCCCTGTCTGAATTAATACTGATAGATGTCTCTTTTACTCTTCTTATCTGTGCAAAGTGTATAATGTTTCCATTATAATCAAGGCTGATATCCGCACTATATTCTTCAATAACGATTTCGTCCATTTCCATTCCCGAAGGAATATAGCCGAATTTTAGCACAGGAATATTCATTTTCTTTTCTATTTCTTCATATGCCTGTTCCAACTTGCTGATTTCTTGAATATTATTTTCATTATTGAATACAAGTCCCGTCTTCTTTTCCCTTATTCTAAAAAAATAACTCTTCTCACCAACAGCAGTCAGCCCAAGCAATCCCACAAACGTAGCCGCCAATATGGCGACCAGAAAAACTCTCTTTTTCCCCAGGCGTACTGCTTTCTTCCTGTCCGGTGCGTTTGCATCTGCGCCTGTGTTTGCAGCTTTCTTCTCCGCAGCCTCACGCTCCATAATTTTCTGATATATCCGTTCTTCAGCGCCGGGGAAATCGGAGTCATTCAATGACTGCTCCGCTTCTTCCATTTCCTTCTGCAATTGCTCGTCTGAATAGCCATATGCCTCTTTCAGGCACTTTTTCAATGCCTCATTTTCTCGTTTTTCTACTTCAGTCATAACTCCAACACCTCATTTCCCACTGGCAATTTCTTTTTTGGGGTTGACATTTCCTTTCTAATCGTTACTATTAAAATAGTCCATACAAATTTGCATGAAAATCCATGGAGGCAATGATTTATGAAAACCATTATACTCACTGGCGGTGGGACCGCTGGCCACGTTACCCCGAATCTGGCTTTAATTCCATCCCTTCAAAAGGCAGATTACGATGTTCACTATATCGGTTCCTATAACGGAATTGAAAAAAAGCTGATTGAGAGCACAGGCATTCCCTATGATGGGATTTCCTCTGGAAAGCTGCGTCGGTATTTTGATCTTAAAAACTTTACGGATCCGCTCCGTGTCTTAAAAGGATATGAAGAAGCACGGAAATTAATCAAAAAATACAAACCGGATGTTCTTTTTTCTAAAGGCGGTTTCGTGGCCGTTCCTGTGGTTCTTGCTGCAAAGCATTATCACATCCCTGTTATTATACATGAATCTGATATGACTCCTGGCCTTGCCAACAAGCTGTGCATACCCTCTGCAAAAAAGGTGTGTTGTAATTTTCCAGAAACCTTAAAGTATCTTCCGGAAGATAAAGCTGTCCTTACAGGTTCCCCTATCCGTTCAGAATTGTTAAAAGGCGATCGCCTCGCCGGACTTCAGTACACTCACCTCTCCGCCGCAAAACCTATTATTTTGGTAATGGGAGGAAGCCTTGGTTCTGTCAAAGTTAATACTGCAGTCCGCCGGATTCTTCCAAAGCTCCTGGAGACATTTCAGGTCATCCATATCTGCGGAAAAGGCAATCTTGATGAATCGCTGATCGGAACAGCTGGTTATGTACAATATGAATATGTTGACAGTCCTTTAAAGCATTTGTTTGCTGCTGCTGATACTATAGTTTCCCGCGCAGGTGCAAATTCTATTTGCGAATTCCTGGCTCTGCGAAAACCAAATGTTTTAATTCCCTTATCTGCTGCCGCCAGCCGCGGCGACCAGATATTGAATGCGAATTCCTTTGCAAAGCAGGGATTTTCCACTGTGCTTGAAGAAGAGAATCTGACGGACAGCTCCCTGTATGAAGCCATTCAGAACACCTATGAAAATCGGCGTCATCACATAGAAGCCATGGAAAAGAGCCACCTAAACAATGCGGTTGAAACCATTATGAAACTGATAAACGATTCTGTTTCCGGCTAAGTCTTTTCCCAAAGGTCTTTCAATTTTTCTTTTAAGTATTTTCTGGCTCTTGAAATTCTGGAACGGCATACCATTTCCGAAATTCCAAGAGCCTTGCTTATCTCCGCAGTGGAACGTTCTTCGATGAAATACATGATTGCCGCATCTCTCCAAATCTCTTTCATACCTTCAATGGCTTCGCGAATGCGGCGATAATCTTCGTTTTCAATCATATTATTTTCCAGTGCATTTTCGGAACGTCCGCTCAGACGATCCAGTTCAGCCTCACACTCATCCATTCCCACAAGTTCCATCCGACTATTCTTCCTGTAATAATCAATACACTTGTTCTTTAAAATGTGGGCTAACATAATTTTAGTTTCTTCTTCACTCAGCTTCCCAAAATATTCTGACTTATAAAAAGACCAAAATGCCTCCATGACAACATCTTCTGCATCATCATAGGGAACGCCTCTGTTATAAGCCATCTTCATATACATCTTTGCATACTTCTCAATCAATTCCTGCAGCAGTTCATTATTATTCTGCGGCATATTTTCTCCCTGGTAAAATTGGAATGGATTTATAAAGCACTTTTGATTTTAGCAGCTGTTTCTGCCAGTGCTTCCGGTGTCTCTTCTCCCTGCGTCCAGGCTACCATGGACGGACCATTCTCATATCGCGGAATGATATGTACATGAAAGTGAAACACCGTCTGCCCTGCTGCCGCTCCATTATTCTGCACAACATTAAAGCCGGCACATCCGAGAGATTTTTTCATGGCTGCACCAATTTTCGCCGCCAATGGCAATACCTTTGATGCGACACTGTCCTCAAGTTCGCAGATGTCCTTAAAATGTTCTTTTGGAAGAATCAGCGCATGCCCCTTTGATGCCGGCCCCAGATCCAAAATCACACGGAAGCTCTCATCCTCATATATTGTAGCCGATGGTATTTCTCCGTTAGCTATTTTACAAAAAATGCAGTTATTGTCTTTCATCTTTGATTCCTCCATTGTCCATAATATTTTTCTGGTTTTCTATATAAAAATATTCCAAAAAGAATTCCCAGGATTAGCCCGGAAACATGTGCAACATTGTCAACTCCGGAGCTTGCATAACCCATATATAAAGACAGCACAACCATAAACGTAAGCTGTTGTGCACTTAAGTCTTCCAACTGTCCGCGATTAGCAATAACTGCGTACAGCAGGCCGCCGACCACTCCAAAAATTGCACCTGAGGCGCCTGCCGAAACCACCATGGCATTCGGTCCACTCACTGCCATGGATATGCTGTTGGCTCCTATGCCGCAGCATAAGTAAAATACAAAGTATTTTAAATGCCCCAATGCCCGTTCCAGGTTATCTCCAAGTGCCCACAACACGATCATATTGTTTATGATGTGCCGGATTCCAAAATGCATAAACATGGATGTGAGCAGGCGGTAATATTCCTTGTCCTCCAATACTGCAGATGCCAGCATTGCGCCCTTTTGGTACATGAAATAGGCATCCTCAGATGAACCTGCAATTTCCAGATACAAAAAGTAAAGCACATTCGCTATCATGAACATCCAGTTTACATATGGCTTTTTTTCCGAAACACGTCCCATAGTTCCTATCCTTTCACCTGGAAATCAGAATTACTCCACGGGGATTATTTCATCAATCCCAGGCCCTTCGCCACAATGGTAATAAAGTCCTGCACATTGGTGACCATGGTCGTTGCCGACAGACTTCCTCTGTCTAAGAGCTTATTAACCACAAATTCATCAGCATCCACTGTATACAGATAAGTCGGACGTATGGTCCCATCAGGAAGCACACGGAAAGACGGGGTCATGTTTCCTGTAGCTATCGTATGAAGCATGGTTGCCAGGCAAATGACGCATGTAGATTTCCTTACCATGTTTCTCATGGCATTCTGTCCGGCATAGGCGTCTCCGATCACCTCCGGCATCGGCCCGTCATCGCGAATGGAACCTGTCAGCACAAAAGGAACCTGATTTTTTACACAGCTGTAAATGATCCCATTATCAATGTGATACTCCTCAATAAACTCAGGGATAGAACCGCTTCTCCTTACTCTGTTTAGTACATCCAGGTGATTATAATGACCATTGGGCTGGGACTTCTGCGTGTATATATCCTGCCCCAATGCAGTATGGAGCAGAACTCCCTCCAAATCATGGGTTGCCAGAGCATTTCCTGCCATCAAGCCGTGAGCATATCCATTCTCAATCAGCGCCTGCATGGCATTTCGTGCATCACAATCAAAAGAAAATGCGGGCCCCATAACCCATACAATATTTCCATGCTCCTTTTCATACTTTAAAAGTTCAAGCAGGGTATCATAATCACGGGTGTATGAAGTTTCACGGCTTCTTCCCTGGCGGAAAACAAATTTGTCCTCCAGCTGGTCTTTCTCATTTATGAAACCTGTGTTGTGCACATAAATTCCCTCTTCGGCTCCCTCGCTCCGGCCCAAAATGACCTTATTTCCCTTTTTAAGATTCCGGTTTTCAACAACTTCCAGATGGCCGTCATCACAAATTACCACACTGGAATCCATGCGGCTTTCTTTTGCAAGCACCCATTTCCCATTGACTTTAAAATATTCCGGATACATAGACGTGCTATGGAAATACTCCGGGGCGACTCCGTCCTTCTCCACGATTTCCCATTTCGCATCGGGAGAATCAATGAATTTTCGAAGTGTAAAATCTGGATGATGGTATTCTGGTATCTGAAATGGCATATTGACTCCTCCTTCTCCATTTGGCAACGCCTATCTCGTTAATACCAGAATTATACCTTAATTTCCTTTAAAAAACTACCCCTTTCCATCAATTTGTAACGGCGGCTCAATCTTGCCGTTGCCCCTGCATTATTTTTCACACCTTTCGGCGCTTACTGAAACTTAAATTTCTGCCCTGCAATTTCCACCTCACTTCCCACTAACAGATCGCAGGTTGCATTAGCTTCCAAAAGTTTCCCATCTACCCGTGTACCATTTGTCGAATTTAAGTCAGTTATGGAATATCCCTGTGCAGTTTCTTCTATTTTTATATGAAGTCTGCTGATTCCCGGTTCATTCAGGCAAAAATCAACAATTCCTTTACTCTTTCCAATCAGAAACGGAAAGTACCCAATGGGAATTTCCATATCTTCGCTCATTGAAACCAATCTCCTGCTTACCGAATCTATGGGATGTGCCGTTAAAAGCATCGTCTGCATCTCTTCTTCAAGGTCATCCTGCTGTTCCATAACACTCGCAATCCGGGATGGCCGGGGAGGCTGGTATTCCCGGGAGCCCTGATCTTTTTCATCCTGAAAACAGACCTCCCATACGGCCTCCTCTATATCTTCCTTTCCCTTGCTTTTTAACGACTTTCTTTCTTTTTCAAACAACAATTTGGCGGACACTCCAAGAAACAGCTCCAGGGCTCCCAGAATCCATTTATACTGAAGCACTCCCTCACCCCCCAAAAACACAAATGTCATCACAGGGAGTATGACCATCCCAAGCACAGAAAGTATCCAACCATATCCGCCGAAAGCTCCCCGCTCCATCTCTTCTTTTGAGTTTTCCGATTCAGGAAACGGCTCCTGTTCCCTTTCTGGTATCTGTTCTTTTTCTTGTTCTTTCTCCGGCTCCCACTCTGCTTGTTGTCTGATCTCTCTTTTTTGTTGAGGGAATGTACGGCTCTCCGCTTCTTTCTCTACAGCCTCCCGTTCCGGCTTTTGCAGACATCTCTCAATATCTTCCATTCCGAAGTTTTCTTTTTTGCACTCCTTGAATATGGAAAATGCCAATATCACCGCTCTGCCGTCCTCATGGTTTACATGGTCAAGAAGATATTGAGAAAGATCCCGCAGAGTGTTTGGAAAATCCCCCTTTTTGCCCGGCAGCAGACAGAAAAAGCATTTAAATACATCCGGTTCCACATAAATATATTCCGGTTTCAAAATCACCTGGCTTTCGTCCAGAAGAAACCGTTCCATTTGGCGCAGGGAAAAAACCAGGTCCGAAACCAGATGTCTCAATTCTTCTCCCGTTAAATTTCGATATTCCAGAATCCTTTCTAATGGCTGTTTTGAGGTTATATCATAATAATACCGTACATCTCCGTTTATTTTCTTCTCCTGAAACGGGAGAAACCCGGGAATTGGGTTTTCTGAAAGCATGCGAATTGCATACCCGGCTTCCTGCCTTCCCTCTGGTATTGCAACCATATAATTACGGTTCATTTCCCGCTTATATTCCACTCTAATTTCCATTCTGATCGTACCCCATTTCAAGCAAAGCCTCTGTTCTCCGCAAAAATGCAGCCGGTTCAAAAGATTTCATTTCCATATGCAGTATCCATTTTCCGGCTCTCGCGTTTCCCTCTATTATTCTTTCATTTATCCCCAAATCCAGATCATAGTCTCCCAGCCAAAGCCTTGGACTTCCCAGCTTCTCTCCATTCTGTTCATAATATCTTAAATTCTCTGAGCCGTCTCTGCTGTATCGCACTTTCTCCATCATTTCTTCCAGAATCATACTGCCGGTTACTGTGTCATGGAGTATATATGCCTCCTTGATGAGTGCGCCTATGGTCAAAAACACGATCCCCAGTACCATTGCCGCTTCCACTGTAAAACTGGCCGGATATCTTTCTTCTTCTAACTCAATACCAGCCACAGCCCCACTGGAAGCAGGTATGGAAGAAACGGCAATGTTTTTCTTCTTATGTTTCCGGATCTCGCCAAAACTGCGGCAGACCAGGCCAGGCCGTACATGCTGCAAAATAATATTCCGGACGACATCAAAAGCAAATTTTCTTTCAGCTCCCAAAAAAGCCCTGACACTACGAAAAACCATCCATCCCCCTCCCCGATTCCGCCGTCTGTCAGATGGCTGAATCCTAACAGCAGAATGCCGGGTATCACAGATATAAAAACATTCCACCATTGCCGGCCAGTCCCGGCGCTCACGACAAGTCCCAAAAAACCGGCCAATAAAAGAAATGTTTTCCCGATTCCCCGATACCGGATATCCTGCCAGGCAGCGCTTATTAAAATAAAAAAATATAAACTCATTTTTAAAAATTCCCACCACTTGACCATACGTGTTCCTCCTATTGCTTCATATTTATATCTGTACCACAGGAATATCTCTTATCTCAGCCCAGGCCGCAAAAAGCTCATTCTCTCCCTTTCCTTCTTTCACAGTAGGAACAGGCACCCAGGTGTCTGACCTCATCAAGGGGCAGGCTTCGCACATAGGACACCATCGCCGTACATGACTTGTCCAGATGATAGTGCCCGCCCCCTTCCGTCACGTAGACGGTTTCCGCCAAATCCGTACTTTTGGCGCACCTGGCACATGCGGTATATTTCCTTCCGAAGGAATTTCTCCGGTTTATAATTTGTTCAAAGGGAACTGCCTCATATTGGTTTGAAAGATAGTGGCAGTCCCGATACCAGTGATATCTCCCCATGGAGGCGCCTACGTACACAACAGTGTTCTCATGGTTCTCATTTTCGGATCCTGTCCCCCTTTCCTTTAACTTCCCGTTTAAGCCAATCCAGCTTCTCCTCTTCACTGCCGCTTTCATAAGAACCCCGGAACCTGGTGCGGCAAAAAACGGTATGGTTTCCCTGAATTCTGCTTCTATGTAAATATGACCAGATTCATCCGGAACCTCAACCCTCTTTACCGATACATTTTCTGTATATCTGCTGAGATTTCCCTTCAGCAAAAGCCCCGCAGCCATATCTGAGACCGGAACCTCATATTCTTGTTCCTCTCGATTTGCTCCCTGCTCTTGATATCCTCTTTTCTCTCGATTTCCTCCTTTCTCTTGATTTTCTCCTTTCTCCTGATTTTCTCTTTCTTCTTGATTTTCTCCTTCCTCTTGATTTTCTCCTTCCTCCAATGCATACAGATACTGGCTCCAGCTTTCTCCCAGGCTCTCCATGACAGTCTGTATCTGCCTTTGCTGATCCAGCCATTTCATCGGCATCAAAAGAGCCATAGAAAAAAATACAAACAAAGGCAGACATACAGCCACTTCCACAGTGATGCTGGCCGAAGCCTTTCTTTTCAAGGAGATGAATGGCAGTACTCCCTTTTCTGGCATACATCGTTTTTTATAACACGTCAGGGGGATACTACAAGGTACTTGGAGAGACTTTGCATTTTTACACCGCAGCCGAAATTTCAAGAGCATCGTTTGAATTAAAATATTTCCCGGAAAAGGGAGCACCGCCATTCACCTCCTTTCATAAGACCATTCTGTACGCACCGTCTGCTCATATGGAGTCTGTATGCCAAAAACATGTCTTTGCACAATATCTGCCTTAATTTCAATCTGATGTGCACAATCTTTCACAGAGAAATCACTCTGCTTTGTCTGTACATTCCACTGGATCACGTTCATCATTCTGTCATTGCGCGTGCGGGCATCTTTTAACAAGAACAGGACTCTGAGATAATCATGGTAATCTCTTCCGTCCTCTTTTTCTTCCGCTTTTCCACTCAGAAACTCCAGGGAGAGCAAACTGTCCAGGCTGAGCTTCCATGTGGTTTCGTCCTTCCAGAATCGGATTTTTCCCCCATCCAGCAGACTTCTCACATCCCACACGGCTTCCCCCAATGCCCAAATCGCCAGAATAAATAAGGATATCACAATCTGCATGGACAGATTTCCTCCCGCCAGAACTGCCGCCAGTTCCTCAGCCTGCGCCTTTAAATCCGGCATGCTCAGAAGATATGCAAAATTTGCCGCTCCCCGGACAGCCAGGATCTCTTCTACTGTACTTTTCAGATTCTCCTTATCTGAAGCTTTCCCGCAAAGCAGATACTCCTGCTCATAAAGAAGCGCCTGATTTTCTATGGTTTTTCGTCCTGTACATTTTTCACGGAAAGAGTCAAAGAAAAGAAAAATATATTCATTAAGCAAAAGCTGTTTTACCGGATCCTTTCCCGGCCCGCTGCCTCCGCTTGCTTCAGTCGCGGGCCTGTTTTTTAAGGAAACTGATTTTTCCGATATATCTGTGCCTTCCGGTAAAACAAGCGCCAATAGCTCTCCGCTCAAGATATCTTCCAGCCGGTCCACACTCTTTGATTTTTCGCCGTCAAACCGTTCTGCCCCCAATCCGTCCGGAATTTCCACCAGTTCCATCCAGTCTCGTATTTCCTCCCAGTCCACCTCCTCTTCCTCCTGACTGTCGGCAAAGCTCTCCTCCATCTCCTCCAGGCATATTCGTCCGGATTCTGTCAGGTTTTCCTTCTCCCTGTACTGGAGCAGCATTTCTCTTGCTGACGCTTCCACTGTCCCATAAGCCTCCGCTTCGTTTTTCATGGTTTTCGCCGCTTGCAAATCACAATCTTCGTTTTTGCGAAAATCTCCGTCCGATTCCATATGTTCGGAAATCTTAGCTATTTCGTTCTCATACGCATCCACAAGACCCGGAAACTGCTTCATTTTCTTTATCAGTTTTTCAGCGGCAGTCTCAAAACGGCGCTCCTTCTCTTTCTCTGCCGCCTCCTCCAGTTCCTCCTTTCCTTTTTTCATCTCAGCAAGGGCAGTCTCTAAGGCACGTCTTGCTTTTTCCAGCTTCCTTGCCTTCTTCCCGGCCTGCATGCACACCTCAAAAAGATTCTTAAAGTCCCCCGCTTTCCCGGCTTCTGCTGCCTCCTGTCCGAGACCGGAAAGGTTTTCTACCGCTTTTGGCAGGCGGTACTTCATATAGGAGAGAATTTCGTCCTCCAGCGCCTCACCCCCGTTTTCCTGCATAGTCACAATTTCGGATAGTACAACCCCCTTATTTTTCATGGGGTATAAATTCTCCTGTTCCAGATAAAACTGAAGGTATTCCTCAAAAGACTGTTCAATGGCAGTCTCAGATTCAAACTCCAAAAACAGAAGATGGTACATATCCCAGAGATTTTTGTTATACTGGCTCATCACAGAGGACATAGCCGAATTGGCCGCCATATTCAGATACAGCCTTGCCCCGGCCGTCCTGGCTGATTCCAAAAGACCCATGAAAAGCGACATCATGCAGACCAGAATAAGGCTTAAAAACACGGTTATCTCTCCCCGCTTCCTCATGGCTAATATACCTCTTTGGACTGCTTATTAATTTCTGTGAAAATGTTGTTGAGCAGCTTATTGATCTGTCCCTTAAAAACAATCACCAATCCAATGAGCACCACAAGGATTAAAACCACTTCAATGACACCCACGCCGTCCTCCTCCATCAGAAATTCCCTGATCTTCATTTCTTATCTCCTTTCACCCCAACGCCAGAAGCGCCGGGGACACAACCATAACCATCACAACGCCTAACATGCAAAACATGGGAAGCAGAAGTCTGGTGGACGCTTCCTCTCCCTTTCTTTTGGCAAAATCCGTCCTTTTTTGAAAAGCTGCTTCCATTTCATCCTCCATGAGCTTTCTCATATTCTTCCCTCCTGTACTGACAGTGCTCTCCAAAAGGGCGGCGAACTTTATGTAGCATTGGAGACCGCAGCGTTTTCCAAATTCCGCATAGGCCTGTACCTCCGGCGTTCCCGTTTCCACTTGATTTAATGTAATCTGCATTTCTTCATAAACCGGATGAAACCCGCTCTTCCCTGCTTTTTTGTGATCTGCTGTCATTTTTTTTAAAGCCTGTTTTATGGAATACCCGGCTCCGGTAAGAATGAGGAATCCGGAAACCAGGTCCGGATAATCGAGTAACAGGCTGTCCTCCCGTTTTTTACGCTTCATTTGTTCGTCTCTGAACTCTTTTAAATAAAGACACCCTGCGGACACAGGCCCCAGCAGAATTAAAAGCATATTTTGAGAGTGCCCCTTTCTCCGGTAGGTCAGTGCGTCTCCGCCAAATTCTCCAGGAAGGGCAATCTCTTCCTGATCCATATTTTGTCCGGCCACCATCTCCAGGCGGTCCATAAACTGGTTCAGAATTGAGTCCCCTGTTTTTACAACCGTAACCGGAATCTCAAAAGCTTCCGTTTCCTCTCCGCATGCCAAAGTTGTCTTCAGATAAACAACCTCCCCCTCCTCCGGCACGTTCCCGTTCTCTACAAGTCCCATATTGCTGATGATTTCCGGTTTCTCTGACTCCCAGGAAACTTTGAAACCAAACTCCGGAATCTCCTTTTCAAGAACAAGATCATGACATACTTCCTGAAGGGAAGCGTTCTCTCCCAGCATTCTCTGACACAGAATCGTTACCGCTTCGTCCACACAATCGGAAAACTGTTCTTTGTTCATCCGTCTCTCCGGCACCGACACAGAAACCTCCATGGAATTCTCTCCGCCTCCCAGCCCATCCACATAAAATTCGTAGACCGCATCTCCCTGTCCACAGGGATTCCTCCGAAGCACACCTTTTTCCACAGGATTTTCTGCAGCTTCCACAAACTCCGCCAGTAAAAACAAAATACATCCGGCCCCCGCACAGACCCCATATTTCCCATAGCGTTTCCACAGAACATTCTTCTTTGCCTTCATACTGAAATCTCCATAAACGTTTTGGCCATATATAAGGCTCCAAGATATACCAAAAGACATGCTGTCATAATGATTCTCCCTGCCACGCTGGTATAAAGAATATCAAAAAAGCCGGGGGAGGTAAGCTCCATATAGAACACAATCAAAACAGGAACCGCGCTCATAACCTTTTGTTCCATCCGCCTGGAGGCGGTGGCTGTAATGATATCTTCCTGAACACGTATTTTTTCTCCGATAATCTCCGCCGTCCTGGCTATAATTTTCATGAGGCCGCCGCCGTTTCTCCTTGCTGCCAGAAATACATCGGAAAAGCTTTTCACATCCTCCAGCCCGCTCCGCGCAGCAAAGTTCTCCAAAGCCTCCTCAAAGGTCAGGTTCATCCTGTTTTTTTGAAGCAGAAGCCGGATTTCCTTAGAAATCATAGAATCCTCGCCGTATATCCGGCTTACCTCATCCAAAGATACCGCAAAGGCGTTTTCCACAGAATATCCCGCCCTTAAACTGGCCGCCACGGAAAGAATCGCATCTTTAAACTGAAGATTAAGCTGCTCCATCCGCTTCTTTTTTAAGTCCTTCTTCATAAAAATCGGATAGCATACTCCCAAAGGAAGAAGCAGAAGGAAAACGAAAATGCTCCGGTAAAACACAAAGCTGAGTACCGCAAGGTATAGACCTCCCTGCCCTCCATAGAGCAGCCATTCCTTTTTACTTAGCTCATAAATCTTATAGTCCATACCCTGCCAGTCTGAGTTTTTCCTTATGTTTAAGGTCTCCCACTTTTTTAAGACAGCCGTCTTCTTTGCAGGAGAATATGGGATTGAGAATAATTTCCCCGTTTTCAATTCCATCCACCTCCTCAACAGCAACCACTTTTCTACTCTTATCACGCATGCGGGTCACATGCACCATCACATCCACTGCCGATGCGATTTGCCCCCGGACCGCGGAAAGCGGTAAATCCGATGCCATAAGCACCATGGTTTCCAATCTGGCTAACATATCCCTGGGACTATTTCCGTGACCGGTGGAGAAACTTCCGTCATGTCCCGTATTCATGGCCTGAAGTAAATCAAATGCCTCCTTTCCTCTCACTTCCCCGATCACAATTCTGTCCGGCCTCATGCGGAGGGCTGCCCGAATCAACATCCCAATCCCAATTGCCCCTTCCCCCTCCGCATTGGCATCTCTGGTCTCCAGACGAACCAGATTTTCAATATGGGACAGCTTTAACTCCGCCGAGTCTTCAATGGTAATCACCCGCTCTTCCGGCGGAATAAACTCAGAAAGCGCGTTTAAAAATGTTGTCTTTCCCGCCCCTGTTCCCCCGCTGACAAAGATATTATAGCGGGCAGAAACCAGCATCCTCAAAAGCTCTGCCGCCTCCCCGGAAACGCTTCCGTATTCCAGAAGCCGTTTCATAGTAATCGGCTCCGGAAATTTTCTGATTGTAAGAATCGGCCCGTTCAGGGCAACGGGCTCCAGCACCACATGAACTCTGGAGCCGTCCGACAGTCTGGCGTCAGCAATGGGGGAGGAGGTATTTACAATTCTGTTGACACGTCCCACAATCTGTAAAATCAGATCTGTAAGCTGCTCTTTGGACTCAAAAGACTTGTCCCACCGCCTGATTCTTCCCCCGGTTTCCACAAATACATCCCCCGGCCCGTTCACCATAATTTCCGTAACAGAGGGATTGTCCACCAGTTCCTGAAGAATATCCAGCCTCCTGAAAGAATCGAACAGCTCTTTTTGAAGCAGTAATCTCTCTTTTAACGACATAGGTTCTTTTTCCGTCTGCTCCATAATCTTTTCATCAATCAGCTCTGATATTTCCTCATCTGAAAACTGTTTCTGGTAAGAAATTCCCTGAAGAATTTCTTCCTTCATCCTCTTTTTCAATTCTCCCATAAGCCTCTCTGCCCCTTTAACATTCCTCGAACAAAGTCTCCCATATCTCCCCACAGAAGTTCCTGTGGAAAATGTTCCATGCGCCGCGCCCCCGTCACTAACGGCACGTGAAGCCTGTGGAATTTATCTTTTAAGCTTTTCTTGCCGCAATCCGATATGTAGGCTTCAAATTCCTGAAGCTTTGCCTGGGAAATCACATCCTCTTTTACAGGCATGTAAACCACCTGACATATCTCCAAAAGCGGCAGAATCTGTTTTCCATAATCTCCGATATCCAGAATGATGGTCCCATAGTCGCTCCCATTTAATATCTGCTGAAGGAAATCCGCCATTTCCTCAGCCGTAATCTGGTTATAGTCGTCTGGAAACCGTATTGGCGGCAGCCAGGCCATATCTCCAAGATAATAGATAATGGAGTTGAGTCTTAACGCGTGAAACCTTCCCTGTTTATAATAATAAATCAAATCGGACAGATCCCGCTTCCACTGCTCGTCCAGAAGCCCGGAAAAGCCTGTAAAGGTATCCAGGGTAATAAAGAGCACTTTTTCCTCTTTTGCCAGTATCTGTCCGATAGAAAGAGCCAGAGAAGTTTTTCCGCAGCGCCCCACAGGCGAATAAATGCCTATAATCCTGTTCTTCTTGTTTACAAGCCCGGGAAGCCCATATGCTGTCTCCGGAGCTTCGCAATAAGCGGCCATCACTTCTCGAATAATGTCATCTCCGGACTGGTATTTATAAATCGCGGCCTCTTTTCCGCCTGTTTCCTCTCCCGGCTCTTCCGCCAGATAAATTTTCCGCCTGGAGGGGACGTCGGGAATTTCTTCCTTTTTTTCTGGGAGTCCCATAAGCAAAACATCTATTTCGTTTTCCCTCGCATATTCCTGCAGACATTCTCTGGATGTAAAAGCCTGTGCAAAAAACACGCCCTTTTCCTTTCGGTTTACATAGTCGGAAAGCCGTTCCGCATAAAACGGATCCTCATCATATACTGCCATTATTTTTTTCATTTTCCTCCTCCTTTCTCACCGGGTTTCCAAGCTTACCTGAAAAGTAAAAGAAACGCACAGTACCCCAGAAATAAATGCGGTCCCAGACGCAGACTCCCACAGGGGTCTGTCCGGCCCGGGTACTCCCGGATTTTTCTGTCACGCCCCGACTGAATCACAAAGGCTGCCAGTCCGGACAGACGGCTCCACAGAATTCCCCGTTTTCCAAGTCTCCATAAAGCCTCCGCCGAGGCGCAGAGAAAGCCCAGAAAGAGCACGAAAGAGCCATCCGTGATTCCCAATATTCCAACACAAAGCGCCATCAGCTTAATATCCCCGGCCCCCAGCATCCTGTACAAAAAGAAAATATAAAATACCGCACACGTACCGGTCATATGAATGAAAAACAGGAACCAGTTTTCCCTCATCCCTAAAACACCCGCAAAAATCCCCAGAAGAATCTGCCAATGAAATATCTTTTTATACTTTCAATCGGTAACCGCCGCTGATAATAAAATTAAAAACATTACAACCGTCAAAAACACGCCTCCTCCTTCCGTCTTTCATAAATGTAATTCCTGGAATTTTGACCTGAATCGGTCATCCGGCGAACCTGCCGGGATTTTATTTGTTAAAAAATGAAGAACTCATTTCTGAATGTGCTCTTATTATCTCCAAAACCTGGAGAAAAGTCAATTTCATATCCGTAAAAATATCCCTCTCGTTTTCATCAAAAATTGACAAAAATGATTACATAAAGCATTCAAATAAAAGGAATTTTCAACAATAGATTGACGTAAAACCATAAAAATGTTAAAATGTTTTTAGTTCAATTTTTTAAACCAATAATTCCCCGAAAGGAGGGCCGGCATGACGGAAGCCTCTAATTTAAAAGATATTTTCACAGAATGCATTCCACTTTTCATCGCCCTTGGAGATCCCACAAGACTTAATATTATCCAGTGTCTGTACGAAGTTAACGCCACAGACCGGAGGAGAAATGTACCCGGCTTAAATGTAAAAGAGATCACCGAACAAACCAGCCTTTCCCGTCCGGCGGTCTCCCACCATTTAAAAATTTTAAAAGAGTCCGGTTTCATTGATGTTTTAAAAAGGGGGGTCTGCAATTACTACTATTTAAACAGTGATGCGGCTGTAGAAAAGCTAATCCGCCTTAATAATGAACTGCAGAAAAACTCCATTCGTAACCACTCAACATTTTAAAGTGCGGAACAGTTATTTCCATTCAATGAATATACCGGCAAATGACGGACGATACTACCACTAACAGAGAAATACTCCGCAGCAAGCACGGCATTTGGCTCACTGCTCGCGGAAATACATTTTCCTGAATCGGAAAAGCAAGGAGTGTGGCAGTATGATATTTTCCAGTAAAAAAACGGCTTTACGCAAGGAACGCATGAAAGATGTAACAGAACTGAAGCGCCAGATCGAAATCAGCAAAGGGGCTATTTTATCCGCCCAAAGCCAATTTGAGCAGGTAGTGGATCCTACCCTGATTGATTGTTATATTTATGAGCTAAACGCCGCCCAGCTTCGTTACCAGTTCCTGCTGCAAAGACTTAAAAAGCATGAATTACAGGAGGTTTAACAAGAATTATGAAGCCTTGGTATCAGCAAGCAGTCTTTTATCACATTTACCCTCTCGGGCTTTTAGGCGCACCAAAGGAAAATCATGAGCCTGCAGCAGCAGACCGCTTTGGGGAACTAATGCAATGGATTCCCCATATGAAACGCCTAAACTGCACTGCCCTTTATATCGGTCCCCTCTTTGAATCCTCGAAACACGGATATGACACAAGGGACTTCCGGCTCATTGACAAACGCCTGGGAACATGTGATGATTTCAGAAAATTCGTGGAGGAATGTCACAAAAGTGGCATCCGTGTCGTGGTGGACGCTGTCTTCAACCATACGGGACGTGAGTTCTTTGCTTTCCGTGATCTGAAGGAACACCGCGAGGCATCTTCTTATAAGGACTGGTATCGCGGAGTCAATTTCGGAGGGAACAGCCCCATGGGGGACTCCTTCGGGTATGAGACATGGGAGGGACATTACGAACTCCCCTGTTTAAATCTCTGGAATCCGGCTGTAAGGGAGTATCTTTTTGATACTGTGAAATTCTGGGTTGAGCAGTTTGATATCGACGGAATCCGTCTCGACTGCGCCAATGTCCTGGATTTTAATTTCATGAAAGAGCTGCGCCAGAGAACCGCTCCTTTAAAGGAAGATTTCTGGCTCCTGGGTGAGGTAATTCACGGAGAATACGGCCGTTGGGTCAATGGAGAAATGCTCCACTCCGTTACCAATTACGAACTCCACAAAGCCCTCTACTCTGGTCACAATGATCATAATTACTTCGAAATCGCCCATAATGTGAAACGGCTGGAGGCTGTCGGAAATTCCCTCTATACCTTCGTGGATAACCATGATGAAGACCGCATCGCCAGCAAAGTAAACAATCCGGAACATCTCTTCCCCATACACCAGCTTTTATTCACACTGCCTGGAATTCCTTCGATTTATTATGGAAGTGAATGGGGAATTGAGGGGAAGCGCTCCCACACCTCCGACGAGGTCCTCCGCCCGGCCATTTCCATTGCAAAGCAGAGCGCCAGCCCCTGTGCCCTGACAGATCACATCTCGGCACTGGCTAAAATTCATAAAGAAAATGAAGAACTCCATGGAGGACCTTATAAGGAGCTCCTTCTCACCAACCGGCAATATGCATTCTGTCGTCTTGGCACCAACAGCCTGCTTCTTTCGGCTGTCAACAATGATGACAAGCCTGCCTCTCTTTCCATTCCGGTTCCTTCCCGCGCCCGCCAGGCCGCAAATCTCCTGGACGAAGCCGCCGGACCGGTTTTCCTGGAAAACGGCAGACTTTCTGTAACACTACCGCCTAACGGCGGCGCAATCTTTAAACTTCTGGAGGAGTAAGTATGAAAGGAACAACCAAAAAGAAAAAAACTCCATCAAAAAAGCCGGCAGGAACAGGATTTATTACCGATCTGGATCGATATCTATTCGGCCAGGGAACCCACTACAAAATTTTTGAAAAGCTGGGCGCGCATCCAAAAACATACAAGGGGAAAAGTGGCGTTTATTTTGCCGTCTGGGCCCCCCATGCAAAGGCTGTCGGTGTGGTAGGTGATTTCAACGGCTGGAATCCGGATGCCACCCCCATGCAGAATCTGGAAAACTCCGGTATCTACGAAGCTTTTGTACCTGGTCTTGGTACTGGCGCCCTCTATAAATTTGCAATTACCACCAGGGAAGATAAAATTATTTTTAAAGCGGACCCATACGCGTTCAGCGCGGAATTCCGTCCCGGCACTGCATCCGTTGTTGCTGATATCTCGGATTTCAAGTGGGGCGATGAAAAGTGGATCACCTCCAGGAAAAGCTCGGACCCCGTAAAATCCCCCATGTCCATCTATGAGCTGCACCTCGGTTCCTGGCGAAAAACAAATCGTGCTGAAAAGGAGGGCTATTATACATATAAAGAAGCCGCCCATGAACTGGCCGATTATGTAAAAAAGATGGGGTATACCCACGTGGAATTAATGGGAATCGCCGAGCATCCCTACGATGGCTCCTGGGGCTATCAGGTAACTGGCTACTATGCCCCAACCTCCCGTTATGGAACTCCCAGGGAATTTATGTACTTTGTCAATTACCTTCATAAAAAAGGCATAGGCGTTATCCTGGACTGGGTTCCGGCCCACTTCCCAAAAGATGCCCACGGCCTTGCCGACTTTGACGGTGAACCTCTTTATGAATATGCCGACCCGAGAAAGGGGGAGCATCCCGACTGGGGCACAAAGGTTTTTGATTATGGCAAAAATGAAGTGAAAAATTTCTTAATTGCCAACGCCATGTACTGGGTGGAAAATTTCCATGTGGATGGACTCCGTGTAGACGCTGTCGCCTCCATGCTCTATCTGGACTACGGAAGAAGCGCCGGAAACTGGGTTCCCAATAAGTATGGAGAAAACAAGAATCTGGAAGCCATCGAATTTTTCCGCCACTTAAACAGCGTCCTAACCGGACACCTGACCGGAGCCATCATGATTGCCGAGGAGTCCACCGCATGGCCCGGTGTTACGAAGGGACCGGAAACCGGAGGCCTCGGATTTACCTTTAAGTGGAACATGGGCTGGATGCATGATTTCCTGGAGTATATGAAGTTAGATCCCTATTTCAGAAAATACAACCACAACAAAATGACCTTCGGAATCACCTATGCCACCAGTGAAAATTATATTTTATCTCTGTCCCATGATGAAGTGGTACATTTAAAGTGTTCCATGATTAACAAAATGCCGGGATTTCCGGATGATAAGTTTGCCAATTTAAAGGCCGGCTACACCTTTATGATCGGCCACCCCGGAAAAAAACTGTTGTTCATGGGCCAGGATTTCGGCCAGTATCATGAATGGGATGAAAAAGTAGGTCTGGACTGGTATCTGGCTGACGAACCGGCTCATCGCGACCTTCAGAAATACTTCAGCGACCTGCTCCACATTTATCAGAAATATCCGGCGCTTTACCGGCTTGACAACGATTTCAACGGTTTCCAGTGGATCAACGCCAATGATGGAGACAGAAGTATTTTCAGCTTTGTAAGAAGAGATGAGACAGGCAGGAAAAATCTTTTATTTATTGTGAATTTCACCCCCATGGCCAGAGATGATTACCGTGTGGGCGTACCCAAGGCAGGAACCTATACCCTGATTCTGGATAACAAACATGGCCTTTACGGGCGCGGCGAGCATCCGTTCTCTGTAAGAGCTGTCAAATCCGAGTGCGATGGCCAGCCTTTCTCTTTCGCTTACCCGCTCCCAGCTTATGGAACAGCTGTTTTCCGCTTTCATTGATTTGCTACAGTTACATTATTTTTTACTTATTGACAGGAATTTTTAATATGTTCGCCACATTTTTGTGTTATACTGAATGTGGCGAATTTTTGTCCTGCAATCCATTTACATAAAAGGAGGGAGTCCCATGCAGACCATTTTAGTTTGTGATGATGATAAACAAATTGTAGAAGCCATAAACATTTATCTCACTGGAGAGGGCTTTCAGGTAATTAAGGCCTTTGACGGCTATGAGGCTCTTGAGCTTCTTGAAAAAAATGAAGTAAATCTTATGATTGTCGACGTTATGATGCCGGGCCTGGACGGAATCCGCACGACTTTAAAGGTGCGGGAAACCAGCAGCATCCCCATTATCATTCTGTCCGCCAAATCCGAGGATACCGACAAGATACTGGGACTTAATATCGGGGCTGATGATTACATCACGAAACCTTTTAATCCCCTGGAGCTGGTGGCCCGTGTAAAATCGCAGCTCCGTCGATACACACAGCTTGGAAACTTAAACCAGCAGAGCAATTCCCAGGTTTATAAATGCGGCGGCCTGTTAATCAACGATGAAAATAAAGAAGTTTCCGTGGATGGTGAATTAATCAAGCTCACTCCCATCGAATATAACATTCTGCTCTTATTGGTTAAAAACGCCGGAAAGGTGTTTTCCATTGACCAGATTTATGAAAAAATATGGAACGAGGATGCCATCGGAGCGGATAATACCGTTGCCGTCCATATCCGCCATATCCGCGAAAAAATCGAAATTAATCCGAAGGAGCCCCGCTATTTAAAGGTGGTCTGGGGTGTTGGCTATAAGATTGAGAAGCAGTAAGGAGAGCCCTATGAACCAGAAATCACTAACCCCTGTTTTAAAACGTATGGCCGGTTTTCTGCATTTCATTTTTGTATGCATAACCCTTCTGGGAATCGGTTTTATGTACTTAAACACTAATTACGGCCGCGGACTCGACTGGCTGCAAAATGAAACCTTTGAGCAGTCTCCCGATTTCAACAGGAAAGTACAATCCGACATCACCAGCATTTTTGACTACTTAAAATACCAGGAAATTTTTGAAACCAATGGGAGCGTGGATTACAATAAAGTGGTCCTTCAGGCAACCTCCGGCCCCGGCGGCGACGTGACTTATACCTTAAACGATATTATCCTCTATGGAAAATCTCTGGGTTACTACCTGGATGAAAGTGACAATTATGAACTAAAAGGGATTCCGGAAAATTTGTCGGAGGAAGATGAGACACAATATTATGTGCAGTGGCGCTGCTACCAGTCAGAGGACGAACTGACCGGGCCAGATCAGTCCTTCGCCACACTTCCAGAACTGACCTATGAAATTTTAAGCAGATTCTCCTCCTACTACTCCATTTATTCCAGGCTCATGTCGGATTTCACCAATTTCTACTTCCGCGTGGCCTACTACTCAAAAAACAATGCCATCTATGAAATTCTCACCAACGCGCCGGAAATGTCGGTGGATGATATGATGGCCATGGGAAAATATATTTATTATGCCGGGGACTCCAGTGATCTTGCTGTGAGAACCAACTTTGACTCCACATTTCCCAGTATCCCGGCTTTGATGGCCCAGAACAATCCCTATAACAGCAGCCAAAACTACGTGGTTGTAGGATTGGATACCAGTTATAAGGCCAATGATGATTACGCCCAGGAATTTGCCGCCTATAACAGCTCCCGAAAGTCCTTCGCCAATGGACTGTGTCTTGCGGCAATCGGCCTGGCGGGGTGCTTTCTCACCTTTGTCTTCCTGACATATGCATCCGGTCATCAGTCCTTTTCCGATCCGGCCATAACCCTCTATCCTTT
This sequence comes from uncultured Lachnospiraceae bacterium, assembly GCA_910586315.1. GTDB lineage: Bacteria > Bacillota > Clostridia > Lachnospirales > Lachnospiraceae > CANRXD01. The sequence goes on along the minus strand of CAJUIP010000017.1, from coordinate 3,727 downwards.
CGATAAGATAAGAACGGACATTATGCTGCTTCTTATGCTGTTTGTGACGTATCTGGGAGCCGTCTTAGCCGCTCCGCTTCTGTCGAGACTTCTCCACCTGGTGGTCTCTTCCAATTATTGGAACAGGGCAAACCGCGTTATAATGTTCGGTGTCGTGTACTTCTGTGTAATTATAACCTTTTTCAGCCTTCTGCGGCGGTATAAGGCCGAAACTTTATGGAAAAACAGCTTCCTCTACGAGGTAATGGAAAGCCTCTCCGAGCGCAGCTTTAAATATCGTCTGACTCTGGGATACGTTCTTTATTTGAGCGCCAATGTGTTCGCGATTACTTTGGGAGCCTTCTTCGTTTTGAACCATGAAGAGGCCTTCCGTTCCATCCCGTTTATATTGGCTGTCACTGTATGGATCCTGGGGAATCTTATGATTTTTCATTATCTGTACAACAACGCAATCCAAACAGAACGAATCCATGAGGCCATTGAAAGACTGGCTTCCGGCGAGACAAACTATAAAGTAGAGGTTTCTCAATTTTCTCATCTGGAAGCACGGCTGGCAGAGGGCTTAAACAGAATCAGCGACGGCCTGCAGACGGCTCTGGCCGAACAGGTGAAGAGCGAACGCTTAAAAGCGGATCTGATTACAAATGTGTCCCATGATATCAAGACGCCTCTCACTTCCATTATTAATTACATAGACTTAATTAAGAGAGAACACCCGGAGGACCCCACGATCCAGAAATATTTAGAGGTTCTGGATCAGAAATCCCAGCGGCTAAAAACGCTGACCGAAGACCTGGTGGAAGCATCCAGAGCCAGCTCAGGAAATATTAAGCTGGAAATGGCCAATATCGATATTGTTGAACTGGTGCAGCAGACCACCGGAGAATTTGAGGATAAGTATGCCCTTCGTCATCTGGAGCTGGTCAATACGCTTCCCAACGAAGTTATTTTGATCGAGGCCGATGGAAGACGTCTCTGGCGTGTATTGGAAAACCTTTATAACAATGCCTTTAAATATGCCCTTGAAAGCACCCGCGTCTATGTTGGGGTTGAGGATCATGGACCTGAAGTGACATTTTCCATTAAAAATATCTCATCCTCCCCATTAAACATCAGCCCCGATGAGTTAACAGAACGTTTCGTTCGCGGAGATACCTCCCGGACCACCGAAGGCAGCGGTCTGGGCCTCTCCATTGCCAGAGATCTGACTACGCTTCAGGGTGGAAAATTCCAGATAACCATTGATGGCGATTTGTTCAAAGCGGAAGTGACCTTCCCTATTAAAAACTAAAAAAGAGGCTTTTCGCCGCACTGCTTTTTGTTTCGTGGCAAAGACCTTCTTCCGTCCACTTTTATGCATTAACGTAACAGGATTTTTCCCATGAGGTAGAAAAGGCGGCCTGTGACTCTTCTTCGTCACAAGCCGCCTTTTTTCTCCGCAAACTTTCCTGCCCTTTTCATCGAAAATCATACCTGAACATATCCACGGGGCTTTTTTTATCCCCTATAAATGGCAGCGGCCCCTTAAAAGACCTAAATCTTTAAAATCAGAGACGCCAGCAGCGCAATCCTTGGAATATACTGGTCAATCAGCAGATACTCTTCTGAAGAATGGGCTCCGTCGCCGCAGCCGCCAAGACCGTCCAGGGTGGGAATACCCATGGCAGATACAGCGTTTCCATCGCTCCCGCCGCCTACAAACTGGTGAGAAAAAGACAGCCCAAGCTTTTCTCCGCATTCTCTTGCAATTTCAAACAAGGCCAGATTGGACGGGGTCTGCTCCATGGGAACCTTTCCCTCAATAACTTCCACATCTCTTCTGGTTCCCAAAACGGTCACGGGAAGACCGCAGATTGCTTCCCTGATACGTTTTCCCTCTTCCATAGTTTTATAACGGCAATCCACCCGGAAGCTTGCAAGCTCAGGGACCACATTGACCTTGGTTCCGCCCTGGCAGATCCCCACATTCAAAGTCGTTCCTGCCTCATAATCCGTGAGGCCCTGGACAAATAAAATTTCTCTTGCCATCTCCTCAATGGCATTGATTCCGTCCTTATGTGCATTTCCTGCATGAGAAGCCTTACCGTGGATGGTCACCGTAAAGCCAAGAGTCCCCTTTCTTCCTGTTTTCAGATCTCCGTTTATAATACAGGGCTCGCACACCAGGGCCGCTTTTGCATCCTTCGCCAGATCACAGATAATTTTGCCTGATTCTTTACTTCCCGTTTCTTCATCGCCATTAAAAATGAACACCAGCTTTTTACCAGGACAAATTCCCAGATCCTTATAAGCCTTTGCCGCCCAGATAGCAGAAACCAGTCCGCTTTTCATATCCGTGACACCCGGCCCATGGAGCCTGTTTCCCTCTTTATAGTATTTTAAAGAGCCAATGAGATGAACTGTGTCATAATGACCAATAAGCAGAATTTTTTCTTCTCCTTCTCCAAGTTCAAACCGGACCGGGTCATGGCCGTTTTCCGTTTTATATACATAGGTACTGGCGCCTGTCCTCTGGGTAATCAGCCGTTCCAGCACTTTTCTGCACTCCGCCAGCGCCCCGATATCCGAGGTACTGGCCTCCGCCATCACAAGGGTTCTCAAATCCTCAAAAATTTCCTCTTCGTGGGACTTTAAATAAGTAAGAATTTTCTCTTCCATGTACCTGTCTCCTCTTATTTTCTATGATATCTCCTACAATATAATTTTTTCCGCAAACATATAAAATACAGGAACCGTCACGATACAGCAAATAGTGCTGAGACAGACCGTTACCACCGAAAGTCTGTAATCTTTTTCATACTGCTTTGCGAAAATCGCAATGTTGGAACCCACCGGAGTCCCGCATGCAATGAGAATCACCTGCCTGATTTCTGTCTTCACACCGGGAATCAGGCTCAATACAAGGAGTGTGGCTGCGGGAATTAAAATAAGGCGCAGAATCGTACATACATATGCGCTCTTTGCCGCAAACATCTCCCGGAAATTCATTTTCGCCAGATAGGTCCCCAGAATAATCATCGCAAGAGGCGTATTCATACTTCCGATACTGCTTAAAGTACTTACAATCACCTGGGGTACCGGAATCCTCAGGAAAAACAGCAGAAGCCCGCCGAAAAAGGCCAGTACCACCGGGTTCGCGGCAATAGTTTTTATCCGCACCGTCTCCTTGTCTCCGGTCAGGATGAAAACGCCATAAGTCCACTGTAAAATATTAAGAAGCGCAATGAAAGAAGCCAGATAAAACACGGCGCCTTCCCCCAGTACAGCCTGCACCAGAGGGATTCCGATGAACCCCACATTACAGAAGGAAGCCCCGAAATTTTCGATAGATCTTTTTGTTCCGAAAACCAGGAATGAAATTACCATGGCCACAAGAAGAGCAAGAAGCGCCATGGCGGCTGAAACAGCCAGATCGATGGCCCGCTCTGCCGTATATTCCGTAATATACGACTTTAAGATTACACAGGGAATCACCACACGGAGCAGAATAGCCCCCAGGTCCTTTCCCCCCTGTTCAGAAAGATATCCTTTTTTTACAAGGAACATACCAACCGCAATCAAAAGAAACATGATACAAATCTGCTTTAGTAAAATAATTTCCATGACTTCCCCCTTCTGATTCTACTGTTTATTATACACACTACATGGCAATTTTCCAAGCAATTTCCCTCTCTCGTATAATAAGTTTATAGCCAGTCAGAACAGGCTATAGACTTATTCTTTTTTG
>CAJUIP010000016.1 GCA_910586315.1 uncultured Lachnospiraceae bacterium | reverse complement strand
TTTTCGGAACACGAAAAACTCCAATGCCCTCAACTGGCTAAAGCCGTAATAAAAAGGATCTCCACTTGGGAAATCCTTTCTGATGTATCATATATGGATACTGTAGTAAGACTTTTTCATATTCTCTCTTCCATGGAGGATAACCACCCCATACAATTCATATCCGTCAACCGTTTTTTCGGAAAAACCAAAGCTGTACGGCTCGAAATCATCACAGAAACAAATAGACTTGCTTCGCGGCCACAAAAAGTTTTTCCCAAGGAAATGCCCTAACTTTCTGCAGATATGAGGGTTATTCACTGCTTCCTTCAAATTCTTCCGGCAGCAAAATTCCAGCGGCGGCCTTCTCCATTTCATGAGAGATAACATTTTTTGGTTCTCACCCATGTGCGTATAGCTTTTCCCAATGGAATCTTTAAACATGTTATAGGAAACCTGAAATTCCACGTCTTTACCGGAAAGCCTGCCGTCTTCCTCCTCCTTCAGCCACAAAAACTCCAGTTTCAGCACTTCTTTCCCATCAGGCCCCGGATAGAGTCTTAATGTGAGATAAGAATTCGTATTCCTGGCAACCGTGTATCGTTTCTGCTCCAGTTCGATCAGCTCGTTCTCATGTAAATGAAAACCGGAAGGCGACCGGTAGTCTCCGGAGAATACGGATAAAGAAAGCGCATGTTCCATCGCCTTTACCTTAAACATGATCCGTGTATTGTCCAATCTTTTTCCTCCTGTTTAGGATCTGATCTAGGTCCAGCCCCACGCTTCCCCGGCAATCAGATAAAAATGGCGGCAGGTATCATCAACCGCCCAGCCCTGAATCCAGCAGGGTTCCGTCATCTGCAGCTCCAGTTCCGGGTCTGCGTCTTCCGCTGCCTCCAGACATGCATCCATATAAGGGTCCAGCTGCTTATCCTCCTCAAACAGTCTCTTTATCTGGTGACGCAGTTCCGTTACCGTGCAGATTGTCCGGGGTATTTTTCCATAAGTCTCTATGGATGAAAAACTAATGGCGTCATCCATGACTCCGGCAGACACCCCGGTTATGGGATAAATACTGTCCACATGACTGACGTAGGCCCGGTAATCTCCAGGAGCCTCATTCAGTTTCTGAAGGATATGGAACATTTTGTGGCAGGGGAAATCTTCTGTTCTGGAATATTTCATGTCCGTCTACTCCTCCCATCTTCCGTTTTCCGGCCCCTCCTCACTCTCATAATCGACCACACTGCGAAGAATGGACTCCAGACGTTCTACGGAATAGGGATGGACCTTTCCTGCCTTGTCCGTGATAGAATGAATTCTTTTTTTGGACCATGGGGTCGTTCCTGGCCGCCTGGTCCAAATAGAACACCCTTCCGGTAAGCAGATCCACAATGGCGATGGTCTTTCCCTCTCCCTCCTCACTGTCCGTCTGCCAAGCATGAATGTGGCAGAAATTTTCTTCCTCCTGGTCAGCAATCCTGACCCAGTTCCGTTTACAATTTAACATCAGTTGTTCCTCCGTTTCCTGGTATCTGTATTCGGGTTAATTATGAAGGACAATCCACCTGGCAAAGAACACTTTTCTATTCGTCACATACTCCACATGATGTCTGATTCCGTTCATCCATTCTATAGACATGTTTAATAGAACAGGGGAAGCTTCTCCTCCGCTTATGCGCCGAACACTCATCAGCTGACCGACAATCTTCCTTGGAGTGCCTGTGTGCAATCGAGTAAGTAAAACCTTCCCTACTCGTGCGCCGGGCACTCGTCAGCTCTAGCTGACATATTTCCTCTGGATACCCGTGTGCATAAAAAAGACGGAACCGCAACCGATCCCGCCTATTATTTCGCTTAAGCCTTTTGATTTTCTCTTATCCTACAAAGAATCCTCCATTTTTGACAGCCGCCCGGCCTGTTCCACATAATCAACGCTGTTGATCTGGATTTCATGCTCGGTACAAAAATCAATCCATCGTTCCAATAAGTCCATTAAATCACGGGCCGGAAACTGAACCGCGTCATTCCCATGAAAACCAATGTTATAGATCCCTTCTCCGGTGTGAACCACCCCTGCCGCCGCTTTTCCCAAAGTCATATGTTTCCTTCCTCCGATTTTTCCTCTTAAGCTTCCCTCTCCATTTCTGATATAAGTTTCAAACCAATTATGGGGCCGGATTGACTGATGTTACCAGTGATTGAGCCGAACCCTCTTCCGAAACTATCCCATAAAGCCGCCCCTTCGTTATTCTCCATGTCCGATCTGCTTAGAGGAACGGAAACTGTGGGGATTCCTTCTGCCCTCCAGGTACTGCGCTGCCTCTTGCTCTCTCCTCTTTTTGAACGCTTCCTTCTCCATTTCTTTTTTATACCAAGCCTCCTCTGCCAGCCTCTCTCCGGCCAGTTCACGTTTCACTTGCGCTATCGCCTCTTCTGTCTGGAAACTGCTATCCTTAAGAAAAATCACGGACTCCGGCAGATATAAAAGCCGGATCTGGCTGCAAACCGTTTCGGAAGGGCCGGAAGGCTGAAGGGTATAGTAGATGGGGTCAGTTGCGACCATCCCATAATTTCCACCCAGCGTCATAGGCACTGCCGTCAGGGTAATGACGGGAACTTCAAGATCAAAGCCTCTCCTTTTTACCTCTGATTTCCCATAATCGGTAAATACTGTCCAAAACCGTTCCATATCAGAAGAAGCCGGATCATCAAACTGAAGTACCACCGTTGTATAGCCACTGCTTTTTTCCAACTGTACCTCTATGACCATGGAGAACGCCTTCGGCCTGCCAAAAAGAATCCCTCCTTCCCCCACATCCCAATGATCCTCCCGGATTTCAACACTGGTCATACGGCGGCCCTTTTCATCCCGGTCTTTCAATGCCTCAAGGATGTGTTCCATGCCTACAGAACCAATTGCCTCCAGCCTTTTTTTGGCCTGCTCCATAAGAGATTCCATCAAATCCTGTTCAGGCAAAGTTTCCTGAACAATAACTATCTCATCTGTCTGATTCTCTATGATATTCATCAAATCTCCCTCCCATATTTTTATTCATGACGTGGAAAAGTGGAAGCAGCCCATGCTAATCCTTCCCCTTTCCTGCTTCATTTTAATTATGGATTCTATCTGAAAAAAATTACGCCGCGGAAAACCAAAATACTTATTTTTCGTTTTCAGGATCATGCTCCCTAAAATTATCCGGCCTATCTTGTTCCAAAGAAGCGGACACTTCTTTTTCTTCCTGTGAATTTTCCCTGCCGTCAGTCAATCCATATAGTTCCAAAAGCCAAGCCATCTCAGTGGTCAGGGGCTCCGGTCCCATATGCTTATAGGATTGTTCCATATCTTCCTCATGCCCCAAAAGAAGCAGCTCTTTCACGGTCTGGACATCACCTTCCCGGATACACGAAGCCATTGGGTCTGGTCTCTGACCGCTCTGGGGGTCTAAATCCGTAATCTGTCCTGCCTGCCAGCGCTTCATGGATCTGTTTCGTTTTTTCACTGAACCGCAGTTTCCTCTCCCCATCCAGAGTCATGCACAAGGAATTCCACAGGGCGGTGCCTGCCTCCATATGTTTCCTTTGGAGAATCTCCCTTAATTCACGGACATTCTCTGTCTGCTCAAACCTTGCTGCCTGATACACAGTCCTGCCATCTATCTGGGCGGAAATAACGCGCCGATAATCCTTGTGCTCCGGGTGGGAAGAGACCGGTTCCGTTTGCAGCGTGATGAGATGTCCGCACAAACTGTCCGTGCGGCTCATTTCCGGGGAGCCGTCCGTGGTTCTGTCCTGGACCACTTTTTGTACCATGCCGGTAATCTCCTCGCAGGAATACATTCGAGACTGAGCCAGGTCATAAAAAGGGCTCCCCTCCTTTGACACGAACCGATTCATCCTTTTGGAGAACTCTGGGATTTTCTTATAATCGGCAAAAATCTTCTCTTTCATGACACTTTGAACCGCTTCCCCCACGGCCTGGCCTGCCTCAAGAGAAATTCCCTTCCCATCAATCCGGACAATAACCTCTTCCTTTCCCTGCTTACATTCGATCTTGTGGCCGAACACATAGGCGGTCTCTTTGTCCAACAGCTTTTCGATCATTTCCACCGATGGCACAGTGCCAGGCTTTATGGAAATACTGCCAGGTTCAAACCCATATCGGGACAGCTCCTGATCCTTTACACAGTCATAAACCTTAGCCGTATAATACAGAGCGGATTTTAACAGCGCCCCCTGAAAGGCCCTGCTTATTTTGTCTTCTCCCAGGGTGCCTGACGGATAATAAACGGAACCGTTTGGGTTAATCTCCACGCAGAACCTGGGCTTTTCCTCACCGGAAGGCCATAGGGAAATTTGGATACTGTTTTTGCTGCCATTGGCCACACGGATGTTTCCTTCCCCAATCCCCATCTGGTCCTCCAGAAATGCTACCAGACCCTTTTGGTAGCATTCCGTGATCTGTTCACATTGAATCCCAAGACGTGAGAAATCTCCAGGCTTTTTTCGGCTTGACTCCTCATTTCCCACCTCCGATTCTGCCTCTGTCTCTTTCTCTAAATCATTTGACGCAGAAGTATGCCCGTTTCCCTGCTCCGGTTCCTGGTGTTCTGCGGATTCCTGATTTGGTTCTGGCACATTTTCTGTCTCTCTTTCCTTTCCATCCGATTTCTTTTCTCCCGGTTCCTTCATCTCCCATTCCTTTATTTTCTCCTCCAGGACAGAAATTTTCGCCTCCTTTTTTGCCTCATCTCCCTGAAGTTTGAGCGATTCCTCCCGGTTGCCCGATAAAATCCTCCGTTCCGCTGCCTGACGTCCCAGCAGGACGGAATACATGGCGGTCTTAACCATGTTCCAAAAGCCATCCCATCGGTTCCGAAGCCAGCCGAAAAATCCTGTTCCACGCTCCAGTTTCTTTAATTCCTTAACCGCCTGTTCCGCCGTCATATCCCGGTAGAGACGCCTTGCCTCTTTTACATAGCGCTCCTTTGCCTCCTGCCTGGCTTTCTCATTCACGGCTTTCTGCTGTTCCCAGTTTTGCCCTTTATACGCTTCCGCCATCCTTTGATCCCTCCTGTTCATGATAAGACAATTATGGGGCGGGATTTTCAGAAAAACCAGAAAATACCTTACTGAGTTTTGAGCATGCCGGGCAAAGAAAAAGCAGGCGTTTCACCTGCTTTATCGAATTTTATAACCGAAATGTTCCGCTTCCAAATCAGAATAATAAAATCGGCCATAGGCGAGATCCACATGCCTCCATTCCCCATCCAATCGAATCTGATTCCACCCATGGGGAATTTCCTGGACTGTCCCGTTGACAACTTCCACGTCCAGGCCGCAGTTAATTCCAATCAGGTAATACAAACCGCTGTGAATCCCACAATCCGCTAATCCGGCCTGGAGCCATGTGGAGATATGGTCGGGGGCGTCATGGTCGTATGCCTTTAAATGAGTTTTCAAATAATGAATAATATAGTCAGATTTTTCCTTCTGTCCCATACCATCAGTGGCCTCCCAGATATCCCAGATCTGGTTATAAAGCCTGTCAAGATATTATTTATTCCGAACAGCTTTGTCTCTGTCCGGAAGTTCACTATATGGCATTAACATCATATAGCCGTCCTCTGTCTTTATGGCGCTGAAATTCGTTTCTCCAAGCAGGGCCCAAATCTCACAATGCTCATAAACCCATTCCCCTCTATATTGGCCAATCTTAATGTATCCGTAAAATTCCGCGGCTGTTGACTCACCGGTTAGAATCATGGCCTCATCCTTTGCAGCCTCCGCAATGGTTCGGTCCTGAACATGGACATAGAGCGCTTCCACAATCTCTGAAGCCGACAGTTCTGCTGGGTGCTTTCTCTCAGATGTCACATTCTCAATGGTTTCCTGATTAACGTCACTGCCCGGTTCCTTCCCATATACAGGGAATGCAAATTCCATGGACAGACAAATTGATAGGAGCATTAAAATCCGCTTCATCACCTTTCTCCTCCTTATGCAGATATTCGGATTGATACTTCCTGCCATAATTATGGAAGAGAAAATTGGAGAGACTGATTCTGCGGATATGCTTTTTGGTACTTTTTTGAGAAATAAAAAATCCCCACCCAACACTGCTGTAGTGAAGAATGGGGATTCATAAAGCGCATATCTGAAACTTATTATAGGAGGCTTAGGCGCCCCGCTATACTTTTGCCCAGATTGCCTCAGGCAGATATAAAGATTCTCTGCTGTGCTGCAAGGTCAGTTACAAACTTCTTAATAAAAGAGCTGTTTCAGGCATTCGGCCATCCACTTCATGCTTTCCCTGTCCAATCCTCTTATATATTTTTCGGATTGGCGTGGGATATCTGTTATCATTTCCCAAGCCATCTGACTGTTTCTCTTTATAAGCCGCTTTTCGGTCAGAAATCGTCCCTATCCTTTTACAAATGGACGATGTAGAATTCATTTGTAAAGGAGCCTCTGAAACTTCTTTATGGCACGATACAAGAACAATCAGAATACCAATTCCGCTGAGAATACAGAGGATTCCATATAAAGAAATGGTATCTCCCGTTTTCGGCAGGCCGTCCGCAGCAGGGATACTGGTCTTTTCCGGCACTGGAATGATGTTGGGAACAACAGCGGTTACCGTCTCATTCGATGGAATTTCCGGAACCTTTGGCTCCTGAACCACCTGGATAACAGATGGCTTGTGATGATTTCCTCCAGATGGATGACGGGAAGGGCGCTGTCCTGGTTCGGACTGCTCCGGTTTCTTCGGCGTCTCTTTCGTATCTTCAGGAGATTCTGTTATCACATTGGGAACTTCCTGAATTACAGCGGCTGAAGCTGCCGGAATCACAGTAACCTCTTTATGAGTACCGGCTGGTTCCTCAGCCTTCCCTATTTCCACAGCCGTAACCTCTTTTTCCGAAATCACGGCCATATCTTTGGAAAGCATTGGTGTTCCCGCTTCCGTCTTCACAGTTTCCGGTACTTCCGGTTTAATAACCTCTGCCTCCTGGGATTCCACAATAACCTGGGATTCTTCCGGTTTTGCCGGTTCTGTTTGTATCGGCTCTACGGTTATGCTGACCTTTTCCTCCTCCTTATCCGGAACCAGGACAATATCCTCTTCTGTAACCGTAATCACAACATTCCCTGCCGGCGCCTCTTCTGTGGATAAATCCGGCTTCGTGTCATCCACAATATCAAAGATGACATCCTCCATATCATCCACTTCTTTGTCGGAGATCTCAAACGTACTGTTTCCCTTTTCGGAATCGGCCTGAGTATCTTCGATATCGTGAACCGCGTCACTTGGACTCCCTGAACTGCCCAAGTCATCTTTGGCTGCCTCCTGTCCGGCTATGCCTTCCTGTCCTTCTACTTCCTGTTCCACTGTGCCGGACATCTCCTGCACAGACTCTGTGGAAACCTCTTCCGTTTCTGTCACGTCTGCCTAGGTAATCCTTGCGGCAGCCACAATCGTCATGATAACCGCCATAATCACAATCGCTATCACTTTTTTTGTCCTGTTCATGTTTCTTCTCCTTTGTGAAGGCCTCTTTTTTAAGAATACTGTTTATGCGCTTTACATTTTCTCAGCATTCCTCTATCCTTCCAGTCAATTATGATATTGGATACCTTCTGGAAAAAATACATTGTGGCAGGAGCGGCTATAAACTAAATCCTACTCTCCCATTACCTTGTCCTTCATCCATTCCAGCACATCTATTAATTCTTGTGGAACAGGAAGACCAATTATTACTGCATTTTGTAAAATTAAAATTCCCTCGTAGGAAAGATAGAATAAAACTACTGCTGTACGAATCACTCCCTCTTTTTGAAACATCAATGTATCTATCATATTTCCCACTGCTACCAATAAAAACATAGTAATTTTTTTGGCAAATCCAAGAAACCCAATCTCTCTGGATACTTTCCTGTTTAAGATTACAACTAATATTTCAGTTACATACTCTGCCGCCATAAATAAGGCCAATGCCGCCAGTAAACCATCCCATCCTCCAAGTAGAATTTCAACCATGCATTGCCACACTGAGCATATTTGCCGCATAATCACTAAAAATATTTTCATTTTTCCTTCCCCACTTTCCATGTTGTGTTGGATCGTTGTACATGCATCCCTCAGCTTCTGCCTGCACATAAAATTTGGTTTTCATTCTGTTTTGTGCTGAGATTGCTTCCGTCCAGAAGCCACCAAACAAAAAGGGCACCCACAGTCCAGGATTCTCTCTTGGACTATGAATGCCATGAGCATTTTCATCCTGCCATAATCCAAGTACCCTTGACTGTACTTAAATTATAGCAATCACTTATTCTTTTGAATGTGATATAAAATGTTCTGTTTTCACTCCAAAAATATGTCTAAAGTGTGAACATAAGAAGATAATCCTTCATCACAAAATCCTTCTTCAAATTCTCTTGCCAAATTACCATAAAAGAAAGCTTTATCATCCATGCCCATAACATGATAAGTTGTACTCAAATCAACATAAACATATCCCTGATCCAATTCCCCGTTTCCGTCACAAAGGGCAAGAGCGTCCTGAAAATATTGCACAGCATCATCGTATTTTTTCAGAAAAGCAGAGCAGGTTCCAAGTTTGTGATACATGATTCGAAGCAGCAACAGATCCTCCTCGGCAAATTCCTCTAACTTTTTCAAATACGAAATCGCTACTTCGTATTTCTCCATTCCCATATAACAGTTTGCCATGCCCAGATATGGCTGTACAAGCTTTGGACTATCTTCTGTATAATGTCTCTCTATTAAAGAAATACATTCCTGGTAATATCCTATACTCTCTTTATACATTTCTGAGTGTTCTAACAAATCCGCGTAATTTTGATAATCTGTACACAAATCATTCAAGGGAATATTCTCTATAACTTCTATCTTTCCAATGATATCTTTATATAAACTTAAAGCGTCATCAGTTCTTCCGGTCTCCGCAAGCACAAGCGCCTTATTGCTTAAACATTGAAGTATATGATAACTATCCTCACCATAGAGATAAAGGTAAATGTCATATGCTTTATTGCAATAAAAAGATGATTCCTCATTTTTACCAATTTGATAAAGAAAATTAGAATATTCCAAGTAAACATCCGCTAAATCATTGCTTTCTCTTGTAAAGTATTTTTCTCTAAAGGCAATCACTTTTTTATAATAGGCTTCCGCTTCTTCCCTGTATTCCTCGTAGCCATCCGCAACAAAATCGGTACATATCCCAGCCATATAATAGTCATTCATAATCGATTCGGAGTCTTCTTCTCTCTCATCAATCTCTATAGCCTTTTTTAGCATATCATACGCTGATGGCAAATCGCCAAACATCTGATAAACTGCCGCAATGCTGGAATAATCTGTAGAAAGTTCTCTAAGCGGAAGATTGGGAATTGTTAAGTCTATTTCCAATGCGTTTGTATAATAATCCAGGGCTGTGTTTGCCTCTCCTTCATGGTAATAGATATTTCCATATTGGTGCCATAAATATGCCCATTCCCTTTTCCTCTGATGATCCGGATCAATCTGCTCCATATATTCCTGGGCAATTTTTAAATTCTCAATAGCCTTTGTTATATTATCCAGCCTCAGCCATAGTTCGCTATAATTCTTATAATCTCTGATTAACATATCAGGATCCTGAATATCTTCATCAATTTCTATTACTTTTTCAATCAGTCTCCTGCACAAAGAAAAATTACTTGCTTCAAAACAGACATAATACAGGCGAAGTAAAAAGACAGAATCATCCACATTTCCCCAGCGATCCTCAAACAAATCAGCTACAGACCACGAAAATGGTATCAAATCAAGCTTTGTATATCCCTTCCCCCAATATTCACCAATTTCCAACTCTTCAGACAATTCATGGACAAACGCGGCAACCATATCATACAGTTTCTCTTTCTGCTGTTCCCTGATTGCCGCAGCAATAACCGAATGCATCCAATAGATATGTCTTCTCTCTTTGATTGTATGTTCCAAAATTCCCATGCTAAAAAGTTTCAATAAATTACTGTTTTTCTTTATTCCGAACCATTTTCTCGCTTTTGAAAAGTCAAACTGCAGGTTGGGAATTACAGAAATATATGTAAGCAATATTTTATCACTGTAACTGTAACTGACAATGGAAAACAGGATACACATCTGCCGGATGATCGTCTCATCATTGTGTAATTTTTCATGCTCGCAGGATACATCCTCATCACTCAGCTTGAACCCTTTCTCAACCAGCCTGGCATATAGCTCATGCAGATCCATCCCTTCCATATAAGCAACCTTAGCTATAAAAACAATCATAATGGTCAATTTTGCAGTAAGGGTAATAATGTCATTTACTACCTCATTATCTCTTTCAGAAAACTGATAATGTGTGTAAAAGAGATTGCGGCATCCCTCCATTTTCATTGGCTGTAAATACAGTACTTTTCCAAATCCCGGTAATTTCTTCTGTCTGCTTGTAACAAGGATCCGGCATTGTAAAAAGCCGAGTTTTCTTAAATATTCATCGCCTTCACTATGTTCAATATTGTCTATCACCAAAAGAAGCTTTTTGCCAGACTCTGTTGCCCTATTCCGAAGCTCTTGCCAGACTTCATCTAAGTCACATTGCAAATGTAATGCCTGTTTTACAGACAAACAAAAGTCCTGGTTATTATATGGAATCCAGGCAATCTCCTCAATTCCAGTCACATCAGACTCTGTATCCCGTAATTGCTTTAAAAACATTTTGACAAGTTCTGTTTTTCCCAAACCGCCAACGGCAGAAATCATCAAATTTCCTTTATTCTCCACGATTTCCGTATACAATTCTTTCATGTCATCCTCGCGGCCAATCAGCTTTTCCACAGCTGCATCCGGAGAATCGGAAATAAAGTTTGGATATCTGGGAGCAGGTCTGTCTGATACCAGCCGCATAAAATCCACATCAATAAAGGTTCCCTTTCCCTTATTGCATAGGTAATCAGAACAGTCAAGGCAAATCAGTATCGCCGCAATAACCCGAGATATCTGATAATCAGAATCAATGGTCACGCTGTCGCCAATGCTCTTTTTAATATGATCCGGCACAGCAGAATCCCCGTTCAACAATGACAGTAATTCTGATACAAGTTCTCCTCTATCCAATAACTTGGGAAGAATATATTTTTCTATATTCATTCTAAAGGCTTCAAATCCCTTATTTGTACACAGAAGCTTAACGGCCTTTCGATGTATGGTGCAGTTTCCGGTTGTCACTTTTCGTATTGTATCATTATCATATAGATCATCCCCGGCCAGCAGATATGCATTTCTGAACATGAGACGATAAAGTTCTTCTTTCTGGGAAAGACCAAGGCCATCTTTTATGAATTTATAAATCACCTGAAAGGCGGCGTAAAAATTTTTTTGTTTCATTTTATATATCCCCTGATGTAGCACATCAATATTATGATTTCTGTTGTTTCCATTACTAATTCCGTGTAAAGGATTTCCCAGACAATCTTTACTTGTCTAACACATACATAAGTTGGCTCGCTAACATAATTTGTTCAATAGCCTCTCGTTTTGTACAAGGAAGGTTTGCGTGTGCAGAGGGATTTCTATATGCGGCAAAGATCCCCTCAAACAAGGCTTGTATTCCTCTGCGGAAGTCTCTTCCACTGGCAGTAGACAAATCGGCAAAATGATATGCCCCATTTTCTGTTAGCAATGCGCCGATAATATCACCAACCTTAGCAGGCAGTGCCGCATTGGGCTTTAACTGTTGGAAAAGTTCCCTTAACCTGCTTTCTACTTCTTTTACTGCTTTTTCCGCCGCAGAATCATAATATCCATCACAATAAAGTTCTTGAGAAATTGCTGCAATGCGAGGATGGATTTCCTGCCATATAGCTATATTTACAGGTTCTTTTATAATGTGATGAATAATGATATACAGTTCACCAAATGCTGCACTATTTAATGCGACTGTTCCATATGTATAATTACGAAACAAATTTTTGGAAATTTTCTTTAATTCTATAGAATAAAAAGGGTATTCCTTTGCAATGCCGTCTGATACTGTATTAATTTGATAGCATGTATTATTGGCTGAGACTAAATCTGTCGTCACTGCTCCTCTGGTGGTTAAAC
The DNA here is from genome assembly GCA_910586315.1 of uncultured Lachnospiraceae bacterium. Classification (GTDB taxonomy): domain Bacteria; phylum Bacillota; class Clostridia; order Lachnospirales; family Lachnospiraceae; genus CANRXD01. The sequence goes on along the minus strand of CAJUIP010000016.1, from coordinate 62,965 downwards.
CAAAATCTGCACTGTCAATCCAATTTTGTAAGCTTCTGAGTTCATTTTCATAAGTAATTTTCATAAGCATATATTCTCCCTATATTTCATTAGGCTATATTTAAGTATTTTTATTTGATAAATCAGTTGGATTGACATATATTCTTCCCATAGTCTGAGCCGCTTTAATTTTGTTGTTAAGCATTTCCCTCAGTGTATACAAACCTTCTGTAATCAAAACCAAATCACCTCCGTCTACTAAAATAGTTTTCAATGCTTTGCCCGTTGTCAATGCTTGTACCGAATCGGGTGAAAAACCATTTATAGATATGAATATCCCCCTTCCATACATCTTACCTTCAACTTTCATAGCAAACTGGTATAGTTCATTAGAAGCACTCCATTTATCGTGCCACTTAGCCTCAATTATGTAATGTTCTCCATCATACTTGATTGAGCCATCTATTTGCTCTCCATCAATTTTAAATGGTTCCGTAACCTCTATTTTCTCATTTAAAAACAGTTTACGCAAGAACTCTTCAAATAGATAGCCTCGTCTTTGGTTATTTATCTCTTTCCCATCCTGGTCCCTCCCATTGAATAAATTTAGGAAAATATCTTTTAATTCATTTGTATTAATCATTTTATCCTGCCGCGCTTTTTCCAGTTCCTCCAAGCGTTGTCTTTCCTGTTTTATCTTATAATCCCTAATTTCTTGAAGCTGCTTTAAGCGTATAATATTTCGTCTCGCTTCATCCTCTTTCAACTTATTTATCGTCTTAAAATAGTATGGATTGAAGTAATCCCATTCTGTCAACTGTTTTAACATACTGCGGAGCTGGCCTATGCCTGAATCCTTCCGCTTCTCCAGATTTATGAAAACTCTTTCTACGATTTCTGATCTATGGAGTTCCTTATATTCACTTTCAGATAGCAATTCCGTTTGAGTACATCCCGCTTTTTTAACAAAATCCATTATGTCTTTTTTAGGCCAAAAAATAGACAGAATACACTCTTTCATACAATCCATTATGTCTTTTGGAAATGTATTGACCATAAAAGTTCAAAACCTCCTGCAAATATAATCATTATTTTTTTATACACTAAAAGTTCTCAATCATCTCTCATTTTTTCTTCCACTAATCTTTTTTATATATTTAATTTCCTAACATTTCTAAATAACTATCTAACCTTGCATTCACATAACTTGCAAATAATTTTTCCATCGCGCCAAGATTATGCTTTACGTGATATTCATCAAATGCGTTATAATAGGATATCCGATCTGAAAACTTAATATCAATAGGCGGATACCCTGCTTTCATCAATTCCAGATTTACAAGCAATCGTCCGGTTCTCCCATTTCCGTCAATAAAAGGATGGATTTCCTCAAATTTGATATGAAACCATGCTAATTTGGGAATGATATGTTCTCCACTGCCTCCATAAGCTTCTAAAAGCTGCTCCATCTTGGGCTGGATCAAATACGGCTGTACGGGTTCATGCCTGGCACCCAAAATTTTGACAGGAACTCTTCTGTAAACCCCCCGGTCTTCCCGTTTATCTGCCAATACCAGATAATGGATCTGTTTTATGATACTTTCCGATAAAGGCGCCTGCTCTTTTACCAAATCCCGTACAAAATCAAAAGCCTCTTTATGTCCAACCACCTCCAGATGGTCTTTTAAGGGTTTCCTGTCAATGGTCAGTCCACGCAAAACCATATCCGTTTCCCGCAGTGTCAGGGTATTTCCCTCAATCGCATTGGAATTATAAGTATACTCAATGGTAAACTCTTCCGTTAAGCGTTCTATTTCTCCCTCTGTCAACGGGCGCCGCAAATCCAACTCCTCTTTCTTTCTGTCTATAGCTGCCAGTAAACTTTCTGCTGTCTTAAATCGCCCATCCTCTGGTTTTTTCGCGTCTGCCGGAATCATCCAGCTGCGTCCTTCACGAATTACCCCTGGTATTTTACCCTCTGAACATAATATACGAACTCTCCTGTCAGAAATCTTCCATTTTTCTGCGGCCTGTTTTACGGTCATATACATTAAGAACGCACCTCACTTTCCTAAGCAGTATATCCCATTTAGGGAATAATATCAATCCTAAAGGAATAAAATTTTCTGCTTTTCGGAATAATAAAAGCCCCTAAAAAACTTTTCGGAAAGCCGAATTATGTAAACAAAGGCTCCTGAGGAAAAACCCCAGAAGCCCTATGTTTCCTTGCTTTTTTCAATTTTGATGATTTTTCAAATCTTAATCTTCAACCTTAACAATCTCTCTCTTGTTGTAACTGCCGCAAGCCTTGCAGACTCTGTGAGGCATCATTAATGCGCCGCATTTGCTGCACTTAACAAGGTTCGGAACACTCATCTTCCAGTTTGCTCTACGGCTGTCTCTTCTTGCTTTAGAAGATTTGTTCTTTGGACAGATAGACATGGTTACACCTCCTTAAACTGTTTAAAAATATCCTGGATAACTGCCATCCTCGGATCGAGCGACCTGGTATCGCAGCCGCAAGTCTCATAATTGAGATTTGCTCCACATCTATTACAAATCCCTTTGCAATCTTCTTTGCACAGGACCTTCATAGGCAGGCTCAATGAGAGTTCGTTACAGACCATCTGGTCTGCATCCAGATTATAGCCAGTCACATAGGACTGTTCATCCAAATCCTTTACCCTGTCATCCTCAGAAGCCTTCATATCCAGTTCCTGGTCAAAAATCAGTTCACAGGTGTATTCCACCGGTTCCAGACATCTGGCACAGGGGATGGAAAGCGTTACCTTCGTTCCTCCGGTCACAGAAAGCTTTCTGTTTCCAAGATTCTTCACTGTCACTCTCACAGGCTTCGAGGACACAACCGGATACTTTCCTTCCGCTCCTTCATAGAATTTTGCTTCAAAAGGAACGCTCCAGGTTTTTTCCTTTCCTTCCAGAGTAAATACTTCAGATAAATTAATCAGCATATTATCTCTCCTAATACGCACCTAGATATTATACATATCCCGTCACAATTTGTCAATCATTTATTTAAAAATTTACCATATTTTTGGCAGCTGAGCAGACGTCGCGCGCTTCTTGTCCGCGGAGCGGGCAGGAAGATGCAGGACTGAACTGCTGTATCATTTTATAGTAATTCACAGAGCGGGAAAAATCGGATGAAAACAGACTCCGGTTTTCTTTACTGCGCCATAGGCTTCCGGAAAAAATGCATATAGTCCGGACTGTTCCAGATTCCTCCCCAGGTAAATCCCGCCTCTGTAAATAGCTTATAACACAAATCATTGCTGTCAATTTTATAAGGGAAGTCCTTACTTCTGTCCGCATAGGGCTCTCCGTTTTCCGGGGCACATTCATAAGACCCGTCGCCATGCTTCATGATATAAGGGTTATAAAGGGGGTTGATATCAATGGCAATCCCCTGGGCGTGAAGGGATTTTGTGGTCTTTCCCACAGTATTTCTGTCGTTGAAAGCCGCCGTATTATTATCTGCACTGGACAAAAGAATATCCGCATTTTCATACTCATCACAGAGAATCATTTTTTCTATGGGATATCCTGCATGGTAAAGCTTTTGAAAAATAGTCAGGATATCGTCGCTGACGGATTTGTGGCAAACTAACTCTCCCACATGGTTGTTTCCGTCCAGATCACAGTGAAGCACCCTTAAATATCTTAAATCCGCCAAGGGAACTGCGCTATCCTCTTTATACGTTTTTCCGTTCATCCGCTGGAAAAGGTATTCGTCAATCATCATCTGGACGAAAAACGCATCCTCACCAATCCCCTCCACTGTTTCAGGCTCCACAATATCCCCTGCATCAAACGCATAGGCCAGGGCCACAAAAGATGCATCCGATGCCGTACTTACGATCTCCGGCAGAGGCTTCTTTCTCTCTTCTTTAACCGCTTCCGTTTCCTCCTTCTCTTCTTCCATTCCCTTTCCTGTCTCCTCTGTCTCCGTTTCCTCCTCTTCTTCCACATGAACAATCACATTGTCTTCCCTGCCGGAAAAAGAAGAGGTACCGTCTTCAGAGCTTATGGGCTCCCGTTTTCCAGAACAGCCTGTGGAGAAAAAAAGGCAACACAAAAGCACATAAAAAAGGACGTTCATACAATCATATTTTTTTCTGTTCATACAGTTCCATCAACCGTCTCCGGTCAATTTTGCCGTTCCCATTGAGCGGCATTTCCTCCAGGTAAATGTACCTGGCCGGCATCATATATCGGGGGAGCTTTCCGGAGAGAAAGCCTGTTAATGTCTTTCTCTCTAAAGGTATTCCTGAATAAAGAAAAAATATATACTTCTTTTTCGAATCATACAGACACGCACACCTTTTCACACCTGGGATATCCCAGGCGGCCGCCTCGATTTCCCCCAGTTCAATGCGGTATCCCAGCCGTTTCACCTGGAAATCCCGGCGGTTCTGATATAGAAGCTCCCCCCTGTCATTGTAGTTAACCATATCTCCGGTTCTGTAAATCTGTTCCGGATATTTCGTATTTAAAGGATTCTGCACAAATCGTTCGGCCGTAAGGACCGGATTTCCATAGTATCCGGCAGCAAAGGCGCCGCCTTTCAGACACAGTTCTCCGATATTTTCGCTTCCCGGATTCAGGGGACGGTTTTCCTCGTCCAGAACCAGAAGTGATATATTACCACAGGCCCTTCCGATGGGAAGAGCCTCATCATCAGAAAACTCCCGGTCCAGACGGTAAAACGTACAGACATGGGTCTCTGTGGACCCATACATGTTCACATAAACCGCCTCAGGAACATGAGATCTCCAGTAATTAAGCTGTTTTACCGGCATAACTTCCCCGGCAAAGAAAATATGCCGCAGAGACTCCGGCTTCTGAATGCTTAATGCGTCAAATTCCGCTACGGCACACAGGGCGAACGGAACCCAGAAGATACAGCTGATCCGCCGTTCATTCAAAAACGGAATCAGCTTCGCAGGAAGGGAGAAGAATTCCGCAGGAATCAGTACCGTCCGGCAGCCAAATTTCAGAGGACTGTAAATATCATGATTTGCCACATCAAAATGCAAAGGCACCTGATTTCCCATTACAGTTTCTTCTGTAAAGGAAAATTCCTGTTCCAGCCATTCCATGTTGTTTATGATGACTCTGTGGTTCATCACAACGCCCTTTGGTACTCCCGTGGACCCGCTGGTAAACAGGATGTACATGGCATCCGTATCCACAGCCCAATCCCGGATTTTCTTTAACAGCTCCTCATTCGTTTCCGCCTGAATCAGTTCTTGAAACAGAAAGGAGGGGCAGGACAGATTCAACTCTCCAAGCAGCCCTTTCGTTCCCTCTTCAAAAATCACTGCCTCCGGCTCCAATACTGAAAAAACGGATCGTATCCGCTCTTTCGGCATTGTTACATCAATGGGACAATAACAGCATCCGCCGTAAATCACTCCCAGAAAGGAAACGATCATGGAAATGCTTTTCTCCATCAGCACAGCCACAGGCTTTCCCTGGGCTTTCAGTCTCCCAATCCGGCTCCCGATGGCCCTGGCCATCCGGCCTGTTTCGGAGAATGTATAAGAATTCTGAATATCCTCATAGGCACACCGGGAAGGAAATCTCTTCTCAGAGGCCTCCAGATATTCCAAAACGCTTTTCACCATTTTGGATTCCTCCCGGCTATTTTGTCACAGCCAGAAGATATTCAATGGAATCCACCACCTGATTTGTCATGTAGAAGGAAAGCTCCGTATTTCCAATGGTATAGCGGCATACGCCATAGGACTCTGTATAATCCTTTCCATAAGCGTTAATCACATCCTGCTTCGTGGATCCGATTTTAACCCCTTCCGGCGTAGTCACGGTACCATCCATCAGATAAATAGCGTTGACGCATTCTTTCCCGTCAACCATCCAGGTGCAGATATCAAAGCCCTCATAGGAATAAACCTTATCCTTTCCCTGGTAGGCACAGCTGTCCTGCTCGAAAGTCTTTTTAGGATCCCCCAGAGCTTTGAGAATCGGCGCCGCTTCATCTCCGATGGAAATGACTGCCTTCTCTGTTTTAAAGGAATAACTTACTTCCTCAGCATCCGCTGTCGCTTCTGATTTTGTATTTTTCCAGCCGAAACCAAAGGCAGTAGTCATCGGCGCAGCACAAAGAGCTGCGGACAGTACTGCCATGGCCAATATACGCTTTGTCTTTTTCATAATGGTATCCTCCTTCAGGTGGTTATTCCTCGCATCTGTTCCCTCATCGCTACTCTTCTTCCTGGTAAAACTGGCTGAGATAGCCTTTTTCGGCAAACTCAGTTTCCTGTTCTTCTTTCATGGTATCATAATACCATATTTTTTCCTCCCATGCCACCGAAATTTCAGGTTCTCCTCTGTGGTCTTCTATTCCGGGAAGTTCTTTTAAAATTTCCCCCCAGTAAAGAGAGATTTTTTCTGCTCCGTACACATTCATATGAAGTCCCTTATCATAGGTGTCATGGGAATAATCAATGCCGATTTTCTCCCTGTCCGCGTAACAGTTCACATACAACAAACCATGAGAATCAGCATAAGAGACCACCTGCTCTTCCCACTGATCATACCAGACAGGATACAGAGACGGGGCTTTCATGAGAATCAGCCGGATACCTTTTTCTTCACAGAGAAGGCGCATTTTCTCCAGATATTCCATCGCACGGGGGTCAAAGGAATAGTCCGCCCTCCGTCTGGCCGGGGGAAACTCTTTTGCGGCCCGGATATCAGCTCTCATATAATATCCGTTATGAGAAACCTTGTTTTTCCTCCAGTAGTATGTAAAATCATCGGCTTCAAGCGCAGAAAACCGTGAGTGGAATCTCAAAAGAGGGAATACATATTCAATCATATGTTCATCTTCCATCCGGGTTTCCATAATGGCGTTCCATTTGGACATGGACCAGCGCATGCCGTCTAGGGTCATGCGGTTGTAGCTTTCATTTTCCTGTTCAAACTGCTGAATGGCAGAAATACTGAAAATCACAGCCTTTGGAGTCTCATACCGCAGCGTATCTTCCAGAAGATAATAGGACTGGGCAATCAACTGATTGGCACTGCCCCGGATATAGCTTGTAATTCCATATTCCTTCCATAAAACAACAGGAGAAATATTTTCGTAAGCCTCACAGTTTCCCAGAATCAAAACATCATGCGGCGTTGTTTCCTCATAGTATTCTTCGATCAAAGAGCCTTCCACCACAAGTCCCATATACTTGGGAACAAGAAGGCGCTGGAGCCCTGCCAGAACTGCCAAAGATATTGCCGCAAGGACAGAAAGCTGAAAAATAATTTTCTTTTTCATGGATTCCGCCTCCTAAAACTGATTATAGATAAACTGGCTGGCATAATAACCATGTCCATATACGCCCGTGACCAGAACCAGAAGGAACAGCAGGAACACTGTTCCATACTGGACTGCCAGTGGCTTCTTCCACAGCTTCTCGCGAATGCCTCCGTTTCCCGCCATTCGGCCTGCAACCCACATAAAGCATACGCCAAACATGAGAATCAAAAGATCCATACCCGCAAGGCCAACGTCTGCAAGGCCTCCATTAAAAAGGCTCCGTACCTCAGGAGCGGCAAAAACGTCCGCCGCCAGAGAAAACACGGTTCCGGCCGGATAGTAAAGAAACATTTGTAAAAAAGCAAACAGGAAAAAGGTACGTACCTTCTGAAATCCCTGATACCAGACCGATTCCGTAAAAGAATATTTCCGGCCAAAGGCCTTACAGATACCGGAAAGCTCCTGGGAAATCAAAAGAACGATACCGTTTGCCATACCCCAGATAATGAAATTCCAGGAAGCGCCGTGCCAGATTCCTGTCACAAACCAGACAACAAGCGTTGCCACATAAACAGGAACCCTGGAAGCGGCCTTTTTACCGAATCTCTCTTTCACGCCGGCAGAAAGATTCTTACAGAAGCCGCTTGCGGATACGGGAAAGAAAATATATTCCTTAAACCACTGCATCAGAGTCATATGCCATCGGCGCCACAGCTCTGCAAGACTTTTCGAGGAAAAAGGGCTGTCAAAGTTTTCCGGCAGACGGATACTAAATACCTCGGCAGCTCCGATTACAATATCCATAGCGCCGGAAAAATCCGCAAACAGCCAGACAGTACAAATCACCATTCCCACCAGAAACCAGATGCCTCTGTAAGTTTCCGGTGAACCTGTAATGACTGAAACAGCTGTGCCCAGCCTGTCCGCTATCACCAGCTTTTTAAAATACCCCCACAACATCCGTTCCATTCCAAATACTACCTGCTTTCCCGCAGGGCGTCTGAGGGAGGTAATCTGATTTTTGAATGTATCAAACCGGCTGATTGGTCCGGCAGTCAGCTGAGGAAAAAATAAAAGGAACAGAAAAAAGACGGAAAATTTATGCTCCGGTTCATATTTTCTATTATATACATCAATCAGATATCCCATAGACTGGAACGTATAATAGGAAATCCCCAGGGGAAGGACCCAGGCGGCATATTCCATCTTCCCTTCCATTCCCAGCAGGGCAAAGACAGAGGCCACATTGGGAAAAATAAACTTTACATATTTTAAAACCGCAAGAATTCCAAAGTTTAAAACAAGTCCGCATATCAAAAAGCGGCGCTGTTTTTGCTTTACTGCCCAGTTAAAATCTTTTTTCTGCTCCCGGTCCATCTGCCGGGACATCACATAATTCTTTGACTCCTCCGTCATTTTCCCGATTTTCTTTCCGAGAAAAAACGTTGTGACAGCCGTTGTCACCGGATAAAGGAGGAAAACCGCACCTCCATACAGATAAAAAATCAGACTGAAAAACAGAAGAATATAACGTTTCCAGGCATCAGGCGCCAGAAAATAACAGAGCATCAGAACTGCGAAGAATACGGCAAATTCATAGGAAACCAAAAGCATCCTAATCTTCTCCTTCCAGCCTCTCAATTAATTTATAAATTCTGGCAGCAGAATTAAAGTTCTCAGGGATGATCTGCTCCGGCGGAATACGGACGCCAAAGGTATCGGCAATCTGGGATACCAGAGAAACCAGTTCAAAGGACGTGAGGATTCCGTCATCCATCAGAGTCTTATGGGTTTCATACTCAATATCAGGGTCTATATCCATCAGTATTTCGATTAATTCTTCCATAGCAATTTTCCTTTTGTTTTCATATGTTTTTGTTAGAGCCGGGAAAAAACAGCAATTAACCGTCCAGCCCTGCATCCTCCTGCCCTCTGGTTTTGGGACTATTGTATTTTCGGATAAAGGGAACGGTTGAAGGCAAAGCAGTTCCTATGTTTTTTTGAATAGGCCTCCATTTGCGCGTCTGTCCAGAGACAGAAATATCCTCCGGCTGTTCTTGGGCAAGTATCAAAATGGTACCATCCCTCTTCCACCAGAACCAAATTCCAATAATGGTGATTGTCGGTGCTTCTCACAATCATGATACTGTCAATACCGCTTCTGGTCAGCAGTTCATGGGAAACGGAGAAGTAGGTAAAGCAGTCTCCATGATGCCTTCGAAAGCCCTGGTAAGCCTCCTGTCCCCAATCCCTTGTGGCAGAACTTCCCACATAGCGGAAATTGTTCCGCACCCAGGCAAAAATTGCTTCTGCCCTCTGGCGTTTCGTCATGCCGGTATTGGTGATTTTTGAAAGAATATCATCGGCAATCCGGTCCGCCTCCCTGTGGGCATCACTTTTCTCATCCTCCGGCGGAACTGCCGGATTGGTGTAGGCCAGATCGCCTAAAGAAATCGGTACCGTTCCCTTTTGCGCCACAGTTCCCACGCCGGAACTGCCAAAGGAATACAAAATTCCGTCAATTTCTTTTGTGGTATCCATAACCATGGCTCCGCTTTCCTCCAGATAATACTGGACTCCGTCCACAACCAGGGGACCTGTTTTCATATAACCGTTTTCATCAAAATAGTACCAGACTCCGTCAATCTTCTGCCAGTCGCTGCGGGCAAGGGAGCCGTCAGCATTCTGGTAATACCAGCTGGAATCATCCTTAAGCCAGCCCGTATAAGAGCTTCCCATTTTCCGGCTGACACCGTTTTCGTCAAAATAGTAAAGCTTTTTGTCCAAAACCGTTGCGTATCCTGCCGCAAGGCGGCCGTTTTCCGGGCGGAAGTAGTATTTTCTTCCGTTCTCCTCGTACCATCCGGTTTTTGCATAGCCGCTGTCCTCAAAAAAATACCAGCTCCCGTCAGAGCTCTGCAGCCATCCTGTGGCAAAGGAACCATCATCATTCTGATACCAGATGCCTGTACTGTCTTTTTTCAGCTCTCCGGCCAAGACTTGTATATTCAGTATTGCTGTAAAAACAGCAGCCAAAAAAAGTATTCTCTTTTTCATCCCACATCCTCCGTCTGCCATTTTTACATTTCATTTTAAGTCCAATACCCGGCGCAGCAAACCCGGTCTAAAACTCCCCTTCCGGCGACAGCCCGGAATTGCTCCCATAGGAGTCATAAATCCCTTCAAAGGTTCCGGACGGCGCCAGAGCAATATAGGAATTGCCTTCTCCACAGGCCCCATAAAGCTTTATGATCTCTTCCATTTTTGATTTTTCAATGGACACGCAGCCGGAGGTGTCCGTCCGGTTATGGCCATGGCAGTGCAGAAACAGGGCGCTTCCTTTCTTAGCGACTGCGTTTTTGTTGTATCCCATATCGATCACATAATCGTAATATTCCGAATATCCGGCGGTTCCCACATGTTCTCCGTCTGCTTTTGGATTTTTTACCAGACGATTCGTATCCCCGGTCCAAACATAGTCCGCGTTCACTTTCATGTAAGTTTCAGGAAAGCCATCCTGCGGGTCCGCCTGTCCAAAGGGCGTATTCATCTGGAAAAGACCGATGGGAGTGGTTTTATCTCCCTCTGTCCGATGATTGCTCATGCCGTTTCTTCCCAGATATCCCGGTGTTTCTATTTTTAAAATCCAGCAGTTTTGGGAAGCCTCATTGCGCTCGTAAACATATACGTTACAATTGCTTCCTTCCGTGCCTTCCACCACCACAAGCATTCCGGCGTCTTCCGGAAGGGCAAAACGCTCCACAGAAAAAGACGGGGCAAAGGACGCAGAGGACACATCTTCCACCCCCGGCCCGTAATCATCCGCATAGCTTACCATAGCAGGCATGGAAAACATCGCCAGCAATGCCACACCAATGATACCATTCCTTACTTTCATTCTTATCAATCTGTTCCTTTCCTCCTGTGTAAATATACAGGCCTCCTGTGCAAACATACAAGTTTCCTGTGTAAACATACAGATTTCCTGTGCAAATATACAGGAACAGCCCGTCCTGAAACTATGTTTTCATATCTTCAGGACAGGCCGTATTTCATCTTCCCTTACACCTGATTAACTTCCCTTACATTCGATTAAACAAGTGCCAGTGTCTCTCTGGCAATCGCCAGCTCTTCGTTTGTCGGAATCACCATAACCTGAACTTTGGAGTCCGGAGTGGAAATTACGATATCCTTTCCTCTCACGCTGTTTGCTTCGTCATCAATCTTGATGCCAAGATAGGTCAGATGCTCACAGATTGCCTTTCTGGTGGTCTTTCCGTTCTCTCCAAGGCCTGCGGTAAACGCGATCACATCCACGCCGTCCATAGCAGCGGCATAAGCGCCGATGTATTTGACTACACGGTAGTTGTATGCCTTTAACGCCTTTTCTGCGCGGGCGTTTCCGGCATTGGCGGCTTCCTCAAGATCACGGAAGTCGCTGGATACTCCCGACAGACCAAGAACACCGGATTTCTTATTGAGAACGTTCATTACGCCTGCAATGTCCAGATTTTCTTTCTTTGCGATGTATTCCATAATCGCCGGGTCCATATCACCGGAACGCGTTCCCATGATTAAGCCCTCAAGAGGAGTTAAGCCCATGCTGGTATCTACGGATTTACCGTTCTTGACAGCGGAAAGGCTGGCGCCGTTTCCAAGGTGGCAAACGATAATCTTTAAGTCTTCATAGGGCTTTCCTGCAACCTCAGCGGCTCTCTTGGAAACGAAGCTGTGGGAAGTTCCGTGGAACCCATATCTTCTTACTTTGTAGTTCTCATAGTATTCATAGGGAAGGCCGTAGAGGTAAGCCTCCTCCGGCATTGTCTGATGGAAAGCGGTATCGAAAACAGCCACCATGGGAACATTGGGCATTAATTCCTGACACGCACGGATACCGATTAAGTTTGCCGGGTTATGAAGCGGCGCAAGATCGTTACACTCTTCAATTGCGGCTATGGCTTCCTCCGTCAGAAGCGTAGAAGATGTAAACTTCTCGCCTCCATGTACCACACGGTGTCCAACGGCGCCAACCTCTGCAAGACTTGCGATTACGCCGGTCTTTGCGTTGGTTAAAGCGTCCAGCACCAGCTTGATTGCCTGTGTATGGGTCGGCATGGGAGAAACGTTTACTTCCTTCTCTCCGTCCGCCGGCTGGTATGTGATCTGGCTTCCTTCGATTCCGATTCTCTCACAGAGTCCCTTTGCCAAAACAGCCTCGGTATCGGAATTGATTAACTGGTATTTTAAGGAAGAGCTGCCGCAGTTGATAACTAAAATATTCATTTGAATAACTCCTTCAAAAAATTATTATTGATTAAGACATCTGAGCCTGCACGGCTGTTAATGCAACGACGCCTACGATATCCTCCGCGGAACATCCACGGGATAAATCGTTGACCGGTCTTGAGATTCCCTGAAGCATAGGGCCGTAAGCCTCTGCGTTCGCAAGTCTCTGAACCAGCTTGTAACCGATATTTCCACAGTCCAGATTCGGGAAAATAAGAACATTTGCATGGCCTGCCACATCGCTTCCCTTGGCCTTGGACTTGGCTACGGAGGGAACAAGCGCGGCATCAAGCTGAAGCTCGCCGTCCAGATCAAGCTGCGGATATTTTTCATGTGCAATATTTACCGCATTTACCACCTTGTCAACCAGGGCATGCTTTGCGCTTCCCTTTGTGGAGTGGGACAGCATTGCGATAATTGGCTTCTCACCAACCAGGGCGCGGAAGCTCTTTGAACTGCTTTCTGCGATAGCGGCAAGCTCTTCCGCGGTGGGATCCTGATTCAAACCGCAGTCTGCGAACAGGAAGGTTCCGTTTGCGCCATACGAACAATTGGGAACGTCCATAATGAAGAAACCGGATACCAGTTCCGTTCCCGGAGCTGTTTTAAGGATCTGAAGCGCAGGTCTTAAGGTATCGGCAGTTGCGTGGCATGCGCCGGCAACAAGTCCGTCTGCGTCTTTTGCCTTCACCATCATAACGCCATAGGTGATATAATCGCTCTTTAAGGTCTCCTTCGCTTTTTCAAGAGTCATTCCCTTGTTCTTTCTAAGCTCGAACAGAGTCTCTGCATAATGCTCGAAGTTTTTATCCGTATCCGGGTCCACAACCTGAAGACCGGTGAGATCCACTTCCAGCCAGTGAGCACCATCCATAATTTTCTCTTCCTTACCTACCATGATAAGGTCGGCAGTACCCTCTTTCAGGACCTGGGCGGCAGCGATCAGAGTTCTCTTATCATTGCTCTCCGGCAGAACAATCGTCTGCTTGTCCTGTCTTGCCTTCTCCTTCATGCGATCAATGAATGACATGGTTCGTATACTCCCTTCTTGTTTCCGTTTTATTGGTTCATACCTGCTTTTATTATATATCAGCAAAATATACGATACAAGCAGGTTTTGGCATTTTTTTGCACTTTTTTCAATACTTATCATTCAGCGGAAGCCGAACGCCTGCTCCAAAGGAGCTTTAGATTTTCTCATATTCTTCCACGTCAATGACAAAGATCGTGGCGCCGCCCACCTCCACGTTCATAGGCATAGTGGCACAGTTCATCATGGTGGAACCGGAAATATACGGCATATTGACTGTAATTTTCTGGCGTTTTCCGCATTCTTTTTTAATGATTTCAATGGCTTCTTTCACGCGGTCAGCTTCTGTACCGATCATTAACGTGGTGTTTCCTTTCTTCAGGAAGCCTCCTGTTGTGGCAAGCTTTGTAATGCTGAAGTGTTTTTTAGTCAATGCGTTAATGACCTCATCTTCGTTATCATAACGGACAATGGCATAAATCAGTTTCATGAATCATCAATCCTTTCTTTCAGGGGGTGCTTCTCCTCGGGCTGCACCCGGCTTTTCTTTCAGTATATCACATTTTCTTACAGATAACAATTTAATATTGCCTTAAATTCTCATTTATTATATAATATTTACGTGATTTTAACATACATTTATGAAAGGATTTCTATGAAAGTTCAGCGCTCCGGCGCTGAACGTGCGAAAACGGGGCCGCGAAGCGGCATCTTCCACTCCCGTTTTCTGCACATCCGCCGGAGGCTCATAGGAAACCCTTTCATTCATGGTGGTGCCTGATGGCAGGCATGGGGGTTTCTATGAAAACAGCCGGTATCATTGCAGAATACAATCCGTTTCATAACGGACACAGATATCATATGGCGGAAACCAGAAGACAGACGGGTGCAGATTATCTTGTGGTGATCATGAGCGGTGATTACGTCCAGCGGGGAGAACCCGCAATTTTTAACAAATATCTCCGGACCCAAACTGCTCTTATGTCCGGAGCCGACCTGGTTTTTGAGCTTCCTGTGTTCGGCGCTATATCAAGCGCCGCGGACTTTGCCGGGTGCGCGGTGTCTTCCCTGGAAAAGTCAGGAGTTGTGGATATTTTATCTTTTGGAAGCGAATGCGGAAATCTTGATTTTCTAAAATCCCAGGCGGAATGTATGGATACGGAAACGGAGGAAATCTCCTCTCTGATCCGCCAGGGCTTAAAAAAAGGGCTGTCCTGGCCCATGGCCCGCGCCGATGCATATGAAACAGCCGGATACGGCGCGGTTCCCTCCTCTCCCAACGACATCCTGGGGATAGAATATCTGAAGGCCTTAAAAGATCTGCATTCTCCCATGGAACCCTTTACCATAGCGCGCACAGATCCCGGCTATCACAGCGAAAACCGCAATGGTTCTTTTGCCTCAGCCACGGCGGCGCGAAAAGCCATTGAAGAAAATGATCCGGAATTTCTTATGAAGATCCTGCCGGATGCCTTTTTCACCTGTTTTGAAAAAGAGGGCTGCCCCGCCGTAACCTTTGACGATTTTTCCGCGGTTTTAAATGAAAAGCTTTTAAACGCTTCCCGAAAGCAGCTGGAAGACGCTTCCGGTATGCCAAAGGATCTGGCGGCAAAGCTTTATAAAAACAGGCTGCACTTTCTTCCCGCAAGAAAGCTTACTGCTGCCTCCAAAGACCGGCAGTACACGTACACCCGCGTAAGCCGCAGTCTCCTCAATGTTACGCTCGGAATCACAAAACAGGATCTCTCCTCCTTTAAAGAGATGGACATGTGCCCCTGGCTGAGGATCCTGGGGTTTCGAAAGGATGCCGCGCCGCTCCTTACAGAGCTTAAAAAGAATTCTGAAGTTCCCGTTATCACAAAAACAGCCGATGCCTCCTCCAATCTTTCCGGGGAAGCCCTGCGGCTCTTTGAAAAACACCTTCTCACCTCTGAGCTTTACCGCATGATATGCGAAATAAAAACCGGGAAATCCATAAAAAATGAATTTACCCGGTCTGTGATTCTTTTATAAAAGTTTATAAAGGTGCTGCAGAGGGCCGCGGCATTTACAGATGCCCAGCAGGAGCCACCGATAGACGGTTAGCCCGATTAGTCAGTTACAGCTGTAGCCCTCTTTTCTCAGATTCCGTTTCTGGTTTCTATATCATCGGAGGGTCACAGTCCCTCCGAAGAGGGCTAACCGCCTACCATCTTGGTATTCCCAGATAAATCCTACCATAATTCGGCAGGAAGTTCAATTACGCATTAGCAGTTTATACAGGGTTGGCTCCACATGGAGCTCTTCCATAATATCTAAAAGCTCTTTCTGATTTTCTTTTTTCTTCCCCTGCTTCACGGCGCGGATTAAAAGATTCTTCGGCGTATGTTCCATGTCAATAAACTCCAGAATCTGAACCCGATAGCCCATAGCCTCCAAAATCTGGGCCCGCAGGGCGTCCGTATAGAGAGCCGCCATCCGCTCTTTTATGATTCCGTACTGAAACACCGGCTTCATGAGCTGGCTTTCCATCTGGCCGTTCAGTTCATGCTGGCAGCAGGGAACGGAAAGAATGACGGACGCGCCCAGACGCACCGCCTTCTCCAGCGCATAATCCGTGGCCGTATCGCAGGCATGGAGCGTCACAACCATATCCACCTGGTCTGCGCCTTCATAGGAGGCGATGTTCCCTGTATAGAAAGTAAGCTTTTCATATCCATAGCGGCGGGCCAGCGCATTGCACTTTTCTATGACGTCTTCCTTTAAATCAAGACCGATAATTCGGACCGGATACCCCTTAAGCTCCTTCAGATAATAATACATGGCAAACGTCAGATAGGATTTTCCGCATCCAAAGTCCAGGATGACCGACTCCCGCTCTTTGTTAAGTCTCGGGAGGATGTCCTCAATGAACTCCAGAAAACGGTTGATCTGCCGGAATTTGTCATAGCGGGCATGCACAATCCGTCCCTCCCTAGTTTGAACGCCCAGGTCAATCAGAAACGGAACCGGAATGCCTTCCTCTAAAATGTACTGCTTTTTCCGGTTATGGGAAAGGCCGTTTTTCCAGGCGTCTTCCAGCTTCCTCTCTCCGTCTTCTGCCCGCTTTTTCACTTTGATTGTGGCCTTCCCCTTTTTGCTCACAAGAACCGAAGCCGTCCAGTCTGCAGTCTCTAATTGGGCCTGCTTAAAGGAAGTTCCCATAAGCCCTGTCAGGTAGCCGGCGGCCTGATCCCTGTCCATATTTTTATGAAAGGCCTGCTTTCCCCGAAATTCCTCAGCCTGAAACATCATGGTTTCCCCCAAAAGTACCGGGTGCAGCCGCATTTTCAGAAATTCTGTTTTTTCCAGCTGTCCGCTTAAGACAGCCGCAATGGGATTCTCTGTCAGAAACGTTTCAAACAGCTTTTGTACTTCTTCCTGATATACCATTTTTTGAACTCCATTTCCCAGCACTACAGCGCACATTTCGAAACCAGCCCGTGTGAAACTGCGGCATTCGGCTGTAATTTCCAGATTGCGGCCTTCCCCGCTACACCGTTAAAATCTCAGACATCTTGTCCCGCCCAGCCACCGCCATGTGAAAATCCGAGGCCTGATAGGGACAGTCGCCCATGTCCACCTCCAGGCGGACGGTTTCATAGGCCAGTTCCGGCAGGTTATTCTCCTTGCTTAAGTGGCCTAGCAGAATATGTTTCAGCTTATCGTTTAAAATACAATTTAAGAGCCGCCCGGCGTTCTCATTGGACAGATGTCCGAAATCGCCCATAATTCTCCGTTTCAGATAATAGGGATAGGGGCCTGTCTCCAGCATCCGCCTGTCATGGTTGGATTCCAGAAGAACCGCATCCAGATCCAGAAGATGATCTATAGTATACTGGTTGAAATGTCCCAGATCCGTGGCGACGGCAATGGACTTCGCTCCGGCCTGAATCCGGTATGCCACCGGGTCCGCGGCGTCATGATCAATATGGAAGGGCATCACATCCAGATCTCCCACCTGAAATTTTACATCAGGAAGCACAGGGGTTAAAAGCTCCCTGGGGTATTCCAAAAGCCCCTTCATCTTTCGGATTTCCCTCAAGGTCCCCTGGGTCCCGTAAATAGGGATTTCATATTTTCTGGCCAGTACCCCAAGCCCCTTTACATGGTCGGAATGCTCGTGGGTGATGAAGATGGCGGACAGCTCGGACGGCTTTACGCCCACCTCAAAAAGCCCCTGTTCCGTCCGCCTGGCGCTGATTCCCGCATCCACCAGAATGTGCGTATGTTCCGTCCCCGCATAGATGCAGTTTCCACTGCTGCCGCTGGCAATGCTAACAAATCTCATGGCCAAGAATCTCCTTTAACTGTTTTTCCGTCTCTTCTTCCGTCCCGTTGTTGTCAATCACGCGGCCGCAGAGGGCCTTGTACCAGGAGTCCGGCTTCTGGTTTTTGATGATGCTCTCGCATTTTTCCCTGGAATAGCCGCGGCTTTCCATGAGCCGCCGGATTCTGGTTTCCCCGTCAGTATGCACATACCACAATTCGTCAAAAAAGTCTTTGGGAGCCGTGGTGAAAACAGCGGCCTCCACGACAATCAGGGACTCCTCTGCTTCCTCTGCCTCTGTTTTCATGGCCTCCCATACCAGGGGATGAATAATGGAATTCATGGTCTCAAGGGCCTTAGAGTCATGAAAAATAAGATCCGCCAGCGCCGTCCGGTCCACGAGGCCGTCCTCCGTTAAAAATCCCGTCCCTAGGGCTTTTGTGACCAGAAAAAGCCCCTCCGTTCCCGGCTCCATCAGGCCGCGGGCCACCAGATCAGCCAAAATAATCCTGGCGCCAAATTTTGTTTTCAAAATATTTAAAACACTGCTCTTACCGGCGCCCACGCCGCCGGTAATCCCTATGATTTTCTTTTCTCTTTTGTCCATGGATCTACTTTGCCTCAAACCAGTTTTTTCCGTCATGCATATCAATTTCCAGATCTACCTGAAGAACGGCGGCCCGACTCATCTCTTCCGAAAGAATCTGTTTTACGTTCTCAAGCTCCGATTCCTTTGTCTCCACTAAAAGTTCGTCGTGAACCTGAAGAATCAGCCTGGACTGGAAGCCCTCTTCGCGAAGCCTTTTATCCACCCGGATCATGGCGATTTTAATGATATCGGCAGCCGTTCCCTGGATGGGGGAATTCATGGCCACCCTTTCGCCAAACGAACGCTGCATAAAGTTTGCCGATTTTAATTCCGGCACCGGACGGCGGCGGCCAAACATCGTGGACACGTATCCCTTTTCCTTCGCGCCCTCCACCAGCCCGTCCAGAAATTCCTTTACCTGCGGGTAGGTTTCAAAGTATTTGTTAATATATTCCAGAGCCTCTTTCCTGGAAATGCTTAAGTCCTCACTGAGGCCGAAAGCGCTGATTCCGTATACAATGCCGAAATTCACCGCCTTGGCATTGCGCCTCTGGAGCGGAGTCACCTCCTCAAGGGGAATGTGAAATACCTGGGAGGCGGTGATGGCATGGATATCCTGGGCGCTTTTATATGCCTCGATGAGCCGTTCATCCCCGGATAAATGGGCCAGCACGCGCAGCTCAATCTGGGAGTAGTCCGCATCGAGAAATACATATCCATCCCTGGGAACGAAAACCTTACGGATTTCGCGGCCCAGTTCCATACGGATGGGGATATTCTGGAGGTTCGGCTCGGTGCTGGAGATTCGCCCTGTCGCCGTGATGGTCTGGTTAAAACGGCTGTGGATTCTTCCGTCAGAACCGATGTACGTTCCAAGTCCGTCCGCATAGGTGGAATTTAATTTGGCATACTGGCGGTAATCAAGGATTTTTCTCACCACTGGATACTCCGGCGCCAGCTTTTCCAGCACGTCGGCCGCCGTGGAATAGCCTGTCTTCGTCTTTTTTCCGCCTTTCAGCTTCATTTTCTCAAAGAGAATCTCCCCCAGCTGTTTGGGAGAATTGATATTAAACTCGCAGCCGGTCATCTCCCAGATTTCCTTTTCCAAAATCGAAATCTGTTTTTTCAGCTTTTCGCCGTAATCCGAAAGCTCCTTCGGGCGCACGGCGATGCCCTCTGCTTCCATATGGAACAGGGCATAAATCAGGGGAAGCTCTATGGTCAGATATAAATCCTTCATCCCCTCCTCAGAAAGCTTTTCCATCAAAAGCGGCCCGGACGCGTACGCCGCATACGCCATAGATCCGGCACAGGTCAGGAGGGCCTCCCTCTCCGTCTCCCAGGCTTCCTCAAAACTCAGCTTTTTTAACAGATCGCTTCGGGAGGGCATTGTTCTTCCAAGGTAGTCTCTGGCCAGGTCGTCGTATTCATAAGAATCCTTCAGCGGATTTAAAAGATAGGCGGCCACTCCGGCGTCGTATACGGTATCGCCGTAATCCACGGAAAGGAACGGGAGCATTCCCTTCAAATCCATAACCCAGACCTTTCCCGTTTTGCAAAGCCCGGTCATTTTATCGGCCAGATACTGCCCGGTCAAAAATCCTTCCGCATGGAAAAAGTAAGACATGGTTTCATCCCAGCACAGGGAGAGGCCGCAGACCATCTTGCCGTCCGTCAAAAGATTTCCGCCGATTCTCTCCGCCTTCATGGCTTCCTCAAAAAGGGCCTCCGCCTGAGAAAGGTCTGTCACGGCCCTGAAATCATGTTTGTCTGAGACTTCTTTTTTCATGTGCTCTCCAAACCTGGAAAGCAGGGACTTAAATCCCATCCGGCTCATGAACTCGTAGGCTTCTTTTGTATATAAATCTCCGATTTTCGCGTTTTCCATGGAAAAATCCACAGGCGCGTCAATACAGATTTTGGCCAGCGCATAAGATAAATCCGCCAGGTCCTTGTGCTCCTCCAGGGACTTTTTCGCGCGGGGCGGCTTCACCTCTGAAATGTGCTCATAAACGCCCGCAAGGCTCCCATACTGTACAATCAGGCTGGTGGCCGTTTTTTCTCCAACAGAAGGAACCCCCGGGATATTGTCGGAGGAATCTCCCATCAGGGCCTTCACATCAATGAACTGTTCCGGCGTTACCTGGTATTCTTTCACCACGTCCGCCGGATAATAGGTATGAACCTCCGTGGAGCCGCGGCTCGTTTTGGGGATGCTGATTTTAATATGGGCGTCGGCAAGCTGCAAAAGGTCGCGGTCGCCGGAAACAATCGTGACTTCGGCCCCTTCCGCCTGGGCTCTCTTAGCCGCCGTTCCCAAGATATCGTCTGCCTCATACCCCTCTTTCGTGAGAATGGGGATTCCCATGGCTGCCAGAGCCTCCTTCATTAGCGGCACCTGCTCATGAAGCTCCTCCGGCATGGGCTTTCTGGTTCCCTTGTAATCGTCATACATCTTATGG
Source organism: uncultured Lachnospiraceae bacterium (assembly GCA_910586315.1). Lineage (GTDB taxonomy): Bacteria > Bacillota > Clostridia > Lachnospirales > Lachnospiraceae > CANRXD01. The sequence continues at coordinate 42,034 of CAJUIP010000016.1, read as the reverse complement.
CGGAAGGTGGGGGCCTTTAAGTCAAAGGCCACTGCCAGACAGTCCGGCTTCTCCTCCTCCAAAAGCTTAAAAAGGATATTTAAAAAGCCATACACGGCATTGGTGTGAGCCCCTTCTGCATTGGTCAGATTGGGAACGCCATAAAAGGCACGGTTTAAAATACTGTGCCCGTCAATCAATAACAGTTTTTCCATACTTCACTCCTAAAAAGATGTTGGGGTCAAAAGGTCTTTTGCCCCCTTTGATACCGGATTGCTCCGCACTTTATGCTCCCGGTATACTAAAAAAACAGAAAACCCGCCTGCTTCCAGATGCGAAGCTGCAAAAGCACCGACAAAAGCAGAGCCATCGTCATCAAAGTGCTCACGGAATATCTGGTTATCTGAAACAGAAAGAAGCGCCGGATGGTATTGGCCGACTCCTCCAGCTTTCGCTTCAGGTCCCCCACAATATCATAGGTCCCGTCCGCCTCGTCCAGCTTTTTTAATCCCACATCCACCATATAGTGGATTTCCAGTTCCTCACGGCAATTCTCACAGGTGTTAATGTGCCCAATGAAATCCTCCAGCTCCTGAGGCGAAAGTTTGTCGTTGATATAAGGCATTACCATTTTTTCCGCTTCTGTACATGTCATTTCCTGCACACTCCTTCCTGCTTTCTAAAAATCATAACCGTTCAGCCCTTCATCTTCCTGCCTGCGTACCGCAGGCAAAGAAATCCTCTTAGTGCTGCTGTTACGTCGCTGTCAATGCATCTTCTCGCCCGCGTACCGCGGACAAAGAAGTACACGGCATCTGCCTTATGAAGGTTCCGGATAAAACGCTTATGAAAACAAGTTTTCAATGTGTGTTTTATCCAAAATTTCAGCGCATGCTTTACCCAATCCAGTACGTGTTCTACCCCAAATTTTCGAAAGGCTGAACTGTCACTATAAATCTGCAGATGATTTATAGATGGGTTTTCAGTATCAATTTTGATAATGTATAAAATAAATACTATTTATATTTGTATTTTATCATACGTAGCTCTGTTTAGATATATCCAGAACGGTTACGACATACGGCCAATCTTGGCAGGGGAGGTCTTTCCCTGCCTCCTGAATTTCCATCCGCTATGTTTTCGTACAGTCAATGAGGAAAACACGCTGACTTATCTAAACTGCTACCATCATACAACAAATCCGGATTGTTTTCAATCACTCAGAATCGTTTTCAAGGAAGGAATGGCTCATAATATAAAATTCCTCCTGACTTGGCTGGTGCTTTTTTTCCATTTTTTCAAGCGTATCGTCATAACGTTTCGCGTCTTCCTCGCTGACTGCCATGACCGGGCTGTCCTGATACGTCCATTTATGTCCGGCAAGTACACCAGGAATCAATTCTTTTACCATCATTGCTGCCGGGTACTTTCCGTTTCCAACACATACATGATATTTTTTGCAGCTCTTAAAGCCGCGGCTGACATAATTGGCGGGGCTCCCGAAAATGACAATCGTGTCATACCCCAGTTCCTTTGCCTTTTCAAACGAGTGCTCCAGAAGCCTTTTTCCATACCCCATTCTCTGATAGTCCGGCAGAATGCTGACCGGGCCAAAGGTTAAAATCTCTTTTACATGCCCGTTCTCATCTGTCAGCTTCGCCTTTGTGTACATGACGTTCCCAATCACGCTGCCGTCGCACTCCAGAACAAACGCCAGCTCCGGGATGAAATCCTCGTGCCCCCTCATAATATGAACCAGGTAATGTTCCGTACATCCCGGAATGTAGATATTGTAAAACGCTTTTCTCGTAATTTCTTCCACTGTCTTGTAATCGTCTGCTCTCTCATTTCTGATGACTATGTTGTGTTCCATTTTTAGTCCCTCATTTCTTTCATGTTATGTTCTGTAAAAGGGCGTTGCCTTTTCTGGTTTTACCGATTCTCCGTCGGTCTGCGCTTTTGTTATTTTCTGAGCGCTGGCCTCCCAGTGTACTGACACACTTACTTTCAGTCAAATGACGCAGAATGAATTTTCAGTCTGCAAGGCGGAGGAGGGAGGCGATGCGGTGGCATCGTTGACCGACAACAACGCAGCAGATGGAAATTCAGGCAAGTCATTTGGTGAAATGTAAATGTGTCAGTACACCAGCTCCTGGTATGCCCTGAATTACTGCTGCAGCCTGCAGGTCCAGGCAAAAGATATTTTTTGCTGTCATAACTAATATACATGATAATGGCGGAAGAATAAATATAAGTATGCGTTTATCGTGACTTTTTTCGTGTGGCCTTTTGGGATTTTTATAAAATAAATAGAACTCTTATAAGGCTTTTTGAGGATTTTTCTCAGATAAGTTCAGATTCATTTACGTTTGGGCAGAGATTTCCATATCTAAAAGCTGTCTCTGCAATAATTCAGACCAGCCCATCCCCTGCACAAAGGGATAAACGTAAAGCCGCAGTTCCCTGCGGCCTTTCTGCTCGTTATCCCTATTCTATACTTTTTTCTACCACTCTTGCACAACACTTTTATACAATCTAATCTTCCCATCATCAGTGAGCAATGTCAAATTTTCCTCTATAGCGGTCGCCATGATTAATCGATCAAATGGGTCTGCATGAATCATAGGAAGATTTTGAATTCTTTCAAGATAGTCTGTCTTTATTGGAAGAATAAAAATCCGTTTCTCCTCACATTTTTTCTCCAGTTCCTTCACTGTTTCTGGAATATCCAGCTTTTTAATGGTCTTCTTAATCGCCACTTCCCATAAAGAAGCAATACTTAAATAAGCCTTCTCACTTTCCTCTATCCTCTTAGCCACCCTTTCTGGAAGCATTGGATCATCATGTAAAAACCATAATAATACACACGTGTCTAATATAATCATCACATATACTCCTTGAAACATTCTGGCGTTTCATTAAAATCATCCGCTAAAATGACTCTTCCCGAAAATCCTCCTCTTGTCCTGTACTTCTTATTGTCTGTTTGCTCTATATCTGCGAAAGGTTTTCTTGATTTAGAAAAACGCAAAAATCCCATGAATTGAATCACTTGTGCTAAATCCTCATCTGAAAGAAGCTCTGCCTCTCTCATTACCTGCTGCTGCAACGTCATAATACACACATCCTTTCCTAAATGACTTAGAACAATCAAATTATAATTATCTTACCATGAAAACTGCGTGAAATCAATCTTGAAAATTCTTGATTTTCCACAAGGTTTATGATGGTATTAAAAGCAGAATTATGGAAGTTTATAGGAAACCGATACAAAAGCATCCTCAAGAAAGCAGGTATCTGTCTTATATGAGAAAGAGGTATCGCAGGCTGGCACCTGGCCAATCCCTATTCCCAATGCCTTTATGCGTGCCTCCATCCGAGTCCAAAGCCTTGTAAATTCTGCGGAAAGATCGGAACTATTTTCGATTTGCCTTAACTCAGCAGGACTAAAAACTCTGATTGCAACATCGGAACGATATGGAACAATTTGCTGAATATCAACCCCTATAGGTGCATTATATACAGCACAGACTACATACTGACCAGAATGGCTGATGTTAAAATGGCACTGAGGGAAATCAGATAAATAAGGTTTGCCAAACTTTCCGTAACTGATTTGAGCATTTGGCGGGATGGAAAAATGTTTCCATAACATATGTCGGGCTAATGCACCGCCGACAATCATGGTGTCGGCGATGCGTTTGATCCTCTGGCGGAGGATGCGGCTCTGTTTTTCCGGAGGGGAAAACTTCATCAGAAAATTGGCTGTCCTGTCATCAAGCGGCTCCTCTATTTTGACCAAACAAATATCCGGATTCATACCCTTGCTTCCAAATATTCGATGATATCTTTCACACGGATGAATTTTCCGATATCCCTGTCAGGTATTTCAATATGAAATACATCTTCAAACTCCGTGACAATGGATACCACATCCAAAGAGGACAGGCCCAAATCAGCTTCCAGCATAGAAGTTTCCCCAATTTCTTTGACATCTGTGTAATCATATAAAATTTGCTTAATCCTGGTCAGCATAAGATTCCCCTTTCTTTTTGCTTACATATTTCTCTTTTTCTCGTTTTTTGAAATCTTTAAGCCCATTATCGATGCTGGCAATTATAAACGTTTTGCTATTAGTATAAAGTTTACTGTTTATATACCCGACAACTAAGAATAGAATAAAGCCTACCATGAGTTGAATAGCAGAAAATGCAGTTATCTGGTCTTGATCTGTTTGCAATATCGTTATAATCAAAGCTATAAGAGATATTGCTGCCAAAAAGGTAGAACCGGCTTTATTAATATACCACCCTAAGTTCCGTATATGATTATTGTAAAATTGCATTCCATGCAGATCTTTGTTGAATGTTTCCCAATGTATATCCTCTCGTTGTTGTTCAAAGAATATCCTAATAAATGCAGATACCTTTTCTATTGCAATTCTATCTTCATTAATGTGGGTTTGAAAAATGATAAGAACGACAAATGACACTAAAAACATCCAGCTATGTTCAAAGCCCAAAACAATTAAAGCAAAATAAATCACATACATATATAAAGTTTCGTTTTTTATACTATTCTCACATTGTATAATGGAATCCCTTAATGCCGAGTATTCTGCAATATTTTCTTCGGGTTCCGAAGCATCATCTTGTGGAACACATTTGTTATTTTCCCCTTCCATCATAGTCCTCCCAATATCCAATTTTTCTAAAATATTCCGTATACTTCCTCAAATACTCCAGCCCAATCTCACCCCAGGAAAAACCAAGCCGATGCAGATATTCTTCCGTATATGCATTCCTGATGCGGATATTGCTGTCATAGTTGAGATGATCCTGTTCATCCATATCATTGATAAAGGTTTCAAAAATATGCTCCATCCCTGCCTGCTTTGCTGTTTCCCTGAGGGCGGCAGTAAACTCATCGCCAGGTACGGCCCGGAGAGGATAGCCCAGAATGGTGAAATACTCCATCAATTTGTCCAGATAAACCACTTTCGTACTGTTGATATGGAATACGGTGCGTTCCGGATCAAAGTGACGAACGAGAAGCATGATGGCCTGAGCCGCCTCATCGATAGGCGTAAACTCCACATACATATCCTCATTGATCAAATAGTCCGGCACAATCCCCAATTCCACAATGCCTTTGATCCGCTGGGCGGCGGCGTTAGTCTGGTGGTTAATCTGGAATACGCCGTCACTCTGCCGGTTTGTCAGATTGCCCATACGCATAATGTGAACCGGCAGTCCATCCAATGCTGCTTCCAATACCAGCTTCTCCGCCTCAAATTTGCTTCTGGCGTAGACATTTTCCAACGGCTGGCCGATGTACAGATTGGACTCATAAAAGTGCTTCTCTGTTTCACTGATATAACCGCAGAAATCATCCCCAAAGCTGTTCCCGGATACACTGAGCGTGGAACTATGGATTAGCTTGGCATGTCCGTTTCGGCAGAATGTGATTAACCGACCAACGGTATCGACATTGACTTCACGGAAGTACTGGTACGATCCATAGTGCTTTACACTGGCGGCGGCATTGATGACAGTATCCACATTTTCCAGCAACATTTCGTATTCCTGACTGTCCAACCCCAGATTGTCTTTCTGTAAGTCTCCGCACAAAACCCGGACACGCCTTCCGAGCAAATTCGTGTACTTGTTTCCGAAGTAGAAGTTCAGCAGCTCGCTCAGCCGTCTCTCGCTCTCTGCCTGGTTTTTTCCCCGTACCAGGCAGTAGGCCGTTCCACTGTCATGTTCCAGGTAATCTGCTAAAATGTGGATTCCTAAAAATCCTGTGGCTCCAGCCAGCAAAATACTTCCCATGTCCTGCTTAGGCGGAACCGTTCCACCCGGACAGTTTTTGGCAAGCAATTTGTCAATTTGAGAAAAGTCTACGCCCTCGTAGGAGATATTAAGTTTATCTCCTTCCTCCATGCATTGGCGCAGCTGGCGCACTGTCGGATAGTCAAAGACGTTTTGCAGGGAAAAATAGAGGCCATCGCTGTGGGCTTTGGAAAGGAACTCAATGGCTTTCAAACTGTCTCCGCCCAAATCAAAGAAATTGTCATCTCTGCCGATTGGCGAATCGTTCAACACTCCTTCCATAATGGTTGTCAGTTGTTTTTCTATTTCTCCCTCTGGCGGCAGGTATTCCGTGTTTCGTTCTGGTTTGCTCAGGTCAACTTCCGGCAGGGCCTTCCGATTTACTTTGCCACTGGCGGTCATGGGCAGGGTGTCCAGTCTGGTAAAGAAATGGGGCATCATGTACCGGGGCAGCTTCTCCCGAAGGGCAGACTTGACGGCTTCCAACTCCACCGGGGTGGTTTCCGTGTAAAACGCACAGATCAGCTGCCGCCCGGTATCGTCTTTGCGGACGACTGTCACAGCCTGACTGATGCCATCCACCCCGGCGATGGTGTTTTCGATTTCTCCCAGTTCTACCCGCAGACCGCGGATCTTCACCTGGAAGTCATTGCGGCCCACATAGACGATGTTGCCATCTTCCCGCCAGTAGGCCAGATCGCCGGTCTTGTAAAGTTTACCGGGGCCAAAGGGATTTGGTATAAATTTTTCCGCCGTCAGTTCTGGCCTGTTGAGATACCCGGCCCCCACGCCATCTCCGGCGATACACAGCTCGCCAGTTACGCCAATGGGAACAGGAGCCATGTATTTGTCCAAGATATAGATTTTGGTGTTGGCAATAGGATGCCCAATATGGATGTCACTTGTAATTTCTCCATAGCATGAACCAATTGTAGTTTCAGAGGGGCCGTATCCATTAAAAATTTTTGCATCAGTATGTACACAGAGATAGTTATATAAATTCAATGTAAATTGTTCTGCAGCGATTACCATTACCTTTAGATTTGCTATTTGGTAAAGATATATGTTTTCTGCACATAAGACCTGCATAATTGTCGGAGTAGAATGAACAATGTCAATTTGATATTTCTTTATTAAATTACCTAATTTGTTGGCGTCTGCAATATCGTCGTCATCGGCTAGAACTACAGTCATACCATGTGTAAGAGGCAAAGCATAATCCACGCCAAATGCATCAAAAGAAGATTTGAATGTTGAAAGGAGTACCTTGCAACTTACAATTAGGCTTTGACATTGATTATTTAAATTCGCAGAACAGAAATTCACAAAATTTTTATGTCGAATTAATACTCCTTTCGGCTTTCCCGTACTACCAGACGTATAGATACAATAGCTGAGGCTTTCACTGGACAACTTCTGATTGGGATTCTCGGTATTCTTATTCGCTAGTAGAACGGGTAGTTCATTTTCTGTCACAAAGCCCCTCGCCCCGCTATCCAAAAGCATATAGTCAATCCGTTCCTGGGGAAAATTCGGGTCAATTGGTAAGTAGGCGGCTCCAATTTTGAGGATTCCAAACATGGTTGGTATCAAGTGGCTATTTCTGGGCAGAGCAAAGGCTACGATATTTCCCTGGGTTACTCCTTTCTGCATCAACCCGTGGGCAATGCGGTTAGCTTCCTCATTCAACTCCCGGTAAGTTAGAGTACGGTCACAGGCGATAACCGCCGTCTTGTCCGGGGTTTGCTCAACTTGTTCCTCAAACAGAGTATGGACGCATTTATCGCGAGGATAATCAATGGCGGTATCGTTGAATGCGTAAAGCAATGTCTGCTGTTCCTGTTCTGTAATTGCGGTCAAATCTTTCAACTGCTTGGTCTCATCCAGCATTTGCTCCAACAGTAGCTGATATCCCTCTATCAACCGCCGAATTGTTGTTTCTTTAAAAAGAGCGGTGCAGTATTCCACCATCAACACCACATTTTCCTTGCGGGGCATGACATTGAAAGTAAAATCGTACTTAGAAGATGTAACCGGAATCGGAAGTAGCTCCGCCGGAGCGTCACCGAATGACACCTGCGTCATTTCCTCGCTCTGGTAGGCGAACATGACATCAAAGAGCGGGTTGCGGCCCTCCGGGTGAATTTCCAATTTCTTTACCAAATCACCATATGGGTAATCCTGGTGAGCCAAAGCACCGACAACGGCAGTTTTGACTTCACTCAAAAAATCTCGGACGGTTTTTGTTCCTTCTGGCCTGCCCCGCAGAGCCAGAGTATTGACGAACATCCCTAAAGTATTAAGAAATTTTCCTCTCCTGCCGCTGGTGGGCGTGCCGATGACGATATCTTCATTTCCGCTGAATTTGGACAGAAGGATATAATACACACCTATGTAGTAGGCATAGGGTGTAATGCTCATTACTTTACTCTTTGAGCAGACTTTTTCATGAAGTGCGGCGGGGATGCTTTGATAAATCGCTGCTCCCACAAAACTCTGTTTGCCTGGTCGGGGATAGTCAGTGTTTATCTCTAATATTGGAGGTTCGTCTGCAAAGACGGACAGCCAGTAGGCTTCATCCTCCGGGCAGGTTTTCTCCTGTGCTGCAAATGCCCTATATTGCACAGGAGTATCTACAAGGTCTCTTCCCATGTAAAGCCCGTTCAGTTCCCGCAGGAAAGTAGGCATGGAACCGCCATCGGTGATAATGTGGTGCATATCCAGAAGGACCGTATTTCCATAATAACCCACCTGAAGTAAGGGAGCGGTTCCCAGGTCAAAGGGACGAATAAAAGCGGAGAAGTCATTGCTGGAAAGTTTTTCTACCTGACACCGGGCACTATCGTCTACCACCTGCATGATAATTCCATCCCGGTTTTCAAATCGAGTACGGAGTATTTCATGACGGGCAACGAGGTGATCGACAGCAGTTTGAAGTCGATCAGGATTCAACGTTTTAACCTTAAAAACGTAAGGAACATTGTAGGCGGTACCGCCGCTTATGCTCTGGGCAGTATAGATCCGCATTTGGGCAGCGGTGGCAGGAATATCGCCAGCGGGAATTTCTGCTTCTACCATAACACAGGTAGCAACCAATTTTTCGGCCAATTTTCCCAAGTTCTCCGCCTCAAAAATAGTTTTGACCTCGACGTGATAACCAGTCTGCTCCAAAGCAGAAGTTAACTCAATAGCCTTGAGGGAATCACCTCCCAGGTCAAAAAAGTTATCCCCAATCCCCACCTTTTCCAGGTTGAGCACTTGGGCAACAGCGGAGGCGAGGGTGGTCTCCTGTTCCGTGACAGGGGCGGCATATTCGGCCTCGGAGACAAGTGCTGACAAGTCAACTTCTGGCAGTGCCTTTCGATTTACTTTGCCGCTGGTGGTCATAGGTAGAGTTTCCAATTTGGTAAAAATGTGCGGCATCATGTACCGGGGCAGCTTCTCCCGCAGGGCAGACTTGATAGTCTCCAACTCCACTGGAGCTGTTTCAGTGTAAAACGCACAAATGAGCTGTCGCCCAGCCTCATTTTTCCGAACTACCACTATGGTCTGGCTGATGCCATCTACTCCTGCGATGGTGTTCTCAATTTCACCTAATTCAACTCGCAGACCACGGATTTTCACCTGAAAATCATTGCGGCCCACATAGACAATATTGCCATCTTCCCGCCAGTAGGCCAGATCGCCAGTTTTGTAGAGTTTGCCAGGGCCAAAAGGATTTGGTATAAACTTTTCCGCCGTCAATTTTGGCTTGTTGAAATATCCGGCTCCTACTCCATCTCCGGCAATGCACAATTCGCCAGTTATTCCAGCGGGAACAGGATTCAAATAGTTATCCACTATATAAATCTGAGTATTGGCAATAGGATGTCCAATTATGATATCGCCACGGTCCATAACTGTTTTATATGTAGCAACATGAGTTTCTGCTGGGCCGTAATGGTTTTCAAATATCGTTTGCTTAATATTCTGCGCTTTTAAAGCAAATCTGTTAAGATTGAATTTTTCTCCAGCCAAACATATAATCTTTACCGCAGAAAATAAGCGGCTTGCCCGTTTCTCATTATCAGACAACAAATCAAGATAACTCGGAGTGGTATAAATAACATCAACTTTGCTTGCCTCAAGGGCTTCTATGATTTCGAGAAATGATGTTTCACGGCGTTCAGGTAAAAGCACTCCTGTGAATCCATTTAATAATGCAGTTAAAATCTCTTGAGTAGCAACATCAAATGTGATCGTAGTCGTAAATCCAAATCGGTTACATTGAGTAAGGTCACTATAAATTTTCAAATCGGTCACAAGATTTACAATGCCTCGATGGACTAGAAGTGTCCCTTTAGGATTACCCGTACTGCCAGATGTATAGATGCAATAGCACAGGCTTTCGCTAGAAAACACCAATGCGGGATTTGAGCTGTTTCCGTTCTCTATCAGCTCCGTTAGCCTCTCTGCCGTCACAAAAACCCTTGCCCCACTATCCAGAAGCATATAGTCAATACGTTCCTGGGGATAATCTGGGTCAATAGGGAGATATGCCGCTCCGGCTTTAAGAATACCGAACATAGTAGGAATCAAGTGGCTGTTTCTTGGCAGGGCAAAAGCCACAATGTCTCCCGGCCTTACTCCCCTTTTCATCAACCCATGAGCGATGCGGTTAGCTTCCTCATTTAACTCCTGATAGGTCAGAGTACGGTCACAGGCGATGACCGCAGTTTTGTCCGGGGTACGCTCCACCTGTTCCTCAAACAACGTATGGAGGCACTTATCTCGTGGATAATCAGCAGCGGTGTCATTAAAATCACGGAGCAAAAGCTGCTCTTCCTCCGGGGACAACAGCGCCAGCTCCTCCGGCGTTTTTCTGTCGTGAGAAATAGCGTCTTGCAGCAGATTCAAAATGTGCCCATACATTCGCTGAATTTCCGAATTAGTAAATTTATCAGTGCGGTAGTCCAGATGGATGCAGAAAACGCCTTTGCCATCCCGGTCGTCGATATGAATTTGGAGACTCTCCGTTTGCATCCCGCTATGATACCAGGTAGTTTCCACCTCATGCTCTGCTCCGGTAACAGCGGCATTTTGATAGCTCAGGATTACATCATAGAGTTTTTCTGTAAAATCATACTCCTGCCGGATTGCGGTCAAAATCTCATTGTAATGGAATTTTTGATGGCGCAGCACCGCCAGTGTTTCTGCTTGCATAGCACCAAGGTTTTCAACAAAAGAGCACTTGTAATCTACATGGGCCAGCGCTGGAACGGTGTTGACGAACATACCCATTGTGTGCTTTTCCCGAGATGTTTTGCGATTAAGAATCGGTGTACCAATGTAAAAGTATTCTACGTTATCTTTGACGCGGCTGAAATATACAGCAAAAACGGTGAGAAACAGCGTAAATGGCGATGTATGATGCTCCTTGGTGTAAGCGCGGAGTTTGGAAGTCAAGTCAGCATTGACCTGGAAGGTTGACCGGCAGGCATTATAACAGTCCCCTGGTTTTTCAGAGAGATAAACGGCCTCTGGACAGGTTTTAAATTGCTCCAGGAAAAATGCCTTGTCCTTTTCCCTGCGGTCGCCCTGAACATAGACAGCCTCGCTCTCCACAAAATCAGCATAAGGATAGGCTTGAGGTTCTTCTCCTCTCAGCAGAGCACAAAATTGAGATGCAATCAAAGTAAGCGTCCAAGCATCCCCAATTATGTGGTGGCATTTTGTCAAAAGGCCATAATGTTCCGGCAAAAGCACGATCTGAATTTCACAGAGCGGGGCATTGAACGCAATTGGTATTTTAGCATACTCCTCAGCAAAGGCAGTAAGGGCGTCTTTGCTGTCAAATTGAAGAACATTGATCGTACGTTCTTGAAAATTTTCAACTTCCTGTGAAACCTTACCCTCCTGCTCTATAATACGTGTTCGAAGGGCGTCATTGCAGCGGAATATAGCGTTAACCGCTTGGATTAGGTCGGCTGGCTCTTTTTCCCCCTCCAGTAATACACTGCCGCAGACAATAGCTACAGTGCCTCCGGCATATTTTTCCATATCATAGATTAACTTTTGAGGATTGGACAATCGTACCATTTTTTGCTACCTCCTTAGTTCGCTTATCGAAAATAATCACAGCAATCAAGCCATTCAATCTCTTCTATTTGTGCTCCACTTCCGTTTACGGCAAATACTCCAATATATGGTTGCGATCCCATTTTTTTATAAATGTCGGCATAGTGATTAACGAAGAAAGATACTGCTCCCATAGTTCCGTTTGCACCAGCGCCAAAAAGCAAGTGAATAGTTCTTGGTGATGCTCCGGATTTGTCGACAATTTTTATCAAAATCGCAAGTCCTTTCTGATTTGGCACATAAGAAAAGAATTTTGCACCAAACCTAAATCCTTCTTCCTTATTTCTGGCCTTTTCAATAAAACTATAATCTAGCCCATTTAAATTTGCATCTGCAAGATATCGTTCATAATGGGCACCTGTCACAATCCATGTAATTTCTTTCAAATATCGTTTAAAATATCGGTTAGTAAATTTGTTGGTTACCGGTCCCCCTATTTGTATCTCATCATACACAATATCACTCTCATTAGACTCTGTAATAATGGATATTCCTGCGTCTGCCAAAAGAGAGTTTATATGAAGCAGTAATGCTACCTCATCGTAAATTGCAACATCACGATCTTTTCGGAGAATCGTACTTTTAAACTTTGGGATAGCAATAAAGCAAACTTTTGCTCTCTTTCGAAATGAAAGTACGCATTTTAGGTACCATCGTTTAACCCTTTTATGTAGATGCATAGAGAAAAACGGCAAAATTAACATGAGAATTGGCCATATGTTGCAGATAAAGTCTACTATTTTTGATAAATCAATCTTAAAAATTATAATCACCTTCTTTGGTAGTGTAACTATAGGAGTGAGTAAAACTCAAATTTGGTTTATCCCCAAGCATAACTGCTAAAAGAAAAAACTTGTAAGAGTAGAATTATGCAATAGTCAGATAGCGACTTTTGTAGTTTTGTACATACTTAACTTATTTTCTTTTGATTTTTTGAGTTGTGGTCTTCTCAAACTCCTGATTGCGGAATTTGACCCGTTGGATGCGCTGATAAGATGGCAAAGTCTTGTTCATTGCCATAACGCCCTCCTGAATACGTTCCCGGTCTTCCTGTACGGCAAAAATTTCCGCAGTGATGACACCTTCCGTAGCGGAAACCACCGCCTCCAGCACCCCGGAAATGGCCAGCAGCTTTTCTTCCAGCATTTCCGGAGAGATATTTTTTCCATTGCTGAGAATGATCAGGTTCTTTTTCCGGCCGGTGATATAGATAAATCCATCCTCGTCAATATGGCCCAGATCACCGGTGTGGAACCAGCCGTCTATCATGGCTTTCGTGGTAGCCGCCTCATCTTTGTAATAGCCAAGCATCACGTTTTCGCCCCGGATACAAAGCTCGCCATCTATCACACGAACCTCGTTGCATGGCAGGGGTACTCCAATACTCCCTGCACGAAAGTCTTCATTTCGATTTACGGCTACCACAGGGGTGCACTCAGTAATACCGTAACCATTGAGGATCTGTATTCCCAGGTCCTCAAAACGGTCAATATACTCCTGACGGATCGCCGCGCCGCCAGAGACAATGAGCGTCAAATTTCCGCCAAAATTATCCAGGACCGATTTGAAAAGCTTGCGTCGCAGGTCAATGCCAAACTTACGGGTAAAGTTACTGAGCGTTATCATGCGTTTTAAAAGTTTATCTTTGCCCTGATTTTTGGCTGCTTTCCAGATATTCTTATACATCGTTTCCACATAAAGGGGAACCAGAAACATATTTTGCGGCTGAAAGAGTTTCATATCTGCGGCAAAAGTCCGCAGACTCCGACTGATAGAGATTGGAACTCGGTAGATAAGCATTGACAGTACGCCAGCAGTAAAAGCGAAAGTATGATGAAGCGGAAGGGTCAGCATGGAAGAGCCAGCGATGTAGACATTTTGACAGGCACCAACCGCATCTACTATCAGGGCTTTTTGAGAAAGCATGACTCCTTTTGGCTTACCAGTGGTGCCAGATGTAAAAATAATGGCGCACAGATTCAATTCATCTGTTACAATTTCTGTCGTGGAATCGTTTTCGAGAATAGAAGGAAACTCTTTCATCGAAAGGATGGCGTTTGTGTGCCCATGCTGCAACATTGCATTGGCAATATCTGCATAAGAATCTGCATAAACCAACAATTCTACGCCAGAAAAATCCAGCAGATGCCCTATATCTTCTGCCGGGAGTTCCTTATCAATTGGAACAATAATGTTATTGCTCATGACAACCGAAAAATAGGTAAGCACCCACTCATAGCAGTTCTCTCCAAGCACCGCTATCTTGTTACGGAACAACCCTTTCTGAAAAAAATATGAGGCCAAAGCCTGAATATCTTCCTGGAACCTTTGATATGTAATTGTAATAATCTTTTTATTAATCTGGAATTGAAATGCCGCATCTTCTGGATAAGCTGTAGCATTTATTGCGACAAGTTGTTTGAAATTCGTGATATTCGGTTGGGGGTTGAGCGGATAGGATTTCATATACAGCCTCCTAAATAATTGATGTATTCCCCAGTATAACCCACCCTAAATAACCATACGTTTCACTGGTCTGCTTTTCTGATAGCACAAAGGAAAAATGCGGAAACGTAGCACCACTACGCCTCCACTTTTTCCCTCGCACTATCGAAAATGCATCCTCACCAAAACAGAACGGTATTTAAGGTGAGTTATACTGGTGGATGCTTAAGTACAGTTTAATATCCAGTTTTTGTATTGTGTTTTTAAGCCTTTGGAGGTATAATTATTAAGGTTCCTGTAAATTTTTTAAAAATATTTTTAGAGATGTCGAAGAATCTTATTTGTGGTGACTAAACTGTACTTTTTTCACCAGCTGCAAAAACTTTTTTCGTCTCCGTAGCCCATGCAAGAAAGGTTTGATGCGTAATACCCAGCTGAGCCGCTGCTTTCCGCGCTGAAATCAGACCCTTTTCCCATTTTAGCCGTACAACATCAAACTCCGGGGGACGCTCCATCGGTTTTCGCCCGAACCGTACTCCCCGCGCCTTTGCAGCGGCAATGCCTTCGGCCTGCCTCTGGTGGATGAACTCCCGCTCGGTCTGTGCGACATAGGATAAAAGTTGAAGCACAATATCGGCAATCAATGTCCCTACAAGGTCGCGGCCATGCCGGGTATCCAGCAAAGGCATGTCCAGAACCACGATAGCAGCCCGTTTTTCCTTTGTGAGAATGCGCCACTGTTCCAATATCTCCTCATAGTTGCGTCCCAGCCGGTCGATGCTCTTAATAACAAGAGTGTCACCCGGCTTTATTTTTCGCATGAGCTGCTTGTATCCTGGCCGCTCAAAATCCTTGCCTGATTGTTTGTCCATAAATACGAAATTATCAGGTATTCCAAATTCCCGCATGGCAATTTTTTGCCTGTCCTCATTCTGGTCTTTGGATGAAACCCGGATGTAAGCATAAACCTTTGCGTTCATATTATTTCCTCCAATCGTTGATGTATTGATTATAGAGGAACCCCTGATTTGCACCATATATTTTTTGTGGATGGCCATTGACGTCTGCTATTTGTCAAAAGATAGTCTGACAGCTTGGCAGGCTATCTGTTATTCTTGTATGACTTCAGGATTCATTACAACAATAACATGAGCGAAAGGGAGCTGCGGGTATGCAAGAATTGTGACAAGATATTAGATAGTTTCAGGAGCACATCCGACAGAAATATGTACTGCCGGATGGGGTGCCTGAACGGTTACGTACCGCTGTGTTTTAGACTTTGACAGCAGAAAAATAGATTGAGGAGATTGCCGGTTTGATGTACAATGCTAAACAGAAAGCGGAGTGGAAACAGGGATGAAAACACATCGTTCCAGGTTACGCTGTATAACCTGAATTACAATGTAGCAGCTAAAGTTATGATTGAGAATAAAAATGTTGCGATTGCCCCCAATTATGTTGTGATTGAGGTTACGATTGATGGCCTAAACGCAAGTAAAACTACAATTGAAAAAGCAAAACATAGAGCCAAAAGAGTAAAGCATTGCCCGTTATCAGCCGTCAAGCCGACAACGGGCATTCCACTAAGACAAACGAGCCATATCATCTTGTCGGGAAATCGTTCCGAACCGCTACAGGAGGCAGGCATTTCATAGTACGTGCCGCCAATTTTGCAGCAGACGCTTACTGCCCTGCCCCACCCCTGCGGATCTGAATCAGACGCATCGCATCTTTATATACGTCCCCTTCGTCCTCCAAATCAATCATAAGCCATTTTTGTCCATTTCCTTCTTTTGTCTGCGCGTAAACTTCCCGCAGATACGGCGACAGTTCTGGCAACACGACTTCCACAGACATCTTCTCTTTTTCACCAATAACAATCATAACCGTGAAATAATTCTCCCGGGGATATATGGTGCATAAAGTTTTTCCTGCTTTTTTGAATTTGACATTCCATCCCCTCTCCCAACTGCATGAACTGTATTCTATTTTTTCACTGCAGCCATACTGCGCCTTTATTTCCCTGCAAAATTTTTCAAAAACAGGATTTCTGATATACTCTCCTATTTTTTCCAGACTCGGCGTATCCTGTCTGTTCTGTAAATGAATCACAAAGGCCTCCATTTTTTTCATATAGTTATATACTGCTTTTCCGGATAAGTGATCATACACCATTTCTTAAATGACAGACCCAATTACCTGCCAAACGATGTACCAGATTCCATTTCATTTCTCCCAGAAAGAATCCATCAAATACTTCGTCTATTCTTTTCCATAATCTTCCGCCTTCTCTGCCACCTTCATCATCGGCTGCGGCTTATGATCATAATAAGAAATAAGTTTATGCTCTTCATGTTCCTCGAAATTTTCCACTTGTTCCATAACCTTACTGAATACTTCCGGGCTGTACTGAGGCGGATATCCATTCTTGATCAGGCACAATTTAATTTCCAGCTTTAATTGATTTCTTATATTCTGATTATTAAGCCAGTCTGTAAAAGAAGACTTCACATCAATGATTTCTTTTACTTTTTTTGCCAGGCTCCTGCACTTATCATTAATCACAACGCCGCCCGTTTCCTTATCTGTTCCGTACTCGAAGTTATATTGGTCGCGCAAAGCAATCAATATATCATAAAATGCTTTTTCTTCAAAAGTCAGACCAACCTTACGAAAGCTTTCCATGTTCTCGTTCATCTGGCGAAGAATCGCTAACGCCTGTTCTGTAGCAATCTTAATAATATCCTCCGACGCCTGCTCCTGTGCCTCTCCGGCTTCTTCGGCCGTCAGGTGACTGCGTCGTTCATGATACTCCGCAATCGTCTTTTCCAGCATTTCCTCGAAGGTCTTTGCAGCTAACTGGTTGACCTTTCCATATTCTTTAATCTGCTTACGCAGCATTTTCACAAGCAGCTCCAGTTTTGTTGCAGGCATTTCAACATCTGATAATTTTTCAAAGTATTCCGGAGAAAAGATGTCTTCTTCCTCGCCGCTTTCCAGAACGCTTTCCACCTGATTGTACTTTAAAGCCTCTTCAACCATCCTGGAAACGGCGCGGTTCATGGTATCGGTATCCACTTCGCTTGTCCCGCTCATCTTACGGACAAAACCAGCGATGGCCATAAAACATTGTGCAAGCGCGGATTCTTCTTCTCCAAGGTCACCGGAAGGCTGGCAGATATCAAAGGCAGTTCTCATCCGCTTTACGGTCTTTAAAAAATAAGTTTTAAAAGAAACTTTTTTGGATCCTTTGTTTTCTCCTGTTTGCAATTCCTGCGTTGATACAAATACATACTCGGCCGCTTTGGCAAGAAGTCTGTAGCGAAGACCAGGGGCACAATCCGGATTTAAAAAAGGCGATAAATCGTAGTCCGCAAAAAGTGTTTTTAAAATTTCCAATTCTTCCCGGAACGCTGACGTGGCCTGCAAGACATCATCCGAAGTAGGAGCAACAGAACTGTCTCCGCCATACATCTTCATTGCTTCACGCATATTGTTGCGGATTCCGATATAATCGATAACCATGCCAAATTCTTTTCCGGGATATTTTCTGTTTACACGACTGATTGTCTGTATCAGCATATGTTTCTTAAGTGGCTTGTCATTATATAAGTATGTGAGGCAGGGAACGTCAAAGCCAGTAATCCACATATCTACGACAATCACGATGTGGAAGTTTGATTTTTCCTGTTTAAAAGCAGCGTCAAGCTCTTCCGAGCGCTTATCATTCTTAACTCCGCCCAGATAGTTGTACATCTCTTTTTCATCGTTACTGCCGACGCTGGCTACCATGGCAAGAAACGGCATTGGCTTCAGCTCTTTTAATTCCTCTTCAGTTACCGAAACTCCATCCGGTGATTTCCTTTCTTCAAACCATTCCGGATACTTTTCCCTGAATTTCTGAAGCAGCGCATACGCAATCTTTCTGTTTGAGCAGACCAACATTGCCTTCTGGATTCTGTCCGGGTCGCCTGCACAGGAAGAAAGATAATGGTCATGGATATCTGTGGCAAGGCGTTCTAACCGCGATGGTTCTCCAAGAATCACTTCCATAGAGCTCATCGCTTTTTTGCTTGCTTCAATATCCTCATATGTCGCGCCGTCGTCCGCGCATTTTTTATAGTAAGCTTCAATCTCTTTTACTTTTGTCTTATCAAGCAGCACCTTCGCAATACGGGGATGATACTTGATGGAAACTGTCAATCCGTCTGCAACTGCCTGGTCCATGGTATACCGGTCAATCTCATCTCCAAAGGTCTGGTAGGTTTCTGCAATCGGAGTACCGGTAAAGCCGACAAAAACAGCCCGTGGAAACGCCTCCTTCAAAACCTTTGCGTACGGCTTTGAAATCATGGCTTTCATATTTTCATCCGCATCCTTGCTGAAGCGGATTTTTTTAGAATGCTCCAGCTGGGTTCTGTGTGCCTCATCCGAAAAACATATGATATTCTGCCGGTCATTGATAAGGCCGATTTTGTCATCCTCCCGGTCGCAGAACTTCTGAATGGTACAAATATAAAAACCGCCGCTCTGCCGTGCTCCAAGCTCCTCTCTTAACTGTGCCCTGTTTTTTACAACAGATACCTCGCCAAGATTCAAAAATTCCGTACTTTTGGTAAAAAGCCTGGCCCCCTGCTTTTGAAGCTCATCACGGTCAACAATCAGAATAATTGTCGGTGAGCCGATTTCCGGTATGTCGGTACAGCGAAGCGCAAGCTGACGGGCCAGGAAAGCCATCGTATACGTTTTCCCGCACCCTGTCGCACCAAAATACGTCCCGCCCTTGCCGCTTTTTATGGTAACAGAATTTACGATGCTTTGTTTTAGCAGTCTTGCCGCAAAAAACTGCGGATAACGGCATACAATTTCAACCTCAGAGCTGTCATAAATACTGTCCTGAAAATAGATATAGTCTCTGAAAATTTCCAGGAACCGCTCAGGTGCATATACTCCCTTTATCATTGTTTCTGTTTCTTCAAAAGGCAGCGTAGAGACTGCGTCTTCATCATTCACTCGTCTCCAGGCGTAAAAATGTTCATACGCCGTACGAACCGTTCCCAGCCTTGTTTTCACCCCATCGGAAATGCAGGCCAGAGGACAGTAATGCAGAAGGTGCGGAATATCCCGCCAGTAACGAACCGCGATTTGCTCCCATGCATCATAAACAGTCGCGTTTACATCCGCCGGATTTTTCAATTCCATTATGCATACCGGCATCCCGTTTACAAATAAAAGAACGTCCGGCCTGCGGGTTTCTTTCTGGCCATTGTTTGTATACTCAACTGTGAACTGATTTACCACACGAAATATGTTTTTATGTGGATTTTCAAAATGAATAAGCGGTATCATTCTCGCCAGTCCGTCCTGTGGCGTAAACGGTATGCCGTCAACCATCCAGCCGTATACTTTATGTAAAGCAGCGAAATCACTTTCACCGCCGACAAGGCGGACCGTATCAAAAATCTGCGTAACCTCCTCTTCGGTTAAGTATGGATTTGTATCGGCCAGGAACTTCTTGAAATCATCAGCAATCAGCACATCTCTTTTCGTTACACGGGAGAGATTGCTGCCGGAAGAATATATCCAGCCCTCGGCCTCCAAAAATTCAGTAAATGCATATTCATATTCTGATTCACAATAGCGGCCATGATATTCTTTT
Organism: uncultured Lachnospiraceae bacterium; assembly: GCA_910586315.1. GTDB lineage: Bacteria > Bacillota > Clostridia > Lachnospirales > Lachnospiraceae > CANRXD01. Next base: position 22,003 of record CAJUIP010000016.1, on the reverse strand, counting down.
CCCCATGAATGGAAACGGGAATAACGATTAAACTCCCCGCGTTCAAATAACATGGACAAGTATTCCGGCAATAATTTTCCTGTATCATCCACTTTAAATACGATATAAGAAGAAGAACAGAGATAAACTTCGTTACTGCTGTTGCGGGCAATGGAGAGCTTTTCTCCGTTTCTTGAAGTTACAGTTACGTATGCAAATTCGTCAGGGTTAACAATCGCATACGGTTTCAGGGATACCCCTTCCATATTTGCCTTTGTTTCAATAAACTTCTTTTCAATCGAAATACCTCGTACCGCATCCATTCCATATACCAGGTCATCATTTCTATTCTCACATATAGAAATATAATTTCCCAACTTTCTATGTGGCAGCTTCTTTCTGAGATTGTCAATATACGCGTCACAAACCAGTTTCAAATCCTCAAGCCCACGCTCATAACTCTGTTGGTTTGCGAGCATGGCGTTATAAACGTCTACATATTTTTGCTGAATGGGGAGGGGCGGGAGGTCAATTTCTAAATCACAAAAGTCCCCCCATGACATCCCGTCCCGAACAGATGCATCCGTATGAAACCAGAAATAACGGTCCCGTTCCTCAGACTTCAGCATCATATAAAAATATTCCCGCAGCAAAGGGATTTCATCTTTTATTTTGAAAATCGTATAAGCGGGGCTTACAATTTTAGTTTTTACCGTATGGTTCAGTCCAACAGGAAGAACCACATCCCTTCCGACATGCATTAAATTACATGCAAAATAGTTTGGAGGAACATTTTTGTAATTGCTTGTGTCTTCCCCTGTCTGCTTCGACGGCTCAAAAAATTCTTTATCACTGTTCACTCCGGATATATCCCATGCCGTTAAATCAGGGATTCCACATTTTTCACTGAAAAGCTCAACACATTCTCCGATCTTATACCTAATCAATGCCATACCCAATCCCCCTGAATGCGTCTTCCAGCATCTGCCGGGATTCTTTTTCCTGCTTCATAATCTCTTTCATTTCCGCCTGAATACGAGCCATTTCCTTTTCGTAGTCAATCTCCAGATCATGGTCAATAAATGTGATATATTTGCTCGGAGTCAGAGCCCAGCCTTTGTTTTCAATCTCGGCAACACCCACACTGCGGTAAAGTTCAGGCACTTCATATTTCGTACCGTCCGTACCTTCCCTCTGCCATGTATGGTATATGTCAGCCGCTCTTTCAATCTGTTCTGTTACGAAACGTACCTTCTTTTTGTTTTCACCCTTAACCGGATTTTCTGTCCACTGACGCAAGTCCATAAAAAGGATTTCATGTTCACGATTGCGAAGATTTCTGCCGTGATATCTGCCGCCTTTTTTATTCTGATTCAAAATCCAGAGAGTAACACTGATGTCGGTAGTGATAAATAACTCCCTTGGGAGAACAATAATCGCTTCCACCTTATCATTTTGAATTAATTTTTTACGGATTTCAAGCGTATCACTATCGTTCAATGCGCCATTGGCAAGAAGGAAGCCCGCAACGCCGTCCGCTTTCTTCAGGTGATACAGCATATGTAAAATCCAGGCATAGTTTGCATTGCTTGCAGGCGGAGTCTGATACTCAGACCACCGGGAATCATTTTTCAGATTATCATTATACCAGCCTTTCAGGTTAAAAGGCGGGTTCGCCATGATATAGTTAAAATATAATCCCCTGTGCAAATCATGGGTAAAGGAAGAATCATTTGTTTCGCCAAGATTGTGGCTGAGCCCGCGAAGCGCAAGATTCATCTTGGCAAGACGATACGTCGCCGCGTCCTTTTCCTGTCCGTAAATATTGATTTTGTTGAGATCGCCCTGCCTGGATTTCACAAGCTCCGCACTTTGTATAAACATACCGCCGGAACCGCAGCAAGGATCATATAAAGTGCCGTCATATGGTTCTATCATGGTTGCAATCAGCTGTACAACATCGTGAGGAGTATAAAACTCTCCCTCTTCTTTTGTCGCATTCACTGCAAATTCCTTTAGAAAATATTCATAAACACGGCCGATAAGGTCTTTTTCCTCTCCAAATGCTCTATGGCTGATTTTATTTACTTCATCCACAAGCTTCTTGATATCATTGGGCGCAAGATTTCTAGTGGTAAACGTACCTTCAATAAAACAACCCTTTAAATCTTTCGAATCCGCTGCAATGCTGTGAAGAGCCGTATCAAGTGCAACATTAAGTCCTGGTGCAGGCGTATTGATGATGGCCGACCACCTTGCTTCGGGCGGCAGATTATATGTTCCATCCGTAAACGTAGCATCGTCAAAGAATGCTGCCCTGATATTTTCATCTTCCGGATCTAACCCCTGTTCCACAAGCGTCCGCTTAAGCTTTTCCACTCCATCCTCATACTTTTCGCCAATAAAACGCAAAAATACAAGCGTCAGCATCATATCACGCTTTTCAAAGAACGACCCCGAGTTACGGGCGGCCCTCAGGATATCCCTGCAATTGAACAAAATATTATCTATATTCATTGTCTTTTCGACAGTTTTCTTCTTTGCCATATTACTTTTCTTCCTCTCTCTCATCCGGAACAAATTCCACGATGTCCTCTATATTACAATGAAGTACATTACATACCTTCTCTAAGGTGGCTGTACTCACATGTTCATTCTTACCCAATTTCGCCAGTGCATTTGTTGTAATCCCGGCCCGGTTTCTAAGGTCAACCTTCATCATATTTTCATCGATTAACCGTTTCCATAATTTGCTGTATCTGACTGCCATTGCGAATCCCTTTCGTGATATTGCAACTATTTCACACTTCTTTTTTAATAACCGTTCAGTTTTGCATCTTCTCGCCTGTGTACCGCAGACAAGAAGTGCGCGAGGCTGAACCGTTACCTTTTTATTGTACCATCAAAATTAATGTGTTTCAATTTTAAATTGATTTTTTCAATCTCTCATATTTCAGAACTGTTACAGCTCACGGGGCGGGGAAACGCCCGATGCCTCTTGTCCGCGGTACGCGGGCAAGAAGATGCCCCCTCCCATGAATAGTAATTCAAAGCTTGCTTTACCATTGATAATCTGAGAAATTCGTGGCATAATATAAAAAAGTAACGACGCATTCGTTGCAAGTACGAGGTGACCATAATGCTTAAGCGAGATTTTTATTTGAATCGCATGATTCATTATATGTGGAATGGCGAGGTCAAAGTAATCACTGGTCTTCACCGTTGCGGAAAGTCGGTACTGCTGTTTGATTTATTTTATGAGTATCTTCTTTCACAGGGAGTTCAGGAAGATAACATCATAAAAATCAAATTAGACCAGAGACGTTACTACAAGTTCAGAAATCCCATCACACTTTGTGAATATGTCGAGGCCCTTGTTGCAAAAAAGAAAGATGAAAAGTTCTATCTCTTCATTGACGAGGTTCAGCTTACCACAAAGGTTATCGACAAAGAAAGCGGCGGGATTGAGGTTTCCATCTATGACATGCTGAATGAACTCAAAGCATATAAGAATTTGGACGTATATGTGACTGGCAGCAACTCAAAAGGGCTGTCAAAAGATATTGCCACCGAGTTCCGTGGCCGTGCTGCCCAAATTCATGTATTTCCACTGTCCTTTGAAGAGTTCTACTCCTATGCGGGCGGTGACGAGCGAACGGCTCTGGATACCTATATGCTCTACGGCGGTATGCCACGCCTGCTGGCATTAACCGACGAAAAAGATAAAAAAGAGTATTTGTCTTCCCTGTACAACGAATTATATATAAAAGATATTGTAGAGCGTAATGGTATTGAGCGTGAGGATATTTTAAATAATATTCTGGATTTCCTTGCCTCACAGATTAGTTCTCTAACGAATCCTACGAATATTGCCCATACACTGACCAGCATGAAGAACGAAAAAATCAATTCTGCACTGGTATCAAACTATGTACAGCACATTATCGATTCCTTCCTTGTTTCTATGGTAAAACGCTATGATGTGAAAGGAAAGACCTATTTCAAATATCCTAACAAATACTATTATACAGATATTGGCCTTCGTAATGCCCGATTGAATTACCGCCAATATGACCCCGGTCATATGATGGAAAATATTATCTACAACGAACTTCTGCGCCGGGGATATTCCATCGATGTTGGCGTTGTGACCGACCGTACCGGCGGTGCCAACATGCAAAAAGAAATTGATTTCGTTGTAAATGATGCAGATAAGAAAATTTACATCCAGTCAGCCTTCAATATGGATACGGACAAAAAAGAATCCTCTGAACTTGCCTCTTTCACACTGACAAAAGACTTTTTCAAAAAAATTATTGTCCGCATGGATATTCCTCATAACTTCTATGATGACAACGGAATATTCCATTGCAATCTGATAGACATGCTGCTTGGCCGTGTAGAATTGTTTTAACCAATACACTACGAAAAAACCGAAGCCAGTCCCGATGGAAACCAGCTTCGGCTTATCTTTCTTATCATGCAGGAGATGGGACTTGAACCCACACATAGTCACCTACGTCAGATTTTGAGTCTGATGCGTCTGCCATTCCGCCACTCCTGCGTTTTCTTAACCGGGTATTAGTTTAACATATGTTCCGGGGATTTGCAAGCAGAAATTTTAAAAATCAAATTGTGTTTTTGTGCTAATACGTGTACAATAGATGATATCAAAAACGAAGGAAGCTACCAATATGACAATCTTTCCTTCGCGCGATTCAGGGGAGGTAGTTTGATGTCAACATTACAAGACCTGCTGCAAAAAGCTGATTTCTACAAACAAAAAATATCCTCTGCCCGGCCATTGACAAAAGAAGAATTAAAATCTTTGGATAATTATTTCCGTGTCGGATTTACCTATAGCAGTAATGCCCTGGAAGGAAATACTCTCACCATATCCGAGACAAAAATACTCCTGGAGGACGGAATTACTGTTGGAGGACGTCCGCTGAAAGACTGCTATGAGGCAGTCGGCCATGGCGCCGCCTACGATTTCATGCTGGAGCTGGCAAGGCAGCAGGATATGAACATCACAGAGGACGCCATCAAAAAGCTGCACCGCCTGTTTTACCAAAAGGTTGACATAGAGCAGGCCGGCCAGTACCGGTCCATTCAGGTTTATATTTCCGGAACGGAATATATGCCGCCATCACCGGAGGAAGTCCCCCGGCTTATGAAACACCTGGCAGATCAAATATGTTCCTCACGGTCTGCGCTTCACCCTGTCGAGCTGGCGGCCATGGCACACAAAAGACTGGTCGACATTCATCCATTTGTTGATGGGAACGGCAGAACCGCCCGGCTCCTGATGAACCTTATTCTTGTAAATGCTGGTTACGGCGTGGTATCTATTCCCCCGATTTGGCGGAATGATTACATCAATGCCCTGTCTGCTTCCAGACGATTGAACGATATGGAGCCGTTCTCCAAACTGATTGCCGAATGTGTGATCGAAACAGAGCGGGATTACTGCCGGCTGCTCAGATTATAACGAAAACATAGCCTGCTGTCTCAAACACTCCAATGGAGCCAATCTGATACAACAGGCTATTTCTCTCCTCCAATATTCCATCTCTCGAATCACTGATGCATGAGTAGAGCACTCCTGTATACCCGATAAATCGGGCACGCTGTCCTGCGTAGTTTCGTCAGCTATAATATGGACAGAACATTAGAGCGTGTTTTCGCATCCACTTGCTCTGCTTGGCAGATATTTCTGATCCATGAAACGGAATTTGTCCGCATCCACAAGACGAAAATATTCCTCCATCGTAATGAAATTGTCCAGAAGTCCATCATCGCAGCCATATTTTTTCAAATGCAGCATGGCATCCTGCATTGCTTTTACTGCAGCGAAAAGTGCGGTCATCGGGTATGTAACGATCTTGTATCCCAGTGCTCCGGCATCTTCCGCCGTCAGTCCTGCACTGAACGGTTTTCCCGGGGCAAAACCGACATGGAGCAGACCAGAAATTTCCTGCGGAAACCGAATCATGTCCTCACGGCTCATTGGCAGAGGCTTTACCATGTCCGCGCCGGCTTCAAGATAGAGATTACAGCGGCGGATTGCCTCGTCACCTCTGGCTTCTGTACGGGCAATAATAATAAAATTATCATCTGTACGGGCATCCAGCGCTGCATGGATCTTTCCTATCATTTCTTCTGTGCTGATCATATCGTTCTCTTTTAGAAACGGGCAGTTCGGCGGCAGTTTCTGATCTTCAATAAACAGACCCGCCACCCCGGCCTTTTCAAATGTCCGAACCGTCCGCCAGGTATTGACCGCATTTCCGTAGCCGCCTTCGGCATCTGCAATCAAAGGAATATCGATGGCATCTGCCATGTTTCCCAGTGCGTCTTCCATCTCATTAAATGCAAGCAGGCCGTTATCCGGGCATCCTAACTGTGCGCCATGCATCCCATAACCTGTCGTAGAGCAAAGGGAAAAGCCCGCTTTTTCTATACATTTCGCAGATAATGCATCATAGGCACTTGGCGCCATAATGACATCATCACTCCTCAACAATTTTTGAAGTTCTTTTCTTTTTTCCGCAGCTGTCATACGTATCTCCTTTTCTTATCGGTTCTTTCCTGCAAATAATATCCACCCGACAATAAAGAACACTGCAAAACCAATCAATCCGACACTGATCTCACCAATTGGCATGGTTGCGGCCAGAGTGGGAAGCAGAACAGGAAGCCAGAAGAATCCCAGGTTATTTACCGCCGCTACAACGCCGTGCGCTTCCGGCGCCGTACATATGGAATCCGGGTCGACGGCACGCAGCAATGCAAGTCCGGTCGGAGTTGCTCCGGTTGCCTGACCAAAAACAAATACACTCTTTTCAAACCACTCATGTGCTGCAATTTTTTTGTTATACCAGAAGCAAATCATAATTGTAAATAAAACAATGACTACAAACTGTATCAAAATAGGAGCAAGGTATGAACTGAATACCGTAAGATTCAGTGTGGCAATCGAACCGACAATCAGAATATCCAGGCAGAATCCTGAAATCTGTGAGCACGTTTTTTTATCAACCAGATCCTCCCTATGCAGTTTACAGAGAATGGGCCATACGATAACAGCGCCCAAAATTCCCCAGAGCATGTTCGGCATGGAACTGAATCCGGACCAGACGTTCGCACCAAGAACAGCAAAAATATTTTTTCCGAGCCAGACAAGCGCCATCATCATGGCAAATTGGAATGCGAGCGCATTCACCGATCCGGAAGGTACGCGCTGCGTACCAATCGAAACGCGCTTTTCTTCCGGAAGGACTCCCTTCTCTGAATAGGAGCCGATTTTTCCAATGTACTTGACATATCGGGCTTCCCCTTTTCGAATTCCGATATTGACAATGACCATTCCCACTGTCACAGCACACACAAGCCCCATGGTAGCTTCAATCATACCAATGCTGACATAATCCTGCCCCATTCCCAGCGATTCAAATGCGCCGGCATAGGTGGCAACGGTGCCATGTCCTCCAAAATATGCGGAAAATGCCATTAAGCCCCATCCTTCGGGAAGATTTTTCCAAATCAAACGCAGTCCGATGCCGGTTAACGCCGCAATCGCAATCTGCCCGAACTGGACCGTATTCAAAAAGCAAAGATAATCCAGATATCCCTTGATACGGTCCCTGTTTATTTTTACTCCCCATACGATGGAGGTCATAATCAGTGCAATCAGTGTTCCGGAATAAGAGGAGAATGAAGCGGGGACGTCCCAAATTCCCAGTACCTGCTGTCCGCCAACCAGAGCTACGGCTCCGCCTATTACAGCGGAAGGAAGATAAATCTTCTGCAGCACCGGAATCGTTTCGCGCAGAACATATCCGACCAACAAGAATACACATAAAATCATCCAATCCTGAAAAAGTGTTCCAAACGTCATAGTGATAAATCCTTTCTTTTGTTTCCAAAACATCGGCTGTAATCAACGGTTATTGACGATCCTCAATCTGCAAGGCATAGCGAAGCAGGTCACAGGCGTGTGTATATGCGGCATAACATACCAGTTTTCCGTGGTACATAATATGACCGGTATCTCCATGAGCGCCGGCATCTTCATAAGCCGCAACCATCCCACGGGCATCTTCCACCTCTTCTGCATCCGGTGTAAAAATATCGTTGACCAGCTTTGCCTGTTCATTTCCCTGTACGGAACGCCCCGTAAAACCGGTTTGTTTTGACTCAACTGCTTCGCGCCTGGTAGACTCAATATCATCAAAGTTCAATAACGCAGAATCAAGAATCTGCACCCCCGCCGCTTTCGCATCCAATACCAGTTTTTGTCTCAGATACAACATATCCAGAGCATTGTTTTCATAACGGCGTTTGACGCCGAATTCTCTGCACATATCTTCCATTCCCAGGCTGAGCGCTGTTACGCGCTTACAGCAAACCGCGATGTCATATGCATTCCTGACTCCTAACGGCGTCTCGATCATGGCAAGAATTTCAATTGTGTTCTGTGTCATATTATTATCTTTTTCAATCTGTGTGAGCATACGTTCCACCATCAGAACATCTTCTGTATGTTCACATTTGGGAAGGCGAATCGCATCCGGCAGGCCTTTCGCGATCACCTCTGTCATATCAGACTCGAAAAATTTGCTGTCCACCGGGTTTACACGGACAATTCGTTCCTTTTTACCGAAATTTAAGTTCTGGAGTATTTGGCAGGTTGCCGTGCGGGCTGTTTCTTTTTGTGTAATCAGAACTCCATCCTCCAGATCAAGTACGATTCCGTCACAGCATCCGGCAATAAGCTGTTTTAGCTCCTCCGGTTTTAATGCCATCGCCCACGCTAACGAGCGCCGCAGTCTCTTGCATTGATTCATTGTAATCTCCTTTCCTCAGTCAGGCCGGCGGCACAAATAGGAGTGAAAGTCTTTCAATCACAAAATACTGTCCGGCTGCTGTGTCATGCTGTTGGGTGGGAGCGGATCCCATATACATATTTTTACATACTTATCTGGTTTTGTGAAACATAAATCCGCTTGTACGGATCACATAGTCCTCTTTGTGGCAATATCGCTCTTCCCTTACTTGCCAGGCGGCCCGCCGCGGTACAATACGAGGCATAAAGTGCTTTTTGTTTCGTGGGAAAGACCTTCTTCTACCATCTCACTTTTATATGGTAACGTAACAAGGTCTGCCCTGTGAAACTATGAGAAACACACATTGCAAGTTTCTCAAGTTATCACGGCAGTCGCCAAGATCTCATGCAGGCATGGACTTTGGCTCGCTGCCCGTGTAAAAAAAAGAGGACTTCCCACAATCGAAAAGTCCCCGTTTGGATCTTAATGATATCCTGAATGGAATTCACCATATTCTATTTTTTGAAACACCTTTTGGACAATTTCAATAAACATCTGAAGTGTTTGGGAAACATAGACATCCTTACACCATACAATGCACAAATTATCTTCCCAGTCAATATCTCGAACCGGAAACCACATAAGCCGATCCTCCGGCTTACGTCTGGCATTGATCTGTTCTAATATGAGTATATGACCCTGAGGGAAAATCGCCGATACCTGCGAATGGTTCTCCATAACAAGGTAAGCAATCGGATCGGAGCAGGAAATTACACCATTCCAGTGCAGGCCTATTCCCTCAACATAGTTTTTCATATAGGCCTGCAGCTGGCTGTGGCCGACCAGACAGTCCACAAACGGAAAATCAATAATCTCATGTAGATCAAGCCCCTCCCGTTTTGCAAGCTTTTCCTTTTCTTCTGCCAACTGTCCGTATTTTTCCTGCCACATCCAACATGGTACTGCGACATAAGCCGTTTCATGCAGAAGTTTCCGTATTTCTGTATTGGGATAAAAATGCGGATTCACACCAATAAAAACGTCCAGTTCCCCGCGCAAAAGCTGTGACTCAAATTGCGATGTGGTTCCCGGCAGAATCTTAAGCCGCGTGCCCGGTACACGTCTCCGAAATTCCGGGCAGACCAATGGTGACAAAAGATTAAAACGGGACGGATGCATTCCTACGATCAGTTCTCCCTGGGGCACGATACTGAAATCCTGCATTTCAGCCTGAATGTCCCGCTCCATTTTGGCCAGCTTTTCCAGTCTTACCAACAGGTGTTCCCCTGCCTGCGTCAGGCGAAGGGCCGGTTTACGGACAAACAGTTGTGTATGATATTGCTTTTCCAACTGACTGATATGATAAGAAAGGCTTTGCTGAGATATAAATAATTCCTTCGCGGATTGTGTCATGTTCAGGCTTTTCGCCACGATCATAAAATATTCCTGACTGGATGTCACAGGAATTCCCTCCCTATTACGGACTCATTTAACAAAAACGCAGGCGTAACGAGACTGCGGCCGGAAAAGCCAACGCAGCAAACCGGCGAATAGACAAAGAGATTTGGCTGAATATAATACAGACAGTATAACAGTATATTAGTGATGGAACAGCCGTATCCCCGTAAACGCCATGGCCATGCCGTATTTGTTGCAGACCTCAATGACATTGTCATCACGGACGGAACCACCCGGCTGTGCAATATACTTTACACCGCTCTTATGGGCGCGCTCGATGTTGTCCCCAAAGGGGAAGAAGGCGTCGGAGCCCAGGGCGACATCCTGCATTTTGTCGAGCCATGCTCTCTTCTCTTCTCTTGTAAATACCGGCGGCTTCTCTGTGAAGACCTTCTGCCACTGGCCATCGGCCAGAACATCCATATACTCGTCGCCAATGTAAACATCAATGGCGTTATCACGGTCCGCCCGTTTAATCTTCTCAATAAACGGAAGGTTTAATACCTGCGGAGCCTGCCGTAAAAACCAGTTGTCGGCTTTCTGTCCTGCCAGACGGGTACAGTGAACTCTGGACTGCTGGCCTGCGCCAATACCGATAGCCTGTCCGCCCTTAACATAGCATACCGAGTTGGACTGGGTGTATTTTAAGGTAATTAAGGCAATCATCAGGTCAATTTTCGCTTCATCCGGAATTTCTTTATTTTCTGTGACCACGTTGGAAAGCAGCTCCCTGTTGATTTCCAGATTATTTCTTCCCTGCTCAAAGGTCACGCCGAACACTTCTTTATGCTCAACGGGGGCAGGTACATATAACTCGTCGATTTGAATGACATTGTAATTTCCGCTCTTCTTATCCTTTAAAATCTCTAACGCCTCCGGCTCATATCCGGGCGCAATAACACCGTCGGAAACTTCCCGCTTGATTAGTTTCGCCGTTTCCACATCGCACACGTCGGAGAGGGAAATAAAATCTCCAAAGGAGGACATGCGGTCCGCGCCTCTGGCCCTCGCGTAGGCGCATGCCAGCGGGGAAAGTTCCCCCAGATCGTCCACCCAGTATATTTTTTTCAGCACATCATCCATGGGAAGTCCCACAGCGGCCCCAGCCGGGGACACATGCTTAAAGGAAGTGGCAGCCGAAAGCTTTGTGGCAGCCTTAAGCTCTTTCACCAGCTGCCAGCCGTTAAAGGCATCCAACAGATTAATATAGCCCGGTTTCCCGTTTAAAATGGTGATTGGCAGGTCTCTTTCGTCTGCCATGAATACCCTGGACGGCTTCTGATTGGGATTGCAGCCGTATTTCAATTCCATTTCTTTCATTTCTTTTGTCTCCTCTGGCACTAATTCTTATTTACAATTCTGCTCTCGTATTTCCCGGTCTCAATATCAAGAAAGCGGACAAACAGGGAAACCTTATTGTCCTCATTTAAGCTCTCCCACACCATGGATGTGAAGGTGTCAATGTCGCCTTCTATCTCCACGCGCTTCGGTTCGCCTTCAAAGCTTGGAAGGGGATTTCCATCGCCCATATAGGTATGAATAAAATGGCCCTCGCCGCAGAGAGGATTTTCGTATGCAAACGTAAAACGGCTGCAGCTGTCAGGATTTCCGTCGCTGCTCTTTAAAATGGACATGGCATAATTGTAGCCGCCATTCTCCAGGTGCATGATCCCCGAAATTCTAGGGGTATAGTTGGGAGCGTCCGGCTCGAATTTCCGGCAACGCAGGGACTGCTCAAAGGTAAGCTGTATATCCATTCCCTGGTAAATGGTGTCCGTCTGGTCTCCGTTTGTTATGATGGTTTTATTTCCGAGAACGCGGACAGGCGCATAGATAATCAGGCTGGGATCCTCAAGCTTTTCCGGATCGAAAGCCTGGGTACGGATTCCTTCCCCCTCTTCAACAAAGACACGATTCCTGCTGTTCTCGCTTCTCCCCATGATAAAATAGGCGGCAACTGCCGTCTTTCCATCCTTTGACTTTCCAATTATGATTCCTCTTCCCGGGTAAGAATTGCTCTTCAATTCCTCTGCAAGAGATATTGCTTTCATGGAAATTCCTCCTTCTATGGTTCATACTTTCAAAACTTATAAAACGTGTGCGCTTTCATACACACTCGTGCCGGGCACGGACACATAACGCAAGACTCCCTCTTCGTGCAGGCGTGCATTCACGCGCGGAAAGGGCATACCAGGCATTCCCAATTTATAGGAAGAGGGAAATGGCGGCCCGCCGGGTGTAGCCCTCTTCCAGTTCATGCTGATGATACAAATAACCCTCATCTTCATAGTATTTTGCCTGTTTTGGGCACTTTTTAATACATGCACCGCATTTAATGCAGATTCCTGTGAATTCACGCACATTGTCACGGTTAATGGAACCCATGGGACAGACATCGGCACAGATCTTACAGTCGTCGCAGGCATCGCTTGTGAGAGGCTTCACCTTGCGGATATCAATGGAAACGCCCTTTCTGTCTCTGGGCTGATAGTAGCCGCGGTAGGGATGCGGAACGCCTTCCACGAACACCGGCTCCCAGGCTGTGTTCTCCGAAAGGCCGCGTACCTTTTCGGCAACCTTTGCCGCGAAAGAAACGGCTTCTTTCATATCCTCTGCATCCGGCCTCCCGGCTGCCAGTGTCTTTGAGAAAGAATGCTCTCCCACAAAGGCAGCGGCCGCTACAGTATGAAAGCCTGCATTCTCAAGGATATCCCTCAGTTCAATCAAACCATCGTCAAAGTTCCGGTTCCCGAACAGCACAACCGGAACTGCCAGAGCCCCGTTTCCCTGAATGGTCGCCAGATATTTTAACAGCACATTGGGAACCCGTCCGGCATATACCGGCGTTCCGAAAATAACAAGATCATCGTTTGCAGCGGCAAATCCGCTTGTCCGCATGGCCGGAAGCGTGAAATCATAATCCTCACGTTCCGCTCCCAAAAGCTTTGCCGCCTCGTCAGCGATGGACAAAACTACTTTTTTCGTGGTATCTGTGGCGCTAAAATATACAGCCCACACTTTTTTTCTATTCATTTCCATTCTCCTCCACCAAGATATTGTGCTTTTTCCTATTTTACCATACCATATTTTCCTGTCAATGGAAATAGAAAATTAAGAAATTCTACATATTCTGTCCATATACTTCTGGATGTTTTTTCGGTATAATAAAAAGCACCTAATCAGAAAATGTGTGAGTTTTCGTGCGCGAAGCGCCTTTTGTTTCATGGAAAAGGTCTTCTCCCATCTTACTTTTGTTCATTAACATAACAAAGTCTTTCCTATGAGACAAAGAAAGCGCCGACAAAGCGAAAAACAAAGGAGGAATTTATCAATGAAACGTTCATCTTATATAGCAGCATCCGTCACTTTTGCCATGGTTTTATCCCTTTCCGGCTGCAAATCCAGGGAGAAAATTGATCTGACCGGAATCCACACCCAGGAAGAAACCACTGCTTCGGGAAAAGAAACCCTGGCTGCCCCGGACGCCGCCAAAACCACAGAAGGATCTGCGGAATCGAAGGAAGCAGAAAAGGAATCTGAGACGAAAAAAGGCTCCGACTCCTCCCTTGCTTTGAGTGTCCGCTCCAAAATCGCCACAGAAAAAAACGGCAAGATATCCATTGAATATCCCATTCTTTCCAATTTGAAAGACAAAAATTCTGAGGAGACTGTCAACGCCCTCATTAAGGATGCCGCCACGAGAATTCTTACGGATTATGAAGTGGACTCCGCCATAGACACGGTCTCCGTCACATGCAATATCGTTTCCCTGGACCGAAGCAAGGCCGTTCTTACTTTCGAGGGATCTCTGATGAAAAACGGCGCTTCCTATCCTGTCAATGTGTTCTACACCTGCACCGTGGATTTGAATAAGGAAGTACTTCTCGGGCTTTCCGATTATGCGGACCCCTACACCATGGCAGGGTATATCCTTTCAGACGACTGTGTCCTGGAAAAGCCCTCCGATTCCAAAGAGGCCCTGGAATATTTAAAAACTCAGGATATCAATACACTGTGGGGAATTCTTAAAGAAGCCGATTTCACTTCCGAAACCGACAGCCGCTTCCCTGAAAGCTTTTCCTATGAAAACCAGGGAAACATTTACATATCTGTGCCGGTTCCTCATGCCCTCGGAGACTATGTGATTGTGCGTTTCACGCCTGATACGAAATAGTTGATTTTCCTTCTTTTTTCTGGTACGATGTAAAGAAGAGGCATCCCGTAATACAGGTTCCTTCAGAACGGGCGCTGCGCGATATGGTATGAAAAAAAGAAAGGCAGGATAAAATTTATGGAAAACGTAACGATTCTTGACCACCCGCTGATTCAACACAAAATTTCCATGCTGAGGGATAAGAACACAGGTACCAATGAATTCCGTACTCTGATTGAAGAAATTTCCACTCTTATGGGCTATGAAGCGCTCCGCGATCTGCCTCTGGAAAACATTGAAGTGGAAACTCCCCTGGAGCGCTGCCTTACCCCCGTGATTGCAGGCAAAAAGCTGGCCGTCGTGCCGATTTTACGTGCGGGCCTTGGTATGGTAAACGGCATCCTGGCTCTGGTTCCCAGTGCGAAGGTAGGACATATCGGCCTGTACCGTGATGAAAAGACCCATGAACCTCATGAATATTTCTGTAAGCTTCCGGACCCCATTGAACAGCGGACTATCGTGGTCACAGACCCCATGCTGGCTACCGGAGGCTCTGCCGTTGCGGCAATTGATTTCATCAAGCTTCACGGCGGGAAACATATCAAATTCATGTGCATCATCGCTGCCCCGGAAGGACTTAAAAGACTTCATGAAGCCCATCCTGATGTGCAGGTCTATGTGGGACATCTGGATCGGGAGCTGAATGAGAACGCATATATCTGCCCGGGCCTCGGAGATGCGGGAGACAGAATCTTCGGGACAAAATAGCAGAGAGATGCCAAAAAATCATCGTCTTAGATAGTCGAGTGGCGTCTTTGCTCTAAAGTTTGAAAATTATGGGATTCCAGCAAGATTCAATATGCCGGAATCCCTCGTTTTCAGCGATTTTCTCGATATTCAGCTCATGCTGCTATTGCAGTCAAAAGTTTTTTGACCCCTTTGATACTGGATTACTCCGCACCCTGCGTCTACGCTCCGCTTCGGCCGCTGCCAAACGGATGTCACCGCCCCCGGCAACCCGCAATCCTCAAAAGCATTCAAAATTCGCCTTAATCGGGCTACTGTACTGGCTCGATTATATTTCGCCAAATGGCTTGCCTAAATTTCCCTCTTTGTAACCACATCTCCCTGCTTTTTATATATGGAATTTTCATCGACACATCCGCGCACACTCGACAAGGGATAAATATTGCAGTTTCTTCCAATGACAGAACCGGGATTTAAGATGGAACCGCAGCCCACCTCCACGCCGTCTCCCACCATCGCGCCGAATTTTTTAATTCCCGTCTCCATATCGCCCTCTTCTGTATGCACTTTCACTAAAAGCTTGTCGGATTTCACGTTAGAGGTAATAGAGCCAGCTCCCATATGGGCCTTATATCCTAAAATGGAGTCTCCCACGTAATTGTAATGGGGGACCTGTACCTTATCGAAGAGAATGACATTCTTAAGCTCGGTGGAATTTCCCACCACAGCCCCCTCTCCCACAAGGGCGTTGGAGCGGAGGAATGCACAATGGCGCACCTCGGCGTCTCTTCCGATGATGATGTTTTCTCCCAAATAAGCGCTATCAAATACTTTAGCGGTTTTGTGAACCCATACGTTCTCCCCCCGCTTCTCATATTCTTCTTCGGAAAGCGTTTTTCCAAACTCCTTGATAAACGTTCCGATATGGGGCAGAACCTCCCAGGGGTAGGTATACTGCTCCAGAAGGGATCTGGCCTGGGTGTGGGACAGATCGTAAAGACAACTGATTTTTGTTTCTTCCTTTTTCATTGCGATACCTCTTTTATTTTTTGTAAAATTGAGCCGCAGCGTCAAAATAAGGCCGCAGCATAAATTGATTGTTTCCCTGTTTGACCCCGTTGGTTCTAAGGGTCACAAACCGTTCCAGCTTCTCCATATATTCATCGGAAGTGATACTGCCCTCTGCCACATAGGTAAGTCCCTTTTCCCAGCTTGCCGTAAGCTCCGGATTTAAAAGCTGCTTCATGGAGACGCTGCACACGTCAAAGACCATTTCTCCAAAAAGAGTGGGAGTAATGACCTGTGTTTTTTTTGCCAAAGACAAATATTTAATGTTCACCAGCTTCTTAAGGATTTCCGCCCTGGTGGCGCTGGTGCCGATTCCGCTTCCCTTAATCTGAGCTCTTAAATCCTCATCCTCAATAAGCTGTCCGGCATTTTCCATGGCGAGAATCATGGAGCCTGAGGTATAACGCTTCGGCGGAGAGGTCTCTCCCTCCTTGATTTTCAGATCACAGAGCCTCAATTTCCGGCCCTTTTTTAAAGATGCCAGCATGGCCAGAAGCGCCTTCGCTTTTTCTCCCTGTCCCGGGTCAATCTCCTGCTCTCCTTCCGGCTGGTCCGGGTTCTTTTCCTTTGCGGATTTTTGGGAGACCACGGCTGCCGCCTTTAAATATCCCTCCTCCGCCAGAACTTTAAATCCCGCAAAGAAATGCTCCCCCTGCTTTTCTATATTCAGCGAATACTTCTGGTAGACCGCAGGAGGATAGAAAATACTTAAAAATCTTCTTGCAATCACCTCATAGACTTTGAGGGGAAGGGCCCCCAGGGTTTTTAAGGCCGAAAATCCCTGTCCGGTGGGAATGATCGCATAGTGGTCTGTAATCTGCTTGTCATTCACATATCTGGTACTGGAAATCTTCTTATAAGAATCCATGGAAAGGACCTCCCCGGCCAAGGCCGAAAGGGGAGCAAAATTCTTTAACCCGCCGATATTCTTATGGATTTCCTTCGCCACTGCTGTGGACAAAACTCTGGCATCGGTTCTCGGGTATGTTACCAGCTTCTTCTCATACAGTTCCTGGACAATTTTAAGTGTCTCATCAGGGCTGATTTTAAACATCTTCGAGCAGTCATTCTGAAGCTCCGCCAGATTATATAAAAGAGGGGCGTTTTTTACCTCTTTCTTTTTTTCCATGGAGCAGAGAGTGCCTTCCATTGGTTCCGCCGAAAGAAACTTCACAAGCTCTTCCGCCGTCTTTTTCTCCCTGAAACCGTTTTCTTTATATAAGGCCGGGGTTTTAAAATACCGGGACCCCTCCACAGCCCTCCATTCGGCCTCAATCCTGTCGTCTTCGAAACCCTCCGCTTCAAAGGAGCCCATGACGCGGTAAAAGGGTGTCTTTACGAAGCTTCTGATTTCTCTTTCTCTGCGGACCACCATTCCCAGCACGCAGGTCATGACCCGGCCCACAGATAAAACTGCCCTCTTTTCTTTCAGGTACGAAGCCACCGAAGGACCATATTTTAAAGTAAGGACTCTGGAAAAGTTAATGCCCATCAGATAGTCCTCTTTGGCCCTTAAATAAGCCGAGGCCGCCAGGTTGTCATATTCCGATAAATCTTTGGCTTCCCTCACACCCCTCAGAATTTCTTCCTCTGTCTGGGAATCAATCCAGACCCTGAGCCGCCTCTTTCCTCTGATTCCGGCCATCTGCTCCACCAAGCGGTAGATGTACTCTCCTTCACGCCCGGAGTCAGTACAGACATAGATGGTATCCACCTCCGGCCGCTCCAGAAGGCCTTTTACGGTTTTAAACTGCTTTTTTACATCATCAATGACCTGATATTTAAATTCTTTGGGAAGAAACGGCAGCGTGTTCATGCTCCATCTCTTTAAGGCCGGATCATAGCTTTCCGGATAGCACATTGTAACCAGATGCCCTACGCACCAGGTGACAATGGCTGTCTCTGACTCAATAAAGCCGTCTCCCTTTCTGCCGTTTATTTTCAGAGCCCTGGCAAACTCCTGGGCAACGCTTGGCTTTTCTGCAATAAATAACGATTTACCCATGTACATCCTTTCCATGCGTTTCAAAGCGAATCCCTGATATCATCAGAGCAAAAAACATCAGAACACATCCGACAATCATCTTTCCCGTCAGAACTTCTTTTAAGAAAATCACAGAAAATATCGTCCCAAACACTGCCTCTAAAGACAGCAGAAGAGACGAGGCGTTGGCAGATAAAATTTTCTGTCCCGCCATCTGTATGGCATACGCCGCCATGGTACAGAAAATAGCCAGATACAGAATTCCCGACACAAGGGCCTTATCTCTTAATATTTCAAAAGAAAAAGCCTGGAATCCGTCCAGAAAAGGGGCCAGAATCCAGTTAAGCACTGCCACCACTGCCACCTGTATGATGGCAAGGAGGATGGGATCCTGGTTTTTCGTATACCTCTCTGCCAAAACAAGGTGGAACGTAAAACTGATGCTGCATAAAAAAGTCAGAAAATCTCCGAAATTTACTGCCGTAACGCCGCGAAGAGTCAAAAGCCCCAGTCCGGCGACCGCAAGGACCGCCGCGAAAAGATTATTGATCCCTGGTTTTCTCCCGTTCACCGCCCAGGAAAGAAAGGGCACTAAAATCACATAAAGAGCTGTAATAAAAGCGTTTTTGCTGGCTGTGGTATATTTGATTCCATAGGTTTGCAAAAGATAGGAAAGCTCCAGAACGATTCCCACAAGGATCCCGTTCTGCAGGCTTTCTTTCTTTAAGCGGCGCAGACTTTTGGGAAACGCCGCCATCATGGCAGCAGCGGCAGCCGTAAACCGGAGGGCCAGAAGATACCCCGGAGGGACCTTGTCCACAGAGGATTTCATGACCACGAAGGAGCCGCCCCAGATGATGGTAACCAGAATCAGTCCCGCCGCCGCCAAAGCCTTCGCACCTGTTTTATAATCTCTTTCCATTGGCCTGTGTTCCTGTGTAAAAATGATATCCCGTTTTGCTGATATATGTTCTTCCGGCAAAAATCACGGAAGAGGCAAATTGAGGCTTGTTGACAGCATCCGGATACATCTGCGTCTCAAAACAGAAGGCACCCCTTTTTCCATAGACGGTGCCGTCCTTCCCCTTCTCTCCTTCCAGCCAGTTAGCCGTATAAAACTGCATGCCCGGACGATCGGTATATACGTCCATGGTCCGTCCGCTGTTTTCCTCAACAGCCGTCGCCGCCAGGGCGTAAACTCCGGGAATATGATTTAAGCACCAGTTATGATCATAGCCCCCAGCCTGTAAAAGCTGTGCATAATCAGAATCAATTTCCGCGCCGATGGGCTTTAACGTCCGAAAGTCCATCGGAGTCTTTTCCACCATGCAAATCTCTCCGGTGGGAATGGAATCCGCCGCCGACGGAGTAAACATGTCCGCATAAATCTGCACTTTGTGGTTTAAGACAGAGCCAGAGCTGTGTCCTCCCAGATTAAAGTAGGCATGGTTCGTAAGATTCATGGGCGTATCATTATCGCAGCAGAAAATATATGTAATTTCCACGGTATTTTCCGCCGTCAGCGTATACTTTACCGTAATCTTTGCATTTCCCGGAAACCCCTGGTCCCCGTCCGGACTCTCTAAGAAAAAGGCCACAGTATCCTCTCCGGAGGCCGTACCCATCCAGAGACGCTTGTCAAAATAATCAGGTCCGCTGTGGAGATTGTTTTTGCCGTCATTTTTTCCCAGGGTATAAAGTCTCCCGTCCAGACGGAAGCTGGCATTCCCGGTACGGTTTGCAACACGCCCCACCACAGAACCCATATGCGGGCCGTTCCCCAGATAGCCGTCTCCATTGTCATATCCAAGAAGTATATCGTCCATGGCCCCGTCTTTATCGGGGACTATCATTCTTACCCAGATGGCTCCCAGGTCTGTAAAAGAAGCAGACAGACCATTTTCATTGGTCACGGTATATAAACTGATTTCACAGCCATTCGGCATGGTGCCAAAGGCCTCTTTTTTCACTGCCATTTTTATCCTTTCCTTCCTCCAAAGCAACGGTTCCGGTACTTTTCAATACTTTCCGATATTTTTCGATACCTTCCGGTACTGTTCACTCCCTCCCGAATCGTTGCTGTCTAAGTCCCATGCCGGTCAAAGAAAGCCTGTAGCCGGCATGGAATTGTACGGAATCATTCAGAATCATTTATTTTGCTTCCATGTATCCCTGTTTTGTGAGAAGCTCCGCACAGAGCACCGCTCCGCCCGCGGCTCCGCGCACGGTATTGTGGGAAAGGCCGATGAATTTCCAGTCATATACAGAATCCTCTCTCAGACGTCCGACGGAAATGCCCATTCCCTTCTCAAAGTCCACATCCAGAGTCACCTGAGGACGATCATCTTCGTTAAGATAGCGGATAAACTGCCTGGGAGCGCTGGGAAGTGAAAGTTTCTGGGGCAGTCCTTTATAACTTACCAGCTTTTCAATGAGCTGTTCCTTTGTGGGCTTCTTTTTAAATTTCACGAAAACAGCCGCCGTGTGGCCGTTTAACACAGGGACGCGGATGCACTGACAGGTAATCACCGGGTTTTCTGCCGGTTTAATGACACCGTCCTCAAGCTTTCCCCAAATCCGCAGCGGCTCCTTTTCACTCTTCTCTTCTTCCCCTCCAATGTAGGGAATCACGTTCTCTACCATCTCCGGCCAGTCCTTAAATGTCTTCCCCGCGCCGGAAATAGCCTGATAGGTGGAGGCCGCCACTTCATAAGGATCGAATTCCATCCATGCAGAAAGGACCGGAGTATAGCTTTGAATGGAACAGTTGGGTTTTACGGCGATGAACCCCCTTTGGGTTCCCAGGCGCTTTCTCTGAAAAGGAATCACGTCAAAATGTTCCGGATTAATTTCCGGAATTACCATGGGGACATCAGGAGTCCAGCGATGGGCGCTGTTGTTGGACACCACCGGCGTCTCTGCCCTGGCATATGCCTCCTCAATAGCGCGGATTTCCTCCTTTGTCATATCCACGGCGCTGAACACAAAATCAACGGAAGCGGCAACTCTTTCCACCTCGTTGACATTCATTACAATCAGCTTTTTTACCGCCTCCGGCATGGGAGTTGTCATTTTCCAGCGTCCTCCCACTGCCTCCTCATACGTTTTATTGGCGGAGCGCGGACTTGCCGCTACGGTTGTCACCTCAAACCAAGGATGATTTTCCAGCAGAGAAATAAATCTCTGACCGACCATCCCCGTGGCCCCGAGAACGCCAACTCTCAATTTCTTTTCCATAATTTAAGTCTCCTCATTCTGTACAAATTTTCCCGGCGGACCCTGATTCAGGGATCGCGTTCCGCCGTCTGCCCGCTGTGTACTTGGCTATAGCGGGCAAAACAATCAAGCCCCTCAGGATTGAGGGGAGACGAAGAATCCGGCAAAGCAGAATTATTTTCATTTCGCAGGAAAGACCTTGCTGCGTTAATGCGTAAAAAATGGGAGAAAGTTTTTATTACATTAATGTGCAAAAGCAAGATGAGTAAAAACCTTCCCTATAAAGTAAAAAACGCTTTGTATCTTCATGTACACCCGTACGAAAAAAGATCTGGCGCCATGCGCCCGCACTCTGTACAAGAGTTCGTCAGAGTGAACTCTTTTTATACTAGCGCAAAATCCGTAAAAAATCAAGATACGATTACAGAATCTCACGAAAGTAATTAACGCCCCTAAAGAACAACTATTTGCTCCGCTCCAACTTTTCTAATATGGCTATCACATTTGGCTGCGTCGGCATAAATTTTACACCACGCTTCAGCATACCCATAACCTTTTTTGCTTTCTGTT
>CAJUIP010000015.1 GCA_910586315.1 uncultured Lachnospiraceae bacterium | reverse complement strand
ACGACCTGCGTCTCTCCAGAGCCAGTCGTGAAAAAGTATTTTCCCAGATCCTTTCTAGTGTACTGGCTCGATTACTTTGGAGGATATCAAAAAGAGCCGCTACTTCTACAGCATCCAGAACCGGCTGGAGCCTTTTCAAAAAATTGAGGTACTTTTCGATAAAAATGACCTGCTCTTCCGTTATAACTGAAAGCTTCAGGCACTTTCCCTTATCGAAGCAGAGTACCTACTCTCTACACCTCATGAATATACCGATGTGTATATCTTTCTTGACAAAAAAGACGAGGCCGGGAATTTTTTCTGTCGCTCTTTTTTTCCAAAGGAGGACAGGGATTACACAAAAGGTCAGGCTGTATATACCCTTCTTAAAAAAGAAAAGATAAACACCGACACCGGAGCTGTACAGATCCAGTATGATCGGCTCTCCCCAAAAGATAAAAAATGATCCCGTACAGACAGCTACAGAGCAGCCTGCCAGCCACTCTGTAGTTTTTCTTTCTCAGAAAAAAATGCTGTTAAAATTTCTACAGCACACCCAGCTTCTTCAGCAGCGCCACGCAGTCCTTCGCTCCCTGCTCATACAGATACAGGCAGTCGTGATCCGCCGCCAGCAGTGTCGCCTCCACATAATCTGTGATGGCTTTCTTCACTACAGTTCCATAGGAATCTCTGTTAAGAGCGGATAGCCGGAGTATCGATTATGCAATCAAAAATTTTCTCGGTCATTCCTCGATCTCCCGAACGGGGCGGTATGCTGAACTTTCGCAGGGAACCGTGAACAGGCATATCCGGGATTGGAACGAAAAGTGGTTTTCCCATCAAAAGGAAAATCTCGGATAACGCACCCTTGTTGCCAAGGGATTATTTGATGGAAATCTGTTCGCCATCAACAACAATACGATCATTCAATATATTCAGTGCAGCATCCATTGCCTCGTTGACGGCTTTTCCAACACGCGCCACTCCGCACTGTGCCGCCAAAGAACGGTATAACCCGCTCTTATCAGCAGTCACGTTCTGTTTCAGAATCTCGAACATTCCGGCGGCTAATTCGTCTGGAGCAATTTGCTTGATTTCACGCTCAATGTCACCCGGTCCTCTGAACTGAATTTTCTTTTCATCATTCAAGTACAAGAAACCATTTCTGCGGATAATGCCATAACGCTGGTATCCGGACATCTGCTGTTCATAGGCTCTTTGTACGACGCTTGTAACTTTTTCACGTCCAAAGCACCAGACAATACGTTTTAGAAGCAAGTCCTCCGAAAGAGGTGCCTCAATTTCCAGAATGGCTTTTATCATTCCTTTAAAATCACGGGGAAGATATTTGCTGCTTAGCTTATGGACATCTGCCGCCTTATATGCAGGAAATTCAAAGTGCTTCTCGACTACAACTTCTTCAAATGTTCCTGTTGGCTGACTATTCATTGGCTTCACCTCTACTTTTGTTGGATTTTTAACTGCATCCGCAGCCGCCTCCAAAAGACGAAGCTGTTCAACCGATTTATTTCTGAACCAATCCGTAGACCAAATGCGATAGAATTTCCACCCCATGCGTTCCAAGATTTCCTGCCGCAAACGGTCGCGGTCGCGCGCGTTTTTAGAGGAGTGATAAGTTGCTCCATCGCATTCAATCGCAAGCACATAATCAGAACTATCCGGCAACTTCAAACCGAGATCAATTCGGAATCCAGAGCAGCCAACCTGCGTATCCACAGAAAAGCCTTTGGATCTCAGATAGTCACATACCTCAAGTTCAAAATCAGAATCGAATTTCTCAAACGGGCTGACTGAAATCGCCCGCTCCAGTGCAATGCTGCCATTCTCAGCATAATCAAGGTATTCACGAAGCAGCTTTGCACCTTCTGCGGATGTATGCTTCAGATCAATGTCCGTATAGTGCATAGAAGAAACCAACTGGACATTGCATTTTGCACGAGTAACTGCAACATTCAGCCTTCGTTCACCACCGACGCGGTTCAGCGGACCAAAGTTGTGCAACAGGCGTCCTTGTGCATCAATACCATAAGCAATGCTAAAAATGATCGTATCTCTTTCATCGCCCTGCACTGTTTCGAGATTCTTGATAAAGAACGGCTCATTTCCGTCATTCTTGAAGAAATACTCTTTTTCCGGTGTACTCTGCCGCCGTTTAGAAAGCAGTTTATCTATCAAATCCTGTTGGGCGACGCTAAACGCAACCACGCCAAGACTACGGTTCGGATATTTCTCGATATTCTGATAAATCAGATCGACAATGAACTCTGCTTCCTTTCGGTTGGTGTGAGCTTTGCGGTCGAAAATGCCGTCCACATGATAATAGTCTACGCCGATTCCCAGAGCATCAGCCTTAGAAGATGGGAATGTTACAAGATCGCTGTCATAAAAATTCTTGTTGGAAAAAGTAATAAGCTGCTCATAACGACTGCGGTAATGCCAGCGCAACCGAAGCTGCTGCATGGATGTCGAACACAAATCCAAGATGGATTCAAAGTCTGTTACATCTCCGGTTTCTTCATCGTTGTCCTCCGCTTCAATGGTAGCATTAAAAAAATTGCTGGGCGGCATCTGCTTAGAGTCGCCTACAACAATCAACTGATCTGCACGATAGATTGCACCAATTGCATCCTGTGGAAAAATCTGTGACGCCTCATCGAATACAACCACATCAAAGTGGACGGAATCCGGTGCAAGGAAAGTGCTGACGCTCAGCGGAGACATCAGAAAGCATGGCTTAATCCGCTGAACAAGCTCACCTGTTTCAGCAAGCAGGGAACGAATACTTTTTTGCTTGCGCTTTTTCTCACCTTCACGAAGCAAAATCGCCAATGCACTTCCAGACGCAATCATATCAAGTGATGGGCGCATGGATGAAAGCTCTGCACGGATTTTTGCTTTGTTGATTTCAAACTGTTCGGTATCTTTCGCAGAGAAAGTACGGATCGCTTTATCTTGAGAAATTCGATTGAACGCAGACAAAACCGGACTTCCAGACAAAATCGAATCTATCCACTGATAATAAAATTGCTTCTGGAATGTGCCGACAATATGCTTCGGTTCTATATTCTGACCGATAGCAGCATTTACATAATGCACGACCTGCTTATCATCAAGCTCGGAAAGAAGGCTCCTGAAATGGCACCAATTGTCCAGTTTATCCATTTCATTCAGGCAGCCCGTTAATTTCTCCAATACCAGGATACATGGCGCAGCATGAATGTTCAAAATCGTTCGGTCAAAGTATCCATCAGCTTGCTTGAGTGTATCAGCACTACAAACCGCAAAAGCCGTTTCAAGTTTTTGATGGTAATCTGTAAACGTACCCCTTTCAGAGACAAAGTCGTCATAGTGTCCCAACGCGCCGAACGCAACATTATTAGAGAATATTGTCTCCAACGCCGACATTTGTTTCGTTACATAGTCCCATTCGGTTTCAACACCATTATAGGCTTCACCAAGAAACGCTTTGATTGGTGCTTCTGCTTCGGCGAATTCCACATTCTTTTGCTGATAATAGGCAAGTTTTTCTGTCATAGTGACAGCTTCATTATAGGATGGCTTCTTTCCGTTTTTTTTGCACAAGCGCAGGTCGGTGATAAGCTGTTTGTACTCGGCATTAAAAAATCTGGAGATGGTTCTGCTAAACTGTTTTGTCAGCTTCTTATGATACACTTCTCCATTCAGCTTATAAACATCATCGTCAAACACTGCACCCAATACGGAGCGGGCAGCAAGAATATCTGCGCTCTGCGCTTGCAATTTATGCAACGCAGAGTTTACCATGTCAAAATATTCCTGATTCAAGAGTGACGGTGTAATCAGTTTAGATGTTGCTGCAAAACTGAAAAAGCTGTTCCATGTATGTGCATCCTCTATGCTGGCACACGGTATTCCGTACTTCTCAGAAATTTCCTGTTGTAAGGGAGTCAATATCTGCAAGAATTGTGAGACAATAGAAAGATCGCTTTTTACCTCATTTTTTGCCTGGTAAGACGTGTCCTGAGCGATATAGCCATACCACGGATTCTTTCTATAATCATATCCAATGGACGGAATGTAGTCTACATGCTGTTCTAAAAGAGAAGTCGTTTCTGTCAAGTACACTTCACCTTTAGAAGAAAGCTGTGGAATCGAATACTCAACATCCGGCATTGAACGAACTGAGGCATAAGACTCATACAATTGATACAGACTCTTTTCAATGACCGGGCGCTGTTTGTGAAGCTCAGCCGCATAGACATCCAACTGATTCTGTGCCTTTTCCTTGATGGCGATTTCGGCACTTGCTTTTGAGGAAACAGTACTTTTTCCTGTGCGTAACGTATGGCAAATATCCGCGATAACATCCTTCTTGTTTGCCCTATGACTGTGGAGCTGTAAGCAGAATTCAGCAAGTCCAGCTTGCTTCAATTTGTCGTAAACCACATTTAAGGCTGCCAACTTTTCAGAGACGAACAAAACCTTTTTTCCATCGCTGAGACATTCCGCAATGATGTTAGTAATCGTCTGGCTCTTTCCAGTTCCGGGAGGCCCCTGCAAAACAAAGCTCTTTCCCGACTTTGCCATCTCAATCGCTTCAATCTGGCTGGAGTCTGCGTCAACTACACTATGTAACTCAATCAGCGGATCGGCAACAGCTTCCTTATCACCATACAATCTTTCCATGTCGATTTGCTCGCCCAAGAGCTGACGAACATTCCGATTAGCAAGAATCGCCTTTGCATTATCCTTCAGATCTCGGTACATATTGATTTTGAGGAATGAAAAAATACCGATCTTGCATTCTGCTGTGACTGTCCATTGAAGTTTTGCCACAAGGCGCTTTACCTTCTCAAGGTAGGCAGTCAGCCCCTCATCGTTATACTCAGGAAGCTTCACCTTGTGTTCCGCGTCCATTTTGTAGGAAAAGGTCGGATTAACAATGATGTCATCTTCTGCTGACTTAATAAAGTATGGTTCCACTGCGGACACTTGTTCCAGCTGAATCGGCACAAGCAAAATAGGCGCATGGAAAACATAGTTCGAAGAGGCGTTTTCTTTCCAGTGGATAAAGCCAAACGCCATGTATGCAACATTGACACCTGTTTCTTCGATGAACTCCCGCGCTTTTTTATCAATGTTTTTCACAGCGGTAAGTGGATTTGTCGATGCATTGTAAAGCAGGATTTGATTCTGCCGTTTAATTTTTCCGCAATATTGTGCAAAAAATTTAGCTTTTCCGTCAGGAGTATCAGACTCTTCCGATGTCTCAGTTTGCAACTGCTCTGGCTCAGAGAATTCTTCCAGTTCATCATCTTCTTCGATAATCTTTGGATCAAAAACTTCAAAAGATGTTGCACCATCCACTTTCTCGAATAATACATCAGAAGGCGGAAGCAGCACCTCCACGGTTGAAGCTCTCGTATCCTTAAAATTGATTAGATTATTACGCTTTCCCGTATCCAGCAGCAAATCAGCCCATTTATCCAGCTTCTTTGTATCCACCATTCGGCTCGCCCCCATCCTTCCGGTTCTTTTGCTCACTTTTCAGAGCTATCTATAGGTTCTCACCACAGCACATAAATCTTTCCCATTTCACGGTCGAGCAACAGTTTCCAAAGTTTCTTATTAACTAACAAACACAACCGGCACCCCTGTTGAAATATAATATCGAAAATTCACATTCATTTTATGCTTTATAAAAATCTGCAAACACTGGATTTAGTATAGCACAAAGCGTTGCTACGCTTCAAGTGTGTAATTGTAAATCCCCACGACAAACGCATGAATGAATAAATTGTGAACACTATTCTCTCTTTTTTGGTACAATCAAAGAAAAAAGATAGGTTTGTTTATGAGAGCACTTTTACTTCCTTATTTGGTGTTAGCTTTTCGACGCTACTTTTTTATTCTTTTTCGAAATAGTACTTGCAATTTGCAGAAAGATAGACTATTATATAATATATCATATGAACACTTATTCATATGTTGATTCAAAACTTGCTTATATCAAGCCTATATGACCGGGAGGAGGAACAAAAATGGCCGAACACAACCAGGAACATCTTCATGAACATAAGGAACACGACAGCCATGAGCATGACGGACACGAGCACGGTGAACACTGCGGCTGCGGACATGAGCATCACCACGAACATGACGGACATGAGCACGGCGAACACTGCGGCTGCGGACATGAGCACCATCACGAACACGACGGACATGAGCACGGCGAACACTGCGGCTGCGGGCATGAGCACCACCACGAACACGACGAGCATGAGCACGGCGAACACTGCGGCTGCGGACATGAGCACCACCACGAACATGACAGACATGAGCACGGCGAACACTGCGGCTGCGGACATGAACATCACCATGAACACAACAATCATGAGCATGGTCCTGTCTCCTCTAAGGCTCCCTGCACTGTCTATGTTTTAAAGAACATCGACTGTGCCAACTGTTCCGCCAAAATAGAAGCCAAAATCCGCGAGCTCCCGGAAGTAGAGGACGCCGTCCTCACCTTTGCCACCAGGCAGCTCCGTGTTTACTCCTCTGCCGGAACAGTCCTGCTTCCCAAAATGCAGGAAATTGCCGAGAGGATTGAACCCGGCACACTCATTGAGGTCCGGGAATCCAGGAAAAAAGCAGAAACAGACGAAAAAAAACAGGACGGCCATTCCCATGACACTTTGGATATTATTTCGGGCACGGTCCTTTTCCTGGCCGGAGAATTTCTTTCCGCCCGTATGCCCTCTGTCTCCATTGCCTGCTTCGTGGCAGCCTATATCATGCTGGGACGTGAAATACTCCTGACTGCCTTAAAAAACATGAAATCCGGTCACGTCATGGATGAAAATTTCCTTATGAGTATTGCCACCCTCGGCGCTTTTTTCATCCGCCAGTATGATGAAGCTGTGGGAGTCATGCTCTTCTACCGGATTGGCGAAGCTTTTGAGCACCGGGCTGTGGAAAAAAGCCGCAGCCAGATCATGGAAGCCGTGGATCTTCGTCCGGAAACCGTCCTTTTGGAGGAAAACGGCACGGTCCGTGAAATTCCGGCGGAGGAAGCCATGGCCGGGCAGATCATCCAGGTGCGTCCCGGAGACCGGATTCCGCTGGACGGCGTTATACTGGAAGGTGAAAGCCGTATTGATACCTCCCCGATCACAGGAGAACCGGTTCCCGTTTCCGTATCAGCAGGGAGCTCTGTTCTCTCTGGATGCGTCAATACTTCCGGGTTATTAAAGCTTCGTGTCGAAAAAGAGCTTTCCGAATCCATGGTCACAAGGATTCTGGATTCCGTGGAAAATGCCGCAGCCAGCAAGCCGCAGGTAGAGCGTTTCATTACAAAGTTTGCGAGAATTTACACCCCCATCGTGGTGGCTCTGGCTGCCGCTACCGCCATCCTGCCGTCACTTATCACTGGTGACTGGGGCCACTGGGTTTACACAGCTCTTACCTTCCTGGTAATCAGTTGTCCCTGCGCCCTGGTCCTCAGCGTTCCTCTGGCCTTTTTCTCCGGAATCGGAGCCGGCTCCCGGAAAGGAATCCTCTTTAAGGGCGGCGTTGCCCTCGAGGCCTTAAAGGGTGTAAAGACAGTTGTCATGGATAAAACTGGAACTATCACCAAAGGCAATTTCGTGGTGCAGAATATCTGCCCGGAACCCGGCATCACCAAAGACGAGCTCCTTCAGCTTGCCGCCTGCTGTGAAACAGCCTCCACCCACCCCATCGGCAACAGCATTCTGACCGCCGCCAGGGAAAACGGACTTGCCATCGAAACACCAAATAAAATCGAAGAGCTTTCCGGAAAAGGCATCCGCGCCTTCACGAAAGACAGAACGCTTCTCTGCGGAAATAAAAAGCTCATGGAAGAAAATCATGTGAACATCTCTTCTTATAAGGAAGAAGCTGCATCCACCATGGTTCTCCTTGCCAGGGATAACATGTACATCGGCTCCATTTCCATTGCCGACACCATGAAACCGGAAGCGGCATCTGCCATCGCCTCTTTAAAGAAGCTTGGCATCCATACCGCAATGCTCACCGGAGACAGCGAGGCAGCCGCAAATGCCGTTGCCAGGGAAACGGGAATTGATACTGTATACTCCAAACTTCTTCCCGGAGAAAAGCTGGATATTCTTAAAAAGCTTCGTTCCGAATCCGGAAGCGCCATGTTCGTCGGAGACGGCATTAACGACGCTCCTGTACTGGCCGGCGCCGATGTGGGCGCTGCCATGGGAAGCGGAGCCGACGCTGCCATTGAGGCCGCCGATGTGGTATTCATGACCTCCAGCATGGAAGCGATTCCCGCCTCCATACGCATTGCCAGAGAGACCGGGGCCATTGCCAGCCAGAACATGGTCTTTGCCCTGGCCATCAAGGTTCTCGTGATGATTTTAGGACTTTTGGGCTTTGCCTCCATGTGGATGGCCGTTTTTGCGGACTCCGGCGTCGCCATGCTCTGCGTGTTGAACGCAATCCGTATTTTGTATAAAAAACAGTAAATGCAGACAAAGCACCTGTCTGCGCGTTTCCCGCGGACAATGAACCCTACCGGAATCTTTTCATACTATAAAACATCAAAATTTTTTCCGGAGGAACATTATGAAAAAAATATTCTGCGGCATGATTGCCGGCAGCCTGGTGCTTTTTTCCCTTGCCGGCTGTCAGAAGGAGACTGCGGGAAAAACGCCCGTAACCTTAAACGAAGTGGCTCACTCTATTTTTTACGCTCCCCAGTATGCGGCCATTGAGCTGGGCTATTTTGACAGCGAGGGACTTGAGCTCACCTTAGTAAACGGCGGCGGCGCCGACAAAGTAATGACCGCCCTGGTATCCGGGGAAGCGGATATTGGCTTTATGGGATCCGAGGCCTCCATCTACACCTATGCCGGGGGCGAAAAAGATTATGCCATGAACTTCGCCCAGCTGACCCAGCGGGCCGGGAACTTTCTGGTGGGACGAACGCCGGAAGCAGATTTCAAATGGGAAAATCTGATCGGAAAAAAGGTTCTGGGCGGCAGAGCCGGCGGTATGCCTCAGATGGTGTTTGAGTATATTTTAAAGAAAAATGGCATCGACCCGAAAACAGACCTGACCATCGACCAGAGTATCAGTTTCGGCCTCACAGCCGCCGCCTTTACCAACGACGACTCTGATTATACCGTGGAATTTGAACCTTTTGCCACAAGCCTTGAGCTGGAAGGAAACGGTTATGTGGTGGCCTCCCTCGGCAAGGATTCCGGATATGTGCCATATACCGCATATTGTGCAAAAAAGAGTTACATGGAACAGCATCCGGAAATTATCCAGAAATTCACCAATGCCATCCAAAAGGGGTTAGATTATGTTAATTCCCACACAGCTGAGGAAATTGCCGAAACCATTCAGCCACAGTTTAAAGAAACCGATGTAAAGACCATCGCCACCATTGTGGAGCGTTATAAGGCGCAGGATACCTGGAAGGCCGACACCGTCTTTGAGGAGGAAAGCTTCGACCTCTTACAGAATATTCTGGAAGAGGCCGGAGAGCTTCCCGCCCGGGTGCCCTATGAAGATCTGGTAACCACAGAATTTGCCCGGGCGGCAAAGGAATAAGAGGCAAGCGCTGCCGCTGCCCAGGCGGCTGTCGCCCAGAAACGGTGCACCGGATGCTGAGTAAATAAAATATTGGTTTTTTCACAGGATTTAAAAATAGAACTCCCCTGCTATTTCACACAAAAGGTGACAGGGGAGTTTTTGTGTGCTGTGGAATTTATGATACTTATGTCCCTCTTTAGGATGGCGGCTGCTACCTGAATCTTTGATAAATTTATTGCAGGATATAATTTCTGATGTTATGATTGGCTGTAAGCAAGACAGACATCAAAAAACAGGTGGGAAAATAGCTGTCGGAAATAAGATACTTTGATTATTTAGAGGATATTGTTTTCTGACATATGCAGCAACATACAGGGGGCAGGAAAGATGATTCGAAAATTTCAGATATCAGATACCGGGCAGGTTATGCAAATATGGCTGAGCGGAAATGAGGACGCACACCCTTTTATACCCAAAGAATACTGGCGTTCTCACTTTGCCAAAGTGCAGGAACAGATTTTGCAGGCGGAGGTTTTTGTCTGCGAAGCAGACGGAAGCATACAGGGATTTATCGGCATCACAGACGGATACATCGCAGGAATTTTTGTGGACAGAAGCTGTCGTTCCTGCGGGATTGGCAGGCGGCTTTTAGAATATGTAAAACAAATGCACAGCGCACTGTCACTGGACGTGTATCAGAAAAATATACGGGCGGTGGATTTTTATCGCCGGGAGGGATTTGTTATTGTTTCCAGTCAGGCCGATGAAGACACCGGGGAATTTGATTTTACAATGTCCTGGGAAAAAGCTTCAGAAAAAAGAAAGAATCGGCTTTTAAAATTACAAAATGGCAGTGGTAATGGTTCGGAGAACTTCAAATATTTGTAAATTGTTTTTTCTCTTCCCTTCGATTATAATGAATACGGATTTCTTATGGTCCATATATCATCATATCCCATGAGGATATCAAGTAGGAGGATTTACAATTATGAAAAAAAATAAATATCTCGCATCTCTTATACTGTCTGCTGCCCTGACTGCATCGTTTCTGACAGGCTGCACAGCTTCCCCTGCCGCAAAGGAAACTACCGCTCAGGAAACCACGGCTCAGGAGACCGCGGCTGCGGCGGACGTGTCCCTGGACGATATCTTAAGTACAATTAAGGAAGCCTACAAAGACAACTACATGCCCGACAGTCCGATTGACAGTCAGGTATTAAACGACGTGATGGGAATTTCCCCGGAGCTCTGCGAGTCCTATGTGGCGGAAATGCCCATGATTAGTACCTTTGTGGAGACCTTCATCGGTGTAAAGGCAAAAGAGGGAAAGGGCGCCGACGTGGAAAAGGCTCTGACGGAATACAGGGAATATCTGTTGAATGATACCATGCAGTACCCCATGAATGTTTCAAAAATCCAGGCCTCCCAGGTGATCCGCCACGGTGACTACGTGTTCTTTGTGATGTTGGGCGGTCCCGACGATGACGCTATGGAGAAAGGCGATGAGGCCGCCTTAAAATCTGCCGAGGAAAATAACCAGATTGCCGTTGACATAATCAATGGCTTCTTCTAAATAAGCCATGGTTTTTTCCAGTCTTTTATTCCTCTTCCGTTTTCTGCCCCTGTTTCTGGCGCTGTATTTTTTAACGCCCAGACGGTTTCGGAATGCCGTTCTCTTCTTCGGAAGCCTGATTTTTTATGGATGGGGGGAGCCTTTGTATATCTCGCTCCTCCTTTTTTCTACGCTGGTGGACTTTATCCATGGAAAACTGGTGGGAAGCCTTTTAGGGCGTGGAAACCGGAAAGCGGCCGGATGTGCGGTGGCCTCCTCTGTCTGCATAAATCTGGCTCTCCTTGCTGTCTTTAAATACATGGACTTTTTTATCCGTTCCTTAAACCGCCTCACTGGCAGTGCAGTCCCTCTCCCCGGCCTGGCCCTTCCCATCGGAATCTCGTTTTATACCTTTCAGACTATGTCCTACACCATTGATATATACCGCGGACAGGCCCCGGTACAGAATCATATCATAAACTTCGGCGCTTATGTGTCCATGTTCCCCCAGCTGATTGCCGGCCCCATTGTCCGCTACCGGGATATCTCCGAACAGCTTTGCTTCCGGACAGAAAGCCTGTCCCAATTTTCCATGGGCATCCGCCGTTTTGTATTGGGTCTGGGAAAAAAAGTTCTTCTGGCTAATCAGGCTGGAGCCCTGTGGACGGAGATTCATTCCGTGCTTCCCGGGGAGCGCAGTGTTCTTATGGTATGGCTGGGAATTCTGGCCTTTGCCTTCCAGATCTACTTTGATTTTTCCGGCTATTCCGACATGGCTGTCGGCATGGGCCATATGCTGGGATTTTGTTTTCCTGAAAACTTCAACTATCCGTATATTTCCAAAAGCGTTACGGAGTTCTGGAGGCGGTGGCATATCTCCCTGGGGACCTGGTTTAAAGAATATGTATACATTCCCCTGGGCGGAAACCGAAAAGGAGGCCTTCGAAAGATACGCAATATCCTTATCGTCTGGCTTCTGACAGGAATCTGGCATGGAGCCAGCTTAAACTTCCTTCTTTGGGGACTATACTTCGGCCTGCTGCTTTTGCTGGAAAAGTTTGTATTTATGAAATACCTGGAAAAATTCCCATCCTGGCTCCGGTATTTCTATACATGCCTGCTGGTTCTCTTTGGATGGGTGCTGTTTGCGTTTGAGGACATGGGCGAAGGATTCCGCTATCTTCTCCAGATGATAGGAGTTTCCGGACTCTCTTTTTGCAGCCCGCGAACCCTGTTCCTGCTTTCCGGAAACGCCGCTCTCCTACTCTTTTGCGCCCTGGGCGCCACTCCCCTGCCGGCAAGGCTTGCAGAAAAAGGAAAGCATACAGCCTTTGAGCTTCTGTTTTTAAGTCTGGTCCTGCTTTTGTCCACAGCCAGTCTGGTGGATGCCACCTACAACCCGTTTTTGTATTTCCGATTTTAAAGCGTGATGGAAAAAGCAATTTTCAAACACGCTCCGGAAAGGAACTGATATGAAAAAAAAGATTTCCTTTGAGGCCGTCATGACCGGCTCCTTTTTGGCTTTTCTCGGCCTTTTCACCGCCATCTCCGTCCTGATGCCCCGCAAGGCATTTTCAGAAACGGAAAACCGCTACCTGGCCCGCTTCCCAAAGCTTACCTGGGAAACCGTAAAAAGCGGCGCCTTTGGAACGGACTATGAGACATATCTGAGCGATCACTTTCCCTTCCGCGATCACTGGATTGGCTTTCAGGCGGCGGCCGAAAAACTTCTGTTAAAAAAAGAAATAAACGGCGTGTTCCTTGGAAAGGACGGCTATCTCATCGAGGCTTTGTACCCGGAGGATCTGGACCCGGAAACATGTAAGAAAAATCTCGATACCCTGACGGACTTTTCCCTCCAGCAGGCCGGACTTCTGGGGGAATCCCATGTGAGAATCCTTCTGGCTCCGTCTTCTTCCGAAATTCTCACAGAAAACCTTCCGGCCCATGCCACCCCCTTTTCTCAGTCCTCTGTCACGGACGCACTGGAACAGGAGGGGCTTTCTCCCATGCTGGTGCCTGCAAAAAAAGCCCTTTTAGAGGAAAAGGAGCCGCTTCCCCTCTACTATAAAACGGATCATCACTGGACATCTCACGGGGCCTTCACCGCCTACCAGGCCTGGGCAAAATCCATCGGGCTTACGCCCTTTTCCCGTTTGGACTTTGCCATAGAGACCGTTACCGAAGATTTTTCCGGTACGATTCTTTCCAGGCTCAATATCCCCGCAAAGCTTGATTCCATCGAGCTCTATAAACCGAAAAACGAACCGGAATGGAGCGTTTTTTACGACGGAAGCAGCGAGCCGGTCCACGGCCTGTATGCCATGGACGCTTTAAATACCCGGGACAAATACCGGGTATTTCTGGATGGAAACCATGGGCTCACAAGGATTGTAAACCCACAGGCGGAGGGAACCGGGAAGCTTCTTGTCATTAAAGATTCCTATGCCCACAGCTTCGTCCCCTTTGCGGCCCTCCATTTTCCGGAGACCATTATGATTGATCTCCGGTATTTCAATGGAAAGGCCGGGGAACTGATCCGTGACCAGAATGTCACCGACGTTTTGATTTTGTACCAGATTCCGGGCTTTTTAAAGGACCGGAACATCGGCAGGCTGAGATAAGGTCAGAAAATGCCCCCATGCCTTTTTGAAATAGTCCAGATATCCGGCCTTCTCCACATCCTCTTTGGAGATCACTGTCGCTCTGCCCAGCTCCTGACCATCCAGCCTGTAAACCAGATACCCCAGTACATCTCCCGCCCGCACCGGGGCTTCCACGTTTTCTTCCAATATCAGCTCTTTTTCGATGGCAGAAAAATCCTCCCCATGAAGCCCCAGATAGGAAAAGCTGTCGCGGTATCCGGCTGTCACCGTATCTTTTATGCCGCTTACAATGGGAATCTGCGGGAGCTCTGGCATGGCTTCATCCTTATAAAGCCTGCAGTTTCCGTATCCATAATTCAGCAGCGTCACTGCATCGTTAAATCTGGTTTTATAATCCGGAGCTGCCATGATAGCCGCAATCAGCTCCACACCGTCTTTCTTCGCCGTGGCCGACAGACAGTACTTGGCAATGCTTGTGGAACCGGTCTTTAATCCTGTCACCTCAAAGTTGGTGGCCATTTTAAGGAGTTTGTTCGTGTTGGACAGCCCAAACTCCTTGGTCCCCTGCTTGGTCACATGTGTAATATTTTCCATCCAAATGGTAGAATACCCGGTGATCTGGGGGTACTTGGTAATCAATTCCCTGGACATGACGGCGATATCTCTGGCGGTGGTCACATGCTCCGGGGAGTCCGTAAGCCCGCAGCAGTCAATGAACCGGGTGTGCTCCATTCCCAGACCTGCCGCCCTCTCGTTCATCATCCGCACGAAGGTTCCCTCGTCACCGCCTATGTACTCAGCCATGGCCACCGACGCGTCATTTCCGGAGGCAATCACAATGCACTTTATCAGGGTTTCCACGGTCTGCACCTCCCCTTCCTCCAGAAATACCTGTGAGCCTCCCATGGACTTTGCATGGGCGCTTGTTACTACCTCATCGCTCAGCTTAATTTTCCCCGACTGGATGGCATCGAAAATCAGAATCAGGGTCATGATTTTCGTAACGCTGGCCGGGTTCCTGGGCTCATCCGCATTTTTTTCAAAAATCACGGTCCCTGTACTGGCTTCCATTAAAAGCGCCGAAGGGGCCCCGATCTGGGGACCTGTCGGGGAACCTGTCTGGGGGGCTGCCTGGGAACCTGTCTGGGCGTCCCCAGGCTCCGCCATGGCCGGGGACACAAACGCCCCCAGGGTCATGGCGCCGGAAAGCAGGACCGAAAGCATCTGTTTTCTCAATTTTCTCACGTTTCCACCGTATCCTCTCTGTGCTTTAAGATATTCTTCCTTATAAAATATGGGCGGGACATATTCCCTTATGCGAAAATATTGTAACAATTCCGCTCAACGCCAGAGGACGTCCGATGGATAAAGAACAAAAATTTCGGCAAGACCGCTTCTGCTGCCTTGCCGTTTTCATATTTCTTTCTTTGTACAGGCAATGATTTATCATCACCGGATCAAAAGCCGAAAATCCTCTGCGCTCTCCTCATATTCTCCGAGGCATCAATACCAAAAGGACACCTTCTCGTACAGGAACCGCAATGAATGCAGTCCTCTCCTGTCGCCAGCAGAGCCGCATACCGTTTTCTAAGCTCGTCTGTTATTTCCTTTTCCGCCATATCAGCCAGTTTCGTCACTTCAGCGATATCAATCTTTTTCGGGCATGGCTGGCAATGATTACAGTACATGCACTGGTTTGCAAACTTCCCTACCAAGCTTTCCTGAATTTCGCTGAAATCCTTTTCCTCTTCGCTTGCTGTCAAATATGCCAATGACTGTTTTAATTCGTCTACATTCGCAAATCCCGGGACAGGACAAGCCACCTGCGGGAACGAAAGAACATAGCTGATACACTGAACAGGTGTAAGACTCAGCAGACCTTTCAATCTCCCTTCTTCATGGTTTTTGAGAATATTGCCTGCTGCAAATGGTTTCATGGCCACAATCGGCACGCCCTTCTTTTCACAGAGTTCATAAAGCTCCTGCTTTGTCGGATATGCAGCCTTTTCCTCCTCCGTCATGATTTTTACCTCCCTGCCCTTCATCCTTGCATCCGCCGTATCCTGCGGAAGCAGATTAAACAATGGATTGACAGGAAACATCAGCACATCAATCTTTCCGCTCTTCACCGCATTCAGAGAGATCTTAGTATTATGGCTGCTGATACCGATAAATCCCACACGCCCGGTATCTTTTAATTCTTTGGCATAGGCATACATCCAGCCGTTTAGTATTTCATCCAAATCCGCCTCATCATCACAGTTATGCAGAAACAAAACGTCGATATAGTCCGTATTCAGCTTTTCAAAAAACTGCTTCAGAAAATCTTTGCAAAGCGCCTCATCCCTCGTTTTTACATACTGCCCATCTTTATCGGCACATCCCAGGTGCCCCGCCAGGTATACCTTATCCCGGATTCCCTTTAACGCCTTTCCGTAATATTCCCTTGTTGCGGGAGTCCCTACAAACAAATCAAAATAATTGATGCCCGCATCGACAGCGGCATGCACCAGATCAGAAATCTGTTTCTCATCTGCTGTCCAAACATACTCGCACCCCATACCGATAGCGCTTACTCTTAACCCTGTTTTTCCAAAATCCCTGTAAATCACTTTCGCTTCCCCTTTCTTCATCAAAACTTCTCTTCGGCTTTATTCTTTCTTTTCATTATAACAAAATCGAGACCACATAGGAAGTCTCGATTTGCTTATTCGTTTATACCTAAAACTTATAGCTAATTACATTGCCCTTACTTTTTTGTACTCTAAGTACCGTAGGCGGCGCCATTGAAACTGGCATCGGGAATACTGCAGCGCCCTTTTGACGTTCACCAGGTTCGGATCGCCATAGAGACAAAATTATTTTATAATATCTGAAACATCCGGCCTTTTTTCGTGTCTATTAAGAGTGAAGGCCCTTCAACAATACCCTGAAAGGAGAACACCTATGGAAGACTACGCGATCATCGATCTGTATTGGTCTCGAAACCCAGAGGCCATCTCGCGTACCTGCGAAAAATATGGAAACTACTGCCGCGCCGTAGCACAAAATATCCTGCCAGACCGTCGGGATACGGAGGAGTGTGTCAACGACACCTGGCTGAAAGCCTGGAACGCTATGCCAGAGGACCGGCCCCGCCTGCTGGCTCAGTACCTCGGAAAGATCACGCGTAATCTGGCTTTAAACCGCTGGCGAGACAACCGCACGGAAAAAAGAGGCGGAGGCGAGCTGCCTCTGGTCCTGGATGAGCTGGCGGACTGCATTTCATCCACAGATACGCTCCAGGCTGTGGAGGCCGGAGAACTGGCGAAAGCCGTAAACCGATTCCTTCACATGCTGCCGGAACGGGAGTGCAATCTCTTTCTGCGGCGGTACTGGTTCGCGGAGCCCATGGCGGAGATTGCTAGTCGATATGGGATGCGCGAAAACACGGTGCGGACAATTTTGTTTCGCAGCCGGAAAAAATTGCAGAGTTATTTGGAAAAGGAGGATTTGTTATGAATCATCAGGAGTGCCTGTTTCTCGCCATCGGCGAAGCTGATCCGAAGCTGGTTGCCCGCAGTGAGCAGCGCAAAAGGAACCACTGGCTTTCCTGCGGCATTGCCATTGCAGCCTGCCTGACACTGGTATTGACACTGGGGCGTATCCTTCCCCCGCAAATAGGCCCGGCTGTCACGTCCCCGGACAGTCAGGGACCAGCTATTACTGTACCGAATTTGCCGGAGAACCAGGGACCCAACAGCGGCGGACAGCTTTCTCTTCCCGAACAGGGCAATGAAATCGGAACTCTTCGCTTGTTGAGCTATACGCCGGAATCTCAGAGCAAAGCTGTGGATTTCTTAATCTACGTCAATGAGGAGCAGTTCGCTGTTCAGGAGAGCAATGGGCTCTACCATATTAGAAGCACCCATTCGCTGCCTGAAAATTTTCCGGAATGCGGTATGGACATCGCTCACTTTTCTGACACATCCCCCAGCCAGGTCAAGGCAGCGGCCGAAGCTGCCTTGAAAGAGCATTACCCGGAGATGTCCTCGGAGGAACTTGCCGCCGCCCTGCCGGGCAGTCTCTATCTCCGCGCCAGCGAGAGTCTAGATGAAGGCTCCGGCGAGCCGGAGTTTTGGAAAGCGGAACAGACGGAGCTCTGGTTTGTCGATGATGGGCAGGGAGGAACCTTTACGATCATCTCCCGGTATTTCCTGGAGGCAGAGGAGGGACTGGGCGCGTGCTTCAGAGACATGGTATCCAGTTTCCGGGTCGTGGACCTGAACGAGACTGTCCCAGATTGGATGCGGGAGCTCTACGCAACGGTGGATCGGCTATCCCGGGCGCTGCTCTCTGATGATTTGTCTGAAGTCTCTGACCTTTTGACAACGGAAACCACTGCGGACGCCTACGATGAAAATGTCTGGCCGGATACTACCATCATTTCTGTAGACTACTCGTTGGATGACGATCAAAACCCGGCCAAAGCTGTCGT
Organism: uncultured Lachnospiraceae bacterium; assembly: GCA_910586315.1. Taxonomy (GTDB): domain Bacteria; phylum Bacillota; class Clostridia; order Lachnospirales; family Lachnospiraceae; genus CANRXD01. Next base: position 58,318 of record CAJUIP010000015.1, on the reverse strand, counting down.
CTCCGTAAAGCACAGGCTGAATCTGACAGAAGGTGACAGCTTTAACTTCCTGACCATGGAACTGGTTCACCGGAGTGGAAACTGGTATTTGAATTGGTCTGGTATTGAGAAATAGAACATCCCCAAAAAACAAACAAGGAGATAAACTTATGAAACAAATATGGATATGCTGTGCTGCGCTTTTGAGTGTTGTGCTGACAGGGTGTGCCGGGAGCCAGCAAGCGGCTCAGAAAGCAGAACCGCAGGAACAGGGCGTCGCACAGCAAGAGATTCAAGATCAGGAATCCGAGGTACCGTTACAGGTAAATCATTCGGAATTCCCTGCGGAAAGCGAGACCGGAGCGGAAGACGATGCGTTTACCGGAAGGTGGCAGGCGGTTGAATCCCTGCAGTATTATATGGATATCAGCAGTAACGACGGCGGCTATACTCTCGAAATCGTTTGGTCCGATGCTTCCCGTGGCGATATTGTCTGGCGGGTAACCGGGACGTACGATGAGGATTAGGGCGGCATCGCCTATACAGGGACAAAATATGAGGATGTCGTTAAAGAAGACGGAACGATTGACTCAATTCCAGTACCGGAGCGGGAGGCGGTATCCGGAATGGTCTACCTGAAGGATGAGGGAACTCTGCACTGGATCGATGATTTCGACCATGCGGGCGATGATTTGAGCTTTGTGAAAGAGTAAGGTATACCCTCACGGGTACCCCGTAATTTTTGCCCTTAGGGCGAGCGTTCGGCTTGCGCCGAACGACAAGGTATGGTATACTCTTGCGTGAGGAGGTGTCCTATGCCATTTGAAGATAATTATACCCGCCGCCGCGTCTATGTTTCCCGCCGCCAGAAGCAGCGTAAACGCCAGCATGCGGTGCGGCTCATTCTGTTTTTTCTGATTCTTGGAATTATACTGGCCGTCGTCCTTATCTGCGGTCTTATTTATAAATATAAAAAAGAAGAAAGGTCAAAAATTTCCCTGCCCGATGAGCCCCAAAGCATTACCTTAAACCCTGAGCCGGAGAGCGACGGGCCCCCTCCTACCGAACCGGAAACCTTGGCCGTTTCTGAACTGGATTCCCTTTTGCAGGAAGCAAAGGCCCTGGCCGATACATATGACTACGATAAGGCCATCGCCCTTTTGACGGAAAATGAGACTTACGGATCTGATCCTGCGGTACTGGATGCCATAGCTTCCTATGAGGAAATCAAGTCCACTTTGGTCCGTGCCGACATAAATACCATAACCCATGTATTTTTCCACTCCCTTATCATGGACAATCAGAAGGCCTTCGACGGCGATTCTGATGAAAAGGGTTATAATCAGGTCATGACCACCAAAAATGAATTTTTAAAGATTCTGGAACAGATGTATGAACGGGGCTATGTACTGGTGAGAATCCACGATCTGGCCCATGAGGTCACCGATGAAAATGGAAATACAAAAATGGAGGCAGGAGACATTATGCTGCCTCCGGGGAAAAAGCCCTTTGTCATGTCCCAGGACGACGTGTGCTATTATGAGTATATGACCGGGGACGGCTTCGCCAGCAGAATCGTTGTGGGCGAAGACGGAAAGCCCGCCTGTGAAATGGTTTTGGACGACGGCTCTGTATCCGTAGGCTCCTATGATCTGGTTCCTCTGCTGGAAGACTTCATCACAGAGCACCCTGATTTTTCCTACCGGGGCGCCAGAGCCATCCTGGCTTTTACCGGATACGAAGGCGTATTAGGCTACCGGACAGATCCGGAATATGAGACCTCCAATCCCAACTATGAAGCAGACAAAGAAACGGTCCGCCAGGTGGCGCAGTGTCTCAGAGACAATGGCTGGGAGCTGGCTTCCCACAGCTGGGGGCACATCAACCTGGGCAAACGGGATTTGGATGCTGTGAAGCTGGACACTGATAAATGGGAGTCGCGGGTGGAATCCCTCATCGGAGAGACCGATATTATCCTTTACCCCTTTGGGGCCGATGTGGGAGACTGGCATGCTTATACCCGGGAAAACCAGAAGTTCGCCTACCTGTACGACAAAGGCTTCCGCTACTTCTGCAACGTGGATTCCAACCCGGCCTGGGTCCAGCTCGGCACCTCTTATCTTCGTCAGGGGCGGAGAAATTTAGACGGCTTCCGCATGTACTATGATCTCCCGGAAACCAGTCCCGCAAAAGATCATTTAAGTGATCTCTTCGATGTATCCACGGTTTTTGACCGGGAGCGTCCCACTCCGGTTCCGCCCATGTAATGGAATCTTTTCGGCCGCAGGCAGCGAACGCCTGCGGTCTTTTTCACATATACTATGAAAAAGCGACAGGACATTTCCATGACCAATTCCAATTCAAACTTCACCCCCGGAGACATGTTCCGCTCTCTCCTATCAAACAGCACCCCGGCTGCTTTGGCCTGGGTCCGGGGAGGCGTCTCTTACCCTGACATCAGCGGCCTCGTGAAATTCTTCCATACCCCTTACGGGGGAATTCTGGTGGAAGCAGAAATTTTCAATCTTCCCAACATAAGCACTGCCGGCTCTTCCGGCTTCTATGCCATGCATATCCATGAATACGGGGACTGCTCCGCTGGCTTTACAAAAACCGGAGGGCACTATGGCACGCCTGGCAGTCTCCATCCAAACCATGCCGGAGACATGCCGCCGCTTCTTGCAAACCAGGGCTACGCCTGGATGAGCTTTTATGACAAGCGTTTTTCCATTGAAGATATTCTGGACCGCTCCGTCGTCATCCACCAGAACCCCGACGACTTTAAGACTCAGCCCTCCGGAAATTCCGGCGCCATGATCGCCTGCGGCGTCATCCGTCCGTACAGACCGTAACGGGTCCATTCTGCGCCGCGGTTGGATTTTCCAGCCGCGGCCGCCATTATGCCGTCGAAAATCCGCCTTACCGGCACCATAAACAGATGACCCGCTCAGGTGCGAATGTGGTACAGGCTTTCCCCCGTGCCCCAAAACAGTCCTCTGTGAAGACAATTTTTTTGGTTAAAGCGCCGAAAATCAAGTTTTTATTTCGAATAAAATTGACAAATTAAACATATGTAATATAATGGACTCAAGTAGTATATTTCAATTTTCCAGAAAATTTAATATAGAGGAGGAAGTATCTGTATGCTGTATCAAACCACACAGGAACATGAAGAGCTACGGGCAAAGGTAAGGGAATTTGCCGAAGCCGAAGTGAAACCCATCGCTTTCATGCTGGACCAGAACAACCAGTTTCCCACCGAAGTGGTCCAAAAAATGGGCAGTCTGGGCATCATGGGTCTACCCTATGACGAGAAGTACGGCGGTGCGGGGGCGGATGCTCTGAGCTATGCTATCGCCGTGGAGGAGCTGTCCCGGGTAGACGGCGGCGTGGGAGTTATCCTGTCCGCTCACACTTCCCTGGGCACCTATCCTATCTACGCCTTTGGCAACGAGGAACAGAAGCAGAAATACCTGCCTGATCTGTGCTCCGGCAAAAAGTTAGGAGCTTTCGGACTCACCGAGCCCAACGCCGGCTCCGATGCCGGCGGTACGGAGACCACCGCTGAGGATATGGGGGATCATTATCTCCTCAACGGCGAGAAAATTTTCATTACCAACGGCGGACAAGCTGACACCTATGTAGTTTTCGCCGTTACCACCCCCGGCATCGGCACCCGGGGCATCTCTGCCCTCATCGTGGAAAGGGGCTGGGAGGGCTTCACTTTTGAAGAGCACTACGACAAAATGGGAATCCGCTCCTCCGCCACCTGCCAGCTGAACTTCAACAACGTAAAGGTTCCCAAGGAGAATCTGCTGGGAAAGGAAGGCCAGGGCTTTAAGATCGCTATGGCTACTTTGGACGGCGGCCGTATCGGCATCGCGGCCCAGGCGCTTGGCATTGCCCAGGGAGCCTATGAGGCCGCTGTGGAGTATTCCAAAGAGCGCGTACAGTTTGGCAAACCCATCTGCCAGCAGCAGAACGTCGCTTTCAAAATCGCCGACATGGCCACGAAACTGCGCTGCGCCCGGTTCTTAATCTACTCCGCTGCCGAACTGAAGCAGGCCCACGTACCCTACGGCATGGAATCCGCCATGGCCAAGCAGTACGCCTCCGACATCGCCCTGGAGGTTACCAACGACGCCATGCAAATCTTCGGCGGCTGCGGCTATATTAAGGGTATGGAGGTAGAACGCTTCTACCGGGATGCCAAAATTACTACCATCTACGAGGGCACCAACGAAATCCAGCGGGTGGTAATCGCCTCCCATATCCTGGGCAAGGCGGCTAAGGACACCTCCGCTGCCCCCGCCCAGCAGAAGGGTCCTGAGACAGGCGCCCGCAAACGGCTGATCCTTAAGGATGGCACCGCACGGGAGAAGGTGGAAACCCTAGTAGCCAACTTAAAAAAGGACGGTCACGACTTTACCGTGGGCATCCCCATGGATACCCCCATCACCCAGGCCGAGCGGGTCGTTTCCGCCGGACAGGGCATCGGTGCGAAAGAAAACATGAAGCTCATTGAGGATCTGGCAAAAGCCGCCGGCGCCGCCATCGGCTCCAGCCGCCCTGTGGCCGAGACCCTGAAATATGTGCCCATCAACCGCTATGTGGGCATGTCCGGCCAGAAGTTTAAGGGCAATCTGTATATTGCCTGCGGCATCTCCGGAGCCATCCAGCATTTAAAGGGCATCAAGGACGCCGCCTGCATTGTAGCCATCAACACCAATCCCAACGCTAAGATCTTCAAAAACTGCGACTACGGCATCGTGGGCGACGTGACGGAAATCCTCCCGTTACTCACCGCCGCTCTGGACACAGGTGAAAAGCTTCCCGCTCCGCCTATGATTAAGATGAAGCGCATGGCCCCCAAGAAGGCTTATCAGCCCCGGAAGCTGTACGTCTGCAACGGCTGCGGCCACGAGTACGACCCCATGCAGGGCGATCCTGAAAACGAGGTGAAGCCCGGTACTGCCTTTAAAGATCTGCCCGAAAGCTGGACCTGTCCCCACTGCGGTGAAACGACAGACAGCTTTATCGAAATTGAAGCGTAACGCAACACCAGAATCATAAAATACCCTGCGGCAGGCTGCAAAACATCACAGCTTACATACGCAGCAAACTGCGAGGTATTTCACTCTCGCGGCATTCGCCAAATGTCCGTGCAGGCACGGCATCCGGCTCATTGCCCGCGGAAATAAAGGAGGCAACTCTATATGTATAATTACCGTATGGTCACTGATGACCTGTACTGGGTAGGTGCGGACGAGCACCGGCTGGCCCTGTTTGAGAACATCCATCCTCTGTACCACGGTGTATCTTACAACGCTTATGTTCTGCTTGACGAAAAGACCGTCCTTTTTGACACTGCCGACTGGGCAGTAGGACGGCAGTTCATCGCCAACGTAAAAGCAGTGCTCAACGGCCGTCCTCTGGACTACCTGGTCATCAACCACGTGGAGCCCGATCACGCCGCTTCCATTGAGGAAATTCTGCTGCGCTGGCCGGACGTAAAGATTATTACCACCCCCAAGGCAGTGACTCTGCTCAACCAGTTCGGGTTCGGCCTGGATCCAAGCGCCATTGAGGAAGTTGCCGAAGGAAACACAAAATGCTTCGGCAAACACACGGTAGCCTTTGTCTACGCCCCTATGGTTCACTGGCCGGAGGCTATGGTCACCTTTGACACCACCAACGGTGTGCTCTTTTCGGCCGACGCCTTTGGCTCCTTCCGCTCTCTGGACGGCAAGCTCTTCGCTGACGAGTTCGACTTCGACCGTGAGTGGATCGACGATGCCCGCCGCTACTACACCAACATCGTTGGCAAATACGGCCCCCAGGTGACGGCTCTGTTAAACAAGGCCGCCAGCATCGTAGGTCTGGAAAACATCAAATTCCTGTGCCCCCTCCATGGTCCGGTTTGGCGCAAGGATTTGGGCTACATTATCGACAAATACACCCATTGGGCCACTTATGAGCCGGAAGAAAAGGGCGTCATGATCGTTTACGCCTCCATGTATGGCAACACCGAGGCTGCCGCCGAAGTACTGGCTGCCAAGCTTACCGCCAGGGGTGTCACGAACACCCGGCTGTACGATGTATCCTCCACCCATGTAAGCTACCTGATTTCCGACCTGTTTAAGTACAGCCACCTTGTTCTGGCCTCCGTCACATATAATCTGGGGATCTTCCCGCCCATGCACAACTTCCTTATGGACATGAAGGCCCTCAACCTGCAAAAGCGCACGGTGGCCATCATGGGCAGCGGCTCCTGGGCCCCCCGCTCCGGCGCCCTGATGAAAGAGGAGATTGAATCTCTGAAGAACATGACCATCCTGGATGAAGAGATGACGGTTACTTCTTCCCTCAAGGCCGACAATGAATCTGAGATCGACGCTCTGGCCAATGCCATCGCCGCCTCTGTGCTGGATTAACCTCTCAAAAAAAGCCCTTTCCAATTTTATGCATTAACGTAACAGGGTCTTTCCTACTGAAATTAAAAAGAATCCTGCGCTGCAGGATTCTCCGCCTGCGGCGGGTCGCGACAGCGACATCTTCCTTTCCGCCGCAGTGCGATATTAAGCACGAAGTGCTTTTTGTTTCGTGGGAAAGACCTTCTGCCATCTTACTTTTATACATTAACGTAACAAGGTCTTTCCTATGAAATAAAGAAAGAATTCCATGGAATCCAGGCTCTTTCCAAGTCTTGACATCCCATGGAATTCTTTCTTTTCCTTCCTTTCTTTGCTCCATATCTATGTGGAGCCTTCTTTTAGCAAAACGAAGCAGAAGCGCGGTTTTACTCCTGCGGCACCTGAGACACATCGCTTCCAAAATACTTTTCCGAAAGCGCTGCCAGTGTTCCATCCTCTCTTAATGCTTCAATCGCATCGTTGATGGCTGCACGGAATGTTTCCGATTCGGTTCCTTTCCGGACCGGAATCGCCACCCGGGACGCCTCTTTTGTCAGTGCCGCAATCTGGATATTGGCATCGGGATGCGCCTTCATATAATCATAGTAGGTCAGTTCGGCATTGAGTGTCGCATCAATACGCCCGGTAAGAAGCAGCTCAAATGTCTGATTTAAATCATCCACTCCAGTTACGTTGGCTCCGTAGCTTTCAGCCAGTTCTGCGTAGGTACTGGTAATCGTATTTGCCGTGTTCTTTCCCTCCAAATCCTCAAAAGATCGAATCTCCTCATTGTCTCCGTTGACAATAATGGCAGTACGGTTATAAGCATACGGCTCCGAAAAATCATACTTTTCCGCCCGCTCGTCAGTAATATCCACTCCGTTTACCACCAGATCATAACGACCTGCATCGAGACCTGCAAAAAGACCGTCCCATTCACCTTCAACAAAGGTCACCTTCACGCCAATCCTCTCTGCAATGGCCCTTGCGATCTCCGCATCATAGCCTGTTAACTGATCATTTTCATCGTGATATGTCCACGGAGACCAGGTTCCCTCCATTGCCACAATCAGCTCACCTCTGCTTTGAATCTGTGAAAGAAGGTCCCCGGCCGCTGCGGCTTCTCCTGCTTTCCGGTCACACCCGGAAAGCGCCAGGATACCTGCCAAAGCTGTCATCGCCGCCATTATTTTTAATGCTCTCTTTTTCATTCCCTATATTCTCCCTGACATTTTTCCTTTTAACATGTTGTCTGATGCCTTAAAAATTCCCGTGTCCGTTCCTCCTTCGGGTCTTCAAACACCTGTCTGGTTCTCCCGGCCTCCACCACACGGCCATCTTCCATAAAAACGACCTTCGTTGACACATTTTCGGCAAATGCCATCTCATGCGTTACCACCAGCATGGTTCTGCCCTCTGCCGCAAGCCCCCGCATAACCTCCAAAACCTCACCTGTCAGCTCCGGGTCCAGCGCCGACGTAGGTTCATCAAAATAAATAATTTCCGGGTCCGCCGCCACAGCTCTTGCAATGGCTACCCTCTGCTGCTGCCCTCCGGAAAGCTGATCGGGGTAATAATCCCCCCTCTCAGAAAGCCCAACTTTAGCAAGCGCTGTTCTTCCTGTTTTCTCCGCTTCCGCTTTTGGCAGCTTTCTGGCGATAATCAGCCCCTCTGTCACATTTTCCAGCGCTGTTTTATTGGAAAACAGGTTAAAATTCTGGAACACAAAGGCGGTCTTCTTTCTTACACCGGCAATTTCTTTTTTTGTCATTTTAGCAAGTTCAAATCTCTGTCCGTCAAATTCCAGCTCCCCGCTGTCCGCTGCTTCCAGAAAATTCATGCAGCGAAGAAGTGTTGTCTTCCCTGCCCCGCTGGGGCCCAGGATTGCCACCACATCCCCTTTATCCACCTGCAGGTCTACTCCTTTTAATATCTCTGTTCCGCCAAACGTCTTTTTCATCTGCCTGACCGTCAGCATATGCTACCTCCTCCGGCCATAAAAAGCCAGCTTTTTTTCTCCGACACTCTGTACCTTTGTCAGCACTGTGGAAAATATCAGATAGATAAATCCCACCTCCAGATACAGAGCCAGCGGCTCATATGTACGCGCCACAATTCGCTGTGTCGCCATGAACATTTCCGTCACCGTAATATTTGCCGCCAGTGACGTATCCTTCACCATAGCAATCAGGGAGTTGGACAGAGAGGGAAATGCAATTCTTATCGCCTGTGGCAAAACAATTCTTCGCATCGTCTGCAGATAAGACATTCCCACACAATATCCCGCTTCCATCTGGCCTTTGGGAACGGCCTCCAGCGCTGCCCGAACGATTTCAGCGCAGTAAGCTCCTTCATTGATGGAAAAGACAATGACGGCAGAAGGAAATGGAGGAAGAACAATTCCCAGATTCGGCAGTCCATAAAAAACAACAAAAAGCTGAATCAAAAGCGGTGTTCCCCGAATCACCCAGATATAAAACCTTGCCAGGATTTTTAACCCTCTGATATTGGCAAACTGTACCAGCGCCAGAATAATTGCAATGACCATAGCAATAGAAAACGATAACACCGTCAAAGGGACTGTAACGGTAAGCCCTGGCAGAAGAATCTTCAAAAACGAATCCGTAAGAATATCGGCAAGCCGCTCATCCATCTCTTTTTCTCCTTCTTTTCCCGTCCTGATATCACTGTATGATTAAAAATAGATTCCATTCCGCCGCAATTCGATTCCGCCCGTTCTGTTTTTCCTGACTTCCGAAGCGGTCTGAAAATCCACGCATTTCAATATGATTATATTATAGTCGCCTCAATCTATCAAATGCTTATAATAAATATGTAACCATGCTTTTTTTGCATGTACTCAATGTTTCAAACGTTTTTCTCTTGAATAAGTATGCACTGCAGACAATCTTAAGCGGACATATGCGGTTATGTTCACAGGATACCTGTGAACAGTCACTTTTTATATTGCTTACACCTTGAAGCAGCTGGATTTTCATGGTAATATAATTGCGAGTATTTTAAAAAAGGAAAATTCTGTGTGTACAGCAGGAATGTCAAAATGCGGGCATCGTTGTAAACACTCAGGAGGGAAGTTTATGCGTACATCAAAACAAGCCCGGAAAAACGCGATATTTACCGGTGTTTTACTGATTGCTATTATTTTACTCTTTCAGTGGTATTCCGCCGCAACCAGGCAGCGTATCGAAAGTCAAAACCTTAATTATGCTTTGGATTCCTCACGGCAGATGGCGCTGCGTATCGAAAGCGAGTTTAACAATACGCTTCTGCGGGTACGAAACTATGCGTATCTGCTCAGTTCCGATCAGGGGAAGTCAGAAATTGATGCGGATTTTCTGAAGGGAATGGAGACAAACGCGGTTTTTGACGCCATCTGTTTTACCAATGCCGATGGTGTCTATCTGAATTCCAGCGGGGAAGCCAGAGACAATAGTGACCAGGATTACTACATCCGCGGGATGCAGGGAGAAAGCGGGATGGATATTCTTCCGGACAAGCTGACCGGTCAGATGCTGACGGTTTCCTACGCCCCTGTCCTACATAACGGTGAGCCCGTTGGTGTAATCCTGGGTCTGTATCTCGCAGAAAACTATTTGCAGGAAATGCTTTCAACCAGCTATTTTGGCGTGCCGGCGGACACCTTTTTATGTACCCGGGACGGAACGGTAATTGCATCCTCCACTTCCGAAAACCTCGGCCAGCCTCTTTTGGATATCTTGCGGGATTCCGGCTATATTGATGCTAAAACCGCCAAAGCCGCCTGGGAGGCACTCCGCCAGGGCACGGGGGAAAATGGATTTATCTGCGCGTCGGGAAGTAAAACAGATAATCTTTGTGTGGTCGGTATTCCCAACAATGAATATGTGCTGGTGCAGGCATTTCCGCAGAGCGTGACGCGGGAAATGGTTCAGAACGCCAACCAGTCAGGCATGATCTTACAGAGCATTCTGGTTGGAATGTTTGTTGTTTACATCGCCGGCCTGATTTTTCAAACTCAAAGACAGCGCCGGCGGCTGGTAGCGGAAAGCCAGGAACACATCACCGGCCTGCAGGAAAAGGACCGGCAGTCTCAGGCAAAAATCGCGGTTGCCGACCGCAAGGAACGTCAATACAAAATCGCGGTCACTGCCACCGCTTTCTGTACATTTGAATTCAACCTGACACGGGACTTAATCGAACAGGATGTCGTCCGTACCATAGACGGCAGACATGTTTCCCTTTTGGAAAGGGTCGGTCTGCATGCTCCCTGCGCGGCCTCGGAGTGCTTTGAGAAGTGGAAGTCCTTTGTCCTGGAGGAATCCTTGGAAGAATACACTGCCCTGACAAGCTTAGAGAGGCTGAAACAGCATTTTGATCAGGGAGAACCGGAGATCACAGAGGACTATTGGGGGTGGGCCGCAGAAGGAAAGCAGATGTGTGTCCGTCAGTCCTTCATCATGACCCGGGATAATGATACCGGAGACATCATGGTCATGGTGGTATCTAAGGATATCACGGCCCAGGTCCAGAAGCAGCGGGAGCAGACAAAGGCACTCCAGGAGGCTTTGATGCAGGCTCAGCACGCCAACAGTGCCAAAAGTGCCTTCTTATCCAATATGTCCCACGATATTCGTACCCCCATGAACGCAATTATCGGGTTTACCACCATTGCCGTCAGCCATATTGATAACCAGGATCAGGTGCGTGACTGTCTGCAGAAGGTCCTCTCCTCCAGCAATCATCTGCTCAGTCTCATCAACGACATCCTGGATATGAGCCGTATTGAGAGCGGAAAGGTTCAAATCAAAGAACAGGATTGTAATATCTCGGAGCTGACTCATAATCTGGTCAATATCATCCAGCCCCAAGTGAAAGCCAAGCAGCTGGAATTGTTCATCGACACATTTGATGTTGTCAACGAGGATATCGTCGCGGACTCCCTGAAGCTGAGTCAGGTCTTCATCAACCTGTTGAGCAACGCTGTAAAATACACTCCGGCAGGCGGGACGATCAGCTTCAGAATTTCTCAGCAGACCACGTTCCGGCATGGATATGGGGATTACATTTTTACAGTTAAAGATAATGGAATCGGTATGACGGAAGAGTTTACCAAACATGTCTTTGAACCCTTTGAGCGTGAATCCAGCACAACCAAGACAGGAATCCAGGGCACCGGCCTGGGTATGGCCATCACGAAAAACATCGTGGATATGATGGGCGGAACCATCACCGTCCAGAGTGAAAAGGGAAAAGGCAGCGAGTTTCGGGTGGAATTGAGTCTGAGACTCCAGGATGTAGAAAAGAACGCGGCTCAGATCAACGAGCTGGACGGCCTGCGGGCCCTCGTGGTGGACGATGACTTCGACAGCTGCGAGAGCGTTTCCAAAATGCTCAGGCAGATCGGAATGCGGGCGGAGTGGACAACATCCGGCAGGGAAGCGGTTTACCGAGCCAAGAGCGCACATGGCGGGGGAGACTCCTATCATACCTATATCATTGATTGGCAGATGCCCGAGCTCAGCGGCATTGAGACCGCGCGGCGTATCCGGGCGGTGATTGGCAATGACGTCCCCATTATTGTTCTTACCGCCTACGACTGGACAGATATTGAAGAAGAGGCAAAGCAGGCCGGAATCACCGCGTTTTGTGCCAAGCCCCTGTTCATGTCTGATTTAAAGTCCGCGCTGCTGCTTGCCAACAATCTGGTCGAGAAAGAGGAGGAAGAATCCTGGACTGCGGTAGATTTCGGCGGCAAGAGAATCCTGGTCGTTGAAGATAATGAGCTGAACCGGGAGATTGCCGAGGCCATTCTGGAGGAGACCGGCTTTGTTGTAGAGACCGCGCCGGACGGCACCGATGCCGTGAACCTCATGCGCCGGGCAGAGGAGCATTATTACGACGCTATTCTGATGGATGTTCAGATGCCCGTCATGGACGGCTATGAGGCCACGCGTACCATCCGTGCCCTGCCCCGTGAGGATGTAAAGACCATGCCCATCATCGCCATGACGGCCAACGCCATGGAAGAAGATAAGGAAACTGCCCTGAAAAGCGGCATGAACGCCCACATCGCCAAGCCCCTGGATATTGAACTCTTCTTGGACGTCCTTGGCAAGTACCTGAAAGGATAGATTGATTATGTATCATTGCCACGCACAATTTTATCTCATTGGACATGACCAAAAGCTGCTTGACCTTTTTCGGGCAATGCCTCCTTTGGATGCGTTCACTCATACGTTTTTTGAAAGCTTGGAGCCGGAGGCTTCTCTGGCGGCAAAGGCGGACGTGATTCTGGCCGATTTACGGGATATGGAGGCAGTGGAGGCTGCGGGACTGCTGACAACAAAAAAGGGGCGGGAAACAGAACTGATTCTGTTGATCAAACAAAGCCAGTCAGAGTATTTGGCTCCTCTTCTGCCTGCGATTACAGATATCTGGACGCTGCCTATGCCCGATTCCGAACTGCGGTTTCACTTTCTGCGCTGGCAGCAAAATTACAAGGAGCGCAAGGACCACTGGCAGACCAGTCAGTATCTGGAGGCCGCCATTAACAGCTCGCCGGATCTGGTCTGGTACAAGGACAAATACGGCATTCATGAAAAGGTGAACGACAGTTTCTGCGCCACGGTCAGCAAGTCCAAAAAACAGGTGGAGGGCCGTGGACACGCCTATATCTGGGACGTGGAGCAGGACGACCCGGCCTGCATCGAGTCAGAACGCATCGTCATGGAGGACAGGAAAACTCATGTTTCCAGGGAAGTCATCCAGGCCGGAGGGGAACAGCGGATTCTCACTACCTACAAGTCGCCGTTGTACGATCTGGACGGCAGTGTCATGGGGACTGTGGGCATCGCCATTGACATGACGCAGGAACATGCTTACGCTCAGGAGCTGATCCGTAAAAATCAGACGCTTGAAACGATCTTCACTTCTATGGACTGCGGAATTATGTGCCATTCCGTGGACGGCTCCCACATCATCAGCGTCAACCGGGCCGCTCTGGAAATTTTGGGCTATGATTCCCAGGAAGCGTTGGAACTGGACGGATTCGACATGATTGCCCAATCGGTTCTTGATGAGGACAAACCCATACTGAGGGAAAAAATCCAGTCGCTGAGAAATTTGGGCGACAACGTTAACATCGAATACCGCGTCCGGCACGGGGACGGGGAGATCATTCACGTCATGGGCAGCATCAAGCTCATGGAAGAGGATGGAAAGCGGTTCTACCAACGGTATCTGCTGGACTGCACTGTTCAGAAGCTCCAGGAGGAACGGGAGCGGCAGGAGGCGGAACGCCGCCAGATGGAGCTGCTCTCTGCTCTGGGTGTGGAATACAGCCTTGTCTGCTTTTTTGATCTGGTTACAGGGGAAGGACGGGCTTTGCGCCTTGGTGAATGTGAAAACGGAATCTTGGAATCGCTCTTTACCGGCAAGCTCTCCATGAAGGAGTGCATAGGCCGCTATATCGAGACCGGCGTTTACGATGATGACAAGGAAATTTTACGGCAGGCGACATCCCGTAAGTATTTAGAGGAGAGGCTGACAGATAAGCCGATTTGCTCTGTTAATTACCGCACGGTCTGCTGCGGTAAGCTGCGGTATTTCCAGATGAAGGTTGCCCGCGTGGGGTCGTGGAAGGAAGACCGCGGTGTTGTCTTAGGCTTCCGAAGCGTGGATGAGGAAACCCGCGCTGACCGGGAGAAAAACGCCATTCTTGAGGATGCGCTGGCCCAGGCGAACCGGGCCAGCAAAGCCAAGAGCGCTTTCCTCTCCAATATGAGCCACGATATCCGTACCCCCATGAACGCCATTATCGGTTTCACAACCCTGGCAATCGCCCACTTAGACCATCGGGAGCAGGTGGCTGAATATCTGAAAAAGATTCTGACTTCCGGAAACCATTTGCTTGGTTTGATCAACAACGTGCTGGATATGAGTCATATTGAAAGCGGCAAACTCCATCTGACGGAAGAGCCCTGCAGCCTGCCGGATATCCTGCATGAGCTTCGAAACATCATCCAGGGGAGTGTGCATGCCAAACAGTTAGAATTGTATATGGATGCCGTGGATATCCAGCATGAGGAAATTTGCTGCGACCGGCTGCGGCTGAGCCAGGCCCTTTTGAACCTGTTGGACAACTCCATAAAATATACACCGGTCGGTGGTATGGTCAGTCTGAAAATCATAGAGAAGCCAGGCGCTCCGAAAGGGTTCGCAAATTATGAGTTCCACATCAAGGATACAGGCATTGGCATGAGCAAAGAGTTTGTATCCCATATCTTTGAATCCTTTGAACGGGAACGCAATACCACCGCCAGCGGGATTCAGGGAACCGGTCTTGGTATGGCAATCACGAAAAACATCGTGGACATGATGAATGGCACAATCACGGTGGAGAGCCGTCCGGGCATGGGGACCGAATGTTCGGTGTCTCTCACACTCCGCCTGCACGACGGCGAGAAAGTCCCGCAGGATATACCGGAGTTAAAAGATATCCGGGCGTTGGTGGTGGATGACGATTTCGCCACCTGCGACAGCGTAACGTCGATGCTCAGGCAGATGGGGCTTTGCGCGGAATGGACCATGTCCGGGAAAGAGGCGGTCCTGCGGACTCGTCAGGCAGTCCTGCGGAATGAACCGTATTTTGTCTATATCCTTGATTGGATCTTACCTGATATGAACGGTGTGGAGACCGCCCGGAAAATCCGTCAGGAAATGGGGAAGGACGTTCCGATTATTATCCTCTCCGCTTACGATTGGTCTGATATTGAGGATGAGGCCCGCGAAGCCGGCGTGACTGCGTTTTGCGGCAAGCCGCTGTTCTTCACTGAACTTCACAGGTGCCTTAGCTCTATTGTAAATGCGGATAAACTGCAAAAGACAGAGGCGGAAAGGATGGGCGTTTCCCGTTCAGGCCGCATCCTGCTGGTGGAGGACAATGAACTGAATCAGGAGATTGCAAAGACTCTTCTGGAGGAGGCCGGCTTTTCTGTGGAGATCGCTGAAAATGGGCAGGTTGCTGTAGATAGGCTGAAAGCTGCCGTGCCGGGATACTATCAAATCGTCCTGATGGATATTCAGATGCCGGTGATGAACGGTTACGAAGCGGCCAGGACAATCCGCAGACTGGAAGATCCTGTTTTGGCCTCGATCCCTATTTTGGCGCTGACCGCCAACGCCTTTGAGGAGGATAAGCAGGAAGCCTTGCACAGCGGGATGAACGGCCATATCGCAAAACCGCTGGATATTGGCGTTTTAATGCAGGCCCTGGACCAAATATTCGACCATGTTTGATTTACTATGAAAGTTCAGCGCTCCGGCGCTGAACTGTGCGAAAGCGGGGTCACGAAGTGACATCTTCCACTCCCGTTTTCTGCACATCCGCCGGAGGCTCATAGTAACCCCCTTTCATTCATGGTGGTGCCTGATGGCAGGCATGGGGGTTTACTATGAAAGTTCCATAATTCGTATCCTCAGCCTGCCGGACAGGCTGCCAGCCGCCGTGAAAGTCGGCGCAATCAGGATGCCCTGAAAACTTTTCATCTGCATGGCATCACCTGAATGATCCGAACAGCCCTTTCTTCTCATATGGCTCACTGCTGACGGATACGACATCGTATCCTGCTTTTGCCACCACATGTTTCAGTACCTGCTCCGGGATGTCTTTTTCCGCAAGGATAACCGTCTGCTTCTTTGTATGTGAACTTGTCACCTTCTTTACCTGAAAAGCATTCCTTACTGCCTCATTGATATGTGCCTCGCACATACCACACGCCATTCCTTCTATTCCTGCCGTGATCTTCACCATAAAGCATCCTCCTTTTTTCCTGATATCAGACAATAGAAAGTGTCCACTTTGGGTTTTCTATTGAATAGATTAGCACACACTAACTCACTATTTTAATCAAAGCGGCTTCCTTTATATTAGTTGCCGCTAACCACTTTTAAGTATACCCATTTTAATCTACATTTGTCAACGGCACTGTAACAGACAGAATTTGCCGGATCCAGCTTTTTTCTGAACTGGCTGATCACACTGCTCACTGACGCTTCACGATTTTTCTGCCCCATTATAATCACATTTCTCGCACTGGGCCAGCACATGGTCACCATCGCTTTTGCGGAAGATTCCTGACCAGGCACAGATACTCTGCAAAATAGGAACCACGGAAATTCCCTTCTCTGTCAGACTGTACTCCACCCTGGGCGGCACCTCGTCATAGGATTTTCTCTCTACCATATCGTCCCGGATCAATTCTTTCAACGCAGCTGCCAGAACCGCATCCGTAATATTTGTCATTTCTTTCCTAATTCCGCTATAGCGCAGAACCTTCTTCTCATTGAGTACACAGATGATCCTGGGCTTCCATTTCCCGCCGAAAATTTCAAGCCCATATTCCAGAGGACAGCGGATATCCTGGTCCATTTTTTTCTGATACATAGTCTCCTCCTCATTTCTCTTTTATACAGTTATCTTTCGGGCAATCGGCCTGCCTTGCTTCTCTCTCATTATATGTCTATTTCTATATTTTTACAAGTTACTATGAAATTTAATAGCTTATAATAAATTTCTTAATATCTTGTTCTTTATAAGTCTGTTTTCTATAATAGCATCATCAAATAAATATTATTTTTTCGAGGAGGAAAATTTATGCTGAATGAAAATGTAACAAAACTGCTGAAAGAGAATATGTGGGATTTAGCCACCTGCCTTGACAATGAGCCCAATGTGGTTCCGGTCGCTTTTAAGGATGTCACTGAAGACGGAAAGCTCCTTGTAGGGGATGTTTTTCTTGCAGCCACATTAAAAAATATCACCGCAAATGGCGGCAGGATTGCCGTTTCCGCATATGATGCCAAAAATCTGGAAGGATACCAGATTAAAGGCAAAGCTGAATACGTGACCGAGGGCCCTGTTGTCGATGCCTTTAAAGCCATGGTGGAAAAAATGTTCAACGGCGCCGCAACGGCAAAAGGAGCCCTTATCATAACCCCTGAAAAAGTAATTGTCACCACTCCGGGCTCTGAGAACAAAAAAGAACTGTAATTTCAGGGATTTCGAGCCCCTGGTATACCGCCGGACATTCATTCCAAAACTTATTATCAGAGAAACAAGTGCAGCGCCAAAGCCTTTGGCCTGCACTTGTCCCAACCTCTCGCCAATATTTTCAAATTACGACCTATTCCTGCAAAACTCCATTCTCACCCAGCCACTCCACAATCTTTTCGCGATCCAGCGAGTTCGCCGTCAGTCCGCTGCCAACCGATGCCCCGCGGCTCTGCCCCAGGCTGCGGATATCCGGCATGCTTTCCTCAATGCTGCTGCCGCCGCTGGTGCAGAAAGGCAGTATCACCTTTCCGCTCAGATCATAAGACTCCAGAAATGTATCAACCGCCATAGGAGCCGTATGCCACCAGATCGGATACCCCAACAGGATCACATCGTAATCCTCCATGTTTTCCACCCTGGAAGACAGCTCTGGTCTGGCGTTCTGGTCAAGCTCCTGCCGCGCCCGGTCAACGGTACTCTGGTAACTTGACGGATAGGAATTTGTCACCGTAATCTCAAACAGGTCGCCTCCGGCCGCCGCCTGTATCTTTTGTGCAGCTTCCTCTGTTGTACCGGTATGGGAGAAGTAAGCAATTAAGATACGCTTCCTGTCCGCATTTGTCTGTGGTGCCTGCGTCCCTGTTCCGGCATATCCGGCTGTCACAGTCATTGTCTGTACGGCGCCGTCCACGGTCCACGCTCCGTCTGCATTGACCGCATAACCGTCCGGCGTAGTCACGTCCGCATACATCCAGCCCTCACTGTCAAACGCATAGCATTCCGCAACGCCGTCTCCGTTTCCGTCCAGCCACTGCCACTCCGCTTTTGATGCAGGACTTCCATAATATTGCCCATTCCCCAGATCATACCACCACCTGGAGCTGTTTTCTCCCTGCCCGGTCGTCCAACCCGCTGCAAAAGCAGTAGATGCCATGCAGGCAGCCAGCACACAAACTGCCAGCATCCATTTCCAAATATATTTCTTCATCTCGACTGCCGGCTTGATACCATTTGTCGACAAATGTTCGCTCATGCGAGCATGGCAGCTATTTTTCTCATTATTCACCATAACTGTTCCTCCTCCTATAAATCTATCAGTAACCGTAACTGTTTGGCACCTTCTATTTCTTTCATACTCTGGCTTCCGCACCAGATGTTTTACATGCCCATTCCTCGATTGCAGCAAGCTCGCTGCGTATTTCCGAACCGCGGACAGAAAATCCTTCCTCAATCTCGGCGGTGGGACAAATTCTTTTCAGATCCTCCATGTTGTGTCCCAGGCCGCTGCTTTCGTGTGTACAAAACGGACGGATCACTTTCCCGCCAAAATCATATTGTTCCAGAAAGGAAAATACCGGAGCCGGCATGGTTCCCCAATAATTGGGAAAACCCAGATAAATGACATCGTAGGTTTCCATGTTATCCAGAGATTTTTTCAAAGCCGGCCGCATGTTTTTTTGCAAATCCTGTCTTGCCAGATCCATACACCGATAACAATCTCTCGGGTAATCCTTCACAGGTTCAATCCGAAAGCAGTCCGCTCCCGTGATCTTCTGCAGAATCACCGCCACCAGCTCCGTATTCCCCATTTTTAAGCTCTGGACCGTTCCATTTACCAGATTCTGCCCCCGTCTGGAATAATACGCAATCAGCCCCTTCATACTCCGTCTCCTTTACTGCACGTTTTCCTGAATCCAGTTCTCCACATGATTGGCAATCACATCGTTATTCAGATCCTGGAACATAAAGTGATCATTTCCGGTAATCCCTTCTTTGGGGAGATCCACCACGGTACAATTTCCTCCCAGGGCAGCATAGGCGTCCGCAAAATCGTAACATGCCTGTCTCATCGCCTGCCACATACCGGTTGCCTGGATCGCCGGATCCCCATTGTCAATGTAGTCGCCAAAATAGAACACAACAGGAATGTTCTTTTCCGTTACGGCCTTGAAATCAGCCGAATCTGCTCCCGGCGCTCCGCCCGGCTCGATTGCCACAATCGCCGCAATGTGATCGGTATCGTTCGCTGCTGTCCAGCCCGGACCGCCGCCCTGGGAATGTGTTACCAGAATAGAATCCTTTCCGGTTCTCTCGTAAACTTCGTCAATCGTTGCCGCCAACGCCTGCGCTACGGTTTCATTGTCAAAATCCGCCCCCATATCCGAGGTCATTCCTGTATCCGGCGTCATCTGACGGAAAAACTGATCCACAGATGCATCGTCATTGGGGAACTGGGAACCTTCATTGGCGACCGACTTCCCATTTTCCCACCGGCCGATGCGGAACTGTGTGTACCACCGCTGATCCAGAGTTTTGGTGCTGATGTCTCCGCTGACGGAAGTAGCACCCGCCTCTCCGCGTCTCGGCTCGTCGATCAGGAATACGCTGTGGCCCATTCGCAGGAACAGATCCGACCAGCCTTCCCGTCCGTCCGGGGTCGTCATCCAGCCCATGCGGGACTGCCCGTATCCATGGAGGAATACCATGGGAAGCCCGGTTTCCCCTGCCGGAATCTGATAAAAAACATTGGCGTGATCTACATGGGCCGTCTGCCCTGCACCGCTTTCCTCCCACTGATTTTCCGGATCGAAGGTTCCGTCGGAAGTGACGGTAATTCCGCCTGCGGAAAAAATACCCTGCTCGGCAATCACAAGCGCACTCTCAGCTCCCGCAGTGTCAATTCCTGTGCTGCCGGCTGCCTTTTCGCCGCTTTCCCCGCCGGACATTTCCGTTTCCGCCTCGCTGCTGCCTTCCATCTGGGCCGCTGTCGTATTCTGTGCCGCTGCCGTACTCTGTCCCGTCCCCGTACTCTGGGCCGCTGCTGTACTCTGGACCTCTGCCGTACTCTGTGCCGTCCCCGCACTGTTTCCGCAGCCGGCCGCAAACATCGCCACCGCTGCAGCCGCCGCGGCTATCCTTATCCATTTCTTGTTTCTCATAAGTGCCTCCTTTTTGGTTACTGTTCTCTGCTTTTATAGTAACGGAAAAATTCTTGAAATGGAACGAGAAAAAAGCTATAATAGTTCCAACCGGGGGGTGTGAGCAGAAAGGAGAAGATGAGCATGTATAACCGCCATTTAGACACCTTTATTCAGGCTGCAGACAGCGGCAGCTTCTTAAAGGCCGCAGACAAGCTCTATATCTCTGCCAATGCGGTGACAAAACAGATCAATCTCTTAGAGAGCCACCTGGACGTAAAGCTCTTTCACCGGAGTACCCAGGGACTGGAACTGACAGAGGCGGGGAAGTTACTTTATGCCGAGGCAAAAAAGATGATCCGTCACTCCAATACCGTCCTTCAGAAAGCGCGGGAACTGGAAAACCGCCAGGAGCATGTGATCCATATCGGAATTTCCCTGATGAATCCGGCTGAAATTCTTTTGGAACAATGGGGACACGCCGCAAAGCTCCACCCCAATTTCCGTCTGGAAATTGTTCCCTTTGAAGATACGGTTCCTGCTTTTCTGGATATCCTGGATCATCTTGGAAACAAGATCGATCTTATTTCCTGTCCGTATGATACTTCCCATTGGGGAGACCGCTACAATTCCTTCCACTTAAAAGACCTTCCCATGTGCATTTCCTGTTCCAACATGCATTCCCTGGCAGATAAAGAATGTCTGACATGGGAAGACCTGCATGGCAGGACCCTGATCCTCCCCAGCCGTGGGCTGACCAATTATGCAGACCCAATCTGGGATTTTCTGGAAAAAGAGCATACCCAGATCCGTCTGAGAGGCGTTGACTATACGGATATTGCGCTTTTTAATCAACTGGTTTCTTCCGATGACCTCATGCTTTCCGCGGAGTGCTGGAAAAATGTCCATCCGCTGCTGAAGACACTTCCCCTGGAAGGAAATGATACAATACCTTATGGACTGATCTATTCCAAAACTCCCTCCAGGGAGCTTCTGCAGTTTCTCATGGCAGTCGGACAAGTCTAAGAATAATTATAGAAAGCAGAAGAGGCCCTCCAAAGGACCTCTCCTGTTTTTCGGCCGATAACGCTTCCTGCCATACAGGTCGCGCATAAATTCACAGCCGGTATTCATCAGCTGCTTAACATCCACAGCGCTTCTGCCTTCTCATAGAGCTCCAGACGCATGAGACACCTTACCTTTGATATGTTTTCCCTATTCGCTGACCCACTGTGCAATCGCACGCGCCCGTTCAAGGTAATCTTCCCTCTCCTGGCATGTTGAGCGGGAAACACATTGTGTGAATACTTCTGTCCGTTCATCCAGCACAGAACGCTGAATACTCGGGAGGCAGACAATGTTCTGCACATGCCGTTTCATCTCATCAACAGAGGAACCAGTACAGGTAAGAAATACACCAATCTTTTTCTTTGGCCCTACTTGGTAGGATTTGCAGGCAAATGTACAGCAGAGACGGTTGATAACAATCAACGCCTGTGCTGCCATGCAGTTATAATAAACAGGAGCCGATGCGATAATTCCATCGCAGTCATGCAGTGCCTTTAAAACTGCCGCAAAATCATCTTTCTGCTCGCAGATGCCGTCCTTCCTGCAACCATAGCAGGCTCTGCACGGATGAAGGTCCAGATCACGCACTGCGATTCTTTTGACCTGATCTCCATTGGCTTTAACCGTCTCCATCGCCGCCTCGATTAGCGCATCTCCGTTGCCGCCTTCCGTCGGCGATGCTGCCAACAATACAATCTTTTTCATAGTTTCATGCCTCCTGTTTCTGTTCAGCTTTGGCGATCTCCGGTCGGGTTTCCATCGCTGTTGCACAGGAAATCAGCGTCATGGATTGTTTCTTTTAAAGATATTGATCGGAGCGTCATTTGTTTATCTCACAAAATTCGTAAACACCGGAGTCTCCTGCTCCGGCTGCTTCACGCCGGCTTTCCTTGCCGCCTCCTGGCATTTCAGTAAGTACGCCATATTCCGCCCCAGCACTCTCATGGTATAGAGACCTTCTTTGTCCTCCTCCACCTGCTCCGGTACAGCTCCATGAACCATGTTCCAGTAACGGGAGGATACAATAGGCATCTCCTGAATGGCAAAATACTTATTCATCTGGTCAAAGGTCGCCGTCGTTCCCGCGCGCCTGGCAGAAATCACCGCTGCCGCGGGCTTCATATAAAATGCCTTATTCTGATTGCCGCAAAATTCAGAATAAAACAGGCGGTCCATGAATGCCGTCATGTTGCCGCTGGCCGCGGCGTAATGAACTGGCGTTCCGAATATAAACCCGTCCGCTTCATATGCCTTTTTCCGGAACTGGTTCACTACATCATCAAACACACAGCTTCCCGTCTGGACACATTTCTTGCAGGCGATACAGCCGCCTACCGGTTTATTGCCGATCCAGAAAATTTCCGTTTCGATTCCCTCTTTGTTCAGCGCAGAAGCCACCTCCTGCAGCGCACGATTCGTGCAGCCCGTCTTGTGAGGACCGCCGTTTACCAATAATACCTTCATTCTTCATACATCCCTTCTTTTTTTAACCTTCATGCGCCCCCAGGTGAGTGCACCACCATGAATCAAAGCCTGCCGGGCGCACTCGGAATCCCTGAATTTATGCCGCCTTCGGCGGCGGGACATTTATAGTAATTTCTACTATACCTCTGTTTTTCCAGAATCATTCTGTTTTTTCGGTATATACCGCAGCCACAAAACCTCCTCCGGAAGCTGTTTCACTTCTTTTAGCGTAAACGCAACCGGTTTGTGCCAGGGCAGAAAATCCGCCTTCTCAAAAGCAGAAACCGCCGTTCTTCCTCCATCGGCCATCGGCGCAACCACAACACTCACTTCATCAATCAAACCGGCCTGCAGAAACGTCCAGTTTATCATGCCGCCGCCTGCAATCATCAGCCGTTCGATAGAAAACTTCTGTTTCAGCTTATGAAGAAGAAGCGCCGCATCAAGCTGTTCTTTTCCCGCAAAAATATAGGAAATATCAAATTTCCTCAGATATGCCAGGTACTCCCCCGAAACCTTCTCTGTCAGAACTTCTATCACATGCGCTTTCGGACGGCCCTTTTTCTCAAGATAATTAGAGCTCCACCCCAGAATTCCTTCGGGGTCAATGGAAACAATATAGATATCTGTCTCCGACTGCGCGATATAGTCCTCCTTCGGATAGACAGAGGAGGTCTCCTCCAGTTCCCCAACATACCCTTCGGAATAACTGCCCGCCATCGTGGTCGTGCCATATAGAGTCGCCTGACAACCATAAAAGCCTCTGAGATTTCCATACTCCACAGTCGCAGGCCTGCATTCCGGCGCAGCAAAAAATTCCCCGTCTATCTTTCCATTCAGTGAAGAAAGCATATGACAGACTACAAACGGTTTCTCCATGATCTCCCTCCTATATTATAACCCAAGGCTTTCTACCCAGGTATTGACATCTTCCTCTGATACATTAGACCGGAACCGTATCCCTTCCTGCCAGTCTCCGCTTCCGGCCATTTCTGCTAATAATTCTCCGCTTTTTCCAAGCCCGGAGCTGGCAGAGGTACAGAATGGGATAACGGTTTTTCCCGTAAAATCGTTATCTTCCACGAAGCTGTTCACCGGCCACGCGGCGATTCCCCACCAGATGGGATAGCCGATCAACACCGTGTCATAGGAATCCCAGTTCTCTACGGTCGTGGATACCAATTCCACATTCCTTAAATCCTCGTTTTCATGCTCCCTGCTTACCCGGCTGTTATCATTATTGTAGTTTAAGTCATCACTGGTATAGGCTTTTGTCGGCTCCAGCTCAAACAGGTCAGCCCCGGCTGTCTCTGCAATCACATTTGCCACAGCTTCTGTATGTCCGCCCGCGGAATAATAGACTACCAGCGTCCTGCCGCCCGCTGTTTCTTCCCTTTCCGTACCTTCTGACTCCTCCCAATAATCCGGAACCAAAAGGGAAAGCAGATCCCGGTCATGATGATAGACAAGCTCCGGCTCCGTATCCAGAAGCATGGTCGCTCCTCCCTCTCTGGTATACGGCTCCCAATCCGGCAGCCCTTCCGCACCCGGAGTTCCGGTTTTTGCAAAATTGATCCACGCCTGGCTCACCTGCTCCGCCAGCGCCTGTTCCTCCTGATTTCCATCTGCATGGTTGAAAACATAGGGAATCTCCGCGCCGTGATAAGAATTGCCGTATGTAAACAGATAGGCGTAGACTGGGGCGCCGTTCTGGTCCGCCTTGTGTGTCATAATCTTTAAGAGCGGCAGGCGGATGGTTGTGGTATCTACCTGCTCCGCAGTCAGTTCCGGCTTGTTTGGATACGCTTCCCGAAGCGCAGTGGTCAGTTCTTCCTTCGGTTCAATCGGTTCGGATTCAAAAAATCCGCTCCACTCGTTTAAGTTGCTGCCGATTAAAAGCGGAATATCCAGCCCGGCTTCCGCAAAGGATTCCTCCGTCACCGGATTCGTCGGCAGAAAGTCTCCGTCCACCACCGGCTCCCAGTCCATAGAATATCCGCCGCCCAGAGCAGCCGGAAGTTTCAGTTCTTCTCCGGTTTCCGGAAGGGCTTCCGCGGCAGCCGCTTCCAGTTCCTCTACGGAAACCGTCTGAATATCCTCGATATTCTCTGCTGTGATGCCCAGCTTTTCCAGGATCTTTTCTGCCAGCCTTGTACTGGATTCCTGGCTGTTAAAGATCACGCCCATCGTCTCCGTAGCGCCGCTCTGCACGATTCCCTTATGGAACAATCCCTTTGCATAGGGGGACGACATCAGCGCCAGTACCTTCGCTCCGCCGCCGGACTGCCCGAACACGGTCACATTGTCCGGATCGCCGCCAAACGCCTCAATATTCTCCTGAATCCATTCCAGGGAATCCACAATATCCCGGATTCCTACATTGGCGAAATCCTTATACTTCTCCCCGTAAGCGGACAGATCCAGATATCCGAATACATTCAGCCGGTGATTCACCGATACGACCACCACATTTCCACTGCGGCTCAATGCCCCGCCGTCATAGCCTTCTTCATTGGCGGAGCCGGTGGAGAAGCCGCCTCCATGGAGCCACACCATGACCGGACGCTTTTCTCCGTCATTTACGCCGGGAGTCCAGATATTTAAATTCTGGCTGTTATTGTCCGTACCGTCCTGACTGCCCGCATCTCCCAGGCCGGAGATTCCCCCTTGGGGAGACATCGGGCCATAGGCGTCTGCCATGCGGACGCCCTCCCAGGGAGTCACATTCTCCGCCGGAACGAACCGTTCCTTCGCCTCCGCATACGGAACACCAAGATAGCGGTAGATGCCGTCCTCGCTGGTTCCCTGCACCAGACCTGCCGTGGTCTGTACCACGCCGTCCGCAGTCTCATTTTCTGCGGAAGCTTCTTCTGTTTCATTCGAGCGTTCCGACGCAGCCTCCGTCTGTCGCGCGCTTTCTGTCTGCTGTACGCTTTCTGTCTGCCCTGCGGCAGTACGGAAGCTGCCGCATGCCGTCAGGCCAAATGCCAGCAATCCGGCTAATACAGCCGCAAGCGCCTGTTTTCTCCTTCTCATTCATGAATCCTTCCTTTCTGTCTTATCCTTCATGTCCTCCAAACAGCCAGCCCATGATCTCGCCATCTCTGCAGAACAAGCTTCCGCCGCCGCTATGCTGATTTGTCACGCCGCCGTCTGTGAAATAAGCGGAAGGCTTTATATCCAGCATCACAAGGCTGTCAATCTCTGTCTACGAAAGCCCTTCTTTTTCATAAAGACCGCGTATCTCCTGATACGCCCTGCGAAACGGCTCCGCACCGTAATACTCGTCGGATTCACCAATCACAAAATATACGGGCGTTCTCGCCTTGACAACCGACTCATATCCGCCGTCCCACTGGGAACTGCACAAAAGCGCCGCCGTATACAATTCCGGGCGGCTGTCGAGAACCAGAGAAAGCGTTTCCCCGCCCCCGGAATATCCGCTGATATAAACCTCTTTTGTATCAATCTTGTAGTGGCTCAGAAAATATTCCGTCAACGCAATGGTTTTCCTAGCGGAGGTTTCGCCCCAGTCCTCCATCTGCGGCGCCAGAATGATCATCTTATCATGATAATTCCTGGCCTCAAAAGCAAAATCCTCCGTCCGGATATTCATGGCTGCTCCCTGAAAATAAAGCCCCTGATAACCGGGAAGGGTAATGTAAAGGCTGTAGGCTTCACTCCCGTCATATTCATCAGGGATATAGACGCAGTAATGAATCTCCCCCAGTTCGTCAGAATGCAGCACACTGTCCACCACAAAATCACGATAACGCTCCGTGCCTTCCGTTACATAGCCTTCTGCCTGATGCTCCGATTCCGCCGCGATACCCGTTTTGGCATAAGCATTGCTGCAACCAGTCCATGCCAGCAGCGCCAGCCCCAAGATCCATGCCATTCTGATTATGTCCACACCGCCTTTTCATTCACGTAGGCATTGGCATTTTCATGCCGTTGTTTCGTGTCCTGTATTCCATGACACAAGTCCCCTTCCTGCACGCTTTCTATCTGCACTCCATCAGGATTTCAAAGATTTCATCTGCCGTCAGCTTCTTACAGCAGCCGGCCTGAATGTTGGAAGATCCTGCCACCACCCGGAGCATTTCTTCCTCCGCTTCAATCCCAAGCTCCTTAAAGTTTGTCGGCAGTCCGATCTCTTTGATAAAATCTGCCAGGGCCTGAATCCCGGCAAGGGCGGTTTCCTCTCTGCTCTTTCCCTCGCCGGATACGCTCCAAACCGCCTCCGCAAAATGCGCGAACCGTTCTACGGCTCCTGTATAAATATGCCGGTACAGCGCCGGATGGATCACCGCCAGCCCGCAGCCATGATTGCAGTCCGTATACGCGCCAAGCTGATGCTCAATCTGATGCGCCTGAAAATCCGTAACCTTGCCGATTTTTAAGATCCCATTCTCCGCCATGGCAGAATCCCACATCAGCTCCCGCCTTGCCTCCATATCCTGGAGGTCCTCCGCTACCAGACGCAGATTACGGATCACGTTCCGCATGATGGCCTCGTTAATCTCATCGGAAACATTTGCGGTTCGCGGACTTCCAAAATAGGTTTCCATACAATGGCTCAGCGTGTCAAACGCGCCGGAAATCACCTGTCTTGCGGGAAGGGATACCGTATATTCCGGGTCCAACGCCGCAAAACTTGCAAATGCGCCGAGAACGCCTGTCTTAATCTTCTTCTCCTCATTTGTGATGACCGCACCGTTGTTCATCTCCGCGCCTGTGCCGGAGGCCGTTACTACCGCTCCCATAGGAACAAACTCGGTCGGATATACATGCTCCTCAAACTCCATCTCCCAGATGTCCTGTTCCGTTTTCGCCTGCGCGGAAATGATCTTGCAGCAGTCGATTACAGAACCGCCGCCCACTGCCAGGATCAAGTCGATGTTCTTCTCTTTTGCCAACCTCGCGCCTTCCTGCACCTTTGCATAAGTCGGATTGGGCATGATGCCCGGAAAATCTACAATCTCCTTTCCGGCTTCCCGTAGCATCGCTGTCACTGCGTCATACACACCGCTTTTCTTTACAGAGCCTCCGCCATATGCCAGCATCACGTTTTTCCCGTACTTTCCAAGCTCCTGGGACATGGCTTTCTTTGCCGCATCCGTTCCAAAATATACCTTTACCGGGTACGAATAAACAAAATCGTTCATGTTCAAATCCTCCTGTGCTTCTTTTATAAAAATGTTAATTTGCTGTCTCTGCAGCTTTTTCCGTCGGAAGTTTTGCATATTCTTCTTCCGAAATCCGGTCAAACCATTCCAGGCCCATAAGCTCCGGATTCGTATTCACCACGATATGGCCAAAGCTGGTATCCGCGCTGCCGCCGTGCCAGTGCTTCACTCCCGGCGGGCAGAGCGCCACATCGCCCGGATAGAGAACCTGCACCGGCCCGCCCTCCATCTGGTGATAGCCGATTCCATCGGTGACAATGAGAATCTGTCCGCCTTCATGGGTATGCCAGTTGTTAATCACTCCCGGATCAAATACCACATAGTGAAGATCCGGAGCTCCTGCCGCATTATCCGCGCCGAGCACAGACGACACATACGCCGGGCCGCTGAAGGTATCGAATGTTACCGCCTCCGGAGCACGCTCAAACATATATTCATTGTCTGGCGTAACGGTACGCCCGGCGTATTCCTCGGTTTCCAGATTGGTATACTGCTCCTCTGTAACCGGCTCCTCCGCAGGCGCATTGTCCTCCGGCACATAATGGGAATCAAAAATAACAATCTGGGAAAACCAGCTGTCCGGCGCCGCGCCGTGCCAATGCCTTACCCCGGCTCGATATTCACCACATCGCCCGGACGCAAAATCTGTGCCGGTTTTCCTTCTTCCTGATAATAGCCCACGCCCCCTGTGATCAGGAGCACCATTCCGCCGTGAGTGTGCCAGCTGCTCCTGGCTCCCGGCTCAAAGGTAAGATGATTGGTCTGGGGGAAATTATAAGTTTCATCGTTGGCGATCATCATCTCGATATAGGCGTTTCCCGTAAAGGAATCCGATTCTATCTTCTGTCCAAGAAAGAAGGGGAGTTCCTCACTGGAAGCCACGGCTCCCGTATCTCCCGGCGTGTCATTTTCCACACTTTCTCCGTTTTCTGTCTCTGCGGCGCCTGCCGTCTCCTGTTCGTCTGCCGTTTCCTGTAAAGCTTCCATTCCCTGTTTGGCTGCCGTTTCCTGTTCAGTCGCCGTTTCCTGAATGGTCGTTTCCTCGGCTGTCGCTGCTGCCTGACGGCCGCTGTTTCCGCCCGCACAGGCAGTCACACTCATGGAAAGCAGGATTGCCGCCGGTATTGCAAAATATGGTCCTTTCTTTCTCACAATCGCACCTCCGTCTCTATATCACTTTTCCTTCATACTGCTATCATACATCGCAAGTTTCACTCTTGGAACGACAAATAAGCTATCGCCGTGCCAACCAAAAAGTGTGAGCCAGCATAGAGCATGCTCTGCGGCAATAAAACCCGCTACGCCTCCCTCATTCGGACCCAATTTCCCACAAACTGTGACACACGTCTGACGGAAAGCAATTTTCAGACACGCTCTAGTACTGCATGCGCGTCCCTCCGAACACCTCCGACATTTCCATATGATTCAGCGCCCCGTCGATGGAAGCGACCTCCTCCGGCATCAAAGCAACCTTTGCGGCCCCCGCATTTTCCCGCAGACGTTCCTCCTTTCTGGTACCGGGAATGGGAACGATGTAAGGGCGCTTCGCCAGCGTCCACGCCAGAGCAATCTGCCCCGGCGTCACCTGCTTCTCCCCTGCGATCCGATGCGAAAGCGTCAGCAGCTCCTGATTCCGGTCAATCCCCTCCGATGTGAACTGGGGCATGACGCTGCGGTAATCGCATTCCGCTTCAAACACAGAATTTTTATCATATTTTGCCGACAAAAATCCGTTCGCCAGCGGAGAAAACGCCACAAATCCGATATGCAGCTCCTCCAACACGGAGAACAGCCCCTCATACCATCTTGCCATCATAGAATAGCGGTTCTGGATCGCCGTCACCGGGCAGACCCGGTGTGCGCGGCGGATTGTCTCCTCATCTGCCTCAGAAAGCCCCCAGTGCGTGATCTTCCCCTCTGCGATCAGCTCCGACATCACGCCTGCCACTTCCTCCACCGGAACCGACGGATCCGGGCGGTGCTGATAATAAAGGTCTATATGGTCTGTTCCTAGACGCATCAGAGAGTGCTCCACCGAATCCCGGACCACCTCCGGTCTGGAGTCCGGAACCAGCGGTTTATTGACCTCCGGTGACGTCATATCAAAATGAATCCCGAATTTCGTCGCCAGAATTACATGGTTCCGATAAGGTTTCAATGCCTTTCCAACCAATTCTTCGTTATCATGCGGATTCTGAGGCGTTCCGTAAACCTCTGCCGTGTCAAAAAACGTATACCCCATGTCCACGGCCTTTGCAAAAAGCCCCGTCATTTCCTTTTTGTCGGCCGGCGCGCCATAAGCGTGGCTCATTCCCATACAGCCAAGCCCAACCGCTGAAACCGCCAGATCATTTCCAAGGATCCTCTTTTCCATTGCTTTGATTCCTCTCGCTTCCACTTAATTTTTTATCCCGAGGCCCTCCGCCCAGGCTGTCACTGTTTCCTCACTGTCTGCCACATCATTTCTGGAAATCACCAGCGCGTCCTGCAAAACCTGCGCCCCCGGCTCCAGCTTTGAAATGGTGCCAACCGTCCCTGACGCCCTGCTGCCTCCGTGGGTGATAAAAGGAATAATCGTCTTTCCCTCAAAATCATATTCCTCCAAAAAAGAATACACCGGCATCGGCATATCCCCCCACCAGTTGGGATACCCCAGCAGAACAGTTTCATATTGTTCAAAATCCTCCACATGGGAGGCAAGCTGCGGGCGGGCATTCTCGTCCTGCTCATCTGCCGCCTGATCGACCAGCGGATCATGGTCCAGCGGATAGGCCTCCACCGTTTCGATGCGGAACAAATCGCCGCCGACTGTCTCCTGGATCAGCCTTGCCACATACTCCGTATTCCCCAATTTTTCCCCGTCGCGCACCACAATACTCGCCCCGGCTACCGTATCCACACCAGACGTATCCACATCTTCCGGTACAGAAAAATACGCGACCAATACTCCGGAACCCTCTGACGGTTCACTTTTCGTATCCTCTGCACTGACTTCCGATGTGGACCGCGCCTCCTCGAAAGCCCTGGTTTCCGGCTTTACCGGTTCCTGCGCCGCAGCCTCATTCTGCGATTTTCCTTTTTCTGCCATACCGCAGCTAGTGACTGCCAAGGTTAGGGCTACGACCAGCAAAAATGGCACTGCTTTTCTCATCGTGCATCTTCCTTTCATGATGATATCTGTATGGTAAGCATAACAAAATCGAGACCGCCAAAGAAGTCTCGATTCGTTCATCAGTTTATACCGAAAGGTGTTATCCTTTTCCTGCCAGGAAGGCAATTTGTCAGTTTCACGATCAGAATGACCATCGCCAGATAATCCAAAACAAATAAAGTTTCTACCATTATCTAATTCATCTGGATTTTTTCCTTTGGCAGATGAAAATCGCTACGTTTTAATTAGCACTAACGATATCAATTAGCTTAAAATTATTCCGATATATTTATTAATTCTTGCAATTTTTCCCGCAGTATTTTTTTATCTGGCAACTGCAATTTATATTCGGACACAAGCATTGGCGACATACTCCTGCTCATTGCATATTCAACTACTTCGTCATTCTTTGTTGCACACAGGATCAATCCTACACTTGGGTTCTCATGCTCCTTTTTCACCTGTCTGTCCAACGCCTCCAGGTAAAAATCCATCTTTGAAACATATTCCGGCTTAAATTTTCCAATCTTTAGTTCAAACGCCACTAAACATTGTAACCCTCGATGAAAAAATAATAAATCTATCGCATAATCTTCTCCGCCAACCTGCACTTTATATTCTTCATCTATAAATGTAAAATCCCTTCCCAGTTCCAAAATAAAATCCCGCATTTTAAGGATCAATGCTTTCCTAAGATCATTTTCTTTATAAGGACTTGGCAAATCCAAAAATTCAACGACATAGGAATCAAAAAATGGATTATTATTTATTTTCTTTATCCCTTCAGGCAGTGCTTTTCCCTTCGATAACATATAACGTTCATAATAAGCACTGTCTAATTGCCTTTCCAACTCACGTTTACTATAATTCTCTTGTATACATAATCTTAAATAAAACTCTTTTTCTTCAATGCTTTTTGTTCCCGACAAAATAAGCAGATTGTTGGTCCAATTGATTTGTGTCACCAGTGGTGACACTTTTTCATAATTCGCATAAGTTTCATAAAATTGTTTCATACGATAAAGGCCACGACGATTAAACCCTTTTATCCCTGGAAATGTATCTTGTATATATCTGGAAAGTTCATCAATGAATGAATCTCCATAGGATGCTGTTTTTGCCTCCTCGCTGATAAATTGCCCTACACGCCAATACACTCTCAAAACCTTACTCCATAGCTTCCGATGTGGACTGCGCCTCCTCAAAAGCCCTGGTTTCCGGCTTTACCGGTTCCTGCACCGCAGCCTCATTCTGCGATTTTCCTTTTTCTGCCAAGAAAGCAATTTGTCAGTTTCACGATCAGAATGACCATCGCCAGATAATCCAAAACAAATAAAAGCGTTGACTGCTGATTGAAAATTGCAAATTCGTTCCGGAGCAATAAAAACGAAAGTATCTCATGCCGGTAAAAAGCAAATACGCCATAAGCAGACGCCGCCCAGCCGATTCCGGAAACCAGCCATTTCTTTCTTCCAGCCAGTTCCGTCTTTCCAAACATTTTATAAAGCCGCCCCCTTATCCCATTCCAGTGCATTCCAATATGGACCGTCATCAAAAGAAATCCCCAGTATGCACAGGAAATGTGGACGCGCCTTGCCAGTGCCCGCCCTCCATGAATGGGGAGGAAATCAAACACATACCGTGACATGACTACACCGCTGATAAAAAGCCCTAAAACCACCATAATCGTCAGAAAATTAAGGATTGTTCCAGACAGACGTCTGGAATTGTATATCCCCTTTCCGACCGTGAGAAACCACCTGCGATTCAAAAAATTGTGGCATAGAATGAAAAACACCATTGCCGCGCCTGCCCATTCATGCACCCGCTGCCCTGTCAGCACATACGCCATTTGGTTTAGCAGCAGGACAAACATCACTCCGTCCACGATTCCCTTCCATGGCATTTTATGCTTACTCAATCTTTTATCCTCCCTGCTTTTCTTACGCATGCACTTTAAAATCCCATTTCGTGCAGCCAGTCCGCAATATCAGCTCCGGCATCTGCCACAGCTCGCTCATTGACGGTAAACCCGGCCGTGATTACTTCCGCCTCCGGCTCCAGCTCTGCGATTGTCTCAATCGTTCCGGAAAACCGGCTGCCATTATGAGAATTAAAGGGAATGATGGTCTTTCCCGAAAAATCATACTCGTCAAAAAAACTGTACATGACCTGGGGCAGATCGTACCACCAGGTAGGATATCCCACAAATACTACATCGTACTGATCAAATTTTCAATATGATTGACAAGCTCCGGCCTCACATCATCGTCCTGTTCTTTTGCAGCATAATCAATCAATTCACCGCCATCTCCCGGATAATCCACAGCGGTTTGAATCGAGAACAGATCGCCGCCGGTCTCTCCCTGGATCAGCTCCGCCAGATACTGCATTCGTCCCTTTGCGACGCCGTTTACCGTCACGACGCTGGCTGAGGACACTGCGTCCACATCGCTGTTTTCCGCCACAGCAAAATAGACAATCAAAATGCTGCTTTTGCTACCGCCCGTCCATGCAGATTCCGTGCCCTGCATCTGCTCGGCGGCTTGTTCTGCGTTCTCCTGTACATTTTCCTTCGCTTCCGTTCCGGCTGCCTGGGAAGCCATCGTTTTACTGCCGCAGCCGGTCAGCAGGAAAGCAGCCATCCCTCCTGCCAGCAAATATAAAATCCACGTCTTTTTCTGCGTCATGTCCTGTCTCCCTCCGATTTGGAATCCTTTATGCCCTTATTCTGCCTGCAAACGCTTTTTACCGGAACCAGTTCTTTCCTTATCCTTACGCCCCGATGGCCGCGGCAGCCGCCGAACAGGAATGCCAGCGTCCCTATCCGGCCTGTCACTCGCGCAAAAAATTCAGGGCCAGGCTGCGCCTGCCAAATGAGGGTCAAGTCTGCTTAAATGTTCTTCCCAAGTCTGCCGGCCTCGTCCCTGTTCACTGCCATTCCGCCGTACCTCATGCCATAAAGCGCCGCGAAACGCTTCATCGTATAGTCTCCGGCCTCCAGCATCCACTTCTCCGGCGCCGCGCCCTGGAACAGGAAATACAAAGTCCTTCCCGAAAGTTCACCCTTCTCCACCAGACCATAGAACCGATCCAGCACATTCCGCACAGACCCGCAGATATTATGCCAGTACAACGGCGAGCCGACTACGATCACGTCCGCCTCCTTCATCTTTGCAATTACCTGCTCCAGCTGATCGCCCTCAAATTTCTGCCCATAGCTTCCAATCCGGTAATCGGTCAGATTCAGAGTCTCATACTCCCTCCCCTCCAGAAGCACAGCCGCCAGCGCCGCCGTGTTGCCGTTCTTATTGGGACTTCCGTTGATAAATAAAATGCTCATGTTCATTCTCTCCTTTTATTGTTTCTTTTCATCGGCCTCCACGTTTTCTTCCCAAAACGCAATTGCCCGGTCAATCCAGCCTTCCGCAACGGTCCCCTCTCCCAGACCAAACCCGTGGGACAACCCGTTAAAAACCTCAATCCCGCCGTTTGTTCCGTTCGCCTTTATCCTTTCAATTCGGCGCTCCATCGTCCGGTAAGAAGCAATACCATCATTCGTTCCCACACATGCGTAAGTCGGCGGTTCATTTCCATATACGTCTGACAATCCGGTATACTGCATGATCACAGCCCCCGGAGCCGGATATTCCTTTTCGCCAAAAGCAGCCGTTCCATACGAGCCAAGCCACGCTGCCATTCTCGCCCCGGCCGAACCACCCCAGAGAGAGTACCCTTCCGTGTTCACCTGAAACTCCCCGGCATGTTCGTGGATAAAAGCGATCGCCCTCGCCAGATCTTCACAGGCGGTCTCGGCGCCAGGGCGGTAAATCAGCGCAAACGCATGATACCCGCGCCCTGCCAGCTCCTGCATATGCGGAAAGCTGTCATGCAAAGCCGCCACATACAAAAAGCCGCCGCCCGCATTGACTACCGCAAACCTTTCTCCGGGATTTCCCCGAAAGAAAAACAGCCCCGTATCCTCCTTGGAAGGATCCTCCGCTTTCTCTTTATCGGTGTAAATATCATAAAAAATCTGCTCGCCGCTCTGGATCCGTGCTTTCATCTCATTTATGACGGATACCGTTCTCTCCGGATTTACATGACTGTACCAGATCAGGCGCTCTCCCGCCTCCCGCAGCGTTTCCGTTCCTCTCAGATCCAAATCCACCGGAAATATCAGCCTGCCAAAACCATCAAATGCCGGATCCGCTATCACGTCCTGTATTTTGGTTTCTGATGTAAACCGATTTGTTTTTGCCATGCTGCCGCCTGACTGAAAGATCGTTTCCAGCCATTTCGCGTAATCCGCTACCCAGCCCCCATCTGATCCAAACCCGTGGGGCCAGCTATTTAATACGATTCTTCCTGTCGGAATTTTCATACTTTGAATTACCTCATACTGTTCTTCAAACTGGCTGTAAAACGGATCCTCCGTACCATACACATAAAAAGTCGGAGGCAGTTCTCCTTCGGAAAGCCACTCCTTATCCATATTTCCAACGCTAAGCCTCCCGTAAAAAGAATAGATCATTCCGGCCGCCGAAGCATGCGCCGGAATTTTATCCAGCTCGTCCGGAACATAAGAAGCAGCCAGTGCCGTTCCATTCCCCCCCCCTCATCGTAATGCATCAGAAATTCCCCCGCCTGAATTCCACCGGCGGAAAAGCCCATCACTGCAATATTCTCCGGATCGATTCCATATACAGCGGCATTTTTGCGGACAAACCGAACCGCTCTGGCAATATCCAGCGCCCCCTCCTCCTGTGTATAAGGACGCAGCCGGTAATCCACAATAAATGTCTGAAATCCATACTCCCGCAGCGCCGCGGCCGTTGGCAGAGCGTCCGTATAATTGCCCCGGAACTGATACGCGCCGCCCGCCATGAGGACAACGGCCCCTTTGGGCTCCACCCCTTCCCTTACCGGAATTGCTGTCACAAAAGGCCGAAAATCCCATTCATCAAAATATCCGCTCATATCCTCTGTAAACTCGGTCACTGCCGGTACATTTCCTTCTTCCCAGAGATACAGCGCCTGAATCCGCTTCGGATCCGCAGCCGTATTTAAGACCGTTTCATTTCCCTTTGGCTCCGGCATCTTCTTAAGCATCCACTCGCTCGACCAGTCGCTGATCCTGCCGCTTCCGTAATCATATTCTTCCGGAAAATCTTCCGGCGCCGCCACCGTGTTAGCAGAGGTTCCTTCCCTTAAATCATCCCTGTCTGCCTTTTGCACCGAAGTCTCCTTCCTTTCTGCGTGTATTGCCTCCTCCACAGCTTCAACCCCCTGCTCCAAGCTGCTGCCGGAACCGCCGTTTGCAGTCTGTCCACAGGCTGTAAAAATCGCCATTATCATAAGAAACGCGGCCATTGGCTGTATCTTTCCCATCATAAACCACCTGCTTCTTTTTGTTTTCTATCATTTATACCATGCAGACCCCCCGCCAGACTGTCCGAAAACTAACGGTCGATGTGTCCCCATCCCATTTTTATTGCTGTTTTTAGTCATAAAGTGGGATTTGCATTGGAAATTTACTCCTATTTCCTCCCCATCAGTGGGGGGAGATTTTTGCATTATTTGAGTTTTCAGACAGTCTCCCACGCCACTGGCAGCCTTTCTGCATACTGAAATATACAGAGCTCCCCGTTTCTGGAAACCTTCCTGCATACGTAAGCATAACAAAATCGAGACCCCCGAAGAAGTCTCGATTTGTTCATCAGTTTATACCCAAAAGTATTATGTCTCGTGTATCGTATTTTGTACGGCGGCCAGAAATTTTTTTACCGTATTTGATGGTTTTGGAGAATGGAGCAGTCCATACGGAATCCGGTATTCCCATGTAACCGGAAGAATTTTTAACAGGGGATGCACATTCGCCCAGCCTGCAAACGCCATCAATACATCGTTACTGTTTTCACAGCGGTTGAAGATTTCCATGTTATAAAAATCAAAATCCTGAATCTGTATCTGGCTGTGATTCTCTAAAAGATCATTCCTCAATTCATCTACATAACGGCTCCAATTCCGATGCATCAAAAGCAGTTTCTGACCATACAAGTCCTCCAAATTCAGATACTTCTTACCCGCCAGCGGATGGTGAATAGAAACCGCACAGCAAATCGGTTCCATGCGAAGCCGCACTCCGGCACAGCGCCGCAGATTCAGCATGGTATCGTCAAAAATCCCCGCTACCACATCTATATTCTGTCCCAGATTTCCCAATATTTCCCTTGCATTTTCCGGAGTGTTGTCAAAAGGAACCAGCTGAAACTTCATCGCAGGACACTGCTCATGAATTTGTGGCCACAGTTCCAAAAGTACGGAGGCCGGCGTCATCGGAGAGGTACCGATGCGGATCAGCCCGTCCTCTGTTTTCATAGCATTTTTCGCCCTGGTCACGGAATCCTTGCAATATTGGATCACATATTTCGCATCCTGATACATGGACTTCCCCGCCTCTGTCAATAGTAAGCCCCGATGCGTCCGCTCAAACAGCGAAACGCCCAGACTTTCTTCCAGCAGATTGATCTGTTTGATCACTGCGGTCGGAGTTATGAAGCTCTCCACCGCTGCTTTGTTGAAACTTCCCGCATCTGCAACACGGAGGAAGGTTTCCAGTTGAGGGTTGTACATCTGCTTTCACCGCCTTTATACTTTTTATCCTTTTCACCTATTTCCATACAAAAACGCTCTCAAAAACATTTAAAATCCGTCCCAGAGCATGTCTGAAAGATGATGGGAATGAATTTTCAGACACGCTCTAATCAGGCTGCTTTTTCATGCCTTGGGCAGAACCCAGGTTCAAAAATCCTCTTGCGGGCAAGCCTGTATCGGATTTTATGCCCGTTGTCCCCTGTATCATACAAAATAAATTTTATATGCTTACCCTATTAAAAGCAAGTAAAATATCAATCCAGAGAAATGTTATGGACGTAATTCAGGAATAAGTTACTGAGCCGGTATAATAAAGTTGTAACACCGAACCGGAAGAAACTGATACGATGCTTTCAGACAGCAATTTTATCTCCATGAGACTTTGGCATAGATACAACGAGAAACTCAATTTCCGTATCAGAGTTATTGGTCATTTGATGGACCTCGTTCGGTTCGATCTCCGCACCCTCCCCGGCGGTATGAGGCGGCATCTTCTCTGTTTACTATTTGCATTTTTTCTCACATCCTAAAAGTAGATTTCTGCCTCAGAAAACAACGCGGCGGTCAAATCCTCCGTAATGGGAATGGGTGTAAGCTGGAAAGAGGGAAAATCCATTGTCAGCAAATCGCCGCTCTTTTCTACTGTCAGCCGTCCGCTTAAAGTATCAAAAACCACGACAGCCAAATTCGGCTCCACAAAACGGGTAATCACATACGCGGTAGCCAAAGTTGCATGGCCGCACAGCTCTACTTCTCCGCCGGGGGTAAACCAGCGCAGATGGTAAGCATCCCCCTCCTTTACTGCGAAAGCTGTTTCAGACAGGTTGTTTTCAATGGCAATTTTCTGCAAAAAACTTATCCGCAAAAACGTCTACAACATACTGTTTCATAACAAACCACTCCTATATCAAATAATTTATAACTATAAGTTCCGCAAATAGACCGCTTCCCATTTCAACGAAATCGGTCTTATGCCAAGATAGGCGATAACCTCCACCCCACACAGAATACCCAGCGGAAGTTCTTTGCCGCCACACAACTGCGGGGGCATGATTGGATACCATTGGCCTTGCACAGCCGGGCAATCTTCTTCTTATCGCCAGAAGTCAGGGAGGCCCCAGTGGGGTTTGGGGGAGCGTTCAGTACCACCATAAAAGCCGCCGAATTGCTGGGATACACCCAGCCCGCGCTGAGCCAGAGGGCGAGCGCCTATTTCCGTCCATCCAATAGAGTTTTGTGTTGTTCTGCCATCATATTAACGAAGCTGTCACAATAACGGAGCTGTCACAAAATGAGTTTTCATTTTTCCATTTTGCAACAGCTCCGTTACTCTTTACTGCAATATTTTCTTTAAATCTTCTTCGGGTGTGCTGACAGGCGAAATATTATAATTCTCCACAAGGAAGTTCAGCACATTGGGAGAAACAAATGCAGGGAGTGAGGGTCCAAGCAAAATGTTTTTAATGCCCAGGTGCAGAAGTGTCAGCAAGATACATACTGCTTTCTGCTCATACCACGAAAGCACCATGGAAAGCGGCAGATCGTTTACTCCGCATTCGAGGGCGTTTGCGAGAGCGGCCGCAACTTTAATCGCACTGTAAGCATCGTTGCACTGTCCCATATCCATTATACGGGGAAGTCCGCCAACCCTGCCAAGGTCCAGGTCGTTAAATCGATATTTCCCACAGGCAAGTGTAAGGATCACACTATCGGCAGGGGTCTGCTTTACAAATTCGGTATAATAGCTGCGTCCAGGTTTCGCGCCATCGCAGCCGCCCACAAGAAAGAAATGCTTGATCGCGCCCGATTTTACCCCATTGATCACGGTATCTGCAACGCTCAAAACGGCGTTATGAGCAAAACCTGTCATTACTTTTTCCCCGCCATTCATTCCCGTAAAGTGCATATCAGCAGGATAACCGCCAAGTTCAAGAGCTTTTTCGATGACAGGTGTGAAGTCTTTCTCTTTACCAATGTGTACGAGTTCAGGGTAAGACACCACTTCTGTGGTAAATACACGGTCGGCATAGCTTGCTTTAGGAGGCATCAGACAGTTGGTGGTAAAGAGGACCGGCGCGGGA
This sequence comes from uncultured Lachnospiraceae bacterium, assembly GCA_910586315.1. GTDB lineage: Bacteria > Bacillota > Clostridia > Lachnospirales > Lachnospiraceae > CANRXD01. Next base: position 18,345 of record CAJUIP010000015.1, on the reverse strand, counting down.
ATATCCGCAAATTCCTTTTGCTGATTCTGCCATGCTGTGCCGAAATTGCCTTTGAGATGTGCATATTTTTTCAGTTCAGGATAAGCGTGTGCAGGAAGCATTTCTCCATGTGTATAGATATTGATGCCTTTGCCTTCCGTTTGTTCAAGTAATTGCTTTAAATCATACAAGTCATGTCCTGAGATCACGATGAAGGGACCCTTTTTTACAGTCAGACTGACCTCTGTTGGAGCAGGATTTCCATAGGTTTCCGTATTGGCTTTGTCAAGAAGCGCCATGGATTTAAGATTGACTTCCCCTACTTCCATAACAATAGGGAGAAGCTCATCCATGCCCCAGTCCCTCATACCGACAGCAAAAAGCGCCTTGTAAAAGAATTTATTGATGTCATCGTCGCGATACCCGAGCACATTTGCATGGTAAACATAAGCTGCCATGCCGCGAATCCCGAACAGAATAAGTGATTTCAGGGAACGAATATCCTCATCTGCATCCCACAGTTCATTCATATCGTAATCGTTGTTTCTTCCACAAGCTGAAAGACAGCCAGAACAGTTCGGCGCAAGGCGCTCTTTTTCTGCCCTTATCTTTTGGATCAGCGCCGAAATCGTATCGTTGTTGAAGTTTACATTAGTAACGGTCGCAAATAAACCTTCCAGCACGAAGCTGTCAGTCGTTTCGGTAACAAGACTTTCGTCTCCCACGGCCGCTCTCGCAAGACCGATTAATGCGCCCGTCAGCTTATCCTGAAGCCCGGCAGTATCCGCTTTTTTACCGCAGACACCTGCATTACCGGTACAGGCGTTACAGCCTGCCGTCTGTTCGCATTGAAAGCAAAACATTTTTCTTTCCATTTAAAGCTCCTCCACTAATCCAGTATCTTACCATCTGCAGAGATGGTAACAACCCTCCAGGGAATAAATTTACCACTTGTCTGCAAAGCCTGTTTTACGGCATTTTCAATGCCGCCGCAGCAAGGTACTTCCATACGGACAACGGTGACGCTTTTAACAGGATTGTTTGAAAGTATTGCGGTCAGCTTTTCCGTATAATCGCCCTCGTCAAGTTTCGGACATCCAATAAGTGTAATATGGTTGCGGATAAACTCATTGTGGAAGTTTCCGTAAGCATAAGCGGTGCAATCCGCCGCTACTAAAAGATTCGCACCGTCAAAATAAGGAGCATTCACAGGAACAAGTTTTATCTGTACAGGCCACTGCGAAAGCTGACTGTGCATGGGCGCGGCAAGACTGCCTTGCTCACAGTCCTCTCTGTGGATAGCCTTGGACTGTGTTCCGGGGCAGCCGCAAGGAAGCGGCGCTTTCTTTTCCTTTGCCGCGCGGACAGCCGCTTCGTCATAAGCCGGCGCTTCTCTTTCTTCAAAGGTGATCGCGTCCGCGGGACAGGCAGGAAGACAATCTCCAAGACCATCACAATAATCTTCACGGGTTAGCCTTGCTTTGCCGCTTACCATTTCAATTGCACCTTCATGACAAGCGGCGGCACAGGCACCGCAGCCATTACATTTTTCTTCATCAATTTTAATGATTTTTCTGACCATGCTCTTACTCCTTTTCCACTTTTAAAATGTTGATTGGCAATTCTTTGCCGTACCTGATTTCTGAAAGCATATTGATTTGATGGTTTGATTATAATATAATAAATAAAACAAGTCTGTTGTTTTTACAACAAAAGGAGAGCTTTATGAACGAATATATCCCTGTCCTCAGAAGAACACAAATATTTGCCGGAGTTAGCAACGATGAAATTCGTTCCATGCTCCTCTGTCTGGATGCGCGGCTGCGTCACTACAAAAAAGGCGAATACGTCTTAAGAGAGGGGGAACATTTAAACGACATTATGATTTTAGCCGACGGCCGCCTCCATATTCAAAAGGACGATTACTGGGGAAACCGGAGTATATTGGAACAGATCAGTATGGGGGAAATGTTTGGAGAGGCATACACCGCATCGGAAAGCGGGCCGCTCCTAAATGACGTGGTCGCGGCAGAAAACAGCGCGGTTATCTTCTTCAACGCAAAACGGATCATTACAACCTGTCCCACTGCCTGCCGTTTTCATACCATTGTTGTACAGAATTTATTTTTTTCAATATCCGAAAAGAACAGAAAACTTGTGCGAAAGCTCAGTCATATGTCCAAACGCTCTATACGTGAAAAGCTTATTTCTTATTTATCCGAAGAAGCCACGCGGCAAAACAGCTCAAGTTTTACAATTCCATTTAACCGCCAGCAGCTTGCCGATTTTCTTTTTGTCGATCGAAGCGCAATGTCAAATGAGCTCAGCAAAATGCGTAAGGAAGGGCTGCTGGAATTTGAAAGAAATTGTTTTAAGCTGTTATAAAATTTTTTGTAAGATAAATTTCCTCTTTCTCTTTGCCATCTCCACACCAAAGGGCAGCGCTCCCCACTGCCCCTGCAGGCACACCGAACAACAGACCGATGAGAATTCCCCGAATCAGAAGGCCTCCCATCATGTTCTCCCCTCTTTCTTCTCAATCTGCCATGCCAGGTAGTCCAGGCAGTCAATCTGTGTCTGGCATGCATGCAGAGCGTCCAAAAGATCTTTTCTATGGCTGGACAGCACCTGCTGCTCCTGTTTTACTTCTCCCGTCTCATTTGGAATTTCTTCTGCAACAAATAAGATTTCATAAATCAGGCAATCGTCTAAAAACCGATCTCTCAAAGCGCCGTTCCTTTCGCCGGAACAAACAGCTTGCTCATATCGACCCCCTCAAGGGTAAGCAGAGACTTCTTTTTATCAATACCGCCCGCATAACCGGTCAGACTGCCGCCCACGCCGACCACTCGATGACAGGGAACAATAATCGAAATTTCATTGTGTCCCACCGCACCGCCCACGGCCTGGGCAGACATACGCTCCAGCCCCCTCTGGGCGGCAAGCCGTTTTGCAATCTCCCCATAGGTCATAAGCTGCCCATATGGGATGGTGTAAAGAATTTCCCATACCGCGTTTTGAAAGTCTGTGCCTGTGAAGTGCAGCGGTACTGTAAAATCGGGCTCTTTGCCCGAAAAATAAATGTCCAGCCATTGCTTTGTAATCTCAAACAGCGAAGTTTCCTTTTCTTCATGCTCCTTGTCCAGATAGAGGGCAAAATATTTCTGCCCTTTGAACCACAGGCCGGTCAAGCCGATTTCGTCACAGGCCAGCAAAATCTCCCCCAACGGGGATTGATAGGTAATTGTGTATTGCATAGGCTCACCTCAACAGCGCCTTGTTGGAATCATCGGGCGCATATACTCTGTCAAAACTGCTGTATGACCGGATGGCAGAACAGACGGTGATGGAATAGCTCTTAATCAGCTTTTCCCGTCCTTCCCGCTTGAAGCCCTCAAAGCCGGGGAGCAGAGGCTTGAGCATCGCTGCCAACTCAAGATATCTCTCCATCCCCTCTTTGGTGGGGATCACTTCAAATAATACAACAATGTTTCCCATAAGTTATTTACCTTTCCTTTCCGTACACGGTTTACACCGTTTACAAGGGCGGGTCCGCTTTGGACCGCCTCGTCCATTTCGTCGTTTTCACGCCAAAAGCGACCATTGAGAGGAAAAATGATTGATACTTTGTCTCAGCCTTAAACGTGCTTTGTAATCTGTTCATATCAATTTTAACCGTTCTTTTTCTTGGGCGCGTAATCCTTCATACCTGGGACGGCCCCGCCCGCAACCGCCCAAAAATACAGGCTGGCAACGCTGCAATATGGACTGAAGCGGCGGCGGTACTTTTCAAACAGCTTTTGGTCAATCTTCCTGTGGTGGTACACCATTCGTATCCCGCGAAGAATGGCGAGGTCGCCGTAACTGAAAATGTTCGGCCTTTGCAGGCAGAACAGCAAAATCATCTCAGCGGTCCATACTCCAATGCCTTTGAGTGAAGATAAGGCTTTGATTGCATCCTCGTCCGACATTTGAGACACCGCATCAAGATCAAACTCATTTGCAGCGACCTTTTGAGAAAAGTCCGTAATGTACTCCGCTTTTTTGAATGTCATGCCAAATGATTGCAGCAGGGGAACGCCGGCAGATAAAATTGTTTGCGGCGTAACCTCTCCCAATGCCTCCTGCATACGGCTCCATATCGTCTGCTGGGCTTTCGTAGAAATCTGCTGCCCGATGATATGATGCACAACAGACGAAAACAAATCCGTATCAACAGAGCGGTCAATGTGTCCCACCTTTTCAATGACTTCCGCCAAACGCAGGTCTTTTGATTTGAGATATTCTGTTTCTATATCCCCATATCTAAAATTCACAATATCCCCCCATTCTTGACTCTGGTACTCTCCGCTTGTATAGTATATCACAGATTTGTTTGGATTGTCCCATAAAAAATCACCAGGTACTATCAAAATATCGCAAACAAGGCGGGCGAATATATCAATTCAATCAATCTCAACGCGAATACTGATTTTCCGTATTGGGTGCTGGATGGTTCTGTTTTAGCTGCCGCTGGTGAGGCTCGGGTTTATCAATAAAAATGTAGTCGATCAAATTCAAATTTACCATAATAAATTCCCCTCTCAAAGCTTGCTGCTAATCTTGCCGATATAAGTCTGGTGATATCTGTCTGTATGCCATTTTCTTCTGTTCTCACTCTATATTCCAATCGTTGTGTTAGCTCCAAGCGATAGTTTTCCTGCTGAGATGTCGCCTATCGTATCATAACGATCCTCATCATACTCAAAAACCATTCCAACCAATGTAAATGTTAATGATTCCATTATAAAAGACTGTAAATTTCTGGTCAATGGAATTTACCCGCGCGTCCGCCCTGATCATTCTCTACTGTCTGATTGGCAATGTTTAAATTCTGACTCATGTATCCTGCATCCATCCACCCAAATGCAATAGAATGCGATTCCGAGTTTGACCATAGTGCCGGATATTTGTATGCCGACTCCGGCAAACGCTCTCCAAGAACCCTTTCAATTTCCTTAAAACTCATTTTTACTATATCTTTTCCGAATATACTGTAAGTGCAGTATACTTATCTCCTTTTGCCATTTCCGTGTTTCCTCTTTTGCCTAATAGTCCGTGTTACATTTATTTATCCAGTTCTGCCAACCGTTCCAACCACTTCTGAATGCAACCCTTTTTCAAGAAATCCAGCAATGCTCCATCACACCCTATCCATCCATTTTAGAAACATCGGCATTCGTCATTGCCCGGTCACCCCATTCGATACTATACTTCTCCAAAATCTGATGATATAGGTTCAGCCTGTATTCCGGGTGTTCCTCTTCGAATAGATAAATCTCTCTTATGTCCAATAATCTGTACTTATATTATCCAAACCGGAACAATATAATTATCTCTGTCAATCGCACCAAGTCCCGGCTTCATGCAAACAACTGCTCCCTTAGAGCGTGGTGTTGATGACTTATCAAGCAAACCAAATACCTTTATCAGTTCTGTTCCCGGATTGGATGTTTTCTTGATTTCAATTGGATTTAATACACCATCATGTTCCAGCACAATATCAATCTCCTTGGCATCCCTATCCCGGTAATAATACATATAAGGCTCCCTGCCGCAGTTAAGATATGTTTTTCTAATTTCCGCAACCACATAATTCTCTAAAATTGCACCATTCATAGCCCCGCTTTCCAATGTTTCTGCGCTGCTCCATTTCGTCACATAACACACCAGTCCTGTATCATAAAAATACAGCTTCGAAGTCTTCACGAGGCGCTTTAGCAGATTGTTGGAATACGGATGGAGATAAAAAATAATACCTAAAGTTTCTAAGATTCCCAGCCAGTCCTTTGCCTGTGTCTGGTTGATATCCGCATCTCTCGCAATTTCTGCCACATTAACCATTTGACCACATCTTGCTGCCACCGCTGTAATAAATCGAAGGAATTTAAGTGAATCAATGGCACCCGACAATTCCTTCACATCACGCTCAATATAGGTTGACAAGTAACTGCTGTAAAAAATTTGACTGTTGCTGTTAACACCGCTTACAATCGCAGGCATAGAGCCTCTGTAAATTCGTTCGAAAATGCCTCTCGTATCAATTTCTGTTCTGCTTGTCTTTCTTACAGCCAAAGCCTCCATATCTACGGTAAAGGGTTCCATCTCCCCACCTGCTATTTCAGCCTGTGATAAGGAGGTAAGGGAAAGCACTGCCACTCTGCCAGCCAAGGATTCCTGTACTCCACGCATCAGTTTGAACACCTGTGAGCCTGTCAGCCAATACGCTCCCGGCTCATGATTTTTATCTACATTCATTTTAATATATACAAACAGTTCCGGTGCATACTGAACCTCATCAATCAATACAGGTGGCTTATGCAGTTGAAGAAATAATTCCGGGTCAGACTTTGCAATGGCTCTCTCATTCAAATCATCCAGCGTAACATATCCTCTGTCCGTTCCTTCCATCAACTTCTGAAGCATGGTAGTCTTGCCCACCTGTCTCGGTCCCGTGACCAAAACCACCGGGTACTCCTTCGTGACCTGACTTACTACGTTCTCCAAATTTCTTTTTATATAATTCATATCCACACCTCTTTCGGCTGATTTCTAATATAATTATATTTTAGCCGAGGAATAGTAAAAAAACAAGTGCATTTCGGCTGTTTTCTATTATAAAGACCGGTCTACAAATTTTCATTGACATATTTCTTTTCTCTCCGTATAACAATAGCAGCAGACAGGCAACGGTGTGTGTCTGTCCAGGTGATGAAGCATAACAGCGTACCGGACAGCCTTGTTATGCAGAGCCTTCGAGAGGGGTTGTGCAGCGAAACCTCAAGCCGGAGTAGGCAGCAGCCGAAAGAAAATGCTCAGAAATCGTCCTGTATCGTCAGGGCGGTTTTCTTTTACGGAGGATCCCTTATGGATAGACTACTCCTCACTTTCATCATTTTTTCTTATCGCTTTTTTCGTAAAAATCCCACTCATTCTTTCCTTATAAAAACCCTGCAAACTTCGCCTCTTAAAAGTTGGTAAAGGATTTTACCAATTCCCGTACCAGATTTTTACCAGCTTTTCCGCAAATCCTCCCGATTTCCTCCATATCAAAATAACGCCCTCAAAACGCAAAAAACGCTGGCAACCTGTCGGGTTTCCAGCATCTTGCTTAATCTTATGAAATTGGAATTACATTCCCATCTGCTTTGCGAACTTTTTGACAGAATGCTGGATTTATGCGGGGCTGAGGGATATTCCATTCCCTGTTTACCAGATTTTGCGTTGGTAGAGTTTTTCTGTCCTTTAATTTCCTGATCAAAGCAAATAATTTTCAAAATTGGTAAAGCATATTTAAATTGGTAAAATATGCACCAACTTAAAACATCTTTCTCAAAACTTTCTTTTCAACATTTCGATTTATTTAACTTTCTCTGCTTTTGGTACTTGAATACTCCGATAACGCAGAATTACCTGTCTGATATGGACGAGCTGTTCCTAACTAACAGCCATTATTCCCGATGCATCTACATATTGACCAAACACATCTATAAATTGATTGAATAAATTTTCTATCTGTTCGTAAGATGCTTCTTTTGCCACATCAAAAATAACATCTCGCATCTGTTCACCTGTTTCTTCCAGTATTCTTTTAATATCAGTGATTTCAGAAATATCAATTACTTTGTTTAAATAAATACACTCTATTATATTATTTAGCGAATTTATCGTTTCGTGTACAATATTAATTACCTTATTCTGATATTGACAATATACTTGCTTCACAATAAACTTTCCTGACTTGCCGAATAATTCTTGTTCTATTTCTGTTGTATACATAAACATCTTTTTTAATGAGGTTAGTAAAGCTATACCCTGCACTGCTGCTTGGGATGGATTTATAATTTGCATCTCCATTTCTTCTTCATTTGGCAATAATGTACAACAAAACTTTTCATATTCCTGGTATATAAGGATATTTTTCACCGGAATACTAATTCTACGAAAAACACATTTCTCATCGCACATAATATTCACGTTCAACTTGCTAAAATCTTTTTGCAATAAATATCCCGGAAAAGATACAATATCCATATTTCTTGCTAATCTTTTTATTGAATGATAAAACTGCGAAAGAAATTCCTCGTACTCAAAAAAATCCACATCAATTTCCACTATTTTTTCTTTTCGTATTACATTTTTTACTCCTGGCAATGTCTTTATCCAGCATTCCATAAAGTGTATTATCTTACGTTCTGTTACTCGCATACTTTCTTTTGCTTTATAATTAATTGACTTTTCCCGCACAAAGCGATTAAAAAAAGCGATTGTAAATGTCGCCGTTGCTTTTTCCAGAAGTTCAGTTTCTAATCCCTTTTTTTGATAGTTACCGAACTCTTTAAAATAATCATCAAATTTTTTTTGAAAGACCTCTAATTTCATCAATGCCTGAACTAAGCTATAATATGCAATCCTGGATTGTTGCCCCTGCTGCTTTTTTAATTTAGCATCTATTAATATATTTTCACCATTCTCGCAAAAAGCATGAATGCATGAAAAATATTCTCGACATGAATATGATATATGCTCTTTATCACTTTCTATTCTGCTTCTATTTGAATATTTTTCACTATTGTCTTCGACCACATAATTATTATCACGAATTCCGTATTTGTCTACTGCACATTTAGGCTCAATATACGGAGTTAATTTTGTAAGTTTTAATGCATGTTCTTTCTTTTGGTTATAAGTATCCCTTTTAAAAACCTCAACATTTTCATTGCGATAGAATTTTTCTATCCCCTTAAGTAAAATTTCTAAATATTCCAAAACAGCATTCCTCGCATCAGCTATGTTTTTATAAACATCCTCCCAATTTTCAGGAAGAGTATTATATTTATGCATATTACCAAAGCAATTATTTAATTGAGTAATCCAAACATATGGCAGATGTTCCTGTGAAATATTCTTTTGAGTATCTGGGACTTCTATTCCCTCCAACAACTGATACCCGCTGATTTTAACATGGTACTTTTTCTTTTCCGGGAATAAACGTTGACAAATACTTACCATTTTCATGACTCGTGAATGTGGTTCCCCCTGCTCATTCCCTAAAAGTACATTAATCAAAGCAAAGACTTCATTATCTGTAACCTCAAAATATATAACTCCATTTTCCCGCAAAACAGCAGGCAGTATGTTTTCAACAATTTTATTTCGCACCTTAAACCATCCCTGCTTACTAATGCCCAGCACATAATTCAATGTTCCTTCTATGTTTGAATTCCAATCAAGATCATTTGCAGAAAACTCATTTAAATAAATCTTTCTGTAAGACATCCAAAATAATATATACCCCCAAGCAGTCAGAGCATTTTCTCTAATCGGAAACCAGGTATTCAATTCCTTATATGTGTTAATTAAATATGCATCTAAAAATTTGTATTCCAGCTTCAGCAGAGGAAGCTTATTCAATTGATCTGTCATTTGTTCTTCAAAATGTGGATCTACCTCATTAAAAACTTTAGATATATCATGCAATAAATCCATTTGCAATAATCCTGTAATATCTGTATTCCCCAAAAACATAAATTGTTTATTAAACAGTATATCTCCTTCCTCAATAACCTCCCGATTTATTTCAAAATAATAATAGATTTCACACCACAGCAGAGCTTTCAAAATATCTGCATATATTTCAACACTTAAGCATCTTATCTTTGCGATCCGACCAACTAATTCTTGTGTTATTCCTACCTCATACACATATTCTATAAGCATTTGTGTTGCGTTATGTTCTATTATCCCTAAAGTATTTATCAGAATATCTTCTTTATTGAAAATCCCCATTTCCATTAGTATATTATATATAATCCTTGCTCTTAACACATGTAAACTTTCAACATATGTAGAATTTTGCGTAACTTTAACAAAGTATTCCTTTTCAAAATGTTTAATCATTTTAAGTTTTTGTTTACATTGTACTTTTTGAAACAAACCGTTAACAGAAACACTGTTATTATGAATTCCTGCCAAAGATATAATCATTAAGCTTTCAAGCCAGGAATCCGCCTCCTCATCATGATTTACTATATTTTCAATTTGAGCTTTAATTCTATCAGCCAAAGTCCTGGATTCATTAAGCATAAAAATGTATTCCATTAATGGCCCATTTTCGCCAAAAGACTTCCAAGCATTATCAAATGACAAATATGTAGTATTTGGATACATTTCATATAATTCTATAGCCTCATCCTTTGAAAACTCAATCGATATTTCTTCAAAACTATGTTTTGAATAATCTATAGGACTTCTTTGAAAATCCTCTTCTCTAATAGAAATAAGTATTTTTATATCTTTTGCCAGTTCCAATGCTTTTTCGCAAATCCACAGCCATTGGATATCATAAGGCTCCACATCTATATATACAACAATATCTTTCCTGGCATTCAAGCCTCTAAGAACAGTTAATATATCTATTGCTTGATCTTCTGAAATAACTCTTTGAATACACATAATATTCAGTTCCGGATAATTATCAATAAGATATCGGTAAGCTAAAGTGGTTTTTCCTTGGCCTGATGCTCCTTTTATCAAAACAATATTATTTTTCAAGAATCTATCTCTAATTTCGTTAAGCCATCTTCCTCTTCGCAAATCGCAGCCACTTCTAATATGATCTGGACTGGCATTAATCCCCATCCTATAATCATTTATTAACTCTTCACTTGTTTTATTTGATTTATAGTCATAAAGCGGAATAATTGTTCTTTGATATTGTCTTTGCATCGAATCTATTGCCATCAGATCCTTTGCTATATTACTTACTTTTTCTTCCCAACATTTTTTTGATGTATATCCTTTTTCCCTTGAAAGTTTGTATATATAATAAATCAGATTATCTTTAACCAAGTTATATGCCACTATTTCAACATATTCCTTCATATTTTCTTTGATACTTTTTTCAATTTCAGATTCTTCAATTTCAGATTCACTTATCTCTTCTATCTCTAAATGATTTAGCAACCATAATGTGTCATTTTCATTATAACCATACGATAATAACTTATTGTAAATACTACTTTTTCCCTTTTCCTTTTCTTTTAGCATGTTTTGTAACTCAGAACCAATATTTCCAAATGATACGATTTTCAAGCATATTTCTTCACTCTTTTTACACTTCAAACATCTTCTAAAGAAAGAATCATTCTTTTTCGGAGATAAATCTGAAAGAGATAAATCATCAGACAAATTTTTAACTTGAACAAGTTCTTTAATCTTCCCTTTTCTCATAATCATTAGATCTTCAACTTGTTCCGGATATAGCTGTTCATCATCTTCTGCTGTCAATAGCCGTTTTGCTATATATAATGTCTGTGTCGAAAAACCTCTCCAGGCAGCTTCTGACCCTATTTCAGACTTAACAATCTCATTTTTCTCCATTTCAAAAATCTCCTCGTATGCTAAAATTTTATCTCGAATTTTTGTTCCAATTGCATCTTCCAAATAGCCATTGGATGTTCTACAATATTTTCTAAAATCTGATTATCAGAAAATAGAAGCGAAGGTATATATTCACCTTTCTCGAACATATCCAAATACTCTTTTTCCTCCTCTGTCAAAACCATAAGTTCCTTAATAAACTTTATTGCTTCCTCCTTACGTTCATCCAAATTAAAATTATCCTTTTTCCGAAGCACCGGAAACAGATCACGCTTAATTTTAGAAAACTCCAGTCCATCAATCGCAGATGTGTTAAAAGTCTTATTGATCTTATCTGCCGATATGGATGCATAAAAAATAATACATTTACGGAACAATTCATATTCCGATTCATCAAACAGACCAAAATAAATCATATTATTGAAGTCATACAAATCTCTGGCTGCTGCCCGACTCATAAGCGCATTTGCTTTTGCGGCAAAGATCTCTACAGGTTCTAAAGTCCGTACTGTCACATCTTCCTCAAAAATATCCGTTACAATCTTTCTCTCTACTGGAGCAAAAATATGAGATCGCAAGGAATAATTCAACTCCAATTTTATATTATCCCTGTTACCGCCAGCATTTTGATATTGGAACAGCATAGAATCCAGGCTATGACTATACCTGGAAGATCCTGAAAGAAAATATCCTTCCTCTGTCATATAGCTTTCCACCATTCTTGTGATTTTCTCTCTGGCTTTTTCCATATCTTCCAATGGCAGATTTGGTGTAAAATCCAGGTCTAAGTCAACAGACAGCCTTGGCAGATTGAAAATAGTCATGTTGATTGCTGTTCCGCCCTTTAAAGCCAGATGTTCATGCAGATATTCATTTGTATTCAAATAGGTCAATATTTCTTTCAGTCTCAACACTTTTTCAAATGTGTCCCGAACAAATCCATATTGCTTTGCCATTTGTCCAAGTTGTCCCTTATTATAGTTCATGCCTGCCTCCTTCATTTTTCACATCAAATACATCTGTTCCGGAACTACAAGACGCCATATCGTATCATATTTTCCTTCCTCGTAATCTTTCGTCAAATAACGTTTACTACGCCCGATCCTGTCCTGGCATATCTGAAAGAACTCATTTGATAATCCAATGCGTTCCTGTTGACTTTTCAACAAAAATCCCACTTTTTGATATAAAAACTGATTATCATAACATTCTAAATATGCAAGCATACGTTTTTCTCTAAGAACAGATACCGCTTGAATATTATCGATCACTTCTTCTAATCCTGCTATTTTATCCAAATCCTTAATACTGTCAATCACAGTCCGTTCCTTATCTGTTATTCGCACACCCCCGCTGTATTTCACTGTTTCAACCCCCTCATTACATTTAGAACGCACATAACAAAATGTGTATCCATCAAATTCAAAATCCCGAAACATCGTATTGGAAGATACATAAACCTCATAAAGAACCTGGTCACTAATTCCATAATATTCCATTGCCGAATGATGAGAAAGATAAGAGGTAGGTGTGATCGCTCCTGCAATTTGATAACGGTTCGCCAATGGTGCATCTGTTTCCCCGCTAATGCATGTGTAAAGATTATTTCGTATCTTTACTACAAGACCACTCTTTATCAAACGTTTTACCGCTGAACGCGCACTTTCAATGTTATCATAGTATTGATTTACATGTTCCATTGTGAATACTGGATATTTTAGTAATTCAAAATATAATTTCATACTGCTTCACCGTTTATTTTTTTATTTAAAATAGTCTGTTTTCAAACCATTTTGCTACATTCTTAATTTATACTATAATAATTTTTTCTTTCTGTCAAGTTTAAAACATTATCAAAACAGTTTATTTTTAAACTATTTTTCAAAGACACATGCATATTTCGCAATCCAAATTTCCAACTCCATAAAAGAAAAAGAGCCTCAGATTTCTCTGAAGCCCTTCAATCCTTACTATTAGATTCAAACAGACTGCCTTACATAGCCCCCATCTGCTTTGCGAAGTTTCAACCTCCCTATAGGCATCGAATATCTTCCAAAGGCCCATATTTCCTTACTTTTTTAACATTTATTCCCGATCTGTAAAAAACATCCGTCCTTTTTTCTACTCAACTATTGTGAGTAAATCATCTCAGCTACATAATTCCGATTAAACTACCATACTCAACCTTAGAACCGTCCTGTGACGGCCTATTCACAAGGAAATCACCGACTGCCTTAGCTTCCTTCTGTTTGATGTCATCCAATACATGGGTATAGGATACCGTTGTATTGTAATTCGCATGGCCCATGATTTCCTGTACTGTCCGGGGCGTCATGCCCTTTTCAAAGCATCTGGTGGCAAACGTGTGTCTCAATGCGTGCGGGTGAACTCGTTCAAATTTTTTAGGAATCTCTCCCTTGTACCGTGCCTCCCCCTGGAAAATCGCATTGATCTGTTCGGTGATATATCTCATATCGCTTTCAATGCTATACCTTCCTATGGGAGAACCCATTGAGGTAAAAAATACTAAATCACCAAATTCCTCCGGCTGGCTCCATCGTTCTCCCAGTTCCTGTCTGCGGACCTTTGTTTTTTGTTTCTGCCGCAGAAGAATTTCCCTGGTTTCTCCAAAAAATGGTATAGCCCGGACAGAATTATCTGTTTTCGGAGATGTCAGCTTCATCAGCTTTTTTCCATTTTCATACTGATAGGAAAGTGTCCTTTTCACATAGACAAACTTGTTGGTAAAATCAATGTCATTCCACTGAAGCCCCCCTATCTCTCCAATCCGCATACCGGTCAAAAGCATGAAATTATACATTTCCTCATACCAGCTATTGCTTTTACTGAGATAATTTAAAAATATCTCCTGCTCATCCACTGTCAGAACTCTGCGTTCCACAGCCTCACATTTTGGAATCACAACTCCCACAACCGGATTTATCCGCATCAATCCATTGGCAATCGCAGCCTCAACACAATTCTGAAATATCCCTGTTGCCTCCCGAACGGATTTTGATGTCCGGCCTGCCTCCAACATATCCGCAATAGCAGTCTGTACATGGATCTGCCGGATTTCTGTCAAAGGTTTTGTTCCCAGACGGGAACCATAGTAGTTGACAAACTTTCTCTTATACGATGGGGAGCCGCCGTCTTTTAATGTAGGGGCCTTATACTTAGAATACCATTCCTCAAACCACTCATTCAGCGTGATTTTGCTGCCGTCAACTTCTGGCATCAAATTATCACGTTTTGCGGCATCTACAGCAGCAGCCAAGTCTTTTTTCAGCTGCGTTGCATTCCATCCATACAAAGTGATTGGTTTTCCCTCTACCTGTGCCCTGGCTATGTACCTTCTATCCGGTCTTTGAGATAACCCCCTTCCGAGTTCCTTACCTTTTAAGTCTTTTCCCATAATCTGCCTTCCTTTCGTGCTTGTTTTTCCACTAAAAGATTTGTGCAAATTATTAAAAAACCACTTAAATGCCTCATTTATAACTGCCTTCCTCCAAACGGCAGAACATGAGTGTTGCAGGCCTTTTTTCGTTACCTTCACACTCTATGCTATCAAAACGATTTTTAAAATGTCAAGGGCATTTTTGAAATTTTTTAATATTCTGCCTTCAGTCAGAAAAACATTTACATTTTTAGCTGGAATTTGGCGTTTTTCTTTAACTCCACGTCCAGAAGCTCCCTATGTATCATCACACGTCTTCCTATACGCACTACAAATTTGCAGTCAGGTTTCCGCAAAATCTCACCAGCTTTTGTTTTTCCAATACCAAGATACTCACAAAATTCCTCAACTGATAATAATGGTTTGTCCATAAGTTCTCCTTTTCCACTATATTATGATTAGCCCGTCAAAAGGTATATCTGGCAAATATTGTGCAAATTGTATAGGAATTGTATCCGATTTTTTTATCTCCAGCGACTTGGATTATAAAGCAATTAAAGTACAATTCGAAAACAATTAACACACTTTATGTTTTGAATACCTTTTGACGCTTAAATCATATTATATATTCAAATGCATATCTGATCCCTATTCTCCAAAGCAAATCTCTGTGCCGCATTTCCCCGTCCCCGGCACCGGAGTTGTCCTGCCCGTTTGCAAAACGGCTTAAACCAGGCCGGATCTTGCCATCACGGCTTCGCCTCCCCTCCTTCGGTGAGGGGCAGTCCCCACAAGCCTCCGGCAGATTCTTGTCTTCGCACAGCTTTGAAGGCAAATCCGGTTAAGAATGTTATTGACATATTGATACATTCTGCCAGATACCTGCCAAAGCCATCAGGCCCTTGCCAGGGCCTATTTTGAGTGGATATTTATCGCGGCAGCAAAATCCCTGTCATAGCGTATCCCCCGCATGCTCAGAATCTGTCTGCGTTACAGAACAACTGAACCTATTCTGCTGTCAAGGTACACTGCCTTTTGGGCCTTTCATAAAATAAATAGGATTCTCATCAATGTCATTAAGATAATCGTTTCTATGACAAAGAAAAAAGCCCACCTACCATATACAAAACAAACAGGTGGGCTTTTTCACGTTTAAGGATTTTAGCATTATGGGTTATGGATATTTCCCAATTCTCTTTCATATTCCCAATGTCTTTAAATGCAATGGTAGTGAGTGTTTATCTGTCTACACCTTCGGAACAGTTTACGAATTGGTTTTACAAACATTCAAATATAAAATCAACTATCAAAACTATCTGGGAGATAATTTAGCAATTCCTTTTTCTTTTTTATTTCTTCGGACTCGTTTTCTTCATCATCAAGTTCTTGAACCTGCGTCTCAATAGTTCCTGAAAGGGTCTCAAGCATTTTAAGTATCTCATTTTGGGCTATAGGACTTGAGCCTAAAGATAGGCCAACTAGTAATGCGAGAAATAATTTGTATAATTTTTCTTTCATTCATATTCCTCCAATTCAATCTCTGTTTTGTTTCACTCTCATAAATTAGGTATGAGGTTTATACATACTACATATTTACATACGAAAAGAAAGCCATTGTTTGATTCTAAAAATGGCTTATAATCACTATTACTTTTGCAATGATTTGAAAAGGAGTTGATTCAAATGTCCAAACGTATCTTCTGATTAACTAATGTCCATCTATCGGACAATAATATAAATAGATTCAAAAAGAAAAAGAGAAAAATTATAATGGGAATAAGAAGCAAGCTGAATCCTTTGGAGATAACAGCAATTATGGGTACTGGGCATATATTCTTTATTATTGTTTCAGTATAAGAGTTATTATTGTTCAAAAATAAAGACTTGGAATAAGTAACATTATCACTATCTTCATTGACTGTTATATTATTAGAAATCGTCCATGTCTTATATATAATTGTATTATCTAATGATTCATAAGGATAGTAATTGCTGCCAAAAATCACATTCATAGTTAAGCACACAGCAAACAGAAGCATACTGAAAAAGATTATTATATTATATAAATGATTTTTCTCATCATGTATTTCCATTACAATTCCTTTCTTCACTACTGGCACTGCTAATGCAGCCAACATAAACTATAATACTGTTAGTTTCATATATTGAGGTATTGGGAAATTCCGCTTGTTGTTTTAAATATATTTTATATCATACTATATTTTACTGTATATTTCAATGCATGGTAATAATTGGTTAGAATAAACGCACGAACAAAATTTTCTATTCGCATATAATTATACCATAGTTTGCTCAATTCCAAAAGCAGAATATTTATTTGTTATATTCAGGTGAGAACATGAAGTAGTATTGGATATAAATATAAAATATTTTTAAGCTATAGTTTATGAATTAGTTTTGTCTAGTGAGAAAAGAGAACCTCTAATTTACGATGACTGTATTTTATTTTTATCATTTGCAAACTATTACGCAATTTTTTTGACAGGCTGTTTCAAAATTGTTATTTTTGTATATCATAACAGCAATATTTAGAAAATGGACATGGTTTTTTGAATGTTTGTTCCCAACCCATTTCCTGAATGATTCAGAAATTTTTATGAATCATTCAGGAAATGGGTTGGGAATTTTTACTAAGAATCTGTCTATTACTATTGGGGGTAACTTTTTCCTATTGTTTTTCTTAGGTTTTCCTGCTTTTGTTAGCGAATGCCATGGAAAATATAGCTTGCTTGTCATAAACAACAGTTGTGATGATAGGAGGGATTTATGGAATTTACGCCCTTTTTATCGTAAATAGGATAAAAATATGACGTGGTAATTAGAGATTCTCATTTTGCCATGGATTTCCCCTTAAAAATCACTACATAACGACATACTTGTTATATTTTGATTTTCTGCTTTGTATCACCTGACTTTGTAAACAAAGCAATTTTTTTGTTGTATTTACGGAGCATGTTATATAATTTTTATGCGCCCCCTTATCGGTATGGACATTAAGTTATGAAGAGAGAGGAAGGACTTTAAACTGTCCTTCCCTCCTGACTATGAGGACACCCGGTATGTAAAAGCCGCAAAGCCCTTGGCTTTCAGGTTTCGTTTGTTTTGTCTGTCTGGCCTGACTGGCACGGTATGCCGTCCGATTTCCTCTAACAGCTTTTCATAGTCTGCACCTTCCGTCCTGAAATATTCCCGGCATAAGGCCGCCGCCATCTTAAAATTAACACGATACACATGAATCCCTTCTTCCGGCTGCCGTATAACCGCTTCACGGG
The DNA here is from genome assembly GCA_910586315.1 of uncultured Lachnospiraceae bacterium. Taxonomy (GTDB): domain Bacteria; phylum Bacillota; class Clostridia; order Lachnospirales; family Lachnospiraceae; genus CANRXD01. The sequence goes on along the minus strand of CAJUIP010000015.1, from coordinate 255 downwards.
CTATACGGCTTGTGAAGTTGAACATGGTCATTGCCGCGTACATTTCCTGTTCCGCAAAACAGTCGCTTTTGCCGTGCAGATTTACAAGCCCCATAGTATATTTCAAATCCCGGAAACTGGATTCGATCCCCCAGCGTAAGTGATACAGTTCCCGGATATCCTCCAGGGTAAACGTATTTGGAAGAGATGTGGCTATCGTCTCAAACACACCGCTGTCCAACTGGAACCGGACAATCCTCAGACACATGGGATACG
>CAJUIP010000014.1 GCA_910586315.1 uncultured Lachnospiraceae bacterium | reverse complement strand
TTGCGGCCTCTGCGTCCCGAACGCAGCGCTCTACCAAACTGAGCCACGCCTCGATTACCTTTGGTAGTATAATATAAAAAGCAGAAAATGTCAATGATATTTTTCAAACTTTTTTACTTCACTTTTTTACTTCTCCACAGCCGAAAAACCCAGATCGTCCAAAATTTCGACGGCTTTTTTCTCACAGTCTGCACTGCCCTCAACGCTAACGGTCTTGGTTGCCAGATCCACCTTATGCTCTATGGAAGCCGCCTCCAGAGCCTTATGAATCCTTGCCACACAACCTTCACACATCATTTCTTCACACGTATACGTTTTCATAGTCTACTCTCCTTTACATCATTTTCTTTATCGTCTCGCAGAGCTCCGCGATGGCTTCATCCTCTTTGCCGTTTTTTATGTCCTCCACCACACAGGATCTGATGTGATTGGACAAAAGCATCTTGCAAAAACCGTTCAGCGCCGACTGAACGGCCGATACCTGCACCAGGATATCCGTACAATACCGTTCTTCCTGTACCATGGCTTTAATGCCGCGTATCTGACCCTCAATGCGGTTCAAACGGTTCATCAGATCCTTTTCTTCTTTGGGATCACGATGTTTGTGCCTGCACTGGCACTCTTCTTCCCCGCTGTTTTGTTCCATCCTGTTATCTTCCAACTTCCGTTTTCCTCCTCCTATTGGTCTTGGCCAGCCGTTTATTTCTGCAAACACGCTCTAGAGCACATCTGACGGAAAGCAATTTTCTGACACGCTCTACAATTTCAGTTTTCTAAGCCTCAGAGCGTTTCCAACGACGCACACGGAGCTTAAGGACATAGCAAATCCTCCGATCATGGGGCTCAAAAGCGGCCCTCCAAACAAATGGAGCACCCCGGCCGCCACAGGGATTCCCAGTGAATTGTAGAAAAAGGCCCAGAACAGGTTCTGCTTTACGTTTCGGATGGTAGCGCGGCTTAATTTGACAGCCCTGCACACATCCATAAGATCCGACTTCATTAACACCACGTCTCCGGATTCCAGAGCAATATCGCTTCCGGAACCAATGGCCATTCCCAAATCCGCCTGGATGAGGGCCGGAGCGTCGTTAATACCGTCTCCCACCATCATAACAGTTTTTCCCTTTGCCTGCAAGTCGGAAATCACGTTCATTTTCTGGTCCGGCAGCACATCGGCGATCACATGGTCAATATGCGCCTGCTTCCCGATATATTCTGCAGTTCTTTTATTGTCTCCAGTCAGCATGCAGACAGAAAGTCCCAGCTTCTTTAATTCATCAACGGCCGGAATGCTGGTCGCTTTTATGGTATCGGCCACGCCGATGATTCCCGCCGCCTTTTTATCCACCAGGACAAACATCGGCGTCTTTCCCTCGGCGCTCATTTTCTCCGCCGCTTCAAAATATGGCCCGAAAGTCTCAATTCCTCCTCTGCTTTCCAGAAGACGGCGGTTCCCGATGGCAACAGTTTTTCCCTCCAGCGACGCGACAATGCCCTGTCCGGTCACACTTTCAAATTCTTTGGTGGAAAGCTCAGATAAAACCAGATTCCTTTCAACGGCATACTCCACAATAGCCGCCCCCAGGGGGTGCTCCGACGCCTTTTCGCAGCTCGCAGCAATTTTTATAAGCTCCTCCTCTGTCATGCCTTCCGCCGGAAAAATATCGGTGACCTTCGGTTTTCCTTCGGTTATGGTTCCTGTCTTATCAAACACAACCGTATCCACTTTCTGGCCGATTTCTAACGCCTCGCCGCTCTTAATAAGAATGCCATGCCCCGCTCCCACGCCGGTTCCCACCATAATGGCCGTAGGCGTGGCCAGTCCCAGAGCGCAGGGGCAGGCAATGACCAGAACAGATACAAAAATCGTAAGCACAAAGGAAATATCCTGGCCGCCTGCAATCCACCATAAAAGGGCCGCCACAGCGGCAATGGCCATGACCGTGGGAACGAAAATCCCGGCCACCTTATCCGCCAGCTTGGAAATGGGGGCCTTCTTCCCCTGTGCATCCTCCATCATGCGGACAATCCTGGAAAGCGTGGTATCCTGCCCCACTCTTGTGACCCTGATTTCCATGGCTCCGTTATAATTGACACTTCCTCCGATCACTTCATCCCCGGGCTCCTTTTCCACAGGAATGCTTTCTCCGGTCAGCATGGATTCGTCCACGCTGCTGCTTCCTTCCGTCACAATACCATCCAGGGGTACCCGACTTCCGGGCTTTATGAGAATGTGCTGACCCGCGGCGACGGTATCGGTAGCCACTTCATGTTCTGTTCCGTTTTCCAGAAGAATGGCCGTATCCGGCGCCAGCTCCATAAGTTTACGGATCGCCTCGGAAGTCTTTCCCTTACTGCGGCCCTCCATGTATTTTCCGACCATAACCAAGGTTACCACAACAGCGGCTGACTCATAATAGAGCTCATGGGCCGCCATGGGATCAGAAAATACCTGTACGGTCTTCACAAGGCTGTACAAAAACGCGCTTCCCGTACCTACGGCTACCAGAGAGTCCATGTTGGGATTTCCCTTTATAAGGGCCTTTAGGCCTCCGGTGTAAAATTTCTGTCCCGCAAGAAGAACGGGAATCGTTAAAAACAATTGAACCAGCGTGAAATTCACAGGATTTTCATGCATGTCAATGATGGCAGGCAGGGGAAGGCCGCCCGGCACCATATGGCCCATAGCGATATACAAAAGGGGCACTGCAAAGCAGATCGCGATCTTCAGCCTGCGAAAACTCTTTTGCAGGTTCTCCTCCTGTCTGGCAAACAGCTCCTCCTCTTCCTTCCTCACATCCCGCTCCGGCGCCGAAAGCGCCGCTTTAAATCCGGCGCGCTCTACTTTTTCCTCAATCATGGCCTGGGTCACTTTGGCCTCATCGTAGGTAATCGTCATTTTCGCCGTGGTCAGATTTACGCTGCTGTTTTCCACACCCTCAATTTTTCTCGTAACACGCTCCACCGCGCTGGAACAGGCGGCGCATGACATCCCCTCAATATTATAGACTTCTGTCTTCATATTATTCTTCCTTTCCATACCTATACCGGGTATATCTATATAATATCACAATTTTTATGTTTGTCAAGGGATGATACGATCAAAATTTCAAAACGTGTACGCTTGAGACCGCGCAGCAAAAAGACTGCCAAAAAAGCAGTCTTTCTCAAACGGTTTATAAATCGAACAGCGACAGCTGATTAGACTCCGGAAGCTCTCCCAAAATCCCAAGCTCCCCCATCAAATCGCAAATCGTTTTGCTGACCTTGGTGCGGTTTCTGAAATCCTCCCTGGACAGAAACGGTCCGTCCTTGGCGGCCTCCTCGATAGAATCCGCCGCCTTTTCCCCCAGACCGTCGATGCTGTTGATGGAGGGCATCAGCTTATTGCCGACGATCTGGAACTGTCTGGCCCTGGCCTTATAAATGTCTATGGGCAGAAAATCGAAGCCCCTGGCATACATTTCCTGGACAATCCGCATGTCTCTTAAGCTGTCCTGCTCCTTTTTCGACAGCGTATCGGCCCGCCTCTTATAGTCCGCCAGGTGATACTCCAGCTTCTCCCGTCCCAGACACATAAGTTCATAGGAAAAGGCGCTGGCGCGGATGCTGAAAAAGGAGGCGTAATAGGCCAGCGGATAAAACACCTTACAGTAGGCGATACGCCAGGCCATCATGACATAGGCCGCCGCATGGGCCTTCGGGAACATATATTTAATCTTTTTGCAGGACCAGATATACCAGTCCGGCACTCCGTGCTTTGTCATCTCCTCTTCCCAGTCCGGCTTTAAGCCCTTGCCCTTCCGGACAGACTCCATAATCGTGAAGGCAAGCCCTTCCTCAAGTCCCATCTGAATCAGGTAAACCATAATATCGTCACGGGTGCAGATGGCAGTCTGAATGGTGGCCTTCCCTTCCTGAATTAAGGTCTGGGCGTTTCCAAGCCATACATCCGTTCCATGGGCCAGTCCCGCGATGCGGACCAGGTCGGAAAAATACTTGGGCTTCGTATCGATGAGCATCTGCATCGCAAAATCCGTTCCGAACTCCGGAACGCCCAGAGCTCCCAGCTTACAGCCGCCAATATCCTCCGGCTTAATTCCCAGGGCGTCGGTGCTCTGGAACAGGCTCATGACCTCCTTAGAATCCAGCGGAATGTCCTTTACCGGGTCCAGGCCGATTAAGTCCTGGAGCATACGGATCATCGTCGGATCATCGTGTCCCAGAATATCAAGCTTTAAAAGGTTGTGGTCAATGGAGTGATAATCAAAATGGGTCGTGATGGTCTTTGTGGTCATGTCGTTGGCGGGGTGCTGCACCGGGGTAAAAGAGTAAATCATTTCCCCTAAAGGTAGGACCACGATGCCTCCGGGATGCTGCCCCGTCGTGCGCCTGACGCCCACGCAGCCCTGGACAATCCGGTTAATCTCACAGTTTCTCTTCCGCTCCCCGTGCTCTTCAAAGTAGTTTTTCACATACCCGAAGGCCGTCTTATCCGCCAGCGTACCGATGGTTCCGGCCCGGAAGGTCTGGCCTTTTCCGAAGATGACTTCTGTGTAGTCGTGGGCCCGGCTCTGGTATTCGCCGGAAAAATTCAGGTCAATATCCGGCTCTTTATCTCCTTTAAAGCCCAGGAAAGTCTCAAAGGGGATATCAAAGCCGTCCTTTGTGAGAGGATGCCCGCAGACCGGACAGAGCTTATCCGGCATGTCGCATCCGGCCATGCCGCTGTATTTTTTCACTTCCTCCGAATCAAAATCATAATAATGGCATTCGGTACAGTAATAATGGGGGCTTAAGGGGTTTACTTCCGTGATTCCGGACATAGTCGCCACAAAGGACGAGCCCACCGAGCCCCGGGAGCCCACCAGATATCCGTCCTCATTTGATTTCCACACCAGCTTCTGTGCGATGATATACATCACCGCAAAGCCGTTGGAAATAATGGAATGCAGCTCCTTTTCCAGGCGGTCGACAACAATTTTCGGAAGATTCTCCCCGTACATCTCATGCGCCCGGTTATAGCAGATATTTCTTAAGGTCTCATCGGAGTTTTCAATGACCGGAGGGCATTTATCGGGCCGCACCGGGGCAATCGGCTCGCACATATCCGCGATCTTCCTGGTGTTTGTGACTACCACCTCATAGGCCTTATCGCTTCCAAGATACTCAAACTCCGAAAGCATCTCCTCCGTAGTCCGAAGAAATAACGGCGCCTGCTCGTCGCTGTCCTTAAAGCCCTGGCCCGCCATTAAAATCTTCCGGTAAATCTCATCCTCCGGATCCAGGAAATGGACGTCGCAGGTGGCGCAGACCGGTTTTCCGAACTGCTCCCCGAGACTTACGATTTTCCGGTTTATATTTTTTAAGTCCTCCACGGACTTTACCGTGCTCTTCTCGTCCCTCAGCATGAACATGTCATTTCCCAGAGGCTGGATTTCCAGATAGTCATAAAACCGCACAAGCCGCTGGAGCTCCGCGTCGGTCCCCCCTCTTAAGACGGCCTGATAGAGTTCTCCGGCCTCACAGGCGGAACCGATGATTAATCCCTCCCGGTACTGGCTTAAGAGACTCTTTGGGATTCTCGGACGTCTCTGGAAAAAACGCACATGGGACCAGGACACCAGACGGTATAAATTGACCCGTCCCAGATCATTTTTTGCCAGAAGTATCACATGATAGGTGGGCATTTTCATAATGGCGGCGTCATCCGCCTTCTGAAAGACATTCAAATCGTCCAGCGTCTTCATGTCATGCTGGGTTTTTAACATCTCTACAAACTTCAAAAAGATTCCCGCCGTGGCCTCCGCGTCGTCCACCGCCCGGTGATGGTTCTCCAAAGACACCCCGAGGGCCTTGGCCACCGTGTCCAGCTTATAACGGTTTAAGTTTGGAAGAAGAACCCTGGCCAGAGTCACCGTATCCATGACGGTGGGGGAAAAGGCATGTCCCAGCAAAGAGGCATTATGGCTTATGAAACTCACGTCAAAGGAGGCGTTATGAGCCACCAGGACGGCGTCTCCACAAAACTCCAGGAATTTCGGCAGAACCACGTCAATACACGGCGCGTCCATGACCATGGCGTCGTTAATTCCCGTCAGCCTCTCAATTTCAAAGGGGATGGGGACCTCCGGGTTCACGAACTCGTCCATCCGGTCCACAATCCGGCCGCCCGTCACCTTGACGGCGCCGATTTCGATGATTTTGTTTTTCACGGGGGAAAATCCCGTAGTCTCGATATCAAAGACCACAAACGTCCCGTCCAGGCTCTGATTTCTGGAGTTTTCGACGATTTCTTTCATATCGTCCACCAGATACCCCTCCACGCCGTAAAGCACCTTAAAAGGGTCATCCTTTTCTAAGGCGTGGTTCGCGTCGGGGAAAGCCTGGACGCAGCCATGGTCCGTAACGGCAAGGGCGGGCATCCCCCATTTTTTGGCCCGCTTCACGATGTCCTTCACTTCGGAAACGCCGTCCATATCGCTCATTTTGGTATGACAGTGGAGCTCCACCCGCTTCACCGGGGCATTGTCCTCCCGTCTGGAGGTGAAATCTTCGCACCTTTTGATTCCCGCAACAGACCCGATGGTCAGCTCGCCGTCAAAGCGGTCAATCGTGGTGATTCCCTTTATGCGGATGAAGCTCCCTTCTTTCACGGCCCCGTCCGCATCGGCTTCCTGATCTTCCCTCAAAAACATTTTAATCGTGATGCTGTCGGTAAAGTCCGTCAAATCAAAAATCAAAAGCTTCTTTCCGCTCTTTAATTCCCTCTTTTCCACACGGAGAATCTTTCCGCGAAGAATCACCTCGCCAATCTCCCCGGCAATTTCATGGATTGCTGTCGTTTCCCCGTCAAAATCACGGCCAAACAGTACATCCGGATTTTCCGATTTCCGGTAGGGCATCCTGCCGCCCTCCCGGCCGCCGCCATGAAAGCCAAAACTTCCATTTTTGGAAGTCTTGCCAAAGCCATTCCCCTTGTCCCCAAAGGTTTTTTTGGAAAATTCCTGTATTTTTTCCTTTGACGGCCCTGCCTGAGCCGCCTGAGCGGAAGGATTTCCCCCAGGCGCGTCCTTTTGCTGTACCGGCCGGGCTGCAGGAACCGGCTCGCCAATAAAATCCGGCGCCGCCTTCGGCATCTCCATGACCTCTATTTCGCGTTCTTCCTTCTCTTTTTCGAAAAAGTGAAATTTCACCTCCGCCGGAAGGCCGCACCGCTCCGCAAAAATCTTTTCCAGAACACGAACCACTTCTCTGGAACGCTCCCTGTAAATCATGTTATCTTCGATGGTCATGACCATGGTATCCTCAGCCGTAAATTCTGCCTGGGCTTTTCTGAGAATATTGAACTCAATCATGCCAAACTGTTTAAATTCCATGAGGATACTGTCCTTATAGACCTCGTACAGCTTCTGGGGCGTATACTGAGCCGAAAGGCGGTATTTCTCCTGGATTTTCACGCGGATGGAGCGGCCGGGGAACAGCTGTTTTGCGATGCCCTCCTCCATGCTGTAAATATTCTTTTTATGTATCAGCCTGGGACTTACAATATAAATACGAAGAGAGCTTCTGTCCTTTGGCATGGCGACCTTTTCCACCATGACAAGCTTCAGAAGCTCCTTAAGCTCCTCACCGATATGTAAGCCCGGAAATACTTCCAGAAATGGTTTTTCCATCTTATCCCTGTTCCTTCTGCATTGCAAGAAGCTCTGCCCGCAAAGCCTCCAGTAATTCTCCCTCCGGCACCTTTTTAAGGACTTCTCCCTTTTTAATAAGAAGGCCTTCGCCGATTCCTCCGGCAATTCCGATGTCCGCTTCCCTGGCCTCCCCCGGGCCGTTGACGACGCAGCCCATGACGGCTACCTTTACGTCCATGTCGATGTCAGCCACCATGTTCTCCACCTGGTTTGCCAAACCAATTAAGTCAATCTGCGTCCGTCCGCAGGTGGGGCACGACACCACCTCCACGCCTCCGGTCCTGAGATTCAAGGCCTTTAAAATCAGCTTCGCGCTCTTTATTTCCTCCAACGGGTCTCCCGTCAAGGAAACGCGGATGGTATCGCCGATTCCCTCGTATAAAATAATGCCAAGGCCCACGGACGACTTGATGTTTCCCGATAACAGGGTTCCGGCTTCGGTAATCCCCACGTGAAGCGGATACCGGCATTCCTTTGCCAGAAGCTCATGAGCCTTCACGCACATCAGCACATCGGAGGACTTGATGCTGACCACCAGGTTGTCGTACCCCATCTCCTCGATGACAGCCACCTGTTTTTTCGCGCTCTCCACAAGAGCCTCGGCCGTCACGCCGCCGTACTTTTCCAGCAGTTCCTTTTCCAGGGAGCCGCTGTTGACGCCCACACGGATGGGGATGCCATATTTTTTCGCGGTGTCCACTACTGCCTGCACCCGCTCTCTGGATCCGATATTTCCAGGATTTATGCGGATTTTATCAGCGCCGCTTTCTATGGCGGCAATCGCCAGGCGGTAATCAAAATGGATGTCGGCCACCAATGGAATGTGAATCTGTTTTTTAATCTGGCGGATGGCCGCCGCCGCTTCCATAGTAGGAACCGCCACGCGGATGATCTCGCATCCGGCCGCCTCCAGCCTTAAAATCTGCTCCACAGTCGTTTTCACATCTTCCGTTTTGGTATTGCACATCGACTGAATCAACACCGGATTCCCGCCGCCGATTTTTTTATCCCCGATCTGGATTACCTTCGTATTTTCCCTGTACATATGGAACCTCCTGTTAAAATAGGAATCTTAAGTCGTTAAAAAGCACAAAAACCATAAAAGTCATAAGAAGAACCATTCCCGCCATAGTCACCGCCCCTTCGATTCTCTGGTCCACCGGCTTCCTTGTCAGAAACTCCCACAGAAGAAATACCAGACGGCCTCCGTCCAGGGCCGGGAAGGGAAGCAGGTTCATTACGCCCAGGTTTGCCGAAAACAACACCATCAGATTCAAAAGATTCATGATTACGGTAACGGCTCCATACTGGCTTACCTCATCCACCGTATCGTCGATCATACTGACGATGCGGATGGGCCCGGCAATGTCATCGGCCCCCACGCGGCCCCGAAAAAGCTCCTTTAAACTGTCGATCACTGAAAGAATCCCATAGCGCACTTCGGCGGCCCCATATTTTATAATCTCCGGAAGCGACCCACCCGGCGAACGATAGCCGGAGAAGCCGATTCCGATCAGATATCTTCCTCCCTGGTTTGCAAACAGGTCTGAATCCAGAAAGGTCTCCTGCTTTTTCCAGGAATCTGTGGCCGCATCGTAGCGTTTATACTGAAGGATAGCATCCTCTTTTCCATGGACAGCCATATAAAGGATCATATCCCTGGAGATGACCACCCTCCGGTTCCCGATTTTTGTAATCACATCTCCCGGTAAAAGCCCGGCGGCCTCCGCCGCCTGGCCCTCGGTGACGCTTTTTACCACCGGCGGGTCATAACCGGCCCAGGCCACAATCACAGCAGCAAATACAAAAGCCAGGATAAAATTAAATACAGGCCCTGCCGCAATAACCGACATTCTGGCCAGTGGTGATTTTGAATAAAAAGTTTCAGAAGTATCCCCGGCGGCCTCCTCTTCCTCGTCAAATTCCCCCTTCATGGCACAGGAGCCCCCCAGGGGGAACAGCTTTATAGAATATCTGGTATTGCTTTTTTTACTCACATAGGAAAACAGCCTCGGGCCAAAGCCCAGAGAAAATTCCACCACCGCGATTCCATTTAATCTGGCCAGGAGAAAATGACCGAATTCATGGAACAACACAATTACGCTAAGTACAAGAAGTGCCAGTATCACTCCCTCATCCACCTGCTTTCTTTTTTGGCCGCCGGGCTATTTTCCCCAGCCGCTCTTTATAAATTCATACGTCTCCTGCTCTGCCGAAAGGACCTCGTCCAGAGACGGATGTTCCTTCTTTTTATGATGTCCCAAAGCCGCCTCAATGATATCTGTAATTTCCAGGTAAGAAATCTCCCTGTTTAAAAATTTGGCGACGGCCATCTCATTGGCCGCGTTAAACACCACTGGCAGGGAACCTCCGGCCCTCCCCGCCTCATAGGCCAGGGAAAGTCCAGGGAAATTCTTAAAATCCGGCTCCTCAAAGGTAATTTCCTTTAATTTCCAGAAATCCAGACGTTCTCCCCCCATGGGCCTTCGCTCCGGATAGTATAAGGCATACTGGATGGGCAGCTTCATATCGGGCGTTCCAAGCTGGGCCATGACGGCTCCGTCCGTAAACTGCACCATGGAATGGATGATGCTCTTTGGCTGCACCACCACCTTCACGTCGTCCATAGGCACCTCAAACAGCCATCTGGCCTCCATGACCTCCAGTCCTTTGTTGACCATCGTGGAACTGTCAATCGTAATTTTCCTTCCCATGGACCAGTTGGGGTGTTTTAAGGCATCCTCCAAAGTCACATGTTCCATCTGTTCCCTGGTCCATCCGCGGAACGGACCTCCGGACGCTGTCAGGAGAATCTTTTCAATTTTATTCCCCTTCTCCCCGTTTAAGCACTGAAAAATTGCGCTGTGCTCGCTGTCCACCGGGAGAAGGCGTACCTTTTTTTCCTTTATAAGCGGCATAATCAGATGGCCTGCCGTCACCAGTGTTTCCTTATTGGCCAGGGCGATGTCCTTTCCTGCCCTGATAGCTGCCATCGTGGGACGGATTCCGATCATGCCGACTACCGCGGTCACTAAAATTTCATACGCCTCCATCACGGCGATTTCCAGGAGGCCGTCCATACCGCTTACGACTTTCGTACTGGTATCCCGCACAAGAAGGGAGAGCTCTTTTGCCTTATTTTCATCCCACACCCCGCAGATTTCAGGAGAAAATTCCCTGATCTGCTTTTCCAGAAGGCTGATATTGGACCCTGCCGCAATGGCGGCCACCTTAATATCTCCATTGGCCCGCGCCACCTCCAGAGTCTGGGTCCCAATGGAGCCTGTGGACCCTAACACTGCAATCCGTTTCATATGTCATACACCTTTCGTTTATCGAAAGCCCAGAAACATTACCGCAAAGTAAATGGCCGGGGCCGTAAAAATCATGCTGTCGAACCGGTCCAGAATCCCTCCATGACCGGGAATCAGACGGCCGTAATCTTTCACGCCGTGGTTTCTTTTTATGGCGGAAGCTGCCAGATCTCCGATCTGGGAAATCACCGCGGCAATGGCGCAGGCCGCCGCGCTTATTATGCCGGGCTGCATCACATCCACCATACTCTGTTCAAAATACGCGCCGTATAAAAAGCCCAGAATGGCAGCTCCCAAAACACCCCCGACAGCTCCCTCAATCGATTTTTTCGGGCTCAGCTTCGGCGCCATTTTGTGCTTTCCAAGCAGCATTCCCACACAGTAGGCGCATGTATCGCAGCCCCAGGAGCTTAAGACAATGAGCCACACCAAATATTTTCCGTCCGGCATGCTCCGTACCTGGTACAGGTAGGAAAACATCAAACCCACATAAAAGATTCCAAAAAAGGCCACTGTAATCTGTTCCGTCCCGAATTTCGGGAACGTAACCACGTAAACCGTCATAAGAGCCATCAGAACGGTAATCGTTAGAAAGGTCATGTAGCTTTCGCGGTCGGTCCACAGCATATAATAGTAGGCCAGAACCGCCAGATAGCCCAGGATTCCCGGAAGCTCCTTTTCGATTTTCATGACCCGGTAAAGCTCAAAAAGTCCCACCAGGGAAATTGCCAGGGACGCCAGAAACAAAAAAACTCCTCCCTGAATCAAAAGAAACGCCGCCAGAATTACCAGGACGATTCCGCTTATCAGTCTGGTTGTAAACATAAACCCTCTCCTTATTTGGTCTCCGTTTTCGTAACGCCGCCAAACCGCCGTTCTCTTTTATTATACTGCCGGATGGCCTCCAAAAGCTCCTCACGGCTGAAATCCGGCCAAAGGCAGTCTGTCACATAGAGCTCTGCATAGGCAAGCTGCCACAGAAGATAGTTGGAAAGCCTAAGCTCCCCGCTGGTCCGGATTAAAAGGTCCGGATCCGGAATGTCTTTCGTGTCCAGGTAGGAGGCAAAGACGGCTTCCGTCATCTGCTCCTCTTTCAGCTTCCCATCCTTCACATCCGCCATGATCTTCCTTACAGCCCTTGTGATTTCATCACGGCTTCCATAATTGACCGCGATCACAAAGGTGAGCCCCGTATTATCTCTGGTGCTCTCCTCCAGGCGGTTGATTCCCTCCACAATATCGGCAGCGAACCGGCTTCTCTCCCCGATCATTTTTACCCTGATATTATTCTCCACGGCTATTTTTAAAAGCCGTTTCGTGTAATAGCGGAAAAGCTGCATGAGCGCCCCCACTTCCTCCTCGGGCCGCTTCCAGTTTTCCGTGGAAAACCCGTATACGGTCAGGTATCGGATTCCCAGTCTTGCCGCATCCTCGACGATTTGTTCCACAGTCTCACAGCCCTTTTTGTGGCCCATCTGTCTTGGCAGTCCCCGTTTTTTTGCCCAGCGGCCATTCCCATCTAAAATAAGCGCCACATGGGCGGGAATATTTAATTTTTCTTCCATCCCGGATTCCTCCTGTCCGAACGATGAGAAACACGCTTTGCGAATTTCTCAAGTTATTGCGGCAGCCGCCAAGGTCTCATGCATAGACTTTAGCTCGCAGACTTTTATTGGCCGCACATGCCCTTTTTGCCCCGTGTGTGCAAATCAGGGGCCAGGTCTCCCTGTCCCCCGCGTTTTTCTCTTATACCGTAAGAATTTCTTTTGTCTTATTTTCCACAGCCTTGTCTATCTTTTCGATCGCTTTATCGGTGATCTTCTGCATCTTTTCGGTGGCATCTTTTAAGTCGTCCTCGGAGATTTCATCGTTCTTCTCCATCTTTTTGAAGCTGTCGTTGGCATCACGGCGGATATTGCGAATGGCTACTTTGGAGGCCTCCCCCTTTTTCTTCACATCCTTTGCCAGCTCCTTACGTCTGTCCTCGGTGAGCTCCGGGAACACCAGACGGATCACACTTCCGTCGTTGTTGGGGTTAATTCCAAGGTCTGAGGTCTGAATCGCCTTTTCAATCGCTTTAATCAGGCTCTTCTCCCAGGGCTGAATTAAAATCATCCTGGCTTCCGGTACAGAAATGTTGCCAACCTGCTGAATCGGGGTTGGAGTTCCGTAATAATCGACTTTAATCTTATCCAGTACATGCGGATTTGCGCGTCCTGCACGGATGGATGCAAAATCATTCTGCAACGCGTCAATGGTTTTTTCCATTTTCTCTTCGTATACCTTTAATTCTTCCTTCATATAACCCTCCTGTTAATTGGCGGTAACAATGGTACCGTTAATGTTTCCCTGCATCGCGTTTGCAATTCCGTTTGTTTCATTCAGAGAAAAGACAGCCATCGGCATTTTATGTTCCATACACATGATGGATGCGGTCAGATCAACCACTGCCAGCTTTTTATCAATTACTTCCTGAATGGAAATCCTGTCATACTTTTTTGCGTTCGGATTTACTTTCGGATCACTGTCGTACACACCATCAATGGATTTGGCTAAGAGAATACAGTCCGCTTCCATTTCGATGGCCATTAGGGTAATGGTTGTATCTGTGGAGAAATAAGGGTGTCCGATTCCTCCGGCGAAAAAAACCACCATTCCTTTTTCAAAGTATTTGCTGGCCCGGTCTTTTGTAAAAAGCTTCGTCATCGGGCCGCATTCAAAAGGAGTCAGAATCTGTGTTTTCATTCCGGCATTGCGGAAAATTTCAGATACGTAAATACAGTTCATGATGGTAGCCAGCATTCCGATCTGATCCGCCTTCGTGCGGTCGATGGCATCGCTGGTGCGTCCGCGCCAGAAATTGCCGCCGCCTATCACGATTCCGACCTGAACGCCTGCGTCCACGGATTCCTTTACCTGTCTGGCCACTTCTTTTACCGTATTTTCATCAAATCCTGTCTTTTTCGGGCCGGCAAGAGCCTCCCCGCTCAGTTTCAGAAACACGCGTTTCATTTCCATGGTTTTCACGCTCTCCTATGTAAAATTTCTTATTGTGATTTCTTTTACCGGTCATATCATGTCTCCGACATGCTATCCTCTGCCGGATGCACACGATTCGCTGAGGTCTTTGTCCTCCCTTCGGGCGGACGCGAATCGGCGCCGGTACAATGTCTTCCGACATTATACCATACTTTTATAAAATTGCCAATATATACTTTATTGTTTGGCGAATGGCGAATGCCGAATGCCAAACGCCCGCCCGTCGGGCATGTGTTACTGGATGCCCTGAAAAAAGCGGGGCTGTCGCAAAATGAATCTTTCTTTCCATTTTGCAACAGCCCCTCAAGCCGTTTTTAAGCTGCTTAGTAATTTTCGGCTCTCACTTCAAAATAGCTCTGCGGATGTGCACATACGGGGCAGACAGCCGGGGCTTTCTTTCCTACCACCAGATGGCCGCAGTTTCTGCATACCCACATGGTCTCTTCAGACTTTTCAAACACCTTCTGCATCTCTACGTTATTTAAAAGCCTTAGATATCTCTCCTCATGTGTCTTTTCGATGGCAGCCACCATACGAAATTTCCCTGCCAGTCCCGTAAAGCCCTCGGCCTCGGCTTCCTTGGCAAAGGTCTCATACATTTCTGTCCACTCATAATTCTCACCTGCCGCGGCAGCCTTTAAATTTTCCTCCGTATTTCCAAGAAGCTTCAGCTCCTCAAACCACAGCTTGGCATGCTCTTTTTCATTGTCGGCCGTCTCCTTAAAAATTCCGGCAATCTGCTCGTAGCCCTCCCGTCTTGCCACACTCTCAAAATACGTATATTTGTTTCTCGCCTGGGATTCCCCCGCAAAGGCGGCCACCAGATTCTGCTCGGTCCTGCTTCCCTTTAGTTCCATCCGGATTTCCTCCTGCTCTTATCATATTTTTGCTGTAACTGTTCCAAATCCTGCCTGCGGTCAGCGCAGGAAATACGAGGACGTGCTGAACAGCTGCTTTTTGTTTCTTTATATATGGTAGTTTCCCAGATTTTTTCAGGTTTATACATTTTGGGCTGCGTTGACAGAATGAGGGCCGAATTCCCCGCAAAGCGGGGCGTACAGATAAAGGGAATGAATTTTCAAACATGCTCTAGAGAAGCAACATCAGAGACCGGATATCTTCCTCCTTTGTGGCCCAGCTCGTGGCAAAGCGGACCACGGTATGGGTATCGTCATATTTTTCCCAGAAGCTGAAGGAAACCTTCTTTTTTAACTCTTCCAGCTTTCCGTTTTCCAGAATCACGAACTGCTGGTTGGTGGGGGAATCAAGTTCAAAAACATAACCCTTTTTCTTTAAGCCTTCCTTTAACAATTCAGCCATGCGGATGGCATGCTCTGAAATTTTCAGATACAGATCATCTGTAAACAGCGTATCAAACTGGATTCCCAGAAGTCGTCCCTTGGCCAGAAGAGCTCCATGCTGCTTTACCACTGTAAGAAACCGCTTCGGTGTATTGTTATGGGGAAATACCACGGCTTCCCCGCACAGGGCTCCCACCTTGGTTCCTCCGATATAAAAGGCATCGCAGAACTGGGCCACCACCGGGAGCGTCACATCTGTGTCTTTGGCGGCCAGTCCGTATCCCAGCCTTGCCCCGTCCAGATATAAGGGGATTTCATACTGCCTGCAGACTTCGTGAATGTCTTTTAACTGCTCCCTTGTATACAGAGTTCCGTACTCTGTGGGGTGGGAAATATAAACCATTCCCGGAAAAACCATATGGTCGTGGTTTCCGTCGTTCCAGAAGGTCTTTAAATATTCCTTAAGTTCAGAAGCATCTATTTTCCCCTGATGCTCCGGAATTGTTAAAATTTTATGCCCGCCGGCCTCTATGGCTCCCGCCTCGTGGACGCTCACATGTCCCGTGGCAGCTGCCACAACGCCCTCATAGGATTGCAAAAGGCTGTCGATGACCGTGGCGTTGGTCTGCGTCCCGCCCACCAGAAAAAAGACCTCTCCTTCATGGCAGCCGCACGCCTTAAGGATTTTTTCCGCCGCGCCTGCACAGTAGGGGTCGCTTCCATATCCCGGAAGCTTTTCCATATTTGTTTCCAGAAGGCGCTTCATGACAGCCTCATGGGCTCCCTCCAGATAATCACATTCAAAAGCTAACATGTTCTCTCTCCTTTTTACTGTTTCCGTTCTTTTTTATCTTCCCGAAAGCTTTTAATCACCAGATTGGCCGGATACTGATAGGCGTAAGTGCAGTGTTTCATCAGCTCAGCCTCCTCCTTTGTCCGGCAGACGCTTAAAATCATCTCCTCCTCTTCCTGAAGAAGATAGGCCTCCCCGTTGCCGTCCCGTTCCTTGATTTCCTTGTAAATCCGGTATTTTTTATAATAGTCCGGGCATGGAGACTGCTTCGCCTTCACCGGTTCCGGAACAATATTGAGCTTATATGCATCCGACATCCTGGCTAAAATATTATGTACCTTCTCGCAGGTTTCCCTGGAAACAATATCTGGAGCCGGTATACAAACCATATAATTCATACTCTCCCTCTCTTTTCTCATTTTCTTCCTGATTATCAGGTTCTTCGTTCTTAACTGATTAATGCTCTCTTTCGCAGTAAACTTCTATGCGGACCTTTGACGTTGCAAACATTTCTCCTCAAATAGAAAAACCGCCTTACGGCGGCCCCGTGGCCGGTGCCATTATATGACACTTAAACGCAAATTCGTTTTCACGGGTATACAGCGCATTTCTGCCTGCAATCTTATTATATGCGAAACAAGAAAAAAAACAAGCATTTTTTGATACTATTCTTGTTCTACAAACCTGTTCCATCCCCAATCCCCGGATTTATCAATTCAAGCTGCACGTTTTCCCATCGTACCTTATCCACTCTCGTAATCGATGGTTCTATTCTACCATAAATAAAACCTCATTTCAATTTTATACGGGAATTCCCAGCGCCCCGTAAAGGATGGCGCCTATGACACCGCAGGCCAGGATGGTCTGTACCGGACCTGCTTTCTTTTTCTGGAGGAGAACCAGAAATATCAGTGTCAGAAGAATGGCCACCAGATTGGAATTGGACAGGCTCGCAGTTCCTCCCCACCAGGCATTCCCCACAATCTTTATGGCAGCCGCCAGAACCATGGCGGCCACTGCCGGATGAAGGCCGTTTAAAACTCCCTTTACCCGGTCCAGATTCCGATATTTATAGTAGACTTTTGCCAGAATCATCACGATAACCAGAGACGGCAGCACATACGCACAGGTTGCCGAAAGAGTTCCGGGCACCCCGCCCACGCGGGTCCCCACAAAGGAGGCAATGTTGATTCCCAAAGGCCCTGGAGTCATCTCCGCGATGGAAATAATGTCTGTAAATTCTCCGGTCGTCATCCAGCCGTGCTGGGCCACCACCCGGCTTCTCATTAACTCCATATTAGCCATCCCGCCGCCGAAACTGAAAAGCCCGATCAGAAAAAAGGTTTGAAACAGTTCAAAATAAATCATGACATCACCCCGCTTATGACACCGCACACCAGAATCACCAGAATAATATCCACATCAAACGCCAGCACTGCCACAGATGCCGCCGCCAACATGAGAATGGAAAGGAGCTTCTTATCCTTTATCACGCTTTTTATCATTGTGATTGTCACATTGATCATCACTGCCGCCACTCCGGCCTGCATTCCTTTTAAAAGAAGGGCGATGATGCGGTTTTGGCGAAACTGCACATAACAGGCGGAAACAATGGTCAGAATGATCATGGGCGGCAAAATGGTCCCGCCCACTGTGATGAGAGATCCGGCCACCCCTGCAATCCGGTAGCCAATGATGATGGAGGTATTGACAGCCATGACGCCGGGACAGGACTGGGCGATGGCCACCAAATCCATAACCTCTTCCTGCCCAATCCATTTTAACTCTTCCACAAATTTCTTCTGGAGCATGGAAATGATTACCATTCCGCCTCCGAAGGTGCAGGCACTTATGACAAAACAGGTCTTAAACAATATCCAGAGCGTATGCCCGTCTGCCTTTTTCGAAGCTTCCATTGCAATTCCCCCTATCTTCAACTTCCCTGAAGGGAAAACATTTCGTTTACCTTTTTCCGGTCCAGACTGTGGTTATAGACCAGTATCTCATAGTCTCTCAGCTTTTGGCTGAAAGGATGACCGCCATCCTCTGCGTCTCCCCAGGGATAATAGGTTTCGTCCTCCGTGTAACATCCCAGAAAATGCACCACCGGAAGTTCTTCTGACAGGGTGAGGAGAAAACGGTTATAAGGAGTCAGGGAAAGGCCTGCCCGCTCCAGCATATAGG
Source organism: uncultured Lachnospiraceae bacterium (assembly GCA_910586315.1). Taxonomy (GTDB): domain Bacteria; phylum Bacillota; class Clostridia; order Lachnospirales; family Lachnospiraceae; genus CANRXD01. Next base: position 59,426 of record CAJUIP010000014.1, on the reverse strand, counting down.
AGGAGAGATAGATAGCCCCCAGCCGTCCCATCTCTCTGGATTCTGTCTCATAGTTGGTCCATATCCAGAAGGGCGTCTCGTACCAGACAAGCTGGTCCTCCCAGGGAACCTCAGAGCTTGGCACTCCGAACACATCGTCAAAAAATTCATTTTCCACGCTGGGCTGATGGTCTCCGAACATGACGATCATGGTTGGCTCATCACAATCCTCAAAATAGCGGATCAGGAATTCAAATGCTGCGTCTGACTCTTTCATCAGAGATAAAAACTGGTCTGTTTTCGGATATTTTCCTTCCCGTTCTCCTGTAAGCCAGACCTGTTCTTCAAAGTTATCGTAGGTTTCCTCATAGCCGCCGTGATTTTGCATGGTTACATTAAAGAGAAACAGTTTATCGTCCGGGTTTTCCTTTTTTTCCACCATTTCAATGATTTTCTCATAATCGGTCTGATCACTGATATAGTTTCTAAGCTTCTCGCTCCCCCTGTAAAACTCAAAATCCAGAAACGAATCAAACCCCATGTTCTGGTAGCAGGTCCTCCGGTTCCAGTTATCTCCTGAATAGGGGTGCATGGCGATGGCCGTATAGCCCTGATCTTTTAACGTGGATACCAGGGATTTGGTCTGCGGCTTCACAAAAAACTGGTAGGCGATGGAGTTTCCGGGCATCATGGACATGGAATCGCCCACCAGAAATTCAAATTCAGAATTGCTGGTCAGGGAACCAAACACCGGCATGCATAGACTCCCCCGCATGGTATTTTCCGTCAGGCTATCCAGAAACGGAAAATACGGAAGATTCGTGGTATAGTCCCCGAGCACTTTAAACTCCGTGAGACTTTCGTTCATAATGCAGATCAGATTCACAGGCTGAACCGTTTCGGTCTCCCCGGTAGTTTCTTCGGCCTGTGCAGACTTCATTTCCTCATAAATTTCCTGTACCCGGTTTCTGGAATAGCCCTGGGGCGGTTTTTTCACCATATATTTGATGGAGGCCGCCGTGGAAAGGAAAAAGCCGTTGGTTTCGTAAGTATCGTTAATCATCCAGAGGTTGACCTCCATACTGGAAGCGATACCTGTAAATAAAAAACGGCCGCAGCCACAGGCCAGAATCAATCCTCCCGCACATAAGGAAGCTCTCTTCTTCCATCCCTTTATCCGGATTGGAACAAACCAAAGGGCCAGATTCATGAAAATCAGGAGAAATCCGGCAAAAACCATGGCCTTCGTGGGCATAAAACGGTAATTTCCCGCGACCGTCATGGCCGTTTTTACCGCAAGCACATCCCAGAGCATAATGGGACGGCTCCGAAAAGAAACCACAAATGCCTCTGCCAGTGAAATAAAATAAAAAATAAAGGAGGAAACCGGGATGGAGATTCTGGAGGAACCAGACAAAGAAAAGACCGCCAGGTACAGCAAAAACATCCATCCCACATTCATTGCCGCCTGAGAAACAGGAATTTTTAAAAGATTTCCGGTGACATATTCAAACAAAAGATAGGAGAAGACCGGGGACAAAATAATCCCCAGGACTCCTCCGGCTGTTTTCAGGTGTTTTTTCATTCCGTCCTGCCTTCCTGAACGTTCGACAAATTCCTGCCGGAACCGACTTATTTTTTTCTAATCGTTACCCTATCACAAATTCCCCTTTTCATCAAGAAAAATTCATATATTTATAAGTTTTTTGAAAAAATCCGGGTAATCTTGCTTTATATAAATCCTTCCGTAGCATTATGTACCATAATTTTGTTATTTCCGTATTCCATCATTTCATCCCCCTCAGCTTCGCAATATCCGCATCCGTCCGGTTCCCGTATACTGTGATCTGAGACAGTGCCTTTTCTATCACCTCATATTCCCCCTCTGTCAGAACAACATCCGCCGCTCCAAAGTTCTCCACAAGACGCTCATCCCTTCTCATGCCGGGGATCGGCACAATAAAATCCCTCTTATGGAGCATCCACGCCAAAGAAATCTGCGCTGGCGTTGCCCCTTTCTTTTCTCCCATATCATGGAGCATATCCAGAAGCGGCTGGTTTGCCGCCACATTTTCGTCTCTGAACCGGGTAATCACCCGCCGCACATCATCCCCTCTGTATGTTCTGCCCTTTCCGTATTTCCCGCTTAAAAATCCGCTGGCAAGCGGTGAAAACGGCACAAAGCCGATGCCAAGCTCTCCGCAGAGCGGGATTACCTCCTTTTCAAACATCCGCTCCATCATGGAATATTCACTCTGAACGGCAGTAAGTGGTGTCACTGCATTTGCCCGGCGGATCTCCTCCGGAAGCGCCTGCGACTGTCCCCAGCCAAGGATCTTTCCTTTCTTTATCAGGCCGCCCATCACTTCTGCCACTTCCTCCACGGGAATGTCCTTATTGACCCGGTGTTGATAATACAGGTCAACATGGTCGGTACGGAGCCGTTTCAGGGAAGCGTCCAGGCGCTCTTCCACCTGCCGTTTCAGATCTTCCCCCCGCTCACTCCGGATATGCAGCTTTGTGGCAATCGCCACATGGTTTCGCACGGGCTCCAGGGCTTCCCCCACCAGACTCTCATTATGGCCCATGCCATAGCCCTCCGCCGTATCAAAAAAGGTACAGCCCAGCTCATACGCCCGCCGGATCAGCCGGATGCTTTCTTCTTTCGGCGGCAGCTCCCCATAACCATGGGACAGTCCCATACAGCCATACCCAATGGCAGATACCGTCAAATTTCCTAATTTTCTTGTTTTCATTCTCCATTCCTCCCGCTTTTTGTATTTAGTATACTTCCATACCGGTTGATTCGGAAGTATGGATATGGTACAATAGCAGAAACCAAAAGTTTACACACTTTGTGAGGAGGCGTCCCATGTACAATAAATCCTTAGATACCTTTCAGGCAGTAGCCGATACCAGCAGTTTTACGAAAGCGGCAGACCAGCTCTACATTTCCCATACCGCTGTGATCAAACAGATTAACGGCCTGGAATCCCGTCTGGGAGTAAAACTGTTTCGACGTTCCAACCACGGAGTCCTCCTGACAGCGGCAGGCCAGTGCCTGTATACGAAGACACAGGAAATCATAAATTTCTCCCGGCAGGCAGTCCAGGAAATACAGGCAGCCCACTTCGCCTCCCCCAAAATAATCCGCGTCGGGACTTCCGTTCTCTACCCATGCCACATTTTTATGGATCTGTGGAATGCCGTCAGCGACCGCTGCCCTCAGTACCAGTTAAAAATAGTACCCATTGAAAATGAGAACCACCGCCTGGCCAACCTGAACAAAACCTATGATTTTCTCACCGGCCCATACAATGCCGAAATCAGCGGGGCAAACTGTACCTTCATCCCCATCGGAGCATACCGTTTCAGTATTTCCATGCCAAGGAAACACCCTCTGGCCAGGAAAAAAAGCCTGAACTTTAAGGATCTGGACGGCGAAACATTGATGATCATGAAGCCTGGAAACAGTGCGGTTAACGACAAGATTCGCGAAGATATTTTATTGAATCATTCAGGAATCAAAATTGAAGATATTTTACCCAGCTATAATATGCAGACCTTCAATCACTGCTTAGAGAGCAATACACTCCTTCTAAGCCTGGAATGCTGGGAGAACGTACATCCGGGACTAGCCACAATACCTCTGTCGGAAAATTACACATTGCCCTATGGTATCCTGGCCTCCCCGAAGCCGCCGGAAGATATTACCGAGTTTGCCGCCTCATTGCAAAACTCCCTTCATGCATCTTCATCATAAGAATCTTAAATTCCAGAATCACGTGCAAAAAGGTAAGGCGCCTGACGGTATCCAATATCGTCAGACGCCTTTATTTACGCGATCAACAAGCCAAAGTCCGTGCTTGCACGAGACCTTGGCGACTGCCGCGATAACTTGAGAAACACGCAAAGCGCGTTTCTCATAGTTTCAGCGGTTTTGCAGTTATTCTGTCTTTGCCCTTTGTGTCAATTAAACGATTTTCATTTCCTTTTATTTCTTTCGGTGTCAGCCTGTCGTACCGGATCATACCCCCGCCAGTTTTTCGCCTGACTTTTGTTATGTGATGGATTTCCCAAGCTCATAAGCGGCAGATATTTCAGGTTTCCCCTCAATATCCCCTATATCCCCGTTCCCGCCGGCAAGAACATGACCGAGATTCTCCCATTTCAAGTGCTCCATCAGATGATTGTAGTAAAGGAGCACATCTTCAAAGCCATGGCCCTCGGCAGCCATCAGCAGAGCCGAAGCCTTGCCATGTCCTCTCAGAATTTTTCCATCTCCTTCCTCCAAAGCAAACAGACGGTCAACAGCAGTTCTGAGCTGTCCGCTCATATTCCAGTAGTAAAGCGGACTGGCCAATACAATTACATCGCCCTCACGCACCGCCGGATAAATTTTATCCATATCGTCCCGCTGGACACAGGGACATTCTTTACTGCTGTGGCCGCCAAAGCAGCCGCCTGCTTACAGCCGTCCGTCTTTTCAATATCACCGATATGGAAGACGCCCGGAACGAAAACCTCCCCGGCCATCTTCCATTTCATCAGTGCGGCGGAACGCTCCATGGGAACGCGCACACCGTCAAACACAGACATATCATCTTCTGCACAACAGGCGAGAACCGCGCACTCTTTACCCGCAATATCTTTTCCGCCCACCACAAAAGAAAACAGGCGGTCAATGACCCCCTTAATTTGTGCGGGGATAGAATACCAATACACAGGCATAGAGAAAACCACGGCATCGGCCTCCAAAATTGCGGGAGCAATCGTATTAAAATCATCGTCAAAAGAGCAGGCATTCCCAGTCTTAAAGCAAGTCTCACAGGCCCGGCAGCCGCCCACATTTTTCAGAGCAGCATCAAAGCGGGTGACGGTATGGCCTTTGGCTTCGGCCGCCTGGATAAATGCCTCGGTCATAGCAAAGCTATTGCCTTTCTTTCGGGGACTTCCGGTAACAACAACAATCTTTTTGCCCATATAAAATACCTCCTCGTTTTGTGAGCCTGACTTTGCCCACACTTGATAGTATGATGTTGGGGTCCCAAGGTCAAAAATCCTCCTGCAAGCAAGCTTGCGTCGGACTTCTGGCCTTTTGACCCTAGAGCGTGTTTGAAAATTCATTCCCGCCATCTGTACGCCCCACTTTGCGGGAAATTGGGCTCTCATTCGGTCAACGTAGCCCACTACGCCTCCCTCATTCGAGCCAAATTTCCCACAAACTGTGATGCACATCTGACGGAAAGCAATTTTCAAACACGCTCTAGTGTCATTGTACCAAGAATGAAAGTAAAATCAAGTACTCACATATAAGTGCAATACTAACCTGCAAGAAAGCATACCATGAACAAACGCTGTATTTCGCAGGAGTGTCTATTCTTACCATCAAGCCCGTATTTATATCTTTAAGCTTATGTCTCCTGCTCCATGGAACGGATGGCCCAGCGCATCTTTGTGGAACGCGCCCTGGGGTTTCTCGCGCATTCTTCTGCCGAAGGACGGATCACCTCCTCTGCAATCTCACTGTAAAGTCCCGCCTTTTTCCCTTCCTTAAAGAACTGCTTTACAAGTCTGTCCTCCCCGGAATGAAAGGTAAGGACAGCGGCCCGTCCTCCCGGCGTCAGAATTTTGGGCAGCTTTTCAAGGAAGCTGTAAAGAACTTCAAATTCCCGGTTTACATCAATTCTTAAGGCCTGAAAGCACCGCTTACAGGACTTTACTACGGCCTCTGCCCGTTCCTCCTCCGGAAGAAAGCGCAAGGCGCGCTCGATAGCCTCCTTAAACTGCGTGGTGGTCTCAATATACTGTTTTTTCCTGTTTCGCTTCCCTACCTCCCTTGCAATTTCCGCGGCATATGTCTCGTCGGCATTTTCCTCCAGCATGCCGCAGAGCTCTTCCGTGGAAATGGAGGCAAGGCGCTCTGCCGCAGAAATCCCCTCTTGGGGATTCAGCCGTAAATCCAGGGGACCTTCAAATTTATACGTAAAGCCCCGCTTTGGATTGTCAATCTGCATGGAAGACACGCCCAAATCCGCCAGGACAAAATCAAAGGGGCCCGTCTCCGCCGCCAGCACGTCGATGTTCGCGAAATTCATCTGTCTGGCGGTGAAGATGTCCTCTCCAAAACCTTTCTCTTCCAGCCGCTTTCTTGTCTTTATGATCTCTATCGGATCCACATCCAGTCCGTAAAGATGGCCTTCGCCTCTTAAGGCCTTAAGCATTTCACTGCTGTGTCCGCCGTAGCCCAAAGTAGCGTCCAGGCCCTTTTGCCCCGGCTTTATTTCCAGAAAATCCAGAATTTCCTTCACGCAGATGGAAAGATGCATTCCCGCAGGCGTACCGCCCTTTTTAATGACCTTTTCAATGGTGTCCGCGTATTTTTCCGGATTCTGCTCCTTATATTTCTCCTCAAAAGTGCGGGGATGGGTTCCCCGGTAACGGACACGCCTTTTATGAACCTTATTTTCTTCTTCCATCAATTTTTTGTACCCTCTCTTTTCTTCTTTGGAACTAAATATACCATATCCCTGGAAGATTTGCCATACGGCCCTCTGCATTTCATCTGCATATACCTTGAACCTCATCCTAATACTGTTACTGTTCACCCCTTCACAACCCCTACAGTCTTCAGTCTCCGCACCGGAATTACCAGATCTTTCTGATTGTCCATGACCATATCAATATCTTTATAGGCGAACCGGCTCTCTTCCGCCACATCGGCCTTTCCTCTTTTTCCAAGAACCACGCCCTGCTTCGCCAGATCGAGAATCACCTCCTCGGCCGTAAAGGCGGCCATGGCGCCCTTTCTGGAATACTGTCTTCCTGCGCCATGAGAGCAGGAGCAGAAGCTTTCCGGATTCCCCTTTCCCATGACCACATAGCTGTATGAACCCATGGCGCCGGGAATCACTGCCAGCTCCCCGTTTTCTGCCCGCACGGCGCCTTTTCTGTGGACATAGACCTCCTGTCCGTAGTGGGTCTCCAGAGCCGCATAGTTGTGATGGCAGTTGATGTCCTCAGAGAATTCCAGCTTAAGATTCGTGTACTTTCCAATCCATTTTTCCATCACCGCCTTCACGGCAAGCATCATCTTCTCCCTGTTTTCCCGGGCAAAATCCATGGAAAGATTCATCCAGTTTAAATACCGTCTTCCCTCCCGGCTGTCTGCGGAAAGAAAAGCCAGACGGTATTCATCAGGCACCTGGCTGTAATAGCGGACATTGAGCTCTCTGGCTTTCTGATGGAAATAATCACATACGGATTTTCCAAAATGGCGGCTGCCCGAATGAATCATAATGGAAAGAATTCCCTCGTCATCCGCCTGAAGCTCAATAAAATGATTTCCGCCGCCTAAGGTTCCAATCTGAAAATATCCTGCCTCCAGCTGCCCCAAAAGCTCTCCGTCCTCCTCATACCGATCCATCTCATCATAAGCTCTGTCTAACGTATAGCAGGGCATGGGCGTTTTATGATGGGAAAATCCCACCGGAATATTCCGCATGATATCCCCGATCATGGCCTGAACCATGGTGCCGTTTCCTGTCATGATATCTTTGATTTCCTCCAGCCGCACGTTGGTTCTCGTGTAGGCCATTCCACATCCGATGTCTACTCCCACGGCATTGGGAATCACAACTTCCCTGGCCGCAATGACGCCGCCGATGGGCATTCCCATCCCTGCGTGCGTGTCCGGCATCAGGCTCACCCACTTATGGAGAAACGGAAGGCGGGACAGATGGTATGCCTGTTCCACACAGGTCTCATCCAGATCTTCCTTTGCTCCCAGCCATACCTTCACCGGGACCTTCATATTTTCCTTTTCATACCATACAAACATACACTCACATCCTCTCTTCCTTATTTTATCTGTCTGCCTCTTTAGCATACCGGAATTTTCCAGAGAAATCATTTAAAAAACATTGCGAACATGGACTTTCCGGCTGCCATGAACTATAATGGGAACAGAAATGAGGACATGAATATGACAGAATTTAACGAACTGATTAAAAACTTTGACCGAATCCGGGACTACATGCGGCAGTTTTTCATCTACGGATATAAAAACCGGGGAGACTTTGATAAAAAAAGCGGCCGCACCTATGACAATGAACGGAGACGGGTGGAGAGCTGGCTGGGAGACTATGTAAAATCTGCTTACACGGAAAAAGGAAAAAATATCTATATCAGCGTGGACAGCAAAACCATCCCCCAAAACCCCTTATATGGAGCCTGGAAATCCAAAAGCTTTACAGATAACGACATCCTTCTGCACTTTTTTCTTCTGGATCTCCTTTTTGACAGCCCGGAGGGAAAAACTGCAAAGGACCTTGCGGACGAGATTTCTTCCCGGTACGGCATGGTCTTTGACGGCCAGACCGTGCGGCTTAAACTTAAAGAATATGAAGAACTAGGGCTTTTTACATCATTTAAACAGGGAAAAAACCTCTTCTACCGTCTTCTTCCCGGACCTGCGTCCCCGAACGGAGGGACACTTTCTCCGGATACCTGGCAGGCCCTCCTTTCGGCGGTTACCTTCTATCAGGAAGCGGCTCCCTTCGGTTTTGTGGGAAGCACCATCCTGGATGAGGCGGACATGGAAAACCATCTCTTTCAGTTTAAGCACCATTTCATCGTCCATACCCTGGAGGACGGCGTTCTTGGTGAAATTTTAACAGCCATGAAGGAGCGAAAGAAAATCTCCTTTATTAACAGAAGCCGCCGCAGCCAGAATAGTTCCACGGTAACGGGAATTCCTTTAAAAATATATGTCAGTACCCAGACCGGAAGGCGGTATCTCTGCCTCTATCTGGAGGGACCAAGACGGTTCCTCAATTACCGCCTGGACTCCATCACTGCTGTGACACATTTGGAGATTTGTGAGAAATATGAAGAATACGAGAACGCCCTTTTAAGAAACATGAATCACTGCTGGGGCGTTTCCTTCGACGGCAGCAGCCGGATGGAAGAACTCTATATGAAGCTCTGGATTGATGAGGAGCGGGAACCTCATATTTTAAACCGTCTGTACCGGGAGAGCCGCGGAGGGGAAATCTTAAAAATCCGCGACCATGAATATCTGTACAGCGGTCTGTTTTTTGACACGAACGAGATGCTGTCCTGGGTGAAGACCTTCACCGGGCGGATTCTGGACATTCAGGGCACCAACGCCATGGCCATCGGAAAGCTTGTGCGGGATTTGGAAACCATGTATCACATGTATGGCCTGCCGAAAGGAACGGAACATGGAACTGTTTGAGAAATACTATAACTGCTATTATCAGGTAGTCCGCCATATTTTAATGGAGGCGGAAACCTCCCCTGTAACGGAAAAACGGATGCGTGAGCTTTCGGAACGCTACGGTTACCAGGAAAGCGCCCTGGCCATTGTGCCAAAACTTTCAGACGGGACCTGGCCGTTTCTTACGCCCTCCGGGTGCACGGCCCTTACACATCCTGACGCATTAAAGCCCGGCGCCCTTCCCCTCACAAAGCTTCAGAAATCCTGGCTCTCCGCCCTTTTAGAAGACCCCAGAATCCGGCTGTTTCTGACGGAAGAACAGTACAAAGAAGCCGCCCTTTGGCTTTCCGGTACAGAACCGCTTTTTTCCAGGGACAATTTTCATTTCTTTGACGCTTATGAGGACAAAGACCCCTACGAGGACGCGGAATACCAAAAACGCTTCCACATCATCCTCGATGCCCTTCAAAGCAGGAAAGCCCTGATCATCGCCTACGAAAACCGAAAAGGCGAAAGCTCTGTCCGGGAGGCAGCCCCCTGCCAGCTCCAATATTCTTCCAGGGACGGGAAGTTCCGGCTCTGCTGCCTGGAACGGTCCGGAAAACAGTTTTCCAAACATGCAATCCTGAATCTGGGACGGATTCTGGCCTGCCATCCCTCCCATGAAAAGGTATCGGAAACCGCCGCTCTCCGTTCCTTTCCCCCGGTCCGCCGCTGCGAGGAGCCTGTGGTTCTGGAAATTGGCGGCGAGAGAAATTCCCTGGAACGGTGCATGCTGCACTTTGCCAACTATGAAAAACGCACCAGATACCAGGAGGAGACAAGGACCTGGATTTGCTCCCTGTACTACGACACAGCCGATGAGACAGAACTTTTGATTGAAATTCTCTCCTTCGGCCCTGTCATCCGGGTGCTGGGCCCGGACTCCTTTCTGGAGCAGATCCGGGCCCGGGTCATCCGGCAGCATGAGCTGTTTTATAAGCCCATCTGATGTTTTCTCCGCTGCATAAAAATCACTTCCCGGTACATCGTTCGGCAAATAACCGGACCAAATACGCAGAATATTTTTTCGAGTGTGCAGGTCAAAAAACGCAGGCGCAGACGGGGCTGCACCGAGGCTTTTTGACCTGTGCAGTCTTATAATTCCAGGGAAGGCGCGGAATATGTTCTTGCCTGCAGTTCCTGATTTAACAGATAAAGACTTCTGACGTCATCTCCGAACAGCTTCATCTTCTGGATCAGGTCACTGGAATTTTTCTCTTCCTCTCCCTGTTCCTTCACAAACCAGTCCAAAAACTGCATCGTGCGGTGATCTCTGGCGGCTGCGGCCGCATCATAAATATCATTGATTAAAGAAGTCACATACTTTTCATGCTCCAGAGCGGCTGTCAGCGGATCCATCAGGGTCTCAAACGTCTTATCCGGTTTTGCGATGGCCTCCAGGGTCACAGCCTCTCCGTTGTTCTGCATATACTTGTAAAACAGCATGGCATGATCCTGCTCTTCCTTTGCCTGAATCTCATACCAATTGGCAAAACCGTCTAACCCCCTGGAAGAATAGAAGTTTGCCATATCCAGGTACAGATATGCCGAGTAGAATTCTTTGTTGATTTGAGTGTTTAAAAGTTCTGAAACTTTCTTATCCATGGTATATATCCTCCATCTCTTTTTAATTTTATTTCATCATAGCACGGTCCCAGGCAGAATACAAGTTACAATTCACGGGGCGGGGAAAAACGGATAAAAACAGGTGTCAAGCTTTGCTTGTAAGACTGTTTTTATCCGGTTTTCCACATCGGGGGAACGCCCGATGCTTCTTGTCCGCGGTACGCGGGCAAGAAGATGCCCACTTTCGTGAATCGTAACGAATACAAGAAGCTCTTACAAAGAAATTTCTCCCCCTGGCACCTCCCGAGTTTGCACTTACACATTATTTCCTGTATTTGTTTATTGTGTTTATTTATATCGTATAAAACAAATACTTCATTTATGCAAAATAGACAATATTTATCGCCTTTTTCAAGTATGATTGATATTTTAAATAAAGATTGATTTTCATATTTCTTTATGTTAACTTACGAAAAGCGGCCTATTTGGGTTCGCTACAAAAAACATATCATTTTTAACAAAGGAGATTAGAGAGTATGAAGAAAAATCTTTCTTTCCTGCTTGCGTTGACTCTGGTTTGCACCAGCCTTGTGATGGGCGGCTGCGGCAGCCAGGAGGAGAAAAAACCGGAAGCCGACCAACAGACCACTCCCCAGACAACCCAGGCAGCTCAGACAACTCAGGCAGCCCAGACAACGGACAAAGAAGACACCAGCACAAAAAGAGAACAGGTTCTCAATGTACCTTTCGACAATGAACCGGATTCTCTGGATCTTGCAAGGGTTTCCGACTCCAGCTCTGCCACGGTTGCTTCCCAGATTATTGAAGGCTTGACCAGCGTTGTGACCGTAAACGGCGCCGACAAAGCGGAGCCCTGCATGGCGGAATCCTGGGATGTAAGCGATGACCAGCTGACTTGGACCTTCCACCTGAGAGACGCCCAGTGGGCGGACGGTGTTCCGGTAAAGGCCCAGGACTTTGTTTATGGCATCACCCGTGTGCTGAACCCGGAGACTGCTTCCCCAATTTCTGCCAACATCAAATTTATTAAGAATGCCATGGATGTTGTAGAGGGGACAAAGCCCCTCACAGAAGCCGGCATAAAAGCGATTGATGATAAAACACTGGAAATCCAGCTAGATTATCCGGTTCCATATTTCCTGGAAGCCTGCGCGGGAACCGCCATGTTCCCTGTTCGTCAAGACTTGGTGGAAAAATACGGGACTTCCTACGGCACGGAAGCCGACAAAATCGTTGGTAACGGCCCCTTTGTTTTGGACGAGTGGATACATACCAGCTCCCTGTCCTTCTCCAAAAACCCAACCTACTGGAATGCAGACGCCGTTAAGCTGGAAAAGCTCAACTTTAAAATTATTTCCGAAGCAACGGCAAGAGTTGGCGAGTTTGAAAACGGCGGACTGGACTACGTGTCCGCCGACACTGCGGAATGGATTGAACAGCTGGAAAGCTCCGGCAAATATGTAAAAGAGACCATCAACCTCCCCAGAACCCAATACATCTTCTTCAACCAAGAGGTAGAACTGTTCTCCAACGCAAAGGTTCGCCAGGCGTTTTCCATTGCTTTGGACCGCGAAGAAATTCAGAGGGACATCAGCCAAAACCTTGAAAAAGCCGCTTACGGCTGGATTCCTCCGTCCATGGCTTTGGATGGAACTAACTTCCGTGAGCTGGCAGGCGAGCCGGTTCAGGAACTGATTGCTGCGAACCCAGACCCCAAAGCGCTTTTAATCGAAGGCTTGAAGGAGCTAGGCATGGACGAGGACCCATCCAAAATCACCATCCAGTTGATGTGCCGCAACACAACCACCGTGTTTGCCGAGTACCTGCAGCACAATTACAATGCCAAGCTGGGCGTTAACATTGAGCTCGACCCGGTTGAATGGCCTGTGTTCCAAGAGAGAAACCGGAACCTGGACTACGAAATGGGTTACAAATCCTACGGCGCGGACTTTAACGACCCATCCTCTATGATGGATCTGTGGATTACCGGTACCAAGACCGTTCCCACTGCATGGTCCAGCCCGACATACGACGAGTTGCTGACCACTGCAGAAAAGAGCATTGACAAAGAGCTGCGCGCAAAGAACTTTGTTGAAGCGGAACGTATTGTTCTGGAAGAAGCTACCATTATTCCTTATGCGTACTCCACCTCCAACATCTTCTATCAGCCATACGTAAAAAATATTATGAACCCTCAGTTTACTGCTACACTGTTTAAATACGCTTACATCGAAGAATAAGCAGTTGTTTACTGACCGTCTGTTGCTTTGAAATTGGGGGAGTCAAAATAATGCACTGTCTGCTCGTTATTTTGGCTCCCTTTTTCTTGCCTGAAATTGAGTGGTTTTACAACGATTGGAGGCGTTATTGTTGCTTAAGTATATCCTTAAACGGGTGGGCTACACGCTGCTTGCCCTTTTCATCATTACAACCGCCACGTTTTTCCTTGTGCGGCTTATCCCAGGAAACCCCATTGAAGCGATGACAGAAAAGCTGCCGGACAGCATCCGCCAGCAGTTTTTTGAGCAGTATGGGTTTGACAAACCTTTGACAGAACAGTACAAACTGTTTTGGGAAAACCTGCTTACCAAAGGGGACCTGGGGGAATCCTTAAAATATCGCGGCAGAAAAGTGACCGATACCATTGCCCAGTACGCACCGGTTTCCGGCAGGCTGGGGCTTCAGGCGATTGCCATTGGCGTGGTCTCCGGCATTATTTTGGGGATTCTTTCCGCCCTCAACCGGGGAAAGCTGGTGGATTACTTAGTTATGTTCATTGCCATCTTCGGCATTTCCATACCAAACTTTGTAATTGCGTCCCTTTTACAATACTTCCTTTCCATTAAGCTGGGGTGGTTCCCAACGACCGGCTGGGGGACGTTTTCCTACACAGTTCTGCCATCTCTTGCCCTTTCGCTGAACTCAACGGCAAAATACGCCCGCTACATGCGCGCTAACTGCCTGGATGTGCTGAACCAGGACTATATCATTACGGCAAAAGCAAAAGGCATGGGCAAAACACACCTGATTTTCAAGCACGTTTTAAGGAACTCCATTCTCCCAATTATTACACTGCTTGGCCCGCAGATTGCCCTGATGTTCGGCGGCGCGTTTGTTGTGGAAAAGATTTTCTCTATCCCGGGGCTGGGCTCCTACTTTGTATCCTCCGTAAGCGACCGCGACTATACCATGATTATGGGGCAAACCATTTTCATGGCTGCCCTGTACATCTTTGCCGTGCTGGTTGTGGACATTCTGTACGGCTTTATTGACCCGCGAATCCGCTTAGCGGATACCAAAGAAGGAGGAAATTAGATGAACCAGCCATCGTATCAGGTAAAATCCCCGTTGGATTTTGAACTGAAAACCGAAGATTTTGCCTTCGCCGGCGCAAGGGAAAAGCAGAACCAGATTCTGCGCCCCAGCGTCAGCTACTGGCAGGATGCCTGGCGCCGTTTAAAAAAGAATAAAGCTGCCATCCTTGCCATTATTGTCCTTGCGGTTGTTGTTATTATGTGTATTATTGGCCCGTCCCTCACCCCCTACAGCCATGAGGACGTTGTGATGAGTGATAAAAACAGCCCACCCTCCGCTGTCCATTACTTTGGCACAGATAAGCTGGGGCGGGATATTTTCACACGCATCTGGGTGGGCGGACGCGTTTCCCTTACACTGGGCATTGTGGGCGCGCTGATAGACATTACCGTCGGGCTTTTATACGGCGGTATCTCCTCTTATTTTGGCGGGAATATTGATAACATTATGATGCGCATTGTGGAGATTTTAGCAAGCATTCCCTACCTTGTGCTGGTGGTGCTTGTTTCCCTTGTTGTGGGAAAGGGAATGGGTTCGCTCCTGATTGCCATGACGTTGACCGGCTGGTGCCACATGGCTCGGCTGGTGCGCGGGCAAATCCTTCAAATTAAGGACCAGGAATACATTCTTGCGGCGCGCGCCCTGGGTACCTCTCCCTGGAAAATTATTTGGAAACACCTTATCCCAAACACCCTGGGGGTTATGATTGTTTCTGTCACGTTTGACATCCCTTCCTTTATTTTTGGTGAAGCGTTTCTTTCCTTTATCGGGTTAGGCGTACAGGCCCCCATGACCAGCTGGGGCGCCCTTGCCGCAGGGGCCCAGCAGGAGATGAACTTCTACCCTTACCAGATGTTCTTCCCTGCCCTGCTCATCAGCCTTACCATGCTGTCTTTCCAAATGCTGGGGGATGGGCTGCGGGATGCTCTTGACCCGAAACTTCGCCAATAGGAGGAATATATCCATGGAAAAAGTGCTTGAAATTAAAAACCTGTCCGTTTCCCTGCACACCTATGCCGGTGAAATTAAAGCAATCCGGAATATTTCCTTTGACCTTTTCCATCAGGAAACACTGGTTATTGTTGGGGAAAGCGGCTGCGGGAAATCCATGACCTCCAAAGCCATCATCCAGCTGCTGCCGGAAAATATTGCGGAAACTTCGGAAAAATCCCAAATTATGTTTGAAGGGCAGAACCTGGCGCAGCTTCCGGAGAAAACCCTGAAGAACATCCGCGGCGAAAAGATTTCGATGGTTTTTCAGGATCCTACCACTTATCTCAACCCAACCATGACCATCGGCGCGCAGATTGGAGAATGCCTTTCCCTGCACAAAAAAATGACCCGGGCGGAGATTCGCCAACAGACCATTGAAATTCTGGGAAAGGTAAAAATATCCAACCCGGAAGCCCGATTGAAGCAGTATCCCCATGAATTTTCCGGTGGTATGAGGCAGCGCGTGATGATAGCAATGGCGCTTGCCTGCCGCCCAAAGGTTTTGATTGCCGACGAACCAACCACTGCACTGGACGTTACCACTCAGGCAGACATTATGGACCTGATTAAAGAGCTGCAGCAAGAGCTTGGCACGGCGGTGATTCTGATCACCCATGACCTTGGCATTGCTTCCGAGGTGGGGAACCGAATTCAGGTTATGTATGCCGGGGAGATTATTGAATCCGGAACAAAGGAGCAAATTTTTAATTCGCCTGCCCATCCATACACCTGGGCTCTTCTGCGGTCTGTTCCAACGGTATCCGCCGCCCGGACCGACAGCAGCGGTTCCCACAAGCTATACTCCCTGCCCGGTACGCCGCCGGACCTGATTGCCCCGCCAAAGGCATGCGCCTTCGCGGGACGCTGCGAGTACTGTATGGACATCTGCAACCGGGTGCATCCGCCTGTGTTTGAAGACAGGGACGGACACCTGGTTTCCTGCTGGCTGTGCCATCCACAGGCACCAAAAGTAGAGATACCTGTTAAAACAAAAGGGGATAAACATCATGAATAATGAAAATGTTTTGGTTCAGGTGCAGGACCTGTGCAAACATTTTAAAATGGACCAGCACAAGGTGCTGCACGCTGTTGACCACATTAGCTTTCAAATTTATAAAAAAGAAACTCTGGGCATTGTAGGCGAAAGCGGCTGCGGCAAAACCACCCTGGGGCGCACAGTTCTTGGCTTGTATCCTGCCACCAGCGGCAAGGTACTGTTTGACGGTCTGGACGTCCACAACGCGGATAAAAGACAGCGGAAGGAGTTTAAAAAACGCGCGCAAATTATGCTCCAGGACCCGTACGCCTCCTTAAACCCCCGGATGACCGTCGGCGATATTATTGCCGAGGGCTTGGAAGCACAGAAGATGGTGCTTTCTAAAAAAGAAAAGGATGAGCGCGTTTGCAATCTTCTTGATTTAGTGGGATTAAGCCCGGAATACCGTTCCCGCTATCCTCACGAATTTTCCGGCGGCCAGCGCCAGAGGATCGGCATTGCACGAACGCTGGCTGTTGAACCAGAATTTATTGTTTGTGACGAACCCATCTCTGCCCTGGATGTTTCCATTCAGGCACAGGTGGTCAACCTGTTTGATGATCTCCAGCATGATTTGGGCCTGACCTACCTGTTCATTGCCCACGACCTTTCCATGGTCCGCCACATCTCCGACCGAATTGGCGTGATGTATCTGGGCAACCTGGTGGAACTTGGGGAAAGCCGGGAGCTGTATGAACATCCGGCTCATCCCTACACAAAGGCACTCCTGTCCGCAATCCCAAGCGTTGATTTGGACAATCCCATGAGCAGCAGGCGGATTCGTCTGGACGGCGAAGTTACAAGTCCAATCAACCCAAAACCGGGGTGCCGCTTTGCAAAACGCTGCAAATACGCGACTCCCCGCTGCTTTGAAGTGCAGCCGGACTTTAAGGAGGTAGCGCCCGGGCACTTTGCAGCATGCCATCAAATTGGATAACCTCTCTTTTCTTTCTTCATATTATAAAAGGGGCTGTCCTGAAATGAGCTTTTCATACAGAATATAGGTTTCTGTTCAGGAACAGTATGCTATATTTTGATGAACCTTTTCACTTTGCAGCAGCCCCTTTGCTTGGAACAAGAAATTCTTATGCAGCAGTTTCTCCCCCCTGGCACCTCTTAAAGATCTTTCGCAGCATAATGACCGCCGCTATGGCCAAAACGGACTCTGCAAAGGGCTGAGCGTAGGGAAGCCCGTACAGCGGGAATAAGTGATTCAGAATAAGCAACGCCGGAATTTCGAGAATAATCTTTCTCATAACGGCAAATATAAGGGCGTTCCTTCCCAGTCCCAGGGCCTGAAATACGCCCACAGCCAGGAAATCCGTATAAATCAGAGGAAGGCCCAGGCAAAAAGCCCTTAAGAATCTGGTTCCGTAAGCTACAATGACTTCGTTGTCCAAAAACTGCCGCACCAGGGCTCCTGCGCCAAAGTAGTATACAAGGGACACCGTAAGCATGGCAGGCACCATAAGCCTTGCAGCAAACAGGATAGTATCCTTCATGCGCCTGTGGTTCTTACTGGAGTAAGTGTAGCTCACCAAAGGCATGATTCCCTGTGAAAAACCCAGGGCAATCTGGAAAGCCACCTGATTAATTTTCTGTGCGATTCCCATAGCCGCCACCGCGTCCGCCCCATAAACGGAGGTAAAGTTATTTAAAATGGTCATTCCCGTCACATTTAACAGATTCTGAATGGAAGCCGGTATGCCCACGGCGCAGATTCCAAAAATGATCCCCTTTTTTAGACCAAACTGTCTGGGATTTATGCACACATAGGTATTGTTTCTCTTTTTAAAGAGAAGGACAAAAAAGTATCCGCAGGCAAAGCAGTTGGACAGGAAGGTGGCGCATCCAGCCCCCGCCGCGCCCATATTGAGGCCCCAGGGCAAAATGAAAATCGGATCCAGAATCATATTTAAAAAGCATCCGCTCATGGTTCCAATGCTGGCATGTAGAGAAGCGCCCTCAGAGCGGACCAGGTAGGCCATCACCACATTGAGGATTGCCGGAGCCGCGCCGCAGTTTACTGTCCAAAACATATAGCTGTCCGTAGCCGATATGGTGACGGAATCCGCTCCCAAAAGTCTTAAAAGCGGCGCTTTTCCCACTGTACATAAAAAGGAAAATAAAAGTCCGAAGAACAGGGAACAGTAAAATCCGAAGGCAGAACTTTTTCGCACTGTCTCATAGTCTCTTCTCCCCAGTGCGCGGCTCATCATGCTGGAGGTGCCCACGCCAAACAGGTTATTGACCGCGTTGAAAGCTAAAAGCACCGGATAAGCCAGAGTCACCGCCGCGTTCTGCACCGGATCATTTAGCATTCCCACAAAATATGTGTCCGCCAGGTTATAAATCACCATAACCAGGGAACTTAAAATAGTGGGAATGGCTAACTTTGCTATAGCTTTTGGTACAGGCGTCCTCTCGAACAATATGACTTTTTCATTTTCTTCCAATATATATCTCCTCGCTCTCTTTGGTATATTTTTCTATTATATTCTACTTTTTTTTAAAAAGCAACTTCCAGGCGCTTCCTCTGTTGGCAAATGTCTGCTTTTCGTTCCTATCCCCCCCCCGGTCAATCTCTCCGGTAACGTCTTTTCCATTCCTCAAAATCCCATCGGGCCAAAAACCGCTCAGCCGCGTTTCTTCCATTTTCAAAGAGAGCCCGGCTTTCTTCCTCTGTAATGTCAAAGTCTGTTCCATTGATCTTTTTTATTTCCCGTCCCTCTCCTGTCCTGACCTCCGTGGGTATTTTTATGGTCCGCTCATAGTCTCCTTTTGTCACATGGCTGTTGTCATATGCGTCCATGCAGGTGGAAACAAGGGCCTTTAAATAGTCCGCCAGGTTTACGCTTCCCCAAAGGTCCGGCTTACATGGAGCGGAAGCGGCATCATAAAATTTAAACCCGAAGGTAGGGCGCTTTAACGCCTTTGTCCCATCGTCCAGAACCCACATGGGATAATTGCTTAAGAGCCCGCCGTCCACCAGAAGATGGGTCTTTCCATCCTTTCCTTTTAACCGCACCGGTTCAAAAAATACCGGAATGCTGACGCTCATCCGCACAGCTTTTGCGATGGGAAAGGAACCGGGGTCCAGCCCAAAGGAAGGAAGCGCGTCGGGAAAGACAAGAAGCTTCCGGTCCGTTAAGTCACTGGCCGTAATTTTAAGCGTCCTTCCGCTCTGCTCCACATCGGAAAACCGTCTCTTGTTTTTTCTCTCCAGAAGTTCGTCCAGCCATTTTTCCAGATAATCCGTATTATAGATACCCAGGGTGAATACCACGGAAAGAGCCTTTCCCACCGGACCGAAAAAGTCCAGAAATTCCTTTCCTTTCAGATTTCTATAATCCAGTCTTTCCATTTCCTGCTTTAATTCCCGGCATCCATATCCGGCGGCTAAAAGCGCCGCCACAATGGCCCCGGCCGAGGAGCCTGCCAGATCCACAAAGCGGTACCCGGCCGCCTCCATTCCGCAGGCGGCCCCTACATGGCCGATCCCCCGGACGCCTCCGCCCTCAAACACACCATTACACAGTTTCACCTTTATACATTCCAAACATCTTCTTCTTTTTTATAATATGAAAAAATGTATTCCTTGACGCATAAATCCTATTCCCCAGATCGAAAAGCTATCCATTCGACCGCACCTTTCACTGACACTGTCATGGTTTGTTTCACCAGAAATTTATCCGGCGTTCTTCATGGAAATATTAATAATCGTCCATGTCCACCTGCAAATCCAATCTTATTCCGTCAAACCCTGCCCGGAAACTTGAAATTACTTCTCTACTATGCTATATTAAACTAGAGCGTGTCTGAAAATTAACAGTTTCTTGTCAATATGCCGAAAACTGACAAAAATAGTGCTGTAGTCGGCCCGTTATATCGCTTTTAAACACATGCTCACCCGGGTTTTACGAGCATTTTTGTACTACTTCTCGCCAGATTTTGTGCATTTTTTAATTTTCAGACACGCTCTAGTAAAACCCCCTCGCGGCATTCGCCAAAAACCTATGCAGACATGGCGCGTTGGCTCATTGCACACGGAGATAAAATTTTAAATTTCGGAGGCATTTATGGTAACTACCTGGGATGTTACGATTCCGGAGCTTACAAAGGACGAGACCAGGAAAGCATATCTCTATCTTCCTGAATCTTATGCTTATGAGGAAAACACCCGCTATCCCGTTCTTTATATGTTCGATGGACACAATGTATTTTTTGATTCTCATGCCACCTACGGAAAATCCTGGGGCATGAAGGAATATATGGATCAGACAAAAACCCCTTTGATCATTGCTGCGGTGGAGTGTAATCACAGCCCCGACAACGGGCGCCTGGAGGAATACTCCCCCTTTGATTTTAGCGACTCTGCTTTTGGCTTTGTAAAAGGCCGCGGCCAGACCACCATGGAATGGATAATTCACTCCTTTAAAAGAGACATTGATTCCCGCTTCCGGACTCTTCCTGGCCGGGAATATACCTTTATTGCCGGAAGCTCCATGGGAGGACTCATGAGCCTTTACGCCGCGCTGGAATATAATCACATTTTTTCCCGCGCCGCCGCCCTCTCTCCCTCAATTTCCCTGGTATCCCATGACATCGAGCGGTTTATAAGCGGGTCGATGCCGGATCCGGATACGGTTATCTACATGGACTACGGTTCCGAGGAAATGGATACCCACCAGGGTATGCCCCAATGCTTTTCCCGGGTCGCCTCCCTTCTCATCAACAAACCTGTGATGCTGGAAAGCCGTGTGATTCCCGGGGGAACCCACTGTGAGGCAAGCTGGGAACGCCAGATTCCCTTTTTCATGAATGCTTTATTATATAGATTCTAAAAAACATATCAGGAGACCAACCCAATGGAAGTTCAGTATTTTAAAAATTACAGCCCGGCTTTAAACCGGGATATGGAATGCAAGGTATACGGGCATGCCGGGCGGCCGGTTCTTTCGATTCCCAGCCAGAACAACCGTTTTTACGAGTTTGAGGACCGGCACATGACGGATGCCTGGAGTCCCTGGATTGAATCCGGCCAGGTCATGGTCTTTTCCATCGACACCATGGACCATGAAACCTGGTCCGACAAATACGGAGATCCCCGACGGCGCATCTTACGCCATGAACAGTGGATCCGTTATATTACCGATGAAATGGTGCCCTTTATGCGGTCTATGGTCAATGAACGGAACGGCTGGACCGGCTATCCCTGGGTTATCGCTTTCGGCTGCAGCCTGGGCGCCGCCCATGCGGCAAACCTCTATTTCCGCCGCCCTGACCTTTTTGACGGACTCCTCGCTTTAAGCGGAGTTTACACGACGGAATGCGGCTTTGATTCCTACATGGATGATCTGGTCTATTTAAATTCTCCGGTCCACTATCTGACCAATATGCCGAAGGACCATCCTTTCATTGAACTTTACAACAGGAAGAAGGCTGTTTTCTGCGTGGGACAGGGACCCTGGGAAGTTCCCTACTCTACCAGGCGGCTCCACTCGATCCTCTTAGATAAAAACATCCATGCCTGGGTGGATTACTGGGGCTATGACTGTTCCCATGACTGGCCCTGGTGGCACAAACAGGTGAATTATTTCGTCCCCTATCTGCTGAAATCCGGCTGAATTTATTCCGGCTTTCCTATGAAACGAAAAAGGGGCTGTTGCAAAATGGAAAAATTCAGCAAAACATAGTATACTATTCTTAAATGGAAGACTATATTTTGTATGAAAGATTCATTTTGCGACAGCCCCCCCATACTATGAACTGCAAGAAGACGGAAAGGAAAAAATATGAAAAATTTTATTTTTATCTCCCCCAACTTTCCCACAAATTACTGGATGTTCTGCCGGGAACTGAAGAAAAACGGCCTGAATGTCCTTGGAATCGGCGACCAGCCCTATGATGAATTAAGCAGTGACTTGAAGAACAGCCTGAACGAATACTATAAAGTCAGCAATCTGGAAAACAGTGAGGAGGTCTACCGCGCCGTGGCCTACTTCATCTTTAAACACGGCCGCATTGACTGGCTGGAATCCAACAACGAATACTGGCTGGAGAGAGACGCCACCCTCCGCACAGACTTTAACATCACTTCCGGATTCCAGACTCCCGACATCCCCCGGATTAAATTTAAATCCCAAATGAAAAAATATTACCGGCAGGCCGGGATTCCCACAGCCCGCTACCACATGGTTGACACCTTAAAAGGCTGCTTATCCTTCGCCCATGAAGTAAACTATCCCGTTGTGGCCAAGCCTGACAACGGCGTCGGCGCTTCCCACACCTTTAAAATTGAATCCGACCGTGAAATGAAACGGTTCTTCGAGCTGAAATGGCCCGACACACCTTATATCATGGAGGAATATGTCCAGGGCGAAGTAAACTCTTACGACGCCATCATTGACTCCCAGGGAGAGCCCATGTTTGAGACGGGCAATGTAACGCCCAATTCCATCATGGACATTGTAAACAATTCCGACAATTCCATTTACTACATACTGAAAAATCTTCCGGAAGACACCAGAAAGACCGGACGGGCCACGGTAAAGAGCTTCGGTGTGAAAAGCCGCTTCGTTCACTTTGAGTTCTTCCGCCTGACCGCCGATCAGGCCGGCCTTGGAAAGAAGGGCGATATTGTAGCCCTGGAGGTCAATATGCGTCCCTGCGGCGGTTTTACCCCTGACATGATCGATTACGCATACAGCACCAATGTTTATAAAATCTGGGCCGACATGATTGCATTTGACCGTTCTACCATGCCGGTGGGCAGCCAGGCCTTCTGCGCCTTTGCCGGACGGCGGGACGGAAAGGACTTCCTTTTAAGCCACGAAGACATCATGAGGAAATATGGCGCCCATGTCCGCATGGCTGAGCGGATTCCCGATGTTTTATCCGGCGCCATGGGAAATCAGATGTACGTTGCCACCTTTGATACAAGAAAAGAGCTGGACAGCTTCTATGATGAAATTTTGAAATGCCGTGAAACAGACGGTAACAGTTCTGATAACGCCTGAACAGATATGGCATACAGCCATTCAGAATTGCTTCGTGAGGTGTTGTCCACTCATACAAATACCACCGGATCCTTTCCTTTTGGATCCGGTGGTATTTATTTTTGCCATCTTCTGTTTTTCAAACATACTTTAGTGCTCCATCCAGACAGAAAGTGAAGTTGTGGACTGTCTGGTGCGTGGCAGTGCTAGGCAAAATTTCGACGGCGATGTGGGCCATCGACTAGAAATTTTAACGACGCAATGGTACGTGACAGGCAGTTCACAACTACGATTACTGTCTGGATGGAGCATTAGTATAGCCTTGCACGAGTACATGCTGCCGGAACCGTCAATGCCAAAAGCTCAACGGCCGGTGCATATATTTGCCGCTTATTTCTTATGATATTCCGGAAGATCCAGCACGCCCAGGCGGATATCATTGATAAGCTTCACCATATCGTGTCCCATCAGAGTTCCCACGGGCTTTGCCAGCGAGCCTTCCGCAGTCTTAAAGTCCTCCCGCATCTTCCGCTCACGGGCGGCGGCTCCTTCCGCCATGACTAACTTATCCTCATAATTATTCGGTTCCATGACAACAACGCCGTCCGCGTCGCCGAATACGATGTCTCCGGGGTGTACCACAGCGCCTCCGCAGTTTACATCCGTATTATACTCGCCGGAAATTCCCCAGACATTTGTGGTGGCTACGGAAATACTGGTACAGAATACCGGAAAGTCCATCTCTTCAATCCACAGAGAGTCGGTGGCCGGGCCGTCTAACACAATGCCTGCAAGGCCTGCAGCCTTGGCGTTTCTTGCAACCATCTCGCCCACAGCCGCATATACCTGGTCGCAGCAGCGGTCAATAACGAGAACGGAACCCTTTGGCGCCTCCTCAATGGCCTTATACATGGCGCAGGAATCCTTTCCGAGAATCCTTACGGTATATGCCGGGCCGATCATTTTGCTGTGTTTATTGATAGGCTTCATCTCCGGCTTCATGAACCGTACCCCCACAAAATGCCCATAGGTGGCCGGGTCCGTCTGCATAAACCGGTCAATCAGTTCTTTTGTCCACTCCATTTTAAAACTCCTCCTCACTTTAAAAGTCCGCCGCCGGATAGGCGGCATAAATTCAGGTATGCCAAGTGCGCCCGTCAAAACGTTCTTCACGTAGTGATACGTTCACAGCCGGGCGCATGAATGTTTTTACTTCTTAATTACGTCATAGACATCGCTTCTGCGGTTTTTCAGGCACGGAAGATCTCTGCGGACCTTATCTAAGTAATCCAGATCAATCTCTGCCATAGTTACGCCTGCGGTCTCTTTTGCCCTGGCGATAACGGTTCCCCAGGGATCCGCAACAAGGCTGGAGCCATAGGACATGGACTTGCCCCGCTTAATGCCAATCTGTCCCGGTGCCACAATGTAGCAGGTATTTTCAACGGCACGTGTACGGAGAATGATCTCCCAGTGGTCCTTCCCTGTTTGCATCTGGAAGTTGGCCGGGGTAAAGATCACCTGGCATCCATTCACGGCCATATAGCGGTACAGCTCCGGGAAACGGATATCGTAGCAGATGGAAAGGCCGATTTTTCCAAGCTCTGTATCTACCATCACAATATCCTCGCCGATCTGCATCCGGTCAGACTCTCTGGTCTCGGTACCGTCACGGAGCGTAATATCGAAAGCGTGAAGCTTTCTGTATCTGGCAACCTCTTCGCCATCCGGATTTAAGAGAACCGTGGTGTTATATTTTTTTTCTCCATTCGGATTTACCTCACTGATGGAACCGCAGTGAATCCAGATTTTATGTTCCCTGGCTTTCTTTGCCATCAGGCTGATGGTGGGCCCGCCGGGAATTTCTTCCGCCTCACGGGGCTCCACGCCGATGTAATTGAACACCTCCGGGAATGCCACAAGCTTTGCTCCCTTCGCGGCGGCCTCGTCGATATATCGGCAGGCAGCCTCCATGTTCTCCTCATAATTGTCACGGGTATCCATCTGGATGACGCCGATCTGATATTTTCTAATCATAAAACATTCATCCCTTCCTTATTTACTTCCGGTTTTCCGTATGTCGACTTTCATATGTTGGCTTCCATATGTCACTTCCACATGCTTACTCCCATATATCACTTCCGCATGCTTGCTCCCATATGTCATTTCCACATGTTTGCTTCCACATGTCTATTCCCATATGTTACTTCCACATTTTTTCCATGTATTCCACAATCCGGTCCACACAAATGTCAAAAATCTTCTTTCCTTTTTCAGCCGTACCCACGGTCGCGTCTCCCACCGTTGCATTGGGGGTCTTATCGTGCATCGGAGAATAGGACAGAACATCCGGGAATTCGTTGGCCTGCGGGGGAACGCAGACAGCCTTCTCCATATCTACCAGATCCGGACGAAGATGCAGCATTACGGAAGTTCCGCACTCGCTGGCGTGTGCATGGCACATACGTCCCTGATGAGTAAACACACCTTCATCGTGCTGCTGGGTAAACCTCCACCAGTCAATCTGTGCAAAGCGGATCCCGTTTTTCAGCTGGTATTTTACTCCTACAGACTGAATGGGAGCCACGCTTCCTGCATGGCCGGAAATAAACATGAAGTTCTCAAATCCGTAATCAATAAGCTGGGAAACCAGTTCGTCCATCCAGGCCTCAAACAACGCCTTGCTCATGGACAACGTGCCCACAAAGTCTTTAAGGCTCGCGGAATCAGACACCTCTGTCATGGGCGCAATTAAAGCGCCTGTGCGTTTTGCCACTTCCTCTGCCACTGCCTCTGCTGCAAATCCATCGCTTCCCATGGGTAAATGGGGGCCATAAATCTCACAAGCTCCAGAAGGGATAATGACTGTTTTGGTTTCTTTCCGT
The DNA here is from genome assembly GCA_910586315.1 of uncultured Lachnospiraceae bacterium. Lineage (GTDB taxonomy): Bacteria > Bacillota > Clostridia > Lachnospirales > Lachnospiraceae > CANRXD01. Next base: position 33,350 of record CAJUIP010000014.1, on the reverse strand, counting down.
CTTTCGTCAAATTCGACCCAGCTCATTTCGCGGATCCAGTACTTCTTATTTGACATGGTACACCTCCTAAAAAAATTATTTCAGATTATTGATTTCACGGACGTGGTGGCAGGCCACAAAATGTCCGGGGCAGACCTCTTCGGCCGCCGGAGTGCTGGCAAAGCAGGCCTCGTCCGCATAGGGGCACCGCTTGGCGAACCGGCACTCGTTTCCGGGATTAATCGGCGATGTAATCTCACCCTTAATCAGGCGGCGTTCCTTTTTGGCTTTTACGGTGGGAATCGGAACGGCATCCAGAAGAGCCTTGGTGTAGGGATGGAACCGGTTATGGAAAATTTCCTCAGAATCACAGAATTCCACCATCATGCCAAGATACATCACCATGATATCATCGGAAATATGACGCACCACCGACATATCGTGGGTGATAAACATATACGTAAGCTGATGCTCTTCCTGTAAGTCCTGCATCAGGTTAATGATCTGCGCCTGAATGGAAACGTCCAGAGCCGACACCGGCTCGTCGCAGACAATGAATTTGGGCTCCAGCGCCAGTGCGCGGGCGATGCCGATTCTCTGGCGGCGGCCGCCGTCCAGCTCATGGGGATAGGAATTATAAAGACGCTGTGCAAGGCCTACCGTATCCATAAGCTTTGTAACCCGCTCTTCCAGTTCCTGACGACTTCCACATTTTTTGTAAATCAGAAGGGGCTCTGCAATCAGCTGACTCACAGACATACGGGGATTTAAGGAAGAAAAAGGATCCTGGAAAATCATCTGCATGTCCTCACGCAGGTCCTTTAACTGCTGTTTGTTCACGTCACTGATGTCCTTCCCCTCAAACCAGATCTCCCCGGATGTTTTTTCGTGAAGATGGATAACGGTGCGGCCAAGGGTGGACTTTCCGCATCCTGACTCACCTACAACGCCCAGAGTCTTTCCCTTTTCGATGGAAAAACTCACATCATCCACTGCATGGAGAAGTCCGCGGTTGGTCTTAAAATATTTTTTTAAGTTTTTTACTTCAATCAAATTTGCCATACCGATTACCGTCCCTCCTTTTCAAACATCAGACACCGGACAGAATGGCCTGGTTCCACTTCCACCACTGGCGGCTGTCTCTTTCTGCACTCGTCTGTGGCATTGGGACACCGTTCTGCAAACGCGCAGCCCTCCGGCAGATTGCTGGGATCAGGCATCAGTCCCCGGATGGGATTTAAACGATGGGCCTTTTTACTGAAATCAGGAATAGAGCCAAAAAGTCCGTTGGTGTACGGATGTTTCGGGTTATTGTAAATGGACTCCAGATTCCCGTATTCCACAATTCGTCCCGCGTAAACAATGGCTACCTTGTCGCAAACCTCCGCCACAACGCCCAGGTCATGGGTAATCAGTAAAAGGGATGTGTTGAATTTTTTCTTTAAGTTGTCAATCAGATCCAGTACCTGCGCCTGAATGGTAACATCCAGGGCCGTCGTCGGCTCGTCTGCAATCAGAAGGCTGGGGTTGCAGGCAAGGGCAATGGCGATGACAATACGCTGCTTCATACCACCGGAAAACTGATGGGGATATTCGTTGCAGCGGCCGCCTTCAATTCCTACCATTTCCATCATGTCCATGGCCCGCTTCATGGCCTCTGCCTTGGACACCTTCTGGTGGAGGCGGATTACCTCCATAATCTGGTCGCCAACCGTTAAAACCGGGTTTAAAGCCGTCATGGGATCCTGGAAAATCATGGATATCTCATGTCCCCGGATTTTTCTCATCTCTGCTTCCGATAATTTTAACAGATTTTTTCCTTTATAAATGACCTCGCCGCCGATGATTTTTCCCGGAGGATTGGGAACCAGACCAAGAATTCCCATGGCAGTGGTGGTTTTACCCGCTCCGGTCTCTCCCACCAGGCCCAAAGATTCCCCTTCTTCAAGCGTGATGGAGATATCATTGACTGCCTTGACCACCTCATCATCCGTAACATAATGAATGGTCAGGTCCTTAATTTCAAGAATCTTACTCATCTGGTTTCCTCCCTTAGTTCTTCAGTCTCGGATCCAGCGCATCGCGCAGGCCGTCGCCAAACAGATTGAAAGCAAATACGGTCAGCATGATGGCGATACCCGGGAACACGATCTGCAGCGGATAGTCACGCATGATGGAACGGGCATTGGACAGCATGGAGCCCCACTCCGGCGTGGGAGCCGGAACGCCCAGTCCAACGAAACTCAAACCGGAAATATTAAGAATATTGCCGGCCAGACTGGTGGTTACCTGTACGATAATGGGCGCAAGGGCGTTGGGCAGCACGTATTTCCACATGATACGTCCGTCCGAAGCGCCGGTGGCACGGGCCGCTTCCACATACTCGGTATCGCGGACGGTAATGACCGACGACCTGGTCACACGGGCAAAAGCCGCGATATTTCCAAGAGCAATGGCAAAAATCAGTACGGAAATGCTGTTTCCAAGAGCCGCCACAATGGAGATACCAAGAAGCAGGTTGGGAACTGCCATTAAAACATCCACAATACGCATCAGCACGTTGTCAAGGATGCCGCCGAAATATCCGGCCAGAGTTCCTAAAGTTACGCCAATAGCGCAGGCGATTCCCACGGAAGCAAGACCGATAGCTAAGGACGTACGGCAACCCCAGACGATACGGGTGTACATATCTCTTCCCAGCTCGTCGGTTCCCAGAAAATGCTGTGCCGACGGGCCCGCGTAACGGTTCGCCAGATCCTGAATGGTGTAATCCGGGTTGGAAAGCTGTGCAGGAAACAAAGCGAAAATAAGAAGCACAACAATGACTACCAGGCCAAACACGGCGGTCTGGTTTTTCATGAACCGGCGCATAATGTTCCGGAACTGACTTTTTTTCTTTCCACGGATGGCAGAGGTTTCTTTTTTATCTTTTCCCATACTATTTCTCCTCCTCTGTTGTCGCAGATTTTTGCGCCAGCTTTACCTTTGGCTTCACGTACTGAGAACGGATTCTGGGATCCACATAGGCGTACAGCACATCTATGAGCAGGTTGCAGAGAGCCATGGCCAGCGCAATCACAAGGATGCCTCCCTGTACCAGAGGCGCGTTCTTTACTTTAATTCCATCAATAATCAGGTTGCCCAGTCCGGGGATGGAGAATACAATTTCAGTGATGGCGGAACCGCCCAAAAGCTTACCAAAGTTTACGCCGACCAGAGTCATAACCGGAATGATGGCATTTCTTAAGGCGTGCTTTGTTACAACCACAAAATTAGTCTGTCCTTTGGACTTGGCAGTGGTGATATAATCCTGGCGGATGGCCTCCAGCATACTGGAGCGCATCATACGCATAACGGTTGCCGCCGAATGGGTTCCAATGGTAAAGGACGGCAAAATCCAGTGCTTCCAAGTAGTAAAGCCCGATGCAGGAAGCAGGGCCAGTTGAACAGAAAACAAAATAATTAACATCAGTCCTTCCCAGAAGGTGGGGATGGACACGCCCAGCATGGCAATCAGCCTGGTGACATTATCCAGTATGGAGTACTGACGTACGGCCGATATAATTCCTATGGTGATTCCAATCACAATGGACCAGAGGGTACTTAAGAGAGCGAGCTTAAAGGTGGTGGGGAAACGCTTAAAAATCTCCTCTGCAACCGGCTGTTTGGTGGTATAGGAAATACCAAGATCGCCGCGAAGGGCGTCCTTTACATAGTTGATATACTGAATTACAAAGGGCTCATTCAGTCCATGTTCTTCACGAAACGCTTCTTTATCTTCTTCTGTTGCCATATCTCCCAGAATATAGTCCTCGGCATTACCGGGAGAAAAATACATCATACTGAAAACCAGCAGCACAACGCCAAGCAATACGGGAACCAGCATCAGAATACGTTTTCCGATGTATTTAATCATGCAAACACTCCTTTATTTTCAACGGCCTTCACCAAAAAGCGACGCGCAGCCAGGAACACAGATTTCATGCCCTGGCTGCACGGCTATTTGGTGAGAGTTAGTGCAAGGTTTATTCTTCTATGTACCATTCAGCAATATTGGATCTGTTATATTGTGCATTGAACTCAAATCCCTGTAAGGTATCTCTCATACCGAATACGGAATCTGTCTCTGCGAACGGCATGGAGAACTTAAGGTCATAAAGGTAATCCTGGATTTCTTCCAGCAAAGCTGCACGCTCGTCAGTATTATAAAGCTGCTTTAACTGCTGTAACATTTCTTCCAGATGCTCGTCGTTGGGAGCCAGACGGGAACCAAATGCCTTCTCATAGATGATCAGGATGTTGGAAATCTCATCCGCCGTTGCCACACGGATGGAAGCCTCCCACGGTCCCTGTGCTTCACGAGTTGCCAGAGCGCTCTGCTCAATATTTACAGTTACGCCGATGGCTGCCCAGTAGCTCTGGATGATTTCAGCCATTCTCTGGTATACGGTACCCGGTAAAATATGAAGCTCAAAGGATAAGTTGGAAACGCCTGCTTCCGCCAGAAGCTCTTTTGCCTTTTCCGGATTGTATTCCCAGATGCCTTCTGACTTGAAGCCCTCTGCAATGTTCGGATATACGCCGTCTAAGGTTGTGGCCTCGCCGTCAAAGGAAGCGTCGGTCAGGTTCTTAAAGTCAATGGCGTAAGCCAGAGCGTGACGAACACGCTTGTCCGCAAATTTTTCATTGTCCATAGCCAGACAGATCAGATAGTAGGAGAAGGATGGTCCGCGCTCTGCGTGATAACCGTCAATCTCATCTACGCGGGCGGCGTCAGCGCCGTCTATGTAGTAGGCCAAATCTGCTTCGCCTGTTTCAAGAGCGATAATACGGTTGGCTTCCTCTGCAATAAAGTTAATACGGACATTGGGAGTCTTGGCCGGCTCGCCCCAGTATTTCTCGTTGCGTGTTAAAAGCATGCTGGAACCGGAAACCCACTCGCTTAACGCATACGCGCCTGTACCTACAGGATTTCTTGCGTAGTTCTCTTCGCCCATCTCTTCCATTGTCTCTTTATCGCCAATCCAGGTACGTCCGCCTGCCAGAACATATAAAGCCGGAGCATAGGGCTGATACATGGAAATTACAACCGTATAATCATCTTCTGCGTAGGAAGTTTCCGGATCATACCAGCTCATCGTGGAGATCGCCGTGGAATCATTCTTCGTACGCGCCAGAGAATAGAGAACGTCCTCTGCGGTGAACGGACTGCCATTGCTGAATACTACGTCGTCACGCAGTTTAAAACGTATATGGGTATCATCGATCTGCTCCCACTCCGTCGCCAGACGCGGCTCAACAGTACCGTCTTCATTATAACGAACCAGGCCGTCATATATCTGATTCATAACAATGTTGTTGGAAACACCGTTTCCACGGCAGGGATCCATGGTATCCGGCTCTGTCTGAGCTGCCAGAGTCAGGGTATCTTTCACGGACTTGGCTTCCGTCGAAGTACCTGCGGAATTACCCGCCGCCGTTGTTTCGCCTGCTGCTGCAGTTTCACCTGCTGCGGTTGTCGCTGCAGTTGTGGGAGAACTTCCGCCGCCGCATCCGGCGAGGGTGGAAATCACCATGGCACTGGCCAAAAAAAGAGATACAATACGAGTTTTTTTCACTTTACTACCTCCTGTTAAAAATATTTCTATAAAATGTGGACAACTTTTTCAAAATCCCAAGCCGCTGTCCCACCATTTTCCATATTATCCAGGCTTAAGTCTGATTAATAACAAAAAGTATCGTTTTTTATCTGTTCCTAATTTAAAATTTTAAATTTAAAATTTATTAAATTATAATGCAGATTTAAGATCTTGTCAATAAAAAATCCAGAATCTTTTTATAAATTCCAGATTTTTAATATCTTTTTCATTTACATATCTTTCCAATCTAAATATTCTGCCTTTTGTGGATGCGGGAACAAATCCGCATGACAGCTCATTGCTCTTTTCTGTCCCATGCAGTCAAACAGGGACAGGGGCTTCTACACGAAATGCTTTTTGCCTTATGGGAAAATCTGCGTTCCTAAACGCGAAGTGCTTTTTGTTTCGTGGCAGTCGCCAAGGTCTCGTGCAGGCACGGGCTTGGGCTCGTCGCTCGCGTAAATAAAAAATGCAGGCGGTCATCTCATACCGCCTGCGCTTTTTCTTTTGTGTTTTACATCCCTTCCAGATCTTCTAATTCCCTGCCGATGAGAATCCTCGTATTTGCGTCTATGGACTGAATCAGCATTCTCACGTAGGTCTGGGACAACTGGATCCCGCAAAGGGTTCTGTCATTCGTGTCGGCCTGCTGGCAGTTTACTACCAGAGCCGGATAGGCTTCGCCCTCAGTTTCAGGCTTTATAATCATTCCATAATTGGAAAAAGCCTTCATATTTTCAAGTTTTACGCTGCTTTCCACCCGGGGGCCGCTTCGTCCCACCGTATAGATACTTCCAAATCCGCTTTCTTCCGGATCTGTTATCCAGTAATCTTTGCTGGTAAGATGATGATAAGGAACCAGACTTCCCGGATTTTCCTCCATTCCAAAAGCGCTTTCCAAACGATACGCACCATAAATATCCTTGTCTTCTCCCGCACCGCCGGAAATAAAACAGTTGATGGAAAAGACCTCGCGCCATTCCTCATCCGTTCCCTTGGAAAAATAGGTCAGTCTGGAATTTCCAACTACCTGATTTCTCGGGATTCTGGTTTTGGGGACCTCGGCATCTTGTGTGGGAAACTCTTCTTCCTCTCCGTTTTCCAGATTGTTGAGCACCAGGACCAGGCTGTTTGCATCTTGGGCAATGCCCATCTCTTCGATCCATTTGCCTTTATCCTGTCTTGTCTTCCAGGTTAAGTCCACCTGCACCTCGTCGTCTCCGGCTGCATCCGGCTCCAGAGTAATAGTGTCAACGGCGGTTTCTTTTACGGCAGCAATGGAAGTAAGCTCCATGAACCCCGCAAAAATAAAGACTGCCAGTGCTGTATAAAAATGCTTACGCATAGAAAACGTTCCCCTTTCATGCCCACCTGATGTAATATCTGCTAACTAGTGCTAGTATACCATGTCTGCCAGGAATTGTCACTGGAAAATCTTGCATTGGCGGATTTTTGCCACACTTATTGTTGTTCTTCACGGGAGGACATCTTCTTGCCCGCATACCGCGGGCAAGAAGCATCGGGCGTTTTTCCCCGCCCTGCGAACTGTAAGCATTTATTTCAGGTACTTATCAAACCAGTTCATCATTTCCGTCATTCTGCGAATCCTGTGGGTGGGTTTGCCGGAGCGGGACAGTTCGTGGTTCTCTCCATGGAACAGACACAATCTCGCCTCCACACCGAAATATTTTAAGGCAGAGAACATCTGAATAGCATCGCCCATCCAGCAGCGGTAGTCTTCATCTGACTGGATAAATAACGTGGGCGTCTTTGCCATATTGGCATATTTTAACGGGGAGTGGGTCCACATCTTATCGGCGCTGGACCAGGGATCGGCCTTGATCTGATCCATATTGAAATAATATCCGATATCCGTGGTCATACACTTGGAAACCCAGTTGGAAATGCTTCTCTGGGATGCGGCCGCCGCGAATCTTGTAGTATTTCCCACAACCCAGTTGGTCATAAAGCCGCCGTAGCTGCCGCCCATAACTCCCAGGCGCTTTTCATCAATCTGCGGATAACGTTTTAAAACCTCATCCGTCACTGCCATGCAATGGTCAAAGTCCACGCTCCCATGTCTTCCGGAAAGATCGGCAAAGGCGTTGCCGCGTCCGTCGCTTCCCAGAGGGTTGGTGAAGAATACAAAGTATCCGGCGTTTGCAAACACCTCGTTCTCATGGAAGAAGGTGGGGCCAAAGGTGGCTCTGGGACCGCCGTGAATGGTAAGAATTCCCGGATATGTCTTATTAGGATCATAATCCGCCGGCTTAATCACATATCCATCCAGCTCCAGTCCCTTATATGTAAAGGTAAATTCCTCCACCGGAAGCACATTTCTCTCGGCTATAATGGAATCGTTAAAGGAAGTCAGCTTCTTCTCTTCTTTCCCGTCAAAGCTGTACGCCTCTGTAAGACCCATGTCGCGCATTCCCGTAAAGTATATCGTATCGCCGCAAAGATCAATGGTATGGACGCTGCCCTGTCTGTCCACCAGCGTCTCCAGATTTCCATCGGCATCAAACCGCCTGATGACAGACTGCTTTCTTAAGGTAGAAATAAAATAAATATAGTTATCATCGTGTGCAAAACCGGCGCCGTCCACAAATTTACAGTCACAGCAAATGGAATTATGGATGCTGTCGTCAAAATCCGAAAGCAGGGTCACCTTTCCATTTTCCAATGTATAAAGCTTGTCATTTTCGTTGAAACCATAATCCTTCATATAGGAGCCGAAGAAGGTCACTTTTCCCTTTAAAATACATGCATAGTCCAGACTCATGTCTTTCTGTTCCACCAGGGTTTCTGTCGCACCATCGGAAATATGATAGGACATAAGCCCCTGATATACATCTTTTTTATCGGTGTACAGACTTTCAATATAAAGGACCTGGTCTCCTTCCACCCAGAAGCCCTCCACATTCGCATAATCCTGGCTTACAATCTTTGATTCTCCTGTCTCCATGTCATAGACAGCGAGCCGGCTTCTCTTTTTATTCACAATCCCCTGCCCATTGGCCCAGAAAGGAAGCTCATCAAATACCTCGTAGTCTTTCTCTTCTTTCCAGGTCTTCATGGCCTCTTTCTTTTCATCCTCTTCCATGCGGGCAAAATCCGGTTTATTGTAGTCATATTTTACAGTCATAATAAGCTTTTTCCCCGCAAGCTTCATCTTTGCCACCGTGAATGGCACTGCAAAAGCGAACTGTGCCTCACCGCCGCTGATGTCGATGGTGTAAAAACAGGTCCAGTCCTCTCCGTCTTTTACCTTTTCCGCATAGGATTTTTCCCGGTTGGCCGTAAACAGGATGGTTTCAGAATCCAGCCAGAGGAACTTTCTTTCCTTCTTTCCGCCGGTGAGTTTTCTCACGCTGCCGCATCCTGCATCATAAAGCCACAGGCAGGAATCATAGCAGTTATCTTTCTCGTTTGCATTCACCACGGCCATAGCTCCATGCTTACCGTCCGGCGCCATGACCAGACAGGTAGGATAGTTGTAAAAGGTAAAATCATTGATTCCAATTTTCTTCATAAAAAATACCCCCTAATACTTAATTTAGATACTATAAATTTCCTATAACTATTATAAACGTATCTGCCCTCAAATGTCCACCTTTTTCTTTCTCCGCACGGAGATTCCCGCCCACGACGTGTTACTATTCACGGGAGGGGGCATCTTCTTGCCCGCTTTTAGCGGACAAGAAGATGCATATTCCCATTTAAGATTGTCTGTGGCAAAGGCGCATATGCTTTGGCCCCATTATGATACTGGCTCCCGGTCAATAAACGGAGTGATTAACCGGGCAGGGAACAACAACAACCGCAGGCCCCACCCTTTCGTGGAATGCCTGCGGTTCTTTCCCTTTTATTTTGCTACAATATTCACAATTTTCTTTGGAACATAAATTTCTTTAACAATGGCGCCTGTAATTTTGCTCTTTACGGCCTCTTTTCCTGCAGCGATGGCCTCCTCTTTGGAGATATCAGCGGGAACGGTGATCACGCCTTTCGTCTTACCATTTATCTGTACGGCGATCTCGATTTCATCGTCCTTCATGGCCTCCGTATCGCACTCCGGCCAGGATGCATGGAACACGCTGTCGGTACCGCCAAGCTCCCTCCACAGTTCCTCGCCAAGATGGGGAGCAAAGGGAGCCAGAAGGATAACAAAGGTCTTTAACGTCTCTTTGTCGATTCCGCCCTCTTTCTTTGCCAGCTCCATGAACTTGTTGTTATACTCCATAAAACCGGAAACGACGGTATTCAAGCTGAACTGGTTAAATCTGGTTTCGATATCATATACCAGCTTATGGCGCAGCTTCACCATCTCCTTCGTTTCCTTCACATCTTTGTCCTTACTGTCCATGACTAGATTATAGAAACGATTTAAAAATCTGGAAACTCCCTCAATTCCACGGTCGTCCCACTCGGCATCCAGCTCCGGCGGCCCCACGAACAGTTCATACATTCTCAGGGAATCGCAGCCGTAGTCTCTTACCAGATCATCCGGAGAAACCACATTTCCTTTGGACTTACTCATCTTGATGCCGTTCTTTCCGGTAATCATTCCCTGGTTAAAAAGCTTTGTAAAAGGCTCGTCAAAATCTACGACTCCGATGTCGTGGAGGAACTTGGTGTAGAATCTGGAATACAAAAGATGCAGAACGGCATGCTCCACACCGCCGATATACATATCCACGGGCAGGTATTTGTCCGCCTTCTCTCTGGAAACCAGCTCTTTGTCATTCTTATTATCCACATAGCGCAGGAAATACCAGGAAGAGCCTGCCCACTGAGGCATGGTGTTAGTCTCTCTCTTTGCGGGGCCTCCGCAGCATGGACAGGTCGTGTTTACCCACCAGTCAATGGCAGCCAACGGGGATTCTCCTGTCCCTGTGGGCTGGTAACTCTCAACCTCCGGTAATGTAAGGGGAAGCTGGTCCTCCGGCACCGGAACATTTCCGCACTTGGGGCAGTGGATAATCGGAATCGGCTCGCCCCAGTAACGCTGACGGGAGAATACCCAGTCGCGGAGTTTGTAATTAACAGTCTTCTTACCAATTCCCATTTTTTCAATCATGACGGGCGCTTCTTTTTTTAACACAGCGGACTCCATTCCGTTCCAGTCGCCGGAATTGATCATGATTCCGTTTGCCTCAGTATAGGCCTCTGTCATAGTTTCAATTTCCTGTCCGTCCTTTGCGATAACCTGAATAATCGGAATATTAAATTTCTTTGCGAACTCAAAGTCACGGTCGTCATGTGCCGGAACGCACATAATGGCCCCCGTACCGTAATCAGCCAGTACATAATCGGACAGCCAGATGGGAACCTTCTTTCCATTCAGCGGGTTAATGGCGTAGGTTCCTGTGAAGACGCCGGTCTTTTCCTTATCCTGGAGACGGTCCACGTTAGACTTCATGGAAGCGTCAAAAATATACTTTTCAACGGCCTCCTTCGTTTCTTCTGTAGCCAGGCCTTTTGCCATCTTATGCTCCGGAGCCAGTACCATGAAGGTGGCGCCGTGGAGCGTATCCGGCCTTGTGGTGTAAACGGTGATCTTCTCCTCGCGGCCTTCCACCGGGAAATCCACCTCAGCGCCGTAGGATTTTCCAATCCAGTCGGTCTGCATCTTCTTTACCTTTTCCGGCCAGTCAAGCTTATCCAGATCGTTTAATAGACGGTCTGCATACGCGGTAATCTTTAACATCCACTGGCGCAGATTCTTCTTGGTAACCGTGGTTCCGCAGCGCTCGCAGCAGCCGTTTACTACTTCCTCATTGGCAAGGCCTGTTTTACAGGACGGACACCAGTTGATGGGAAACTCCTTTTCATAGGCCAGGCCTTTTTTAAACATCTGAACAAAAATCCACTGGGTCCATTTATAAAAGCCAGGATCCGTGGTATTCACTTCCATATCCCAGTCATAAATGGCTGCGATTTCACCGATCTGCCGCTTAATATTTTCCACGTTTTCAGCCGTGGATTTTGCCGGATGAACGCCCATTTTGATGGCATAGTTCTCAGCCGGAAGACCGAAGGCATCCCATCCCATAGGATGAATCACATATTTTCCTTTTAAAAGCTGGTAACGGCTCCACACATCAGAAATTACATAGCCTCTCCAGTGACCCACATGCAGACCGCTTCCGGACGGATACGGAAACATATCCAGACAATAATATTTTTCTTTTTTTCCATCATTGACGTTGATCGGGTTTTCTTTCCAATTTGCACGCCACTTTTTTTCAATGGCAGTATGATTATATTGCGCCATGACGTTTCTCCTCCATTTCGTTGTATAACCGCTCTGTATCAACTATGAGAAACACGCTTTGCGAGTTTCTCAAGTTATCGCGGCAGTCGCCAAGGTCTCGTGCAAGCATGGACTTTGGCTCGTTGATCGCGTAAATCCGACAAAACGCGTCACTGGCTCGTTTTGCTGGATACTTCGTAATCACAAAAGCCCCGGTCTCTATCTTTCATAGAGACGTGGGGGCTTCCTCTCACGCGGTACCACTCTATTTCATACGGCATATTCCGTATGCTCTCATTTCCCTCGTAACGGTGGGAACCGGCACTGCCTACACAAAAATCCGTGCAAATTTCTTCAGCATGCTACTCAGAGGCGAGTTCAAAAGCTTTGCAAAGCTGCCTTGCACCATCCGGCAGTTCTCTGAATCTGTTTCTGCTTCCTACTATTCCTCGTCATCGTATTTGAACTGACTCATAATTTATCACAATTCCCCATTTCTGTCAAGCATTCCACGCATTTCTTGTTTGTGATATGCGTGCAGGAAGATGCAGGGACGAACTGTTATGAACCGTTCACAATCGTTCAGGGAGTATTTGAACTACTGCAATATTTCCTGTATCGTTCCTCTGCTTCCTCTTTTGTCATCTCGAATTTTTCGATCAGTTTTAAGATAATTTCACTGGAAGGCACACCAAACTCCCGGCAGGATTCTACCAGCGCCTGTATTCCCTTTTCTACTCCTTTTTCCATTCCCTTTTCTATCCCTTTTTCCATTCCTTCCTCAATTCCATCCTGTCTTATCATTTCTCCCAATATCGTCATTTTTATTCCCTCCTTTACCTCCATCAATTCTTCCGGCGTCAGAAATTTCATTGCCAGTGCATACAGAACCGCCTGCATCCGCGCCATGTCTTCCCGTCCCAGGGATTCCTTCTCTTTTTTCACCATATTCAGACATCTCTGGATTCTTTCCGGCTGGGACATTTCACCTCCCATCAGCGGCACCAGAAGCAATTTTATCAGATCTTCCCTGCAGAGCCGTTCTTCCTTCTGCTTTTTCTCGCATTCCTCAATCATAGGCCCCACATCCTTCTCCTTCATTCTGATCACCTGCACACGGTACAAATTGAACCCCTCCCTGAGTTCACACCGTACGGTGGGAACCCCAAAACTGCATATCACATAGGTGGACACCTCCACCTTATACTGGTAACTGAGTACCGCCTCGTAGGCCCGGAACCGGCGTAAATCTTCTTTTGTAATACGGTCGCTTTCAAACTCCAGATGTTTCCAGGTACCATCTTCCATTTCAAAATTGAAATCTTCCATCAGATCCCTGATTTCCATGTGCACCTGCTCTGTGGGCGCAATACGCTTCATGGTGCCTTCAATCCCAAGAAAAGGAAGGAGCTCCTGCCCCATAAACTGTGCCGCTGCCTTTAATGCCCGGTCTTCCAGCGGCTGCTTTGCTGTGCGTCCCCTGTTTCCCATATATTCTCCTTTCCAGAAGTCATATGAGAACCTACCTCCATTATAATTTATTCTACTTCCCCAGACAATAGCTTCCTGTATCTATATTTCTGTTATAAATTAGTTAAAAAGTGGATATAATGCCCGATTTCAGGCTGAAAGGACAGATTTTATGAATTTCCTTAGAGTGAAAGGACAGATCAATGATTTGTTTCCATGGCGATAGCTTCCCATATAACACCATGTCTGGTGAAAAATATCATATCACAGTTTTTATTTCTGTGCAACTGCAGCACGTGTTAATCGCATTATAATGTAACAGTTCACTCTCCGGTCAATCCGCAAAGTGACTGACCGTCAAGTGAACTGTGCCCCCTGTACTCTGCACGCTGTGATCCTTCACAGCCATAAGGCTCCCCACAATTCCCATAATACAGAGGATAATGGCCGCCAGCCGCTTCTGTTCCTTACTCATGTTTCTCCTCCCGCCGCTTAATCACTTTATTCACTGCTTTTGACACCGCCCATCCGGTGCAGAGCCCTGCCAGGGCAAAACCTGTATACATGGCGGCATAAACACACCAGGCCTCCCAGTCATGGAGCAGGACCCAATACTGAGGCACAAAGCTTGCCAGAGAAATCGCCACAAATAGAAACTGAAACCCGTTTTTCTGTCCGCAGGCAAAACCGCAGAAAAACACGCCCACCGGAATCACAACCATCAGAAACAGTACGGCAGTTCCCGTATCACTCATAAATAGCGGGCAGCCATAAAACAGCATCATCACCACCACATTATAAGGAAATACCAGGCCGGTTTTTTCTTTCATATCCATCGCGAAAAGCTCCTTTCTTAATTTCAAAGGAAGATGTCACTGTCGCGCCCCGCCGCAGGCGGGGGCTGTCGCAAAATGAGTTTTTCATACAAGACAGAGGATTCTGTTTGAGAACAGTACACTATATTTTGGTGAACTTTTCTATTTTGCAACAGTCGCTTTTACAGTCAACGCAGAGCCTGCCTCCGTTTTTGGGGAGGCGGGCTCTGTACAAGGCCTACGAAACCGTCAGGGCCTTCTTTTCTTTCATCTGGCCGATGGCGTAAAGAACCACCTGTATGGTTACTTCCTTCTTTTCATCCACCAAAAGCGTCACGTATTCCCCGTCCCGTCTCAAAACAGTGCCTACGATTCCTCCGATGGTGATAACGACATCACCTGGAACAATGGAATCATGGAACTCCCTGACTTTCTTTTGTTTCTTCTTATTTGGAATATAGATAAACAAATACATGGCAAGGAAAACAAGGACTCCGTAAGCGCCGAAAAGCAGCAATGGTGACATATGCAACCCCTCTCTTCTATTCCATTCCCAGGAATTTCTCAACAATCTTTACGAACACGGCGGACCCAATCCAAAACACATCCTCATCCACATTGAATTTTGGATTGTGATGGGGAACGTCCGTATGTTTTTCCGGGTTGGAGGAGCTTAAGAACATAAAAGCGCCGGGAACCTGGTTCACATAATACGCAAAATCCTCACCGCCCATATTGGGAGCGTCCACATGGTCAATAACCATATCTTTTCCGACAATCTCGGCCGCGCATTCACAGGCCAGCTTCGCCATATCCGGATTGTTGATAACCGGCGGCGCACCCCAGATCATCTCATACTCCACTTCACCGCGGAACGCTTTGGCCGTTGCCTCGGCAATCTCGCCGATTCTCTTGGCCAGCTCCTGACGGACATCTTCTTCCACGGCACGGATGGTGCCTTCGATCAGAGCCTCCGACGGAATTACATTATAGGCGAATCCGGCTTCCATATGGCCAATGGTAAGAACTGACGGTTTCACGGCTGAAATCTCTCTGGCGATGATTTCCTGAAGATTGATTACAATATGGGAAGCGATACTTATGGGGTCAACACCCTTTTCCGGCGTCGAGCCATGGCAGCCGTTTCCCTTTACCTTAATGACAAATTTATCGAAGGAAGCCATACAGCATCCAGGCGTACAGATGACGGTTCCGGCTTTAATTCCCTTGGAAAGAATGGTTCCGATATGGGTTCCGAAAATCGCGTCCACGCCCTCTAAGCCGCCTTCTTTAATCGTGCGCTCCGCTCCTCTGGAGCCCTCTTCGTCTGTCTGGAACAGAAGGCGGACATTTCCCGGAATCCGGGCCTTATTTTCATTCAAAATCTTCGCGGCTCCCAGCAGCATAGTCATATGGGTATCATGGCCGCAGCCGTGCATACAGCCCTCATGGGTAGAAATATAGTCCACATCATTGGCCTCTAAAATAGGAAGAGCATCCATATCCGCACGGAGTGCTATGGTCTTTCCGGGCTTTCCCCCCTTAATCTCCGCAATCAGGCCGCTGTCGCTTTTATTCTCCGTGAAAGGAATCCCCATTTCTGTAAGTCGGGCCATCACATAAGCCTTCGTCTTCGGAAGATTTCCTCCAACTTCCGGAATTTTATGAAGCTCCCGCCTCATAGCAACTAATTCCTTCTGTAACTCTTTACATTTTTCCCACATACAATAACCTCTCTTTCTATGATGCCAACATACCTTTCTGATAAAATACCCTTGCAATCAACAGAGTTCCGAATACGGTACAGACAATAACGGCCGCCGCCGGAAGCCCCGTAAACATCTTAAGAACCACAGGAATCAGAAGAGCAAATACTGCGATTTTCGGATATTTAATGGCAAAGTTTCCAAAAGTTGCCCCGAAAATCGCCGAGCTTGCATATTTGGTTAGACCTGCCACAAGAAACTCCGGAAGCATTGCCAGAACGGCACCGCCGATAATCACTGCGGAAGTGGTGCCAATCAGGTTTGTCACAATGGAACCGCAGATTGCCATAGTAGAAACAACTTCCGCCTGGATGGTTCCGGTCTCTGATTTTGTCACATCCAAAGCCAGCGCCGCGCAGGGCACTCTCATGTTTCCGATATTACCGGATAAAAAGCCTAAATATGTGCCGGTCATGCCAAGAGCCGCATAATAGGAAATGGGCTCCACAAAGTAGAATGCGCCAAAAGACGCCGCAACCATGCCCCATGCGGTAAGAATCGTGCTCACCGGCGGCCAGCAATGATACGTAGTGCAAAGCCAGATTACCGGCAGAAATGCAGTAAGGGCGGCAAGGATATTCGTGGGAGAACCAATCCGTATACTGTCTTTTTTCCATTGCTTCATTAATTCTTTTTCGTTCATAATCTGCCTCCTTTATCCCCTTACATGAAAAGCTGGTCATAACCAACCGCGAAAATCATTCCGATGATCATTGCAATTCCCAGGGAATACTCCATAAGCTTAGGAACTTTTTTGCATACGGTTTTCACCAGAATCACCATGGAGACAGCTCCTGTAAGCACCGCCAGGGTATTTCCCACACCTTTTAAGATTTCTCCTGCATTAAGGTAACCAAAAATACCAAGTGAACAGGCGCCGCTTAAAACCACCAGCCACTTCATATCACCGCCAGATACCTTATTCCTTAAGCTTTCCAGAGACGGTGTCGCCACGCCGGTAAAAAGAAGCCATCCTGCACCGTTTAACGCCATGGTAAACCAGGACACAGCAAGGCACAGCAGGGTATACTGCTCAGAGCCAAGAGCCACCCCGCATGCATCCGCGCCAATATTGGCGGCGGAAAGCTCTGTGGCGGCCGCACCGATGATGGAAAGCCGAAGCCATGCCATGGGGCCGCCGATGGAAGCCATAAGTCCGACCATGACAATGAAAACACCCAACGCCGGACCAATAGCGGAAATCAGGCCCACGCGGAAAGCCTCTTTGGGAATAGCCGGATCAATCCGGGCTTCCTTTGTCATCTTACTGCACTGTCTCATGTACAGCACCGTCTGAAGCACAGATACGAATACAGTAATTCCACAGAGCACCCAGAGAATCGGCGAATTGGAAGCCTGCTGGACTTGTTCAATGTTACTCATAAATGATAACCCCCTTTATCATTGTAACAGTTCAGACAGGTCTGCACGCTTCCTAAGCTTGCCGTCAGATTTCTCATACAGTCAGCGCAGAAAATGCACAGACCTTCTGAATCCTTACAATTTTTCTTACACCAACATTATAAAATATGTTTTATATTCTGTCAATATATTTTACTGAATATAAAAAGTCGAAATTTTCGTACAAAAGCCGGCCCCCATTTTGGGGAACCGGCTTTATTTTCTTTCGTCTTATTAAGCGTCGGCCTGATCTTCTTTGGAAGCCCTTGCTTCAACTTCCTTCTTCTGAACATCACCAGGAGCCTGCTCGTAGCGGCTGAATTCATAGGAAAATTCACCGATGCCGCCGGTCATGGAACGAAGGTCTGTATTATAACCGAACATTTCAGATACAGGAACATCCGCGACGATCTCCTGTTTTCCTCCATGCAGAGAATTCATTCCCAGAACGCGCCCTCTTCTTCTGTTTAAATCGCCCATAACATCTCCGGTAAATTTATCCGGAACCACAACCTTAACGGAAGCAATCGGCTCTAAAAGCACAGGGCTGGCTTCCATAAATCCCTTTTTGAAGGCCATGGTGGAAGCCATCTTGAAAGCCATTTCAGAAGAGTCAACGGGATGGTAGGAGCCGTCAAGAAGGGTTGCTTTGATTCCGACTACCGGGTAGGAAGCCAGCGGCCCTTTCAAACAGCATTCCTGTATGCCTTTTTCAACAGCCGGGAAATAGTTCTTCGGAACTGCACCGCCAAATACCTTCTCTTCAAATACATAAGGCGTCTCCAGATCACCGGATGGCTCGAAGGACATCTTAACATCACCGAACTGGCCGTGGCCGCCAGACTGCTTTTTATATCTTCCCGGGGCCTCCACTCTCTTACGGATTGTCTCACGGAAAGCAAATTTCGGTTTGGAAAGCTCCACCTCGACTTTATATCTTCCGGAAAGCTTGCTGACAACAACTTCAAGCTGCTGGTCGCCAATGCCATACAGTAAGCTCTGGCGGTTTTCCACATCATTGACTGCCCGCAGGGTAAGATCTTCTTCCATTAATTTGGACAGAGCGCTGGAAATCTTATCCTCATCGCCCTTGGTCTTAGCCGCATAGCGCATATAGGTATAAGGCACGGAAATTTTCGGCTTGTGGTAAACGATAGGAGCACTCTTCAATGCGATCGTATCTCCGGTCTGTGTTACGTTAAGCTTTGCAACAGCACCGATATCTCCGGCCTTTAAGGATGAAACCTCAATTACGTCTTTTCCTCTCAAAACGTAAACCTTCGCAATTTTTTCCTCAGCGTCCTTATTTACATTGTAAATGGTACTGTCTGCCTTCAGTTCGCCGGTACAGATCTTCATCAGGGAATATTTTCCAATGAAGGGATCCACGACGGTTTTGAAAACACGTGCAGACAGAGAAACGTCTTCATTGTATTTCGCCGTGAAACGCTCGCCGTTGGATACGTCCACACCAATACATTCTCCGGCCCTGTCAGGGGAAGGGAAGTAACGGTCAATGGCGTTTAAAAGAGCATTGAAGCCCTGGCAGTTAATGCCGGAACCCATCATAACGGGAACAATATTGCCCTCGCATACATGGGTCTGAACGGCCGTGTATATTTCATCCTGAGTAAATTCTTCACCGGAGAAATAGCGTTCCATGTATTCTTCGCTTGTCTCGGCGACAGCCTCCATCAAAGCGTCGCGGATGATTCCCAGATTTTTCTTTGTGTATTCCGGAACTTCACATTCCTCATAGTCAGACAGATTGGTGAACCGTCTGCCCTGCATCTTAACGGCGTTTACGAAACCAACGAATTTTTCATTTTCACGAATCGGCACCTGGAACGGAGCAATCTTTCTTCCAAACCTTTTCTCCAGCTTTAAAATCAGCTCACGGAAAGATGCATGATCATCATCCATATTGGTTACGAAAATAATTCTGGGAAGCTTATATTCCTCACACAGATCCCATGCCTTTTCCGTACCAACTTCAATTCCGGCCTTACAGTTTACCACAATAATAGCGGCGTCGGCAACACTTACGGCCTCCTCTACCTCGCCCACAAAGTCAAAATAGCCGGGCGTATCCAGAAGATTAATTTTGATTTTTCCATCTGCGCCCTGATACTCGATGGGAATCATTGTGGTGGAAATGGAAAACTGTCTCTTAACCTCTTCTTTATCATAATCGCTGATGGTATTTCCGTCAGCAATTTTTCCCATTCTCTTTGTAACTCCGGTCAGATAAGCCAGCGCTTCGGCTACGGTTGATTTTCCTGCGCCTCCATGACCCAAGAGCACAACATTGCGGATTTGTTTGGTTCCATAAACGTCCATATATATTCCTCCCGTACAAGATTTAGTCGTCAGCTCCTGTGGAGAAGCCTTTATGATGATATTCTACCAAAAAGTTTAGAATATTACAAGCAAAATATACAAGTTGTACATTGGGCGAACACCTGATGCTTCTTGTCCGCTGAAAGAGGGCAAGAAGATGCCTCCTTTCGTGATTAGTAGCTCCCAGGGAAAAACGATTTATTGCTTTAATGTGTTGACAATCCTCCAGGGCTGTTTTAAAATCTATGCTTAGGAGGAATCACTTATGAAGGAACAAGTCATCGGCTTTATCGGCCTGGGGCTCATCGGCGGCTCCATCGCCAGAGGGTTAAAGCGTGCAGATACCAACATTACCATCATGGCCTATATGCGGACACGGTCCACACTGGAGAGGGCAAAGAAAGACGGCATTGTGGATGTTATCCTGGATGGGATCGATGAATCCCTTTCCCGGTGCGATATCATTTTCCTCTGTACTCCTGTGGAATATAATACATCCTATTTACAGAAAATCCGTCCCCTGTTAAAGCCGGGAGCAATCCTGACCGATGTGGGAAGCACAAAAACCAATATCCATAAAACAGTCACAGAAATGGACATGGAAGAGGTTTTTATAGGCGGGCATCCCATGGCCGGCTCTGAAAAAACAGGATATGAAAATTCCACGGACCATCTTCTGGAAAAGGCCTACTATATTATTACCCCCACGGCGAAAACTTCTCCCCTCCAAATCGAAAGAATACGCCGGATCGCCCTGGCCATCGGCGCAATTCCCATGGTTCTTGATTATTTGGAACATGACTATTCCGTGGCGGCCGTCAGCCACCTCCCTCACCTGATTGCTTCCAGCCTTGTGAACCTGGTGCGGGATAACGATAATAAGGAAGAAATCATGCGCCAGCTCGCCGCCGGAGGTTTTAAGGATATCACAAGAATTGCCTCCTCCTCCCCGGTGATGTGGGAGCAGATCTGCATGACCAACGGGGAAAACATAAAAATCCTTCTCCGCAAATACATTGAATCCCTGGAGCAGGTTTATTCTGACCTGGACAGCCATGACAATATTGCCATCCACCGCCTGTTTGAAGAATCCGGTGCCTATCGCAGCACCTTCTCCAGCCAGAGCCGCGGCCCCATGATTCCGGAGTATTCCTTCTCTGTGGACATTGTGGACGAACCGGGCTCCATCGCCATTCTCTCTGCCATTCTGGCTGCCAAGAGCATAGGCATCAAGGACATCGGCTTAAACCACAGCAGAGAATACGGGGAAGGCACTCTCCGCATTTGCTTTTACGACGAAGATTCCAGAAAAATGGCCGCCGATGTGTTAAAAAAGCATAATTATACCCTTTCAAAGTAAACGAAAAATACAGGAGGAATTATGAAATTACAGCCTGTCAGCCATGTACGCGGGGAAGTGACGATCCCCGGCGATAAATCCATCTCCCACAGAAGCGTCATGTTCGGTTCCATTGCCAAAGGCACCACGGAAATCCATAATTTTCTGAAGGGCGCTGACTGCCTGTCCACAATCTCCTGCTTCCGTCATATGGGAATCGAGATTGAAACCAGCGAAGCAACTGTTACGGTCCATGGCAAAGGCCTTCGCGGCCTTAAGGCGCCGGACTGTATCTTAGACTGCGGAAACAGCGGGACCACCACCAGGCTGATTTCCGGCATCCTGGCTCCCCAAAATTTTGATGTAATCTTAACCGGAGACGAATCCATCCAAAGGCGGCCTATGGGCCGTATCATGGAGCCCCTGTCCATGATGGGAGCACAGATTGAAAGTATCCGCGAAAATAACTGCGCTCCGTTAAAAATTTGCGGAAAGCCTCTTACCGGAATCCGTTATACTTCAAAAGTGGCCTCTGCTCAGGTAAAATCATCCATTCTTCTGGCCGGACTATATGCAGACGGAGAAACGCGGGTCACGGAACCCCAGCTCTCCAGAAACCACACGGAATTAATGCTTCAGTTTTTCGGCGCTGATATCCGTACGGAAAATACCACTGCCATCATCTCCCCGGCCGCCGAGCTTTACGGCAATAAAATTCGGGTCCCCGGAGATATCTCTTCTGCCGTATACTTCGTAGCCGCAGGCCTTTTGCTGCCCAATTCGGAAGTCCTTATAAAAAATGTGGGAATCAATCCCACCAGAGCCGGACTCCTTACAGTCTGTAAAAATATGGGGGCTGATATTACGCTGTTAAATGAATCCCGGGACTCGTCAGAACCCACTGCCGATCTGCTGGTACGGTCTTCCAACCTCAAAGGAACCGTTATTGAGGGGGCGGTAATTCCGGCCATGATTGATGAACTTCCCACGGTGGCGCTGATGGCCTGCTTTGCAGAAGGAACCACAGTCATTAAAGATGCTTCCGAGCTTAAGGTGAAAGAATCCAACCGCATCGCCATTATGACAGAAAACCTTAAGGCCATGGGAGCAGATGTGACGGAAACCGGGGACGGCATGATTATCTGCGGCGGCAGGCCTCTTCACGGCGCCGTTATAGACAGTCATAAGGACCACCGGATCGCCATGACCTTCGCCGTTGCCGCCCTAGCCGCGGAAGGGGAAACAGAAATCCTTGACGCCGACTGTGTTAATATCTCCTATCCCGCCTTTTATGAAGATCTTGGCCGGCTGTGCCGGTAAAATTTCATACCCATTAACGGTGGTGGGAAGCTCCATGTCCGCCGCCGTGTCCGTGATGTCCATTTACCTGATTATCACACGGCGGACTGTCATTCCCGTCCTCATCCAACAGGCCGTCTATGAATTCCATGAGTTCTCTCATCGTCATCCCCTGTACGGTTTCAGGCGTGATGCTGGAATCGAGAACCTGCAGTTCCAGATAGGCCCTGTACTTTCCGCATGAGAGTCCCTTTTCATGGGCCTCGGCAGCCTCTTTGGGCGACGCCGAGTAGCAGTAGGTATTATGTTTTTGGGCTGTGCATGCCTCCACCCCTGCGAGAATTTTGGCGGACTGCCGTTCGTTTCGGCCAATAACCGTAATTGTCATAATCTCATCGTCGTTCAGCAGCTCTGCAATGGAACCATGGTTCAATATTTGTTCAATGGCATCAGAATAATTCATGTATTTTAAATCAAGCGCATTGGAAAGTTTTCTGCCGTCCTCATTAAACGCATTTATAAAAATTACCTGATCAAACCTGTTAATGCTCATTTCAATGGAAGGGTTTATGTCAATGCTGATTTCCGCTATGGGGGCAAAATAAATCCAGTGTCCTCCAATCAGCACAAGCAGAAAACATGCACATGCAGCATAAAGGGAATGCCTGCGTCTTCTCGCGCTTCCCGCGGCATACTCCTGCGTTTTCACCGCGAGAAATTCTTTGGTTCTGCTTTTTAATTCTTCTCCTGCCTGTATCGGGCTGAAGAGATTTTTAAACATATTATTCATATTCATATTCTTCTCCCAGCCTTTCCTTTAATAACTGTCTGGAACGATTCAAAAGCGTATAAACCGTATTCACATTTTTTCCTAAAATGCGGCCGATCTGCGGAGCAGTGTATTCTTCAAAATAGTGCAGATATACCACATCCCTGTATTTCTGCGGAAGCGAAAATACAGCCTCCCAGACCTCTCTGTAATCCGGCGGCAGCTCCGACGGATATTCCATGATTTCATCCAGGGATACCGTGTGGCTGCGAAAAAAGTTTCTCAGCAAATCTTTACAGGCGTTGATAGTCACCCGGATAAACCACGCCTTTTCGTGTTCATCATTTTCAAAAGAAACGGAACTAAGGACATACTTCAAAAACACAGTTTGAAATATGTCCTCGGTATCTGCGTCATTTTTCAAATATATCATACAGAGCCGCCGCACAGTATCAGAATACTGTTCGATGGCTCTGATTGTTTCCTGCTCGCTCCGCATAATAATTTCTTTTTACTTATTATCTGCTGTGCCCGCATCCGCCATGGGAACGGTGTCCATGTCCGCAATGAGAGCTGCTTTGCCGCCCGCATCCTCTGTCATAGCCGTTCGCATAATTGTCGCAGTTTCCATCACCGTCTGCATCAACATAATTTCTGCCGCACCAGTGATACGTACCGCAGTTGTCACAAATGCCATCTTCGTCTGCATCTGCAAAGGCCAGTCCATGTCCGGTCAGGCAGTTTCCGTGTCCTGTGCCGCAGCTGTCACAGATACCGTCTCCATCCGTATCCGCATAGGCACAAACGCCGTCGGCATAATCACAGATCCCGTTACCATCTGTATCTGTAAAATTGCTTTTGCACCCCGGGCCCGCCGCAAATACGCTGACTGTTCCCAAAGATAATACCATTACGCCTGTCACAATACCTGATAATAATTTCTTCATAAAGATTCCTCCATTATGTTTATTGATCCTTTCTTCATTCATAATACGATTGCCGGAACAGGATCCATTCAAATTATGTAATTTTTTTTAATGGACCAGATTTTTGCTGCAAATCTGCACGTTTACCGCGCCGGCCGCGCAAAAACACAACGGCCGCAGGCACGCGCCCCACCGCAAAGCGATTCTTAAAGAAAAACGGAACAGGTTCCGGAATCAGTTAAATCCAAAGAATTTTTGTGCAATTTTGTATCCGGCGATGGAAAGCTGTCTGCCGCTCTTTCCCGGCAGGTTCATGCCCTGTCCAAGGAAACCGAAACGCAGACGCAGATACAGAGTAAAATTAGTTTTCTTCACATATTCCCAAAGTTCTTTTTTCTTCTGCATATTTTCTTCGGAGCCGGAGCGGATCGCTAAAATAGAACTAATGACCATCATAATTTCCAGATACCGCGTCATATAGTGCCTCAGCTTTCTGTTCTGGAGTTTGGTCACATCATAGTACCCCAGCATTAATTTAGTCACCAAAATCTGCTGGTCAATGCGGCCGATCATAACCTGCTCATTGACCGACTGATCAGAACGGCCGATAAAATACCGGTAAAAATTCACATCCAGATAATACATATTCTTTACATGGGGCAGAGGCTCATATACGAAAATATTATCCACATAAAATGTATGCATGGGAAGCTCCAGGCCACATTCCCTTAAAAGTCCCGTTCTGTAAATTACGGAATGCATCAGAATATACTGGCCGGCCACGAATACTTTCACATCGCTCCAGGTGAAAAGCTCATTTTTCGGCAGCGCCAGATTGTAATTCATAACCTTTTTATGCTTCGCCCCCTGTTTTTCATAGACAAAGTTAGTGATAAGCATATCCAGGGTATCCTTTCCGTAAAGGAACCGGCGCAAAGTATCCAAAACTGCCTTATAGGCCTGCTCGTTCACCCAGTCGTCACTGTCCACCACCTTAAAAAAGACCCCTGTGGCGGCCTTCAGGCCGGCATTAACGGCAGCGCCGTGGCCCCCGTTTTCCTGATGAATGGCCCGGCATATCCCCGGATACCGGCTTTCATATTGATCTGCAATTTCAGCAGTATTGTCCTTTTTCGATCCGTCATCTACAATCAGAATCTCCACCTCATCTCCTCCCGGGAGCAGGGAGTTGATACAGTTTTCCATGTAGGCTGCTGAATTGTAACATGGAATGGCAATTGATAACAACTTCAAAATTATGTCCTCCTAAAGACCTGATTCTATGTACCTGTTTCATCATAGCACACTTAAAATAAAATTGCAAAAATTTTCTTCCAACAGGAAAGGATATATGATATTATATGGTTACAGTTCACGGGGCGGGGAAAATCGGATAAAAGCAAGAAGATGCCCCTTCCCGTGAACAGTAACTATTATACATGAAAGTGGAATGAGGTAAGATACATGGCAAAAAAACGACTTGTTCTGGCCCTGGGCCATGATGCCCTGGGTACCAGCCTTCCGGAACAGAAGGCCGCTGTTGCGAAGGCCGCTAAAACTATTGCGGATTTCATCCAGGACGGCTGGCAGGTGGCAATCACCCACGGCAATACGCCCCAGCTTGGCATGATTCACACCGCTTTAAACGAACTGGCGAAGGACCATACAGAATATACGGCTGCCCCTATGTCCGTCTGTTCTGCCATGAGCCAGGGCTACATCGGCTATGATTTGCAAAACGCCCTTCGGACGGAATTAATAAAACGGGGAATCTATAAACCTGTATCGACAATTTTAACCCAGGTGACTGTAGATCCCTATGACGAATCCTCGTATACGCCGTTAAAGGTTATCGGACGTATCATGACAGCCGAGGAAGCAAAGGCGGAAGAAGAAAAAGGCAACTTCACCGTAAAAACTGACGCCGGATACCGCCGGATTGTGGCGGCGCCGAAGCCGGTGGCCATTGTGGAAATTGATGCCGTCAAAGCTCTTATGGATGCGGATCAGCTCGTGATTGCGGCAGGCGGCGGCGGAATTCCCGTAATGGAACAGGGAAGCCGCTTAAAGGGTGCCAGCGCCGTCATTGAAAAGGACCGCGCCGCCGGGCTTCTGGCAAAGGAACTGGATGCCGATGTGCTCATGTTCCTCACCGGAGTGGAAAATGTGATTCTAAACTATGGCTCTGACCGGGAAATTCTTCTGGATCGCCTGACAGTCGCTGATGCAGAGCGCTATGCCGCCGCGGGACAGTTCTCTGCGGGTTCCATGCTTCCAAAAATTGAAGCTTCCGTGGATTTCATCAATTCCGGAAGAAACCGTCACGCCATTATTACCTCCATGGAAAAAGCCAAAGAGGCGCTGGCGGGAAGAGGCGGAACAAAAATTTCCTAAAGATTTACATGGTATTGACGGGAAGACGTTTTCTTCCCGTTTTTTATAGTTTTTTTCTTCTTTACCCGGAACGCATTGCGTGGCATAATTTACTATGAAAGTGTTGCACGGCAGCCATGGTGAATGCAAGCTTGCTTGCAATGAACCATGGATATCGGGCAACCAAGCCGGATAGAGTCAAGTAGGCCGACAGGCCGGATTACGAATACAGGCGGCGATTGCGAGAGGGCAAAGCCCGGAGCAATCGACTTTCATAGGGTGGCTGGTGCAACGTCAAAGGTCGCATAGGGGGTTACTATGAAAGTGTTGCACGGCAGCCATGGTGAATGCAAGCTTGCTTGCAATGAACCATGGATATCGGGCAACCAAGCCGGATAGAGTCAAGTAGGCCGACAGGCCGGATTACGAATACAGGCGGCGATTGCGAGAGGGCAAAGCCCGGAGCAATCGACTTTCATAGGGTGGCTGGTGCAACGTCAAAGGTTGCATGGGGGTACTAAGAAACATAGAAAGGAGTCCTTCACACTATGATTATTGAGAATTCCATTTACCTGGCCATGGAATTTGTCGGAACCATTGCCTTTGCATGTTCCGGTTCCATGATTGCCATGCAGCGGCGGCTGGACTACCTTGGTGTTGTGGTACTTGGTATCACCACTGCCGTTGGCGGCGGTATTCTCCGCGACATCATCATCGGCCAGATTCCCCCCAGCCTGTTTTTAAATCCCTCCAACGCCATCATTGCCTTCTGGATAAACACATGTCTCTTCATCACGGTCAAGATGCGGTGGAGCCATTACCTGCACCTCCAATCCAAGGAATATGATGATATTATGAACCTGTCCGATGCTCTGGGACTCGGCATTTTCACTGCCACTGGCATCAATACTGCCATCACTGCCGGATTTGGCAGCTATACCCTGTTCTGCGTCTTCCTGGGCGTAATCACGGGAGTTGGCGGCGGTATTTTGCGTGACATTCTGCTGGGGCAGACCCCCATTGTCCTCAGAAAGCATGTCTATGCCTGCGCGTCCATTGCCGGCGCAGTCACCTACATCAATCTCCTTCCTATAGCCAACCGGGACACATCCATGCTTCTAAGCTCTCTGGTAGTCCTGGTAATTCGGATTCTGGCAAGAAAATACAACTGGAACCTTCCGGTGGCCAATTCTGAAGATCTGGGATGACAGCCGCCTAAATATCAAGCTTTCTCCATATAAGCCTTCGCCTCCTCACCTCAATCTATCCTGTGTTCCGATTTATCTCTGTTAAAGTACTTCTCCAAAAACTGTGACAAGGTTTCTTCGGCTGCTGTTATTTTCGTCATATCTGACAATCCCCTTTTCACTCAGGGAACAATATATCTGTTTTTTGTCGGAGCACATCCGAATACCCGCTTTTTAATGATTGACCCATTATTATCCCCTGCTTCTTGAGTTTCCCTGGCATTTATGCTACCATAAGAAACAGACGATGCACATGGCAGGGAGAGTATGTTCCCCATGCAGACCTGGAACTTTAAGGAACAGGGCTCTGCTTCCATGGAACAGAGCGTTCTGGAAGGGACAATTTTCTTTTTCAGCATCAGAAGCTTAACCCCCTGTGCAAATTTGGAAACTATCCATGTGGAAGCGGGAAAGCCCCCGCACAGCAAGGGAGCTTACTGGCAGGAACACTTACATTTATAGAAAGGAACTGACACACCATGGCATTTGACGGAATTGTAATCGCCAATCTGGTACATGATTTAAACCAGAAAATTCTCTCCGGCCGGATTTCCAAAATCGCCCAGCCGGAAAAAGATGAGCTTTTATTAACCATAAAGGGGAACCGGGAAAACTTTAAGCTTTTAATTTCGGCCAACGCAAGTCTCCCCCTGATCTATTTTACAGAAACCAATAAACCAAGCCCCATGACGGCTCCCAATTTCTGTATGCTTTTACGAAAACACATCGCCAACGGCCGGATTATTTCCATAACTCAGCCCGGAATGGAGCGTGTCATTCGCATGGAAGTAGAGCACCTGGATGAAATGGGCGATCTGAGACGGAAATTTATTCTGATTGAGCTGATGGGAAAGCACAGCAACATTATTTTCTGTGATGAAAATAACATGATTTTAGACAGTATCAAACATATTTCCGCCCAAGTAAGCTCCGTGCGGGAAGTTCTCCCGGGCCGCGCCTACTTTATCCCCCACTCTGATGAAAAGAAAAATCCTCTGGAGATTTCTGAGGAGGAATTCAAAGAAAGAATCGGCGCCACTCCCCAGTCCCTTTCCAAGGCCCTGTATATGAACTTAACGGGCTTAAGTCCTGTGGCCGCCGCCCAGATCTGCCACCTGGCCTCCGTGGACGGAGATATTTCCGCCAGGGAGTGCTCTGATACAGAGCTTACCCATCTCTACCACGCTCTAAACTGGATGATGGACGATGTGCGGGAAGGGAATTTCTCCCCCAATATCATTTACCAGGGAGAAAAGCCTGTGGAGTTTTCTTCCGTTCCCCTTACCATGTATGAGGGAAGCGGCTATCGTCTTGTGGACTATCCCACCATCAGCCAGCTTTTGGAGCGGTATTATGCCGAAAAGAATACCCTGTCCAGAATCCACCAGAAGTCCACGGACTTAAGAAAGATTGTAACCACAGCTCTGGAGCGGACGTCACGGAAGCTGGACCTTCAGAAAAAGCAGTTGAAGGATACGGAAAAACGGGAGAAGTTCAGAATATACGGAGAACTCTTAAACACTTACGCATATGGTCTCTCCGGCGGGGAAAAGAGCTTTCAGTGTCTTAATTATTATGACAATTCAGAAATCACCATCCCCCTGGATCCCACTCTGACCGCCCGGGAAAATGCACAGAAATTTTTTGATAAATATAATAAGCAGAAGCGGACCTTCGAGGCCGTAACAGAACAGCTTCAACAGACGGAGGCAGAACTTCTCCACCTGGAATCCATTGCCACCTCTCTGGATATTGCAAGGCTTGAGGACGATCTGGTACAGATAAAGGAAGAGCTGGTGGAGTACGGCTACATCAAACGCCATTACACAGGAGGAAAGAAACCGAAGATTACCAGCAGGCCCTACCACTATCTCTCCTCCGACGGTTTCCATATTTATGTGGGAAAAAACAACTACCAGAACGAGGAGCTGACCTTTAAATTCGCAGGCGGCGGCGACTGGTGGTTCCACGCCAAGGGAATCCCCGGCTCCCATGTAATCGTAAAAGCCGATGGAAGGGAGCTTACGGACCAGACCTTTGAGGAGGCCGGGGCCCTGGCCGCCTACTACTCCAAAGGCAGGGAAAATGATAAGGTGGAAATCGACTACGTACAGAGAAAAACTTTAAAAAAGGTCCCCGGCGCCGCCCCCGGATTTGTGGTGTACCACACTAATTACTCCCTGGTGGCCTCGCCGAAGCTTGACTTAAAAGAGGTGAATTAAGGAAAAGCTTCCGCCTGGATGGATAACACTGCCGTTCGCAGACGTCCTGTATACAGAACTGTATACGTACCGTCACAGGGCTTTCGGGAAACAGATCGCACAAAACGAGGGATGAGATGACAGATATGCGTTATCTCATCTCCGGGGATGCCGGCCGTAAGCCCTTGCTGCCAGACAGCGTATTCCCCATTCGTAATCCCTTTCGCAGAAACTTATTTTTCAGTATATTCCGTCATCCGCTGCAGGCATTGTCTTCTTTCACGATGCTCTGTCCAGCATATCACGAATATAAGTCTTAATCCCCTCTTCCGTTCCTATGCCATATTGACGGTTTATCGCTTCATAGTATTTCATAATACGTTCTTTCGACAAAAGCTCACTCGAAGGAATGCTGTCTCCATACCCTTTCCTGGCCTCCTTCCACGGATTCTCATTATGTGTGATCCGCTCCAGTACCTTTCCTCCATACATTCCAAATGTATTCACCACAAGATCGATCACATTCTTTTCTTCTTCCGTCACTACATCTGCCGTTCCTTCAAGCACGGCAAACCGGGCATCATCGATCGGATTGTATTTGAAATCCCTGAACAATTCATATACCTCCGGATAGACCGGACCATGCACCCATGCCCTGCAATCTTCCTCAAAGATTGGTCTGCCATATAGCGCAGAATAAATGCCCTGGATGAAATAAAGAAGCTTCTGAAGCATCAGAGGGGTTACCTCTTCCAGTTTTTCAAATACATACGCAATCACCCTCAGCATCTTCTCTGAAACAGAGAACAGATTCGCTACGCTGTCTGCCGCCGCCATCGCTTTCTTATATGCCGCGTCAGTCAGCTTCTCTCCGTTTTCCATAAGCTTCTGCTTCATGTATGCAGGAGAAGCCAAGGCAGCTCTCACAACATCCGAATACTCTTTAGAGGGTACCTGTCCTTCCAGATACCTCGGTACGGTTGCCTCACCAAATCCAAGGGCAAGGGATAACGGTGCTTTACCGATTTTATAGATCTTCATAAGTTTTTTAATATCATCCGTCAACACAAGACCTTCCACCGCCCTATACTGCTCATCAATTTCCTGAATATTTTTATCAATAAGACCTGGAATGCTCATTTCCCCGCCGCACTCCGCACAGACGGCCACAGTGATTCCAAAAGTATATTCCTTATCTCTTATATTCTTTTCGATATCCTTTTTCCGCAAAAAGTACTCCGTTTCTTTTCTGCACTCCACGCAGAAGTCTCTTCTTCCTTTCTCTGCCATAACGGTCACCTCCGGTTTACCTCCTGGTTATTTGAAATAGTATGTAAGCGGATACTTCTGTTCATGAAACGAAATCACAATCACAAAGCAGTTCTCCAGCTTGTTAAATTTAATATACAGAGAAACTGTCTTTTCTTCCGTCCCATTTCTTTCCAACAAAATTACATCCTTGCCAAACACATACAAGCTTTCATGTTCAAAGCCTTTATGTTCATTCTGGATAATCTCCGAAAAATCCATTACTGTAAGGTTTAATATGATTTTCTTTGCCTTCGCTTCATCTATTACGTAATCCAGGAACAAATTGATATTATCCTGTCGTCTGGGGTTCCGGTCAAGTCTGTATCTGTCGTTTTCAACAGCTGCTTTCATCTCGGAAAGATACCGTCCAATGTCTTTTTCATTTATGGTCAATCCTTTATCCTCCGCAGAGCTAATGATATGATTTTTCTTTTTTCCTATCATCATTATAACCCAGTGATCGGATTTTGTCAATATTCTATCTTCTTCATTCCCAATCATCTGCTCTCCATCCGGCCAGTAATCGCATTGCCAGTACCGAATATTTTGTCAGCCTGCAAGGCGGAGGAGGGAGGCGATGCGGTGGCATCGTTGACTGACGGTGCTGTGTGCCAGTGACACGCGTTTAGCACGGACCGAAGCGGAGCGTAGACCAACGTGGCAGATGGAAATTCAGGCAAGTCATTTAGTTAAATATAAACGAGTTATTACGCCAGTATAGTAACCTATTTATATTTAGCCTAATATATAATGCCGATAATATATACTATAAATAGATTTATACAAATATATATTTAGTTAAATATAATCGAGCCAGCACACTAGCAAAGTGTCTTTGGTTTCTACAATAGCGCCACGCCATATTCTCCAAACCAGAAAATCGCGGCTCCCAGAAAAATCAGCAGACCCCCTGAGAATCGAAGTCCGGCTGATTTTTTCGTAGAAAAAAGGCAAAAAATTCCCGCGGCAAAGGCCGCCAGTCCAGTCACAAAATACATCCTGTTCCTCTCCTTAGAGCGTGTTTGAAAATTGCTTTCCGTCAGATGTACGTCACAGCTTGTGGGAAATTGGGGCCGAATGAGGGAACACCGTCATTTTCGCAAGGTGGTGCTAACGACTTGTCTCAAGAGCTCTTTCATAATCCTTTTTATGTACCAGAATCTCGTACATATATGCAAGCCCGGCCGGATTTCCCGCACTTCCCATGCGTCCCCGGAGCGTTGCCCGGCCAGACCAGTCTGACATCCGGTTCTTCACTTTATATCTGTATTGGATTCCGGCCGCATCCAAGCCGTCCCGGATTTCCCCAAACCTTTTCATATCATTTCCCAAATAAACGGTCCTGGAGTTAAAAATTGTAATCATACCCCACTCTCCCCTTTCCGGGCCTGATATAACAGAGCGTTGCAGATGGCCGCCGCCACGTTGCTTCCGCCTTTTCTCCCTCTGGCCACAATACAGGGCGCCTCTGCTTTGAGAATCAGTTCCTTCGCCTCCACCACATTCACAAAGCCCACCGGGACTCCTATGATGAGCCGGGGATGTATTTTTTTCTCCTGAATCAGTTCATATAACCGCATAAGAGCCGTGGGCGCATTGCCGACGGCATAGATACAGTCCGGATACAGCCTTGCCGCTTTTTCAACGCTGACAGCCGACCGGGTCATTTTTCCTGTCTCCGCCCCCTTTTTCACATCCTCATCGCCAATGAAACAGTGGACAGCGATTCCATGAACGGAAGCTTCCCTTTTATTGATTCCGGAAGCCGCCATGGCAGTGTCTGTGATAATGGGAACGCCGCTCTCTATGGCCTCAGACGCCGCTTCCATGACACCCGGGGAAAAATACAGGGACTGCTTATAGGAAAAATCCGTCGTTGTATGAATTACCCTGCAAAGCACAGGGAGCTGATTTTCTGGAAACGTTTTTAAAAATTCCTCTCCCAGCTCCTTCTTTATGATATCAAAACTGGCCTTTTCGATCTCAGCAGGTTTCGTGGTGAGAAAAGAAATTCCTGTCTTCTCTCTTAAACTTTCCGTCCAGTCCATGCCTTACGCCTCCTAGTATAATAATGATGTAGTCAATCAAGACTACTTGGTTAATAAGTTTCTAAATTATATAACAGAAGAAGGCGTTCTTCCTTCATCAGATGTTATCCATATTTATTATCATGTCTGACGGCTCCTGATAGACACCAGATAAAACATAAGGTATTATCT
>CAJUIP010000013.1 GCA_910586315.1 uncultured Lachnospiraceae bacterium | reverse complement strand
GCTTTCGATATAGTCGATTGCCGCCATTACATTTTTGATATTCCCCGGCATTGCATCTTCCCCCTTTCTCTTTCGCGACAGGATAGTACTACCTTCACTGCTATTTTCGCAAGGTGGTACTAAAGCGTGTCTGAAATTTCTGACCTGTCACTATATTATAGCAGGATATTTCATTCCGCTTTTCATATATCTTGCGGTTTTAAGGACAGGTATTTCCCAGTATACAAAAGCCCTACGCAAAACGCAGCACAAAAGCGATACATAAATGGTGCTGTACTGGTGTTGTAGTGGTATTATATGGCAAAATTTATGGCAATTTGGTACACTAACAACTCTTATGCGGTGTTTTCATATAAGGCCCTCACGGCATGGCATTTAAGGCAATATAAAAGGGTACGCAACAAACACATACCCTCTATGAACCAT
This sequence comes from uncultured Lachnospiraceae bacterium, assembly GCA_910586315.1. Taxonomy (GTDB): domain Bacteria; phylum Bacillota; class Clostridia; order Lachnospirales; family Lachnospiraceae; genus CANRXD01. The sequence goes on along the minus strand of CAJUIP010000013.1, from coordinate 81,287 downwards.
TATTTATTTTCACTCTTGACTATTTCAATATATTTCTTCAGTGTGTTTCTGCTTATATTATGTTTCTGCATTAAATCTATTTGCTTTATGCCTCTATCCTTAATAAATAACTGTATATCCGCTTTCAACTCGTCTGACATTTTATCAAGTTTCCCCGTTACTCTGCCGCTACGTTTACTACTGGCTTCTATTCCGTCCTTAATTCGCTGAACCGTTATTTTCCTTTCCTGTTCTGCCCTGTCTAATTCTACAATCAACAATAGCTTTACAGTGCTTTCAAGGCTTGTCATCGCTACTAAATTCTGTGCCTTTGCTACATTCAATAACTGCTTTATATATGGCGTGCTTACTGTCCGATTATCAATAAAAATCAATTCAACGCCTTTATTCAATAGTTCCATATACTTCACATATCCCTGCTCTGCTTCTCTCGTAAATCTGTATATGTCTTTAAAAACAATCGTATCTCCCGGCTGCACTATACTCTCTAACTTTTGCCATTGCTTACGCTCTGTAAAATTCTTTCCGCTTTTATCTTCCCTAAACTCTAGCAGATATTCAATATCATTTTCTTTTGCATATCTTTGTAACGCACTTTCTTGACGGGTAAACTTCTGCAAATCTCTTTCCTCTGATGTGCTTATTCTCATATAGCTATATACATTACACATAATAATACCGCCTTTCTTCCGTCAAATAAACTATAGATATTTTGACAGCTTTATTATACTGTCATTTAATCTATTTGTCAATATATTTTGATGGTTTTTATAACAACAATAACAAGAAAAGATATTTTGACGGTTTACACATCGCAAAAGAACGATTGATAAAATTTAATAGGGAATTGTCACAAAAGAAAGAATATGGTAGACTATCAGAGAGGAGCAATCGTGTTGCAAGGTGGTAGCCTCCCAAAACTTCATGCCCGGTTTACTGGAATACATAAGAGGGGAGGTGGCGCAAATGACAGCTTTTGAAATCATTTCGATTTTCATAGGTATATTGGCTCTGCTAATTGCCTTTGGTAGTTTTGTTATAGCGTTGCTTGCCTTTCTCGATAAGAGGAACAAGCGAAAATAAATAAGCCTACCTTGTTACTTGGCGGTACAGGTAGGCTTATATAGTCATCTGGAGGTCAACCACTTTGTGGGCGGTTGTTTCCTCTTTTGTATCTATACTATATCATGTTTCGGCTTTTGTTTCAAGAATAAATTCCGTTAATGCAAACCGTTAGGGAAGTAATAGACTGCTGCCCTCTGTGGCTCTACAGGCTTGAAATAATCGTCCGGGTTTTCTCCGGCTTCTATCAATTCCTGTCTGCATTGCTCTATCCTTTGTAAAAGTTCTTCCCTGCTCTCCCCGGTTATCGCCATTACATCATCTAAAGAGAAATACTCATGCTCATTAAATGCAGATGCAAGGCTCATTCTCAAACCGCTGTAGATAGCTTCTAATGACAAATCATAGTTCTGTATGCCATCATCTATAATCGGTTCTAATTCGGTTCTGGTAACGCCATATTTGCCATAATTCGCAAGCAAATTATTTATAAGTGTGTCTTTATCCATAGCACGCCCCCTATACTGCTATGTTTCGTCCGTCAGCAGGAATAAACTTTTGCGGTGTCCGTCCGATCAGCGTTACTTTATGTGATATTTTGCTTGTCCGTATCACTTGTAAATCAATGTACTGCCCTATTTCGTAATCTTCCGGCATTGATACTTTTATGCTTCCCCTGCTGTTTTCGTCATTAAACCATAGTTGGAATATAAGGTCTTTACCCTGAATATCCAAAATGCGATATGCCTTTACTTCATTCGCACATCTTAAAGGTTCTGTTTTCTGAATTGCTTTATATTCCATGATGTTCTACCTCGCTTTCTACATTACTTCTCGCTGTCTACGTCTTTGCCAATCTTCATCTGCCGGAAATGCCACCGCCATCTTCTTCCAACGCTCCATTCTGTCCGGCTCGGTCATAATCTGCCGCATTTTCGCTTGTTCTTCCTGCTCCTGCTTTGCGTACAATGCCGCTAGTCCGGGATTGCTTCTTTCAAAATCCCTAATAATCTTTTGGTTATCCTCGCCTTTTATTCCTTTGATTGCTTTCCATTCTGCATAAGTCATAACTTTATACCCTCCTATCTGCTTTTATATGGCTTGTTTTTGAATGTGTTTTCAGTCAGCCGCCTATTGTGTAGCCTTTGCTGTTCGGCTATCTCCGCTTGCCATTTCTCCCGATACTGCTGGTATAACTCCGGGCATTTCATAGCAAATTGTGATAATTCTTGCATTACTCCCTTTTCGTCACTGTCTGATTTTTGCTTGAATTGTTCATAGGTCATAGTTCCGTTTTCCTCCTGTTCATTGATCTTTACCGCCTTAATGCGTCCGCTTCTGATACCCATATCATAATCAAAGACTGCTGCCCGCTCTGCTTCACTCAATACAGAATAGGTTTGCTCTCGTTCCGGGCTGTCTCTTGGCGTAGAAAATACTTTGCTGTGTAGCTTTGCTATTCGTGTATAGTCCATGCTATCCCTCGCTTTCCTTTTCTTTATTTGCCCGTTCCAATAAATCCGGCAGGGCTTCTTTTTTATCCTCCCAATCTTCTAAAAATAGTTTTGGTAATTCATCAGCAGACAAAACCCTTCTTTCTGGCCGTTCGACTGTTCCAAACTTAAATTCCTGCTCATTGCTCCAACGTGTATTTTCTTTGTTGTTCAGCCAAAAGATAGTTCCGGCATTATTGCGGTTATCGCCTAATTTTTGCTCGTAAAAATCTTCAATGAGAATATATGCTTTTCTAATAAGGTCAAAATCCGCTGTAGCAATCTTTTGTCTGCCTTTGTTTTCTCCCTCTCTCTTGTATATGTTCCCCCTGCGGTCAGAACCTTTTACATAATCAACTACTGTCTGCGGAGATACACCCAATGCCAACGCTAAACCACTTTTTGTCGGATTCCGTTTCCACACATAATTAAATTCTTGCGTGTCCTCGTCCTCCGATAATGTCAAACAACTCTGAAAATATGCGGATATTCTGTTTTTCACTTCCTCCCTTGTTAGCACTATATCATCACGCTCCTCTAAAATTGCTTGTATCTGCTCTGGGGAATATGAAAGCCCTCCTGCTTTCTTGGCTTCTTCCCATGCCCGAACCATATATTGCCCCCTGTCATCTGTTTTTTCTTCATTTTTCATAGAAATCTGCTCCTTTTTTATAAATTGTGTATTTCCATAACGCTTGAATTTTCATGCCCTCTTGCGGTTATAATAGGCGTGTATCTTCTTATGACATGAACCGCAAAGAGTACAAAGGTCTGTCAGCACATTCTCATTGCCTAATCTGACATAAGTGATATGATGCACCTGTACGCTCATAATCCTGCTTATTGGTCTGCCACACATCACGCAACCGCCATCTATGGCTATACGTTCCTGTTTCTTAGCTTCCCATTCATCACTACGCATATAATCCTTATACTGCTGTGTCTGCATTTTTCATCATCTCCTTATAAATCCGTTCCAGTTCATCAATGACCGCCAATAAAAACGCAATCGCAAATTTATGGTTATCATATTTCTTTGCTATCTGTCCACTTTCATTAACTACCGCTTCCCAGTACGCATCATCTGTCTGTACGTTTGAATATTTTTTGTGAAAATTCCAAACATCTTGATAAAGCCCCCAATACTCATTTTTAAATGAATCCCTCCTTATATTCTCCTGTACCATATCAATATCTTTGTTTGTCACTATTGACCTCCATTTCTGAAATTCCGTTACAAAAAACGTAAAATATCTTACATTCATTTTGCACACTTCAATCTATTAAAGTGCTTGAAACCATTGATTTTACTGGATTTGTGCAAAATGTGTATTTTATATGTGACATTCTAAAGTTAAACCCTATAGAGAATTTACATTTACTTTGCACAAATTGCACATTTCCAGTTTTTCTTTAGTCAAAAGGTAGTGGTTCTTGTCCCTCGTACTCAACAAAATCTGTTTCCACCGTATAGCCCTTTACGATATTTTTTACGGTCTTACCCTCCACCGTTCCACTGTTCGCAAATAAGCCCTTAGTTTTAAGTTCTGCAAAGAAATTTGACTTGTTTTCCACTCCGAAGCCGTTTTCCTCGCACCACTTTGAATAAACCTCGTAAATATCTTTCGCCTTGCTGTTTTTATCTGTTTTCGTTAGACATCCATTGATAAAATTGCCTATCTTATCGCTGTCCGTCCTGTAAGTGTCCGTAGCGGTCTGTACTGCTGCCGGAGGCTTCAATCCCTCTTTGCGGTACATCCGCAATCCCTCAATGCACCAATTCAAGATACCCGACATTTCGCTTTTATCTCTCAATCGGTTCTTTAGGTCTTTGTCCTGCTCCTGCGGCTCAAAATGTCGGTCAAAACTGATAACATTGATTCTGCCGGAACTGAAAACCGTATCATCTGTAATCGTTGGCAAATAATTTGTGTTTATCACAAGTTTAAACTTAGGAATGAAACTAAATTCTCTTTGGTGTAGATGCCTTGCAGTAATACTGTCACGTCCTAACAATGATTTTAATAAGGCTGTATCAAATAACATCCGTTTTGGCGGCTCTGACGCATTGCAAAATCTACACCCTGCCAATCTTGCGACATCTCCGTTTGCCTGTCTGCTGTCATTGTTCTGCTTTATCGCAAGCGTTTCTGGTCGCATTGTCAGCCCATAATCGCCTAACAGGTGTAACAGCATTTCACAAAAAGTAGATTTTCCGTTTCGTGTGGTACTTCCATAGAGAATAAAACAAGTCTCCTGCTCTGTGTTCCCGGTCAATGAAAGCCCTGCTATCTTTTGGAGATACGATATTTTCTCCTTATCATCCTGCATGATTTCCAATAGAAATTTCTTCCATTCTCTGCAATCGGCAGCAGGATCATATTCAGCATTGCATATCTTTGAAAGAAGCATATCGGGGCTGTGGCTCAAAAATACAGGCTCATTCCCAGATAAATCCAGTGTACCGTTCTGCAAATTCAAAAGATAATCATTCACATCTAACTGCTCGTTGCTGAAAAAATATACGTCCTTGCTGTCCTGAAGCATATTGTTTCGGTTCCTGATGTTACATAACGCTGCTACTGCTTTTAGGTACTTGCCCTCTGTGTCAACATTTACTGCATATCGCACAAGTGCATCTGACAGAATCTTTGCTGATGCCCTCGCACTCAAACCCTCAATATCATCAATCCACCGTTTGCCGTCATACCGCATAAAATCTTTTCTGGATGGGTTATATCTGTGCTTGTCCTTAAAAACATCCGCAAATAGCCGCCCAAAGCCTTTATCGCTTGTTTCGTACCGTTCGGCGTGTAAATCCTTTAACACCTGTTCTAAGCGGCTGTCCTGCTGCCCCTGTGTCTTTATGGGGGTGTCGTGTTTCGCTACTCCCTCCCTTACGGTTTCTTTAACGGTACTCTGCTCCTGCTGTAGCATCTGCTCAAACTCCTGCTTGCTGTGTCCTGCATTGAAATAATCCGTTATATCTGCTTTAGCTGCATCCGGCATAGGTACAATGATTTTGCTACTCTTTGCAACCGTTTTAATGTCGTTCTGAATAGTTTCAGCAACACGCTTTCCGGCTTTGTCATTGTCTGCAAGAATATAAACATCTGCCCCCTGCACCAATGTAGCAAAATCCGATTGCCAGTCATTCACGCCGCCATAAGCAAAAGCTGTGTAACCTTGCTTTATAAGTGTATCAGTGTCTTTTTCGCCCTCCGGTATGAATATGGGCTTACCCTCTGCAATCGCCTTATTTATGGCTTGTAGGCTTCCATAAATGGCTTTATAACTCTTTCTGCCTACATCATGCCCTAAACCGTATGTAAAACGGTCATTCTGCAATTTTCCATAAATGATTTTCTTGCCCTCACATCGAATTTTAGTAAAAGCATAAGCACCGTTAATGGAAACGTAATTGTAAACTGCTTCAATCCGGCGTTTCTCCCTAGCCTCAACATAGGCTTTCCAATTTGGGCTTCTCGGCTCTACATCATAAAAGGTATCTTTCTTTTCAAGCCCTGCTGCATTTAGTACATCATCAACGGCACATCCTGCATGACAGTAGAATAAAGTACATTTTCTGCCTTTTGTGATTGTCAATGAAGCATGTTTGTCATCATGCGCCGGGCATCGACATTGTACCTTATCTCCATAGCGTTTCATTATTTTAAAGAACAGCAGATTATTTTCAAAAATTTCTGTACTTGTCATTTCTTCCACCGCCCTTCTAAAATCGCCCGAAGATGTTCCGCTTGTTCGTCAAGGGCATCCATTTCCTTTTGCGTATAGTGGTAGAAATACTCATTCTCGCTATGTTCCGTCTGTAAATACTCATATACCTCACGCTTTTGCATTAACGCTTTTTGTTGCTTCTTCAATCGGTATTTTTTCAAAATATTCATTCTGATGTACCTCCTTTATAAAGGAAGCCTGTTTCCTCGTAGAACTTCTTAGGATAAATCAGATAAGAATATTGTCGGCTCTTTGGTGTCCTATGGTATGCAATTCCCCAATTTACAGCCTCACTTTGTAAGAGTAATCGCACTGTTTGAGCATCTATCTTTAAGGCTTTAGCGGCAACAGCTACAGGAATGTTCGCACATTCAAAAATAGGTTCGCTCATATCATCACCGCCTTACTCTCCTGCTGCCAGTTCATCTGCAATCGCCTTAATTCGAAATTTCTTTTCTTCTGAAATTTCATATCGAAGCATACGACTGAATGAACTATCAGCAATTCCCAAACGCTCTGCTACTCTCCACATGGGAACATTTCTTGATTTGATATATTCTTTTATTTCCTTATTACGCATTTCGTTTACCTCCAATAATTTTTATATTTTTGTTGACTTTAAAATTCCACGTGGTATAATGTCTACATAAACATTAACAAAATTTTGAGACATAGTAAATGAACACCTAATATTTTTGTTTTTGCTAAAAATTCAAAGTCCACATTTTGGAGGGTAATATGAAAAAACATTATGACATGTGGAATATTCCATGGTCAGAAGATATAGACGAAATAAACTTAGTTATTAAAGATGATTTTTATATAAATGAAATTGACAATGAAAGCATCTTCTATAAAGATATTGAATATGAAAAAGTCGATATAGGTCAAATTATTCTTGAAATAGGAAATCTTTTATACATCGGAAAAGAAAAATTTTTTGCCCTATTTAAGAAATATAAAGTTTCTTATGATGTGCCAACATTAGAATTTGTTAAAGAATATTTTTTTGATTTAATAGATTTGGGATTTTGTCAACTTTTAGCCCATTCATTAGTTGACTATATTATTTTGAGTTTTGAAAAAGATGATACTTTCAAAAACGCATATATAGAAAACTCCACAAACATAGAGGAATGGATGGATTATCCTGTAAATAAAATGATTGTTTTTTTATTTGGACAGCTTAATCCTATTCACATTATGAGTAAAGAATATAAACCTTTTAATTCAATCTTTAAAACACATATTACAGAAATTGATAATGAATTATTATCCGTATGTACAGAAGTAGATTTATGGTCATTGATAAATCTGGATGCGTTATATTCAAGAAAAAACAAAATTAAAGTCTTGCAATGCAAATACTGTAGAACATTTTTTATAAAAACGCATGGCAATAATACAGCACAATGCAAAAAGTGCGCTGATATTGAATATAGTCAAAAAAAAGATGTGTTTTATCAGCTATATAGAAAAAGCCAAAAAACAATGTTGCAACGCTCTTATCGCCATCCAATTATAGAAAGTTGGCAATATCAAGAACACTATACCACTCCATGGGAAAAGGATATAACAAGTGTAATTGATACTTTTAGGGAAAACAATGATTATTCTGGATTTGAAAATTATATAAGAAAATCCATGGATAAATATAAACCCAAAAGAAAGGACTGATAAAAATGAAACTACCTAATGGCTTTGGCTCTGTCTACAAGCTATCTGGAAACCGCAGAAAGCCTTATAGAGCGATTGTAACGGAGCGTTGGCAGATAGACACAGAAACAGGCAAATGGAAGCAGAAACGCAAAACAATAGGCTATTATGAAAGCAAAAAGGAAGCCCTGCAAGCGTTGGCAGACTATAATAAATCTCCGTATGATGTGGATGCTTCTAAGGTCACATTTCAAGAAGTATTTGAGCGTTGGAGCGAAGAACACTTCCCTACCGTATCAGAAAGTAATGCAAAAGGCTACCGAGCAGCTTATTTATTATGTGAGCCTATCGCAAATAAACGCATGGTAGATGTGAAACTGGATGATTTACAGTATATTGCTGATACCTCCGGCAAGAATACGCCTACCCTACGCAAATACAAAGTTCTTATAGGATTGATGTTTAAATATGCAGTTATCCATGACATAATACCGCCCGATATGAACAAAACACAATATATAGATATAAAGAAAGCAGGAAACCCCAACGCATACAACAGAGAGCCATTCAGTAAAGCAGAGATAGAAAAAGTTTGGAAATGGAAAAATACGAACGGTTACTTTAACGTGATTTTAATGCTGATATACTCCGGCTGTAGAATATCTGAATTACTGGATTTAAAGAAAGAACACGTTAATATAAAAGAGCATTGGTTTGATGTAACTGCCGCCAAAACCGAAGCAGGAATACGGAAAGTGCCAATTTCGGATAAAGTATTACCGTTTTTTGAATACTGGTACAATCTGAATGATTGTGAATATCTTTTAAGCACACCAGAGAGCAAACATTTTGAATACAGAAATTATTATGATAGCTACTGGAAACCGTTAATAGAACAGTTAGGAATGAGCCACCGCCCACACGATACAAGGCATACTTGCATTTCGTTACTTGCCGAAGTAGGGGTTGATGATAGGCTTGTCAAAAAAATTGTAGGTCACAAAGGGCAGGGGGTAACGCAACAGGTATATACCCATTTTGAGATACAAGCCCTTTTGGAAGCCATAAACAAAATTTAGGAAAGGAGTTGATGCAGATTGATTGTAGCAATTAAAAAGGCTCTACAGTACCGCAAATACCATAGAGCCGCTACCCAGTAATAAGCCACCATGCAAATTAAAGGGAGTATGTTCATTGTAGCATACTTCCCCACCAAAAGAAAGGAAGATTTTACAATGAAGCCAATAAAAGACGAAACAAAAAAAATCAAAGAATTAAATGATAAAATATCAGACCTTGAAGTGGAATTAAATGAAAGTCAATTTGATTTAACATCAGGACTAGCAAAATTAGAACTAATTGAGATTATTGCTTCTGGCATTTTGTCAAGCAAAGATATTTCCGAACTTCTTGAAAGCGCAAAGAAACGGTATAAAAAATGGATGCGTCTTTCAAGTGCGGAATTATATAAACATAATATTTGTACTATGGCCAAAAATTTAAAAAAGGTTTATTCACAGGAATCAGTTAGTGAATTATCTTATACCAATTCTTTTATGTACGGTATGCTCATTGACAAAAAGAACTCTGACTCATACTTTGAGGGATTAGAACTAACAGACCACATGAAAGCGGTTAAACTTGAACATATGGAAACACAGCAGAAAAAGAACAATGTTACTACCGACAAATAGAAACGACATTGCAAAGGAATAATCAAAAATTAAAAAGCGAGGGACAAGGCAAATGATTATGGAAGAAAAATGGTTTGGACGAATTTGGACAAAGGAAGAAGAAACACTAATAAATTTAATTGAAAAAAATGGAGAATTATTTGAGGATATGTTGTTTTCAAAAGATACCATAAGTCATACATATATAGCCGTTAAATCAAGTTATAACAATGATGACACATGGGTAGATGATGAGATTGCTATACCAGACCAATTAGTGTATTTTTCTTATACATTTTTCGATTTTCATGTGCAAAAAATAGATGATGGCTCTATAGGATGCTTTAATATGCAAGAACAATCTATTACTATAGATCCGGGTTATTTACATGATGAATCAACAATCCTCCACGAAATGATACATTTACATGAATATGTACTTAATGAATTACCTCTGTTTTATCATGATGCATATTTCTATTGCTTATATAAATCGTTACAATCAAAGATTGTAGATTTAGACGAACGTATTGAAGCACACGGACATCTTCTAAACGAACAACAGTTATATAGTCGTGGCGGTTTGCATGATATTTTATTTCTATTAAAAAGTTTTGACCTAGATTTAAAAATGGGGTATAAGCTAGGTAGCGTGATGGGTTATGGTTACAAATAACCGTTACATAAAACCGTATCAAAGGGTGTCTGTAAAATGCAGATGCCCTTTATTCATTCCAAAAAGAAACCGCTACCCTCATTTTGGATAACGGTTTCTCTTAATTAACGGCTTTCACATCACTTTTTAGCAAAAATTTTTACACCTAACAGAACATTTACTATCAGGGATACTAAGAACGCCATAAATAAAAATCTTTGCTTTTTCAAAGCTGTGCGAAGAATTTCAGTCGCTAAATTTTCTTGCTTTTTCATCATCTTTCACCGCCTTTCCTTATTGATATTGAAATTATCTCATGAAAAAAGAATTTATAAAAGTTCATTATTGGTTCAATAATAGGTCAGTTATAGACACTTTATGGACACTTATTCACCCAAAAATCCACTATATCTCCAAATTACTTAACGACTTGCCGCTTATGCGTTTTCCCGATAATCCGCCTTACCTCTGATGTTTTCATGCAATGTATATTCCTGCTGCCTGTCACGTCATTTACATACCCTTTTTTCAGATAGATAAAATATCCCTCGTCTTTGGTATAGGACAAATCCTCTATCATTTCATAATATTTTCTTGGCACTTGCCACTTTTCAAGCATCCGCTCCTGTTCCGCACTAAAGCCCTGCTTTTTCTCTGCCATTCTGCTTGTACCGTCCGCAAGGTCGTTACAAATAAGCATATAGAGATATTCATTGACACTTGCCCCTATTTCAGAACATATTTTCTTTATCCTGTCCTTTTCGCCTTTGGGTATGACAAAATTTATCCTGTCATAATGCTCTTTGATATGCCGGTTCTTATACGCTGTTCTATCCATGAAAACACCGCCCTTTTCTTAATAACCGCATTATACAAAAGTCTTACGCAAGACACAAGGTTTTTATACTCTCGTTTATGTGCTACTTGTGTGCTATGTGTGTGCTACGCTTCAAAATTCAGCACTTTTTACCAAAATTTCAGAAAACACAGACATAAAGAAAACCCTTGAAAATACTGGACTTTCAAGGGTTTTATAAAATCTCTGATTCTGCTTGTAATTATCTCTTGCTGAACTGCGGAGCTCTTCTCGCCGCTTTGAGGCCGTATTTCTTTCTTTCTTTCATACGCGGATCTCTTGTTAAAAATCCGGCTTTCTTCAATACCGGACGGTATTCAGCATCTGCATGAAGCAGGGCTCTGGCGATACCATGTCTGATTGCTCCGGCCTGACCGGAAAATCCGCCGCCGCGTACATTTACATTAACGTCAAACTTGTCTGCTGTCTCAGTAGCAACAAGAGGCTGACGAACGATAAGCTTTAAGGTTTCAAGTCCAAGATACTCATCAATACTTCTCTTATTGATGGTAATATTTCCTGTACCCGGGATAAGGTATACTCTGGCGATAGATTTCTTTCTTCTTCCTGTTCCATAGAATTTTACGTTAGCCATTATGATTTCCTCCTTTCAGACCTCAATTAAAATTTGATTTCTAAAGCTTCCGGTTTCTGAGCTGCCTGCTCATGGTCAGCACCTGCATATACATGAAGCTTTTTAATCATGCTTCTTCCTAACGGTCCCTTGGGAAGCATACCCTTAACTGCTAACTCCACTACCTTCTCCGGCTTCTTCTCCATCATCTCTCTTAATGTGGTTTCTCTCATTCCGCCTACATAATCGGAGTGGCTGTAATAAATCTTCTGATCTAACTTCTTACCTGTTACCTTTACTTTGGAAGCGTTTACCACAATAACATAGTCACCGCAATCCATATGAGGAGTATAGATCGGCTTGTTCTTTCCTCTTAAAACCTTAGCTACTTCAGATGCTAAACGACCCAATGTATATCCCGTAGCGTCAACTACATACCATTTTCTTTCAATTGTTGCCGGACTAGCCATAAAGCTCTTCATGGGTTGACCTCCTGTTTGTACTTAACTAATCATTATTCCTATATCGAAAAATACTGCTTCCGGGGCTTTGGCGACAGTATTTTTTACCGATGTCACAGTTATACATTATATTATACTATGCCGGGTGTGTCAACTGTTTTTTCTCCAAAAATGTGCAATTTTTCCCGTAGATACAAGATTTTAAGCTCCATATGGTACACTCCCGGCAAACCGGAAACGCAATGAAAACAGCTGTGACGTCAGCCCGATTTTTCCACATGCCCTCCTTTTGATCATCGGCGGAACGGGACTGTTTCTTTTTTCAAATTCACAAGGAACTCATCCCCATTCACCACCACACGGTAAGTCCCCTGGTCGGCCCAGCTGGTTTTATCCTCATTCGCAGCCGCCGCGAGAGCCACTGCCTGTATCTCGGACGCGGGGGCCGTCTGAGACTCCAGGGACGCTTTCAAAGCCCGGAACTTTGCTCTCTCCTGGCAGAAAAGGTCCTGGGCCTCCTCAATGCCCACCTTCTCGAAATGGACCTTACACCCCGGCATACATTGGGCCAGCTTTGGGAGGTCCACAGAGATTACATTGGCAATCTTTGTATATCCGCCTGTGGTCTGATGGTCCGCCATCATAACAATCGGGTTCCCATGAGACGGCACCTGAACCGCGCCGAAGCTGATTCCATCCGTAATAATATCGCCGCCGTCTTTATGTTCTATCACTTCTCCCTGCATTCTGCAGCCCATACGGTCGTATTCATTGGAAACCGTATACGTGCTGCCAAGGAATGTGGCAATGCCCTTCTCCGTAAAAGCATCATCCTGAGGCCCCATGAGCACACGAAGGGTAATCTCCCGGGCAGAAAAATCCTCCGGCTCCAGTTTTCTGTCCTTCCTATTGGGAAGCCATGTTTTGGGCGCTGAAAAGCCAATCACATCCCCGGCCCCTAGCTTTCTCCCTTCCAGTCCTCCCACCTTGGATTTCATATTTGTCGATTTACTTCCCATAACTGCCGGAACGTTTAATCCGCCCGCAAAAGCCACATAGGCGCGGCTTCCGGAAAACATTCCCGCAAAGCTCAAAACCTGTCCTGCCTTCACAGGAACAGCTTCATATCTGGGCATGGGCTTTCCGTCAAGTCTTGCCCCCAGATCCCCTCCGGTCACGGCAGCCATATTATCCTCTGTAAATTCCACCATCGGTCCCATCATGGTAACCTCGATAACAGCCTCATTCACATCATTGCCAACTAAAATATTGGCAAGAGATGCAGAGCGCGTATCCATGACGCCGGAAACAGCCATGCCGGTTTCCTGGTAGCCAAACCGTCCCATGTCCTGAATGGTGGTCAAAAATCCGCCGTTTACGATTTTAATTCCCATCATTCCGCCTCCTTTTCATAAACCACATAGTGATATGTATTGTCCTCCACCTGCTTTTCTATCCGTCTGTATTCCTCTTCGGTCACAGCACGGAATTTCATGTACTGCCCGGCCTCCAGAAGCACCGGCTTCTCACGGTCAGAATCATAAAGCTTTAAAGGAGTACGGCCAATCAGCTGCCAGCCCCCCGGCGATGCTACCGGATACACACCAGTCTGCTCCCCGGCGATGCCTACGGAACCGCCCTCGATTTTCACCCTGGGACTCTTCAGTCTTGGAGTCGCAATTTCCTTACTCATACCGCCAAGATATGGAAAACCCGCAATAAAGCCCAGCATGTAAATCAGATATTCTCCGGAAGTATGAAGTTTAATAACCTCTTCCACAGTTTTCCCATTGTGAGCCGCCACTGTTTCAATATCCGGTCCCATCTCTTTGCCGTACAGAACAGGAATTTCAATGACCGTTGGCGGCGGTATCTGTATCGAATCCATGGCGCCCATAATCGTTTCAAATCTCTCTGTCAGTTTCTTAAAACGAATCACCTCCGGATTATATACCACAAGCAGAGAGCGGTATGTGGGAACGGTTTCTATAATGCCTTCTATCCCCTGTTTTTCCACCGCAATTTTAAATGCACGGATTTTCCGGTTAATTTCCGGACTGATTTCATTTCCGAATTCTACACAAACGGCACAATCTCCGGAAATAAGATATCTCACTTCACCCATAGACATGTCTCCTTCTCCTGTTCCCTTTTTTATTGAGAGCCGACGCGCAGACCTATCCGAACTGCTGCATTACGCCATCAGATTTCTGATAGAAATTCCTTCCGCAATCAAAGTTTCCCGAATATTTTTCACAAACTCCAACGCCTTTGGATTATCTCCGTGTACACAGATGGAATCCGCCCTGATGGCAATGTCATTGCCATTGATTGACTCTACTTTTCCCTCTTTTACCATGCGGACTACGCGCTTTATGGCCACTTCTTTATCCTTGATTACGGCGCCCGGAAGCTTTCTGGAAACAAGCGTTCCATCATCATTATACGCACGGTCTGCAAAAACCTCGCTGGCTGCTCTAAGTCCCACCTTCTCGGCAGCGGAAATCATCTTTGAACCCGCAAGCCCCATAAAGATAATGTTCTTGTCCACTTCATAAACAGCCTCACACATGGCTCTTGCCAGCTGTTCATCCACAGCAGCCATGTTATAAATGGCGCCATGGGGTTTCACATGCTGAATTTTCATGCCCTTACTCTGTGTAAATGCCATCAGGGCGCCAAGCTGGTATTTTACATACGCCCTGGCCTCTTCTGGTGTAACCGCCATATTCCTGCGGCCAAACCCCATCAAATCCGGAAAACCCGGATGCGCTCCCACTGCGGTTGAAAATTCCTTTGCAAGAGAAATTGTTTTTTCCATTACAATGGGATCGCCGGCATGCCATCCGCAGGCCACATTGGCGGAAGAAACGTACTTAAGAATCTCCTCGTCCATACCGATTGTGTAATTGCCGAAACTCTCCCCAAGGTCACTGTTCAAATCCACATAATACATATACACCGCCTCCTTCTGTTGTTCTTCTTCATTTTATCTGACTTATTTTCTTAAAGCAAGTCTTTTTTCAGGGTCTCTCTTTTCTTTCTGACGGCCATTTAAAATCGCTTCGCGATGGGTCAGGCCCCGGCATACAAAGCCCTCCACAAACCGTTTTTTTCCTTCGTAAGACGATAAAATCCATACAAAATTTCCTCTGAAACAGGAATCTCCCCCGGCGCCTCCAGAAAAACCTCCCTGGCGCCGTTCCGATAAGCCTGATGGACCATCCTGCGAATCAGCCGGGGGACCTCCCCCTCTTCACAGAACCTGACCCGCAGAACAGAACGTCCCTTTGTCGCAAGCTCTCTCTGGTCTAATACGTAACTCCAGTGTTCATTTTCCCCGGAGATTTCCTTCTCCGGTTCCGTCTCATACTGAATACCCACCAGGGTCAGTCCCCTGGCCGGGGCCGTCTGCCCGGCCTGCTGCCGGGCCCTGGCCTCCAAAATTTCCTTTACATGCTCCGGCGGATACACGCCCATTCCCACCTTCATGAGCGTTCCTGCGATGATCCGCACCATATTATAAAGGAATCCATTTCCCCAAAGCCGGATGGTGATCACATCATCACCGCCCTTATCCAGAGTAATGCCATATAACGTCCGCACAGTTTCCTCCGCCTGATGCCTGGCAGAACAAAAGCTGATGAAATCATGTTCCCCTACCAGGTAAGAAGCGGCTCTACGCATTTTATCCACGTCCAGAGGAAAATAGCAGAAATGTGCATACAACCGCCTGGTGGGCACATCCACCCGGCAGTTTAAAATTTTGTATTCATAAGTTTTAATACAGTTTTGCTTCCGCGGATGCCAGTCAGGTGGCACCTCCTCGGAAGACAGCACCCTGATATCCTCCGGCAGTCTCTGATTTAAGGCAAAGCAGATTTTATCTCCCGGAATCCGGCTTTCCGTATCGAAAACCGCCACATTTCCCAGCGCATGAACGCCGGAATCCGTCCGGCTGGCCCCGGTAACGCAAACAGGCTCCTTCAGAAGATCCGAAAGAGTCCTGTTTAAAATTTCTTCAATTGTCACACCATTGGGCTGGAGCTGCCAGCCACAGTACGCGGTTCCATCGTAGGCAACCGTCATTTTGATTCGCTTCATACTTCTCTTCCTTTCGGAATCCCTCTTCCCTTTATAGGGCAATCTTCACCGCAAAAATCAAAATAAGATATCCCAGATAAAATATATAAGTAAATTTATCCCTTTTTTCATAGTGAAGGGGTTTCATTTTCGTTCTCCCCTCTCCGCCGCGATAGCATCTGGCCTCCATGGCCATGGCCAGATCTGTGGCCCGTCGAAAGGCAGAAATAAACAACGGCACCAGAAGAGGTACCATGGCCTTCGCCTTCTGAATCAGGTTTCCGCTTTCAAAATCAGCTCCCCTTGCCATCTGCGCCTTCATGATCTTGTCGGTTTCCTCAATCAAAATGGGAATAAACCGGAGGGCAATGGACATCATCATGGAAACCTCATGAACCGGAACACCCACTCTGTTAAGAAATCCAAGGCTCTTTTCCAATCCGTCAGTCAGCTGGTTCGGCGTTGTGGTCAAGGTGAGGATGGTAGATCCCATCACCAGATAGATTAAACGGATCGCCATAAAGGCTGCAAACTCCACACCTTCCCAGGTCATCTGCAAAAAACCGATTTTAAAAATGGGCGTTCCCGGTGTCAGAAACAGGTTGAAACTGACACTGATAAGCAACAAAAATACAACAGCCTTCAACCCTCGTACCATGAACTTCACCGGTACCCTTGACAGATAGATAGCTGTCACCAGAAATACGGTGGCCGCCGCATAAGCCAGCAGATTATCCGCAATAAACAGGGAAACAATATATACCAGTGTCCCGAACAGCTTCGTCCTGGGATCCATCCGGTGCAAAAGGGAATCCACCGGATAATACTGTCCCAACGTGATGTCTCTTAACATGCTCTTTCCTCCAATGCCGTGAGTCCGGTTCTCTAACCTCTCCGGCCCCAGACAGTATGCCTGCTCTATTTTTTCGTATCCGTCCAGATATCCCTCCCGGACTGTTACGACATACGGTCATTTAAAATCGCATCGCCATGGACCGTATCCCCGCCTAAACTGTTACATTTTCCACAATTTAAGGAGCGCATCCCTGGCTTCCTCTACCGTAGTAATATCCTGGTCCACGGCAATGCCGCGCTCTCTTAAAGCATGGACCACATAAGTGATCTGAGGCGCTGCCAGTCCCATGGCCTCCAGCTCCTTATAATGGCGGAATACTTCCCTGGGTGTTCCGTCAAACGCCTTCTCCCCGTGGTTCATCACAACCAGCCTGGATACATATCGGGCCACATCCTCCATACTGTGGGAAACCAGCACAACGGTCATTCCCTGCTCCGAATGGAGTTTTGCAACCAAACCTAAAATATCATCCCGGCCCCTGGGGTCCAGGCCCGCTGTGGGTTCATCCAGAATCAGCACCTCCGGCTTCATGGCCAGCACGCCCGCAATGGCCACCCGCCGCTTTTGTCCGCCGGAAAGCTCAAAGGGAGACTGCTTATAGAAGCTCTCATCCAATCCCACCAGGGCCAGCGCTTCTTTCGCTCTTGCATCAATCTCTTCCCGGGGAAGTCCCAGATTTTTCGGCCCAAAACACACATCAGAAATAACATCCACCTCAAAAAGCTGGTGCTCCGGATACTGGAACACAAGGCCTACCTTGCTCCTTAATTCCTTCATGGAAAAGCCTTCCCTGTATATGCTCTCGCCATTATACAGAATGTCGCCGCTGCTGGCCTTTAAAAGCCCGTTTAAGTGCTGAGTCAGCGTCGATTTTCCGGAACCCGTGTGGCCGATCAGCCCGATAAACTCTCCGTCTCTGATTGTCAGGTTCACATTTTTCAATGCATACTGCTCAAATATCGTATCCTGACCATAAATATGATTCAGATTTTTAATCTCTATCGCCATATTTCCTCCCAAATACCTGGTACGGCTTTACACAACTTCAGGATTCGCGCAAGTCTGTACTGGCCTATGCCCCCTTTTTTCCGAGAATGGGCACTAGGCTGTTCACCAGTTCGTCAATGGTCAGGATTCCGTCGGGAATATCCATACCTGCCGCCTTAAGCTCGTCTGCAAGCTCCGTCACCTGCGGCACATCCAGACGATACTGCTTCAGTTCCTTCACCCTGGAGAAAACTTCCCGGGGAGTTCCGTCCATGACCACTTTTCCCTCGTCCATGACCACGACACGGTCAGCTTCAATGACCTCTTCCATATAGTGGGTGATTAAAAGAACGGTAATTCCTTCTTTCTGGTTCAGTTCGCGGACCGTTTTAATAACCTCGCGGCGCCCATTGGGATCCAGCATGGCTGTGGGCTCGTCCAGAACAATACATCTTGGCTTCATGGCCATGACGCCTGCGATTGCCACCCTCTGTTTCTGACCTCCTGAGAGCTTGTTGGGAGACTGAAGCCGGTATGCAGTCATTCCCACTGCCTCCAGGCTTTCATCCACCCGCTTCCAGATTTCATCCGTAGGCACTCCCATATTCTCCGGGCCAAACCCCACGTCCTCCTCCACGACATTGCCGATAATCTGGTTGTCAGGATTCTGGAACACCATTCCGGCCGTCTTTCTCACATCCCAAAGATGTTCCTCATCACTCGTCTTCATATTGGAAATATAAACAGTTCCGTCAGAAGGAAGCAAAATGCCGTTCATCAGCTTGGCAAACGTGGATTTTCCCGAACCATTGTGTCCAAGAATTGCCACAAAGCTTCCCTCTTTAATATCTAATGTCACTCCCCTGAGGGCATGATTAATTTCATCCCGATCTGCCTCTTCGTCATGCCTGATATAATCAAATATCAAATTCACTGCCCGTATGATTCCCATAGTCAGCCTTTCCAAAAAACTCTAAAAGTAATTGTTTACATGTTTCTAAAGTTTAGTTGATAATTCCCCTTTCGTCAAGAGTATTTAGAAATTTTTCCGCAGAAGATTCCTCAATTTATATTCCCGGAAAGCCGTCCTCTGTAAAACTAATTTTCAAATGCATTCCTCCAGAGCCCAGGCACGAAATGCTTTTTGTTTCGTGGGAAAGACCTTCTCTAGCGTGCTTTTACATATTAACATAACAAAGTCTTTCCTATGAAAGAAAACAGAGGGCCGGTATTCTTTTACCTGCCCTCCAACTGAATTTCCTATTTAAGCGCTGCTGCTCCATACCCCCAGGTTACATTTAATCAATGCAAAGCCCGGAAGCATCCAGGTGCTTTCCTTCCACAATCGTATTGGCCGCCATGGAACCATCCGCATTAAAATAGTACCATTGTCCCGGAGCCATCATTTTCCAGCCCTCAGCCATAGACCCATCCTCATTGAAATAATACCAGATGTCCTTAATTTTCTGCCATCCGGTCAGCATAATGCCGTCACCGTTCATGTAATACCAGGTATTCCCCAGCTTTTTCCAACCAATGACACAGTACCCCTGATCATCGAAATAATACCACTGGTCGGAGATTTTATACCACTCATTGGCCACGTATTCGCCATCCTCGGCACGATACTTTTTGCCCTCCGCGTAATTCTTCCATCTTCCTTCCGTATCTCCCAGATCGTCCAGAGGCTGATCGGTAGAAGAGACATATTCGCTGGCTTTCCTGTATTTGGCATCGTTTTTCGTCTTTCCAACAGAACGGATTTCGTAATAGTAATAGCCCTCTTTTTTCATGTACTCAGACAAATCCACGCTGGTTCCCGACACATCCATGGAACGGAGGCGTTTCTCATCCCGATAAAGGATAATCTGATATCCGGTTGCATAATCCGCCTTTTTCCATACGGCCTTGTACTTGTTGCCAACACTCCACCCGGCTGTCTCCGGCGCGTCTAACTCCACCACCGGATAATAATGGGCAATGACTGTCAGCTTATTCCCGGAGCCCTTTGCTGACGAAAAGTCCGCTCCGGAAATCTTACATGACTTGGAGCCGTAGCTGGATGCAAACTCTCTGTCGTCGTCCACAGAAAGGGTAATTGTAGCCGCCACTTTTTTCCCCGGAGTCCATTTTTCGCGATCTTTGCCCCAGGTAACGGAGTCTATGGAGATCCCGCTGGTTTTGCTGGCAACCGCCGGCTCTAAAATCTCCCCAACCTCCAGATTGTCTGTAAAGCTGATTCTCACGGAGCTCACGGTATTCCCTGCGGCCAATACCGGAAACGCCGTCACAACGCCAAGGGCGGCGGCAATCAGCACGCCGGCCAGCCCTTTCTTTTCATACCATTTTCCCATATCCTTTAAAGACCTCTCTTTCCTGTTTTCACGGTTTCTTCCATACGCCGTTCAAATCCACATAAAATCCACTGATATATTCGTTCACAGCCTTGTGTCCATCCGGATAGAAATAGTACATCTGTCCATCTACCTCTTTCCATCCTGTCACCATCTCGCCGTTCTCTCCCAGATAATAGGTTTTATCAGCAAGCTGAATCCATCCAGTGGCCATAGCACCGTCGTCTTTTAAATAGTACCAGACATCGTTATAGGAAAGCCACCCGGTCTGCATGGCTCCACTCTCATTCATATAATAATGTACGCCTTTGGCTTCCTGCCATCCGGTTTGCATTACGCCTGCGCTGTCAAACAAATACCAGGCGCCGCTGATGAGCCCCCAGCTATCCTTTAAATAAGTCCCATCGGGATAGCGGAAATACCAGCGGTTTCCCTGAGCAATCCATCCCACCTGGCTGGTCTCAGGCTGGTTTTCGGTAATATTCTGGATATTTGTTTTCTGCCCAGAACCGTCAGAAACTTCATCTGACTCCACATACAGCTCTTCTGAAACAGTCCACTCACTCTTACTGGCATATTTTGCGGCCTCATCATCAACCGGAACCGCACGTACCCGGTACGTGTAGGTCCCCTTGGCAGTCATATACGGGTAAAAGTTATACGAAGTCGTATGAAGATCCGTCACCTTATGGATCTGTTTGCTTCCCCGGTATAAATGCACATCGTAGGCAGCATCTGACACAGCTTCCCATTTCGCATATCCAAACTTGGAATTGCTGGCCCTTGAGCTCTGCCATACGGCATCATCCGGAGCCTCTAACGTCCCCTCCGCCGGTTTCGTCTTCACTGTCACAACCAGCTTTCCGGTACTCTGACGCTGGGCCGATACAAAGGTTCCGCCCTTTACTTTTATTTTAGAAGACGAATAGCTGCTATTGAACTTATAATCATTCAGGGCCTCCAGCGTCACTTTAATCGTATAAACGCCGCCCAGCTTCGCCTCGTCCGCGCTGCTGCTCCACTTCGCTGAAATAATGTCATATTTTTCGTTGCTGCTAATCATTACCTCATCTGTCCCGTCGCCGGTATAGCCTGTGTGGAGACTTGGAAGATCTTCTCCCGGCACCGGAGTAATATCCAGTGTAATACTTATACTGCTGATATAAGAAGACGCCGCAAAGGCAGTCTGCGCGCCAAAAGCCATAAGAAACATTGCTGCAAGGATCAGGCAGAGGCCTCTTCTTCTCTTTTTCTCTCCATATATACGTTCCATTTTCCTCCCCCATTTCTGCATAGTTTTTCTTTGTCTGTCTTTATTATAAAGGCATCCTATACCATGCGTCAACTTAAGATATTCTTTCATTCTGTGGCAAAACAGGGGCAATTGCATAAAAAACAGATGGCCAACAGCCACCTGTCTTTTACTCGTCCATTAAACTAATTCAAGAAGAACAGCCATTGCGCCGTCACCCTTACGCTGGCCAATTTTAACGATTCTTGTGTAGCCGCCGTTGCGGGATACATACTTCGGAGCGATCTCGTCAAATAACTTTGCCGGAAGATCAACCTTTTTCGTATTTCTCTTTCTTCCTGCCAGAGTAGTCGGAACATCCGTTACACCATACAGAGTCTTTAACATCTGTCTTCTTGCATGAAGTCTGGAGGGCATATCCTTTTTGATCTCCTTCTCAACCTCATCGTATACGGTAACTTTCTTTCCATCAACAACCTCTTTGACTCTCTTACCGTCCTTGTCCTTGCGGGCAACCTTGGCAGTAACTTTAACTGTCTCAAAATTGTCTTTTTCCTTAACTGCAAGAGCAATCATGCTCTCAGCAATCTTTCTTACCTCTTTTGCTCTGGCCTCAGTGGTAACGATCTTTCCGTGATACAAAAGATTTGTTACCTGGTTTCTAAGTAACGCTTTTCTCTGACTGGATGTTCTTCCAAGCTTTCTATAACCTGCCATGATTTTAATTCTCCTCCATTTGTGGAACAATTACCCACGCATCTTCGGTCTTACTGAATAATTGCTTTCTTTCCATAAATCAGTTTCCCCAGGCGGCAGCCATTACTGCTCGTCGCTGGAATTGAGCTGCAAACCCAACTCCTTTAACTTTGCAAGTACCTCTTCCAAGGACTTTCTTCCAAGATTTCTCACCTTCATCATATCCTCGGAAGTACGGCTGCACAGCTCTTCTACGGTATTGATGCCGGCTCTCTTGAGACAGTTGTAAGAACGAACGGAAAGCTCCAGCTCGTCAATGTTCATCTCGAGAACCTTTTCTTTTTCATTATTCTCCTTCTCAACCATAACCTCGGCGGTTTTCGCATTCTCGGACAGGTCAATAAAGAGATTCAGATGCTCGCTTAAAACTTTCGCAGCAAGACTGACAGCCTCATCCGGGTCAAGCGTGCCATTTGTGTAGATTTCCAGTGTAAGCTTGTCATAGTCTGTCATCTGACCCACACGGGTATTTTCGACAGCCATATTGACACGCTCAACAGGTGTGTAAATGGAATCTACCGCAATTACGCCAATCGGAAGGTCGCCGTTCTTGTTTTTATCAGCGCTTACATAGCCGCGGCCATTGGTAATGGTAAGCTCCATATAGAACTTACTGTCGGTGCCGCCGCTTAAAGTTGCAATAACCTGCTCCGGATTGAGAATCTCAATGTCTGCATCTGCCTGAATATCAGCAGCTGTAATAACACCTTCGCCCTCAAATTCGATGTATGCGGTTTTCGGCTCATTTGTATCGCTGTTATTCTTGATTGCTAAGTTCTTGACGTTCATGATGATTTCAGTCACATCTTCCTTAACACCGGAAATGGAGCTGAACTCATGCAGGACTCCGTCGATTTTCACCTGGCTGACAGCAGAACCCGGTAAAGAAGAAAGCATGATTCTTCTAAGGGAATTGCCCAAAGTTGTGCCGTATCCCCTTTCCAAAGGCTCTACAACAAACTTCCCGTATTTTTTATCTTCGGAAATTTCAGCAATCTCAATGTTTGGTTTCTCAAAATCGAACACAAAAAGCCCCTCCTTCTGGGTATACAACAACTGCCGCGAAGCAGAGGAAGCATCCTCTGCTTCGGTGAATTATTATTTGGAGTACAACTCGACAATAAGCATCTCGTTTACGGGAACGTCGATTTCTTCTCTGGTCGGAAGAGCCTTAACTGTACCTTTGAGGTTCTCCTGATCAACATCTAACCATGCCGGAATCAGACGGCCGCCTGTAACGTCAAGAATTAATTTGTATCTGTTGTCACCTTTGTGCTTTTCTTTGATTTCAACAACATCTCCGGTCTTTACAAGATAAGACGGGATGTTTACGCACTTGCCGTTTACCAAAACATGCTTGTGATCCACAATCTGTCTTGTTTCTTTTCTTGTTCTGCCGAAGCCCATACGGAACAATACATTGTCAAGTCTGCGCTCTAAGAGAATCATAAGATTCTCACCAGTCTGTCCGCTTAAACGCTCCGCCTTCTCATAGTAGTTGCGGAAAGGTTTCTCAAGTACGCCATAGATGAATTTAGCCTTCTGCTTTTCTCTTAACTGAAGGCCGTATTCACTTATTTTCTTATTAGCTCTTTTGGATTCTCTGTTGGATTTTTTATCTATTCCTAAATAAATGGGATCAAGACCAAGGGATCTGCATCTTTTAAGAACAGGAACTCTATCAACTGCCATTATTACTTCCTCCTAATTAGACTCTTCTACGCTTTGGCGGACGGCATCCGTTATGCGGAACCGGTGTCACGTCCTTAATGCTTGTTACCTCAAGGCCACATGCCTGAAGGGCACGGATAGCTGCCTCACGACCTGAGCCAGGTCCTTTTACCATAACGTCAACGGATTTTAAACCATGTACAAGAGCTGCCTTAGTTGCAGTTTCTGCAGCCATCTGAGCTGCATATGGAGTAGATTTCCTTGAACCTCTAAATCCCAGACCGCCTGCACTTGCCCAAGATAAGGCATTTCCCTGTGCATCTGTTAATGTCACGATTGTGTTGTTAAAAGATGACTGGATGTGCGCCTGTCCGCGTTCAACGTTTTTCTTTACACGCTTTTTTGTCACTTTCTTTGCAGTGGACACTTTTTTAGCCATTTTAAACTAACCTACTTTCTTGAATTTTGAACCCTGTTTCCTGTCTTTAAAACATGCAACGTGATTCATCTCTGCTGTTACTTAACGAAACAGTTATTTCTTCTTGTTCGCTACTGTCTTTCTCGGACCTTTACATGTTCTTGCGTTCGTCTTGGTCTTCTGACCACGGCAAGGAAGGCTCTTTCTATGACGAATGCCTCTGTAACAGCCGATTTCCTGAAGTCTCTTGATGTTTAAAGCGATCTCACGACGCAGGTCGCCTTCCACTGTCTGGGACTCAGCAATCACTGCCGCAATGTTCTTCACTTCGTCATCGGTTAAATCCTTAACACGTGTGTCAGGGTTTACACCAGCCTCAGCAAGAATACGGTTTGCACTTGCTCTACCGATACCGTAGATATAAGTTAAGCCGATTTCGACACGTTTTTCTCTTGGTAAATCAACACCTGAAATACGAGCCATGAGTGTACCTCCATTTAATTTAGTAGAAATATTGTTTGCCGGTACGAACAACGCACCCTGGCGAGTCATACCAAAGCCGCGCGAAAATATGGGCGATCAAGCGGCATTAGCCCTGTCTTTGTTTGTGTTTAGGATTTTCGCAGATTACTCTGATACTGCCTTTTCTCTTAATGATCTTACACTTTTCGCAAATCGGTTTTACTGATGATCTTACTTTCACAGTAATTCTCCTTTCCTTCGTAGTCCGCCTCGTTCCTCCATACCGGATACACACCAGCTCCAGTCTCTCAGAGAAGCGGCATTACGGGTTGCCATACCTGTATATGAACACCCCAAAAAAGGGCATAATACAAGCGTTCCAACAAAGTTCGCTTGAGCATTATAACACCTTTATCCTGGAAAATCAAGCATTTTCTTGATTTTTCTTTATATTGTTGTAACAGTTATTACTGTTCACTCTCCGGTCAATCACTCCACTGATTGACCGGGAGCTGCAAAGCAATTTTCAATGGCCGTATGCCATAATCGTCCACATCCCCCTGGACTGCTTCTTATGTGTCTTATTTATCTCGCCAAATAATACGGCCTTTGGACAGATCATAGGGAGACATCTCCAGTGTCACCTTATCACCGGGAAGAATTCTGATATAGTTCATGCGGAGCTTTCCGCTAATGGTTGCCAGAACCTTATGGCCGTTTTCCAGTTCCACCTGAAACATGGCATTGGGCAATTTTTCAATAACAACGCCCTCGATCTCAATTACGTCTGCCTTTGACATACTACTCTCTTACCTCCTGTACGACGTCTTTCATGTTTCTATTCACGGGAGGGGGCATCTTCTTGCCCGCGTATCGCGGACAAGAAGCATCGGCCGTGAACTGTAACTCTTTCATTCTCTTTATTACCTGAACATGCTTTTTATTCTTTCGGAGCGTCCTTCCGTTTGGGCCCAGCAAAAAAACATATGGAGGACTATCCTCTTTTATGACATAAATTTGTCCCCTGTCATTTCCGGCCAGAGACCTGGCCCTCCACCCTGGATGCATTTCCATGAAAGTTCCTCCTTAGGCCCCGCTCTCCCTGTCAGCAGCTGACAAAGAAAGGATTTCCGGCTCCCCTTCTGTAATGAGAATCGTATTCTCATAATGGGAGGACAGAGAATGATCGACAGTCACCACTGTCCAGTCGTCATCCATCCACAGAACATCCGAACCTCCCATATTAATCATGGGTTCAACGGCCAGGGTCATGCCCGGCCTCAAGAGAATCCCTTTTCTCTTCATTGCGAAATTCGGGACCTCCGGATCCTCGTGCAGATGGGTTCCAATCCCATGGCCCACCAGATCGCGGACCACGCCGTAGCCGAAGCTCTCAGCAAAGGACTGGATTGCCGCAGAAATATCATTCAGATGATTCCCCGCCTTTGCAAACCGGATTCCCTCGAAAAAGCTCTGTCTTGTCACATCCATAAGCTTCTGCGCCTCCGGTGACACTTTACCCACAGCCCAGGTTCTGGCGGCATCGGAATGATATCCCTTATAGATAACGCCTGCGTCCAGACTCACAATATCTCCCTCTTTTAAGATGCGGTGACGGCTTGGAATTCCATGGACCACTTCATCGTTGACAGATATGCATATGGATGCGGGATATCCGTTATAATTTTTAAAGGACGGAAGGCAGCCATGAGCGCGGATAATCCGCTCTCCCAGCTTATCAATGTCCAGAGTGGATATCCCCGGGTGAATGGCTTTTTTTAGTTCCTCATGGGTGGCAGCCAGGATTTCTCCGGCTTTCCTCATCAATTCTATTTCTTTGTGCGACTTAATTGTTACTGCCATTTCCTTGAGCTCCCAGAAGTTTTATAATATCTTCAAAAACATGCTCCGGCTCATTTGTGCCGTCCACAGTATAGAGTATTTTTTCCCGGCTGTAATAATCAATTAGCGGCTGGGTCTGTTCATGATAAACGGAAAGACGTTTTTTCACAGTTTCTGCCTTATCATCATCTCTTAAAATAAGGGCGGAACCACATTTGTCGCACACACCTTCTTTTTTTGGAGCCGCATATACAATATGATATGTGAAACCGCAGTTCGGACACGCACGGCGTCCTGACATACGGGCAATGATATTCTCATCCGGTACATGAACATCAATGGCAAAATTCATTTTCTCTCCCCTGGCCTCCAGCGCTTCGGTCAGGCATTCCGCCTGGGGAATGGTACGCGGAAAACCATCCAGAATATAACCATTTTTACAGTCCTCCTGGCCAATTCTATCCATAACCAGATCAACGGTCAGGGAATCCGGAACCAGAAGTCCCTGATCCATGTAGGCTTTTGCTTTCTTTCCAAGCTCGGTTCCCTGTTTAATATTTGCTCTGAAAATATCTCCCGTTGAAATATGCGGGATCTGATATTTTTCTGCAATTCTCTCCGCCTGTGTCCCTTTTCCGGCGCCAGGTGCGCCCAACATAATGATTTTCATGCTTATCCCTCCATGGGTTTCATGAGCCCCAAAAGCAGCTGTTCGAAAAAGCGGGCGAAAAAACTTCCGCCCGTTTCGAACACTTACACTGCTGTCATGTTTCCAGTCGCGGCAGCTCAGATATCCTCTGAACCGCTACTTCCAAACCAGTACAGCTTTGCACTAGTCATTTAAGAATCCCTTGTAATTTCGTACAAGCATCATAGATTCCACAGCCTTAATAGTCTCCAGGATAACACCTGCGATGATGATTAAGGATGTGCCGCCAAAGGAAAGACTGCCAACGGAGAACAGGCCGGACGCCATGATCGGAATGATACATACGATAACCAGACCGACCGCTCCGATGAAAACAATGTAGTTTAAAATATTGGTGAGAAAATCCGAAGTTGGTTTACCAGGACGAACGCCCGGAATAAAGCCGCCGGATTTTTTCATATTATTTGCAACTTCCAATGGGTTAAACGTAATGGACGTATAGAAATATGCGAACAGTACGATTAATATGATATAAAACAGCAGACCAACAGAATATCCCGGACTCTCCGGTCTAAACCAGTTGGAAGAGCTTAAAGCCAGAAGAATTTTTCCTCCAATGGTAGAATAATCTACCTGGAAAAACTGTGCAACCATCACCGGCATAGACATGATGGAGGAGGCAAAAATTACCGGAATTACATTAGCGGTATTTACCTTAAGCGGAATATAGGTGGATTGTCCGCCGATCATTCTGCGTCCCTGCATCTTTTTACTGTACTGTACCGGGATACGACGCTCTGCACCATTTAAAATAAGAACGAATACAACCGTTGCGACAATAACTGCCAGCACAATGATGGCAGCCACCGTTGCGACCGCGACGGACTTTCCGGCCATAAAGCGCTCATACAGAGTCAGCACATCTTGCGGAAGGCTGGATACGATATTGACAAGAAGTACGATGGAGATACCGTTTCCGATTCCCTTATCGGTAATTCTTTCGCCAATCCACATAAGAAGGGCGGAACCGGCCGTCATGGCTGCCACAACGGTCAGATATCCCCAGAAATTTCTGTGATCCTCATAGAGCAGGCCCTGTCTGCCGAGGCCGATTGCCATGGCACTGGATTCAAACAGAGAGAGCGCAACCGTAAGATATCTTGTATACTCTGCAATCTTCTTTCTTCCATCCTCGCCTTCCCTTTGCATTTCCTCAAGCTTCGGAACAGCAATGGTCATAAGCTGCATAATAATGGAAGATGTGATATATGGGGTGATACTCAGCGCAAACAAAGACATGGAGGAAAAAGAGCCTCCCGTCACCGCATTGACAAATCCCATGCCGGAAGCCTGGAGGTTGTCAAAAAATGTTTTCAGATAGCTGGGATCCACACCCGGAATCGGAAGGCAGGAGCCAATCCGAATCACAACAAGCATCATGAAGGTGTAAAGAAGCCGTTCCCGGACTTCTTTCACCTTAAATGCTTTTTGTATTGAATTTAACATATTAGATCACCTCGCAGGTTCCACCTACTGCCTCAATTTTAGCTTTTGCGGCCTCACTGAAAGCATTGGCTTTAACGTTAAGTTTCTTTGTCAACTCGCCGTTTGCAAGAATCTTAACGCCGTCCTGCGGGTTCTTTACGATACCGCACTCCATTAATGTCTCAACGGAAACTGTGGAGTCGTTCTCGAATCTCTCAAGTGCACTTACATTAATTCCTACAATATCCTTGGAATTGATGTTTGTAAATCCTCTCTTTGGAATACGTCTGTATAAAGGCATTTGGCCGCCCTCAAAGCCAGGTCTTGGAGCTCCGGAACGGGCTTTCTGACCCTTGTGGCCCTTGCCGGCTGTCTTGCCATTTCCAGAAGCATGGCCGCGGCCTCTTCTGAAATTATCGCTATGCTTGGAACCCTCAGCAGGATGTAAATTAGATAAGTTCATCACTGCACCTCCTTACTCTCTATCGGATTAGATTTCTTCAACTTTAACCAGATGTCTTACACTCTGGATCATGCCTCTAACTGCACCATTGTCCGGCAGTTCAACCGTCTTGTGCATCTTCTTTAAGCCAAGCGCCTTAACAGTTGCTTTCTGCTTCGGAATGGCACCGATAGGGGATTTTACCAATGTGATTTTTAACTTCTCTGCCATTTCATTATCCTCCTATTAGCAAACAACTTCTTCAACAGATTTGCCGCGGTTCTTTGCAACTTCTTCCGGAGTTTTTAACTTTAAGAGCCCCTCGATCGTTGCCAGAACTACGTTTGTCTTGTTATTGGAGCCTAAAGACTTGGTACGGATATTCTTAATACCGGCAAGCTCTACTACGGAACGAACCGGGCCGCCTGCGATGATACCAGTACCTTCCGGAGCTCTCTTAAGAAGTACGGATGCGCTGCCGAACTCTCCAAGGAAGTCGTGCGGAATGCTGTTGTTCTCGTCTCTCGGAACCTCAACCAGGTTCTTGATTGCTGCCTCTTTGCCTTTACGAATGGCCTCCGGAACCTCGCCTGCCTTGCCAAGGCCTGCTCCTACATGCCCATTGCCGTCGCCTACTACTACCAGAGCGGAAAATCTCATGGTACGTCCACCTTTTACAGTCTTGGATACGCGCTTGATGGCAACAACTTTGTCATTCAATTCTAACTGACTTGCATCAATGATTGTACGCTTCATGCTGTATTCTCCTCCCTACTAGAATTCCAGACCAGCTTCTCTAGCTGCGTCTGCCAAGGCCTGAACCTTGCCCTGATAGATGAAACCACCGCGGTCGAAAACAACTTCCTTAATGCCCTTTTCTATTGCTCTCTTTGCGATTACAGTTCCAACATATGCTGCTGCCTCAACGGTATCGGTGTTCTCTAACTCAGCTTTGATCTCTTTTTCCAGAGTGGAAGCTGCAGCTAAAGTATGTCCAACGGAATCGTCAATGATCTGAGCATACATATGATTATTGCTTCTGAACACTGCCAAACGCGGTCTCTCTGCTGTACCGGCAAAGCGATTGCGTAATCTATAATGCTTTTTTCTGCGGACTTCGCTTCTTGACTGCTTGCTAACCATTTTTACACTCTCCTTAATTATTTCTTACCAGTCTTACCAACTTTACGTCTGATAACCTCATCAGCATACTTGATACCCTTGCCCTTATACGGCTCCGGCTCTCTCTTGCTTCTGATTTCAGCAGCGTACTGGCCAACCTTTTCTTTGCTGATGCCCTTAACGATGATGATATTCTGACCTTCCAGAACAGTCTCAATGCCTTCCGGATCTTCCATTTCTACCGGATGGGAATAGCCAAGGGAAAGAGTCAGCTTCTTACCCTGCTTCGCGGCTCTGTAACCAACACCGTTAACTTCCAGCTTCTTCTCATAGCCTTCGGTAACACCGTGGATCATGTTATGGATTAACGTTCTAGTGAGACCATGAAGAGATTTCATTCTCTTTAAGTCGTTTGGTCTTGTTACGATAATGTGTCCATCTTCTTCTTTGATCTGCATTTCCACCGGAAGAGTTCTTTCCAGTGTTCCTTTCGGACCCTTAACGGTCACTACATTGTTTTCTGCGATTGTAACAGTTACACCTGTGGGAATCGCAACCGGCATTCTACCAATACGTGACATGCCATTTACCTCCTACTTAAATTCTCGGAGCATGCTTTTACACACTCTGTTTTCAGTTTCTATGTTATTTGCCTTTGACATGCAAAAGCCATGCCGACACCGCCCTGCCCGTAAAAGCGGGTTTTGCAGGCGGCGGGTGATAACATTAAACGGCGTTCTCACTAAATTCGCCTCTCGCCTTCAGCTCGTGTTCACAGCCTACCACACAAAAGCGAGGACTTCGCCGCCTACGCCAAGCTCGCGGGCCTGTTTGTCGGTAATTACGCCCTGATTGGTGGATACGATAGCAATGCCAAGTCCGCCAAGTACCTTCGGCATATCTTCCTTGCCGGCATATACACGTAAACCTGGTTTGGAAATCTTCTTGATACCGGAAATGATTCTCTCATTTTTATCCTTGCCATACTTTAAAGCAATACGGATTGTCTGGAATCCGCCGTCTTCAACGATATCATATTTCTTAATATAACCCTCTCTTACAAGGATATCAGCGATAGCTAATTTCATCTTGGAAGCCGGTACATCTACTGTATCATGTTTTGCAGTATTGGCATTACGAATTCTTGTAAGCATATCTGCAATCGGATCGCTCATAGTCATGATTATATTTCCTCCTTGTGGATTGTTGGTTTGTCGCTGTGGTTCGCAGGTACATAACCTGCGCTGCACAGGTATGTTCTTTGGCCCTGGGGCCGAAGAACGGCTTTCGCACTAAATTCGCACTTTGCCTTCGGCTCGCTCCTGCGTCTTTTCAGACTCTGGCTGCCGGGACTCTTCGCTCAACTAAGCTCTGCTCTCGCCTTCGGCTCGGCCTCGCTAAGGTTCGCGAAGGGCTTTCGCACTAAATTCGCACTTCGCCTCCGGCTCGCGCTCATTAAGTGCTCAATGCCTACCAGCTAGCCTTCTTTACTCCCGGGATTTCGCCTTTGTAGGCCAGCTCGCGGAAGCAGATACGGCAAATGCCGTATTTTCTCAAATATGCGTGCGGACGACCACAGATTCTGCAACGATTGTATTCTCTTGTGGAGAACTTTGCAGGACGCTGCTGTTTAATCTTCATTGAAGTTTTAGCCATGGATAAATCCTCCTACTTATTTTGCAAATGGCATATTGAATAATGTCAAAAGTTCACGGGCTTCTTCATCGGTCTTTGCAGTTGTTACAAAAATAACATCCATGCCTCTTACTTTATCAACTTTATCGTATTCAATTTCAGGGAAGATTAACTGCTCTTTAATGCCAAGTGCATAGTTTCCTCTGCCGTCAAATGCGTTTGCATTTACGCCGCGGAAGTCACGTACACGGGGAAGAGCCAGGTTGATTAAACGGTCTGCGAACTCGTACATCTTCTCTCCACGAAGAGTAACTTTGCATCCGATTGCCATGCCCTCTCTGATTTTGAAGTTAGCAACGGACTTTTTTGCTTTTGTCAGAACTGCCTTCTGACCTGTGATGATTTCCAAGTCACGAACCGCAGAGTCAAGGACTTTCGCGTTGTCTTTTGCTTCGCCTACGCCCATATTAATCACGATCTTATTAAGCTTCGGCACTTCCATGATATTCTTATATCCAAATTTTTTTGTCATTGCATCAACAATTTCGTTCTGATACATTTCTTTTAATCGAGACACCTTATTTTCCTCCTCTCTGCTCTTAGTCGATTACTTTACCGGTTGTCTTGGCAACACGGACTTTCTTGCCATCCTTAACTTCAAAACCAACTCTTGTTGCTTTTCCGTCAACGAGCAGCATAACATTGGAGATGTCCATGGCAGCTTCCTGATGAACGATACCGCCGTTCTGATTTGTCTGGCTCGGTTTGGTGTGCTTTGTCACCATGTTGCAGCCTTCAACCAGAACTGTATTCTTTTTTGTATCGACATGAAGGACCTTACCGGTCTTATCTTTATCTTTGCCTGTGATAACTTTAACCATATCGTCTTTTCTGATTTTATGCATTATCTGGCACCTCCTTATAATACTTCCGGAGCCAGAGATACAATCTTCATGAACTGTTTCTCACGAAGCTCTCTCGCCACCGGCCCAAAAATACGGGTTCCTCTTGGAGTCTTATCATCCTTGATAATAACTGCTGCGTTCTCATCGAACTTGATATAAGAACCGTCTTTCCGACGTGCGCCTTTTACTGTACGAACAACAACGGCCTTTACAACATCGCCCTTCTTAACAACGCCGCCTGGTGTTGCATCTTTAACGGAAGCTACGATGATATCACCGATATTAGCATATCTTCTTGTAGAGCCGCCCATAACACGGATACAAAGCAGTTCTCTTGCACCTGTATTGTCGGCAACCTTTAATCTGGATTCCTGCTGAATCATGCCCTAAATACTCCTTCCTTTTCGTTCGCTTCGCTCACTGCTGGGAAACACGAAGAACCTCACTCCGTGCGAAGCCGCGCCGTGTTGAGCCGGATCCCTCCGCCTCGCTGCGCCTGCCTGGCGAAACGCCACTCTGTATCATTTCTCTTATCTTGCCTTCTCGATGATTTCAACAAGTCTCCATCTTTTATCCTTGGATAACGGTCTTGTCTCCATCACTTTTACTGTATCGCCAATATTGCACTCATTTTTCTCATCATGAGCTTTTAACTTATATGTCTTTTTAACAATCTTACCGATTAACGGATGCTTTACGTGATCCTCGATAGCAACGACAATTGTTTTGTCCATCTTGTTGCTAACTACCTTACCAGAACGTGTTTTTCTAAGATTTCTTTCCACGACGGATAGTCTCCTTTCAAATTTAGGTTTGTTACACGCGTCGGCGTGTGTCATAATAGCAGCCAATCTATCCGATATACGAATTTCGGCCAGCTTTTATGAATTAGTTAGCAACCTTTGCTTTTGCTGTGATAACAGTCTGAATTCTTGCGATGTTCTTACGAACCTCTTTGATTCTGCTTGTGTTATCTAACTGATTGGTTGCGTTCTGGAATCTCAGATTGAAAAGTTCCTTCTTTGCTGCAACTAATTCTTCGTTTAACTCTGCTGCTGTCTTCGCATTTAATTCTTCTACATATTTATTAGTTTTCACTGTTATCACCGCCTTCTAAGTCTGCTTTGGAAGCGATCTTACACTTACACGGAAGTTTGTGCATGGCAAGACGAAGAGCCTCTTTTGCTGTTTCTTCAGGAACGCCAGCGATTTCAAACATCACACGGCCTGGTTTAACAACTGCTACCCAGTATTCAAGAGCGCCTTTACCGGAACCCATACGAGTTTCAGCGGGCTTTGCTGTAACCGGCTTATCCGGGAAAATCTTAATCCAGACTTTACCACCACGCTTGATGTAACGAGTCATGGCAACACGGGCTGCCTCAATCTGATTGGACTTGATCCAGCACGGTTCAATAGCAACAAGGCCGTACTCACCGTTGGAGATTGTATTTCCTCTTAAAGCTTTACCGGCCATAGATCCGCGGAACTGTTTGCGGCGCTTTACTCTCTTAGGCATTAACATTATTTATCGCTCCCTTCCTTATTTCCCTTCGTAGGAAGAACCTCGCCTTTGTAGATCCAAACCTTAACGCCAAGCTTGCCGTAGGTTGTATCTGCCTCTGCGAAACCATAGTCAATATCTGCTCTTAATGTCTGAAGCGGGATTGTTCCCTCGCTGTAAAACTCTGTACGGGCAATATCTGCACCGCCAAGACGTCCGCCTACGGCTGTCTTGATGCCCAGAACGCCAGCCTTCATGGAGCGGCCCATAGTAGACTTCATAGCACGGCGGAAGGAAACACGGTTCTCAAGCTGCTGTGCGATGGATTCTGCAACGAGCTGTGCATCGCGGTCAGGTCTCTTGATTTCCTTAATATCTACAAACAGCTTCTTATCTGTCATCTTCTGAACTTCAGCTTTCAATTTTTCGATCTCTGCTCCGCCCTTGCCGATAACAACGCCGGGCTTTGCTGTGTGAACGATGATTTTCACTCTGTCAGAAGCGCGTTCGATTTCGATTTTGGAAACACCGGCGCTGTATAATTTCTTTTTCAGATATGTTCTGATCTTGTGGTCCTCTACAAGGTTGTCAGCAAAACCAGCTTCAGCATACCATCTGGAATCCCAGTCTTTAATAACACCGACTCTCATGCCGTGTGGATTAACTTTCTGTCCCATAACTGCCTCCTATCTCTCATTCAGCACAATCGTGATATGGCTCATTCTCTTTTCGATTCTGTAAGCTCTGCCCTGTGCTCTCGGTTTTACTCTCTTCATGGTCGGTCCCTTGTTTGCGTAGCATTCCTCCACATACAGGTTCTCCGCGCTCATACCATTATTATTCTCAGCATTTGCAATTGCTGATTTCAGTAATTTCTCTATTAAGCTAGAAGCATATCTGGGATTGTAAGTTACAATACCAAGTGCAGTCTGCACATCTTTGCCCCTGATGGCATCTAATACGAAACAAGCCTTCTGAACGGATACTCTTGCGTAAGACAGCTTTGCAGATGGTCTTGTATCCTTCTGAGCATTTCTTTCTCTCTTAATCTGACTTCTATGTCCCTTAGCCATTGATAAAACCTCCTTTCAAAGCGTCTTAATTATTTACGACCGGACTTCTTCTCATCTTTTCCATGGCCTCTGTAAGTTCTTGTAGCAACAAACTCACCAAGCTTATGTCCCACCATATCCTCTGTTACATATACCGGAACATGCTTTCTCCCATCGTGTACTGCGATTGTATGACCTACCATCTGCGGAAAGATTGTGGAACGGCGGGACCAGGTCTTAATCACCTGTTTCTGTCCTGCTGCGTTCATAGCGTCTACTTTTTTAAGTAAGCTTGCATCAGCAAATGGTCCTTTTTTAAGTGAACGAGCCATCGTTTTACCTCCTATTGATTACGCCTTACCGTTTCTTCTTCTTACAATCAACTTGTTAGACTGTTTATTTTTCTTTCTGGTCTTAAGGCCAAGAGCAGGCTTGCCCCACGGTGTGCACGGACCCGGACGACCGATAC
Organism: uncultured Lachnospiraceae bacterium; assembly: GCA_910586315.1. Classification (GTDB taxonomy): domain Bacteria; phylum Bacillota; class Clostridia; order Lachnospirales; family Lachnospiraceae; genus CANRXD01. Next base: position 45,175 of record CAJUIP010000013.1, on the reverse strand, counting down.
CAGTCTTGCCTTCACCACCGCCATGCGGATGGTCGTTGGGGTTCATAACAGAACCGCGGACGGTCGGACGAATACCCATGTGACGCTTTCTGCCGGCTTTACCAATCTTAATCAGGTTGTGATCTCCATTGCCGACAACGCCCACAGTCGCACGGCACTCGATCGGAACCATTCTCATTTCACCGGAAGGTAAACGAAGTGTTGCATACTTTCCTTCTTTTGCCATCAGCTGAGCCGCATTACCGGCCGAACGTACTAACTGTCCGCCTTTGCCAGGATGCAGTTCAATATTGTGTACCTGTGCGCCGACCGGAATCAGGGATAACGGTAAACAGTTGCCCACCTTGGCTTCTGCGTGCTCACCGCTCATTACCTTCATACCGTCAGTAAGGCCCTGGGGCGCAAGGATGTATGCTTTCTCGCCGTCTGCATAACAGATCAAAGCAACATTGGCGCTTCTGTTCGGATCATATTCAATGCCGATTACAGTAGCAGGAATTCCATCTTTGGAATTTCTCTTAAAGTCTATCATTCTATATTTTTTTCTGTTTCCGCCGCCCTGATGTCTGACGGTAATCTTACCCTGGTTATTACGTCCAGCGTTTTTCTTCAGGGAAACAAGCAGCGCTTTCTCCGGAGATTTCTTTGTGATCTCAGAAAAATCGGAACCAGTCATGTTTCTTCTGGAAGGTGTATATGGGTTATAGGTTTTAATTCCCATTTTTTGCTCCTTTCAACGCCCTCTGGCGTTTCTCTTTTAATTCTCGTGACTTAGAAGGTCACATAGTGTATCGGCGGCCGCTTTTGCACCGGGGGTTCAAAAAACCTGCCAGGTGCTCCATGCGCCGCGAACAAGTTTCCCCAGGCTCATCTCCTGCCTGCGGAACTTCCGACTCGTCAGACGCTTACAGGCCCTGGAAAATTTCAATTTCCTTGCTGTCTGCGGTCAGTTTGACGATTGCTTTCTTTGTTTTGGAAGTTTTGCCGACAACCATACCGCGTCTGCGCTTCTTGCCGTCCAGATTCTGTGTATTTACGCTGTCAACCTTTGTTCCCGGGAACATTTTCTCAACAGCCTCTTTAATCATGCTCTTATTTGCATCCGGATGAACCAGAAATGTATACTTTTTCTCGCTCATAGCGTTCATGCTTTTCTCAGTTACAACCGGTTTGAGGATTACGTCGTAGTACTGTACATTTGCCATTATGCGTACACCTCCTCGATAGAAGCAACGGCAGCCTTTGTCGCTACCACTGTGTTATATTTCAAAATGTCATATACATTGATTGTATTGACAAGGGAAGTCTTAACGTCCGGAAGGTTTCTTGCGGAAAGAACTGTATTCTTATCATTGTCAGCAAGAACCACCAGGGCTTTGGATACCTTCAGATTGCTCATAACGCTCTTAAAGTTCTTTGTCTTAATCTCATCGAACTTCAGCTCGTCAACCACAATGAATTTGTTCTCATTCACACGGCTTGTTAAAGCAGACTTGAGAGCAGCCCTTTTCTCTTTCTTATTAAGACGGATCGTATAATCCCTGGGAGTCGGAGCAAACACAACTCCGCCGCCTGTCCACTGCGGTGCTCTTGTGGAGCCCTGTCTTGCATGGCCGGTTCCCTTCTGTCTCCACGGTTTTCTTCCGCCGCCGGAAACTTCGGAACGGGTCTTTGCTTTCTGTGTTCCCTGACGTTTATTTGCAAGCTGTGCAACAACGGCCATGTGTACGAGATGTTCGTTCACTTCAACACCGAATACGGCATCGTTAAGCTCCATTGTGCCAACTTCTTTTCCTTCCATATTATATACGGATACATTTGCCATTTCTTTTTTCCTCCTTTCCTATAAAAGCTTACTTGCCAGCTTTTACTGTTTCCTTCAGTGTTACTAAGGATTTCTTCGGGCCTGGTACAGCGCCTTTAACCAGAATTACGTTGTTTTCAACATCAACCCTTACAACTTCCAGGTTCTGGGTAGTGATTCTCTTGTTGCCCATATGACCTGGCATGCCTTTGCCCTTGAATACGCGGCCCGGAGTTGTTGCAGAACCGTTGGAACCCTGATGACGATGGAACTTGGAACCATGAGCCATGGGGCCTCTGTGCTGTCCGAGTCTCTTAATAGCACCCTGGAAACCTTTCCCTTTGGAGATAGCTGTTGCATCCACTTTATCGCCTGCTGCGAAGATGTCAGCCTTAATTTCATCTTTTACATTATACTCTTCTGCATTTTCAAATCTGAATTCTCTCACATATCTCTTGTAAGATACGCCAGCCTTATCAAAATGGCCTTTTACCGGCTTGCTGACGAGTTTTTCTCTCTTATCAACAAAACCTACCTGGACAGCCTTATAGCCGTCATTTTCTTCTGTCTTAACCTGTGTTACCACGCACGGTCCAGCCTGAAGAACTGTTACCGGAACGAGAACGCCTTCGTCATTGAAGATCTGAGTCATTCCGACTTTTGTAGCTAAAATCGCTTTCTTCATTTTCTTACCTCCTGTTACTAATCTACAGCGGAACGCAAAAACCGATATCCGGTGCGTTCATCCTAGAGCAGCCCAACATAGGTGGAACACTATGACATTGCAACCTGCAATGATGTTGATTCCCTTTCAGGATTAAGTGTTGCTTTTATATCAGAACCATTCAGGATTTTTCTTTTAACTTCCGGTTATTTGTTTTTCATCTTGATGTCGATATAAACACCGGCCGGCATTTCCAGTCTGGACAGAGCATCTACTGTCTTCTGGCTCGGGCTTGTGATATCGATAAGTCTCTTATGAGTTCTCTGCTCGAACTGTTCTCTGGAATCTTTGTACTTATGAACAGCTCTCAAAATTGTTACAACCTCTTTCTTCGTCGGCAGCGGCACCGGTCCACTCACCTGAGATCCTGTCTTTTTTACTGTCTCGATGATTTTTCCGGCTGACTGATCGATCAACTGATGGTCATACGCCTTTAATGTGATTCTCATAACCTGACTTGCCATAAAAAAAGTCGCCTCCTTTTCGCACTTTTACGAAGTACGACAAGCGGTGACTGTACACGGTCTCGCGTGTATCCTTTGGATTCACACGTTGTTACTGCCCCTTACCCTGAGCAGCTGTTAATTTGGTACAGTGACTTGTCGCCAGTTTTCTAACTTGACATTCGCTCCACGGAAAACCTGCCATATCCGGCAGCAACCTCTCGCTTCACAGCTATCATGCCACAGCTACATTAACATATCACAAATGCGGAAAAAATGCAAGCACTTTTCCCGCACTTCTTCATTTTTTTGCTACAGTTGTTACGGTTCTCCAGGGGCATCTGCCTTTGCCGTCTCTTCCAACGCCTCCAGTTCCTTTTTCACTGCGTCTGTTCCGCGAAGCAGAACCCCCACTGCCGCCTTAAGCTGATTGTCTTCGTCTTTCGGAATTTCAATCATGCTTCTTAAGTCTTCACGAAGCTCCACTTCCACGTCCGGCTCGATTCCCAGCTCATGAATACATTCCCCCGAAGGAACATAGTAGTAGGCCGTTGTCAGCTTCACAGCACTCCCATCCATCATTGGAAAAACGCCCTGGGCAATACCCTTTCCAAATGTTTTGGTTCCCACAACGATTCCCCAGTCATTGTCTTTCAAAGCGCCGGTAAGAACCTCGGATGCGCTGGCGCTCTGGCCATTCACCAGAACCACAATGGGAACGTCCACCTGATGTCCGTCCTCTGAGCTGAAACTGCTGTCAGGAACGCCCTTTCCTTTAAAGCTCACGATGGCGTCTCCTTCCGGAAGCAGATAATCCGCAATCGCTTTGGCCGCGTTCACCACGCCGCCGCCGTTATTTCTCAAATCCACAACCAGGCCTTCCATTCCCTCTCCCTCCAGGGAATCCACTGCCTTCTTAAACTGGTCCCCTGATACCTCTTCAAAAGAAGACAGAGAAATATAGCCGATCTTATTCTCCAGCATAGTATATTCCACTGTGGGATTTTCCACCATGGCGCGCTCCATGGTCATCTCCACATAGTCCTCCGTGGATTCCCGGTAAACCGTAAGACTCACCTCTGTGCCCTCTTCGCCCTTGATATAATCACTGACTAGTAGACTCAGATCCAAGCCTGACACATCCATGTCGCCCACTGCGGTCAGAATATCTCCCGGCAGCATTCCGGCCTTCTCCGCCGGAGTCCCCTTAAAGACCTTAACTACTGTTATGATACCCGTATACACGTTCTGGCTCACCTGAACGCCAATCCCGCAATATTCCCCTTCATTGCTCTCCACAACGCTCTCATATTCCTCCGGAGTGTAATACACAGAATAAGGATCCTGAAGAGAATATACCAGGCCGCTGTAAATCCACTCCTCCGGATCCTCCCTTTCCTCCTCGTCAAACAGGAAATACTGATTAATTAGCTCCTGCATGTAATTTAGCTTGGGACCAATTTTTGCCATATCCAGCTTTCCATCGCCATTTCCCTCATCAGCCGCCTGAACCTGAGCGCTCTGGTCTACATTGACTCCACGGGCCACAATCCAGATTCCTGCCGCCATTCCCACTGCAATGAGTCCGGAAAAGGCCGTCACCAGTGCCCCCACCAGCACACCCTTCCAGAATTTATTTTTTGTCTCTCTTTCTTCCAAGTCCTTCTTCTCCTGTTCTGTCATAAATTGTACCTCCGACTACGGACTCACATACTGGCGCGGATTCACATATGTACCGCCAGCACGGATTCCAAAATGCAGATGAGGTCCGGTAGAATATCCGGTGGAACCCACCTTCGCGATGACCTGCCCCTGTTTCACGGTCTGTCCCACAGACGCCAAAAGCTTTGACGCGTGCATATAAACAGTGTAAACTCCGCCTCCATGGCTGATCATGATGTAATTTCCGGCAGAATAGCTGTATGTGGAAACTACCACTTCGCCGGACGCTGCCGCCACAATATCGGTTCCTGTAGGAGCCCCGATATCAATTCCCTGATGATTGGTGGAAGCGCCTTCCGTCGGTGAAGAACGGCCGCCAAACCCCGATGTGATCCGGCTGCTGCCAGGGCATGGCCACGTGAAGCTAATATCTCCAAGACTCTTGGTTTTATACGCTTTCCCGGCTTCTTCCGCCTTTTTTCTGGCCTCTTCTTCCTTCCGCTTAAGCTCTGCCTCGATAACTTTTATGGCCTGTTCCTGAGCCTCCAGATCCTTTTCGTACTCAGAAAGCTGCCCTTCCGCCTGTGTAATCTGGCTTTCGTATTTTTTTAGCTCCGTCTGTTTGGCTGATAAAAGCTGCTCCACGGACGCATGCCTGGCCTCCGCTTCCTCCTGCAGAGAAAGAAGCTTTATATGTTCCTCCTCCAAGGCGTGCTCTTTTTCTGCGATCCGCTCCTTTGTGGCCGCATACTCGTCGAGCATCCGCCTGTCATAGGATGAGATTTTGGCAATATACTCTGCTTTATTTAAAAGCTCCGACAGGGACTCTGCCTGCATGAGAAGGTCCACATACGAGCTGTCCCCTTTCTCATACATATATTTTATCCGCAGCTTCATGGATTCATACTGCTTTTTTTCCGTCTCTTTTGCCTCATCGAGCTCCCCCCGGGTGACCTCGATTTGATCTTCTTTGTTCTTGATATCCGCCTCCAAAGCGGAAAGTTCATCACTTATGGCCTCCAGACTGGCATCCAGCTTTTTCACATACGCAGCCGCATCATTTTTTAAACTCTCAAGGTTCTTAATAATGTCCTCAGTTTTTTTCTTCTCCTCTTCCAGAGCCGTCCGCTTTTTCTTTGCATCGTCCAGGCCGGCTTTTGTCGCCCCGGCCGGAAAAGCGGCACACAGAATGCAGATTCCAAAGAACACAGCCCCCAGCAGTCTCTTATGTTTCTTCATATCGCTCTCCTACACCCGCAGATGCCTGCGGATGGTCATGAAACTAACGATTAAGCCAAGTCCGCCGCCAAGAGCCAGGGAAACGCCTGCCATGGGCGGATAGATAGTCTCAACAGGAAGGAAACGGATAATCCCTGAAAGCAGCTGGAACCGCAGCGCCACATATTCCACAGTCTGACGATACAGAAAATACATAGCCGCAAGGGGAATGGATGCCCCTAAAAGTCCCAAAAGTGTTCCCTCCACCACAAACGGCGCCCGTATCATAAAATTTGTTGCGCCGATCAGCCGCATGATTTGATTTTCGTTCTTTCGAAATTCCGCTGCGACGGAAATCGTGTTGCTGATTAAAAACACTGCGACGGCCAGCAGCATAAGGATCATGGCTCCAAACAGCATGGCCAGAATCTTATTGAAACTGGATAAACCTGCCGCCGCGCTGTTGGAGTAATTGACCTTTCTGACTCCCGAAACCGCTTCCAGATACTGAACCACCGGGCCCTGATCCGCAATATTATAGAGGAAAATTTCATAGGATGCAGAGCCCGCCAGAGGATTATCCTCGGCAAAGCCCTCAGCCAGACTGCTGTCTTCTCCAAAATATTCGTCTTTAAAGCTTCCCCAGGCCTCCTCTGCCGAAATGTATTTCATATCTTTGATCTGTGTATCACAGTCCGCCTTTATGGTTTCACCGATTTCAAGAATCTCTCCCTCCGTCAGGTTTTCATCAAAAAACACGGAGATTCCCATGGTGGACTCCGCCGTAACCACCATATACTGGATGTTGGTAACCACGGAATAAAAAACACAGAACAAAAAAATACACGCAGAAATAATCGCTGTCGAAGCAAGAGAGAACCAGATATTTCTGCATATATTCACTATGCCCTGTTTCAGACAGAACAAAAGTGTGCTAATTCTCATACCAGTACCCGCTTTCTTCCTCATCGCCGATTATGATGCCTTTGTCAATGGTAATCACGCGTTTTTTCATCATATTCACAATTTCGCGGCTGTGGGTCACGACAATCACTGTCGTCCCCTGCCTGTTGATCTCCTCCAAAAGCCTCATGATCTCCATAGCGTTATGCGGGTCTAAGTTTCCGGTGGGCTCGTCGGCCAGCAGCACTTCCGGCCTGTTGATCAGAGCCCTTGCAATGGCAACTCTCTGCTGCTCTCCCCCTGAAAGCTGGTGCGGATAGGACTTATACTTGGACGAAAGACCCACCATTTTTAACATCTGCGGAACCGATTCCCGGATCGTTCGTCCGGAAGCCCCAATCACCCGCTGGGCAAAAGCCACATTTTCATAAACCGTTCTGTCCTTCAAAAGCCGGAAATCCTGGAAAACCACCCCCAGTCTTCTCCGGTATTTGGGAATATACCGCCTTGGCATTCTTCCCAGATCCATGTCATTGACAACAACACGGCCGGAGGTTGGTTCCACTTCTTTTAGCAGAATCTTTAACAAAGTGGATTTCCCCGAACCGCTCCGGCCCGTAATAAAGACAAATTCCCCGTCGTCAATGATAATGTCAAGCCCCTTTAAGGCGCGGCTGCTCTTCTCATAGGTCTTTGTCAGATTCGAAATTTCTATCATAATCAGTAATCCAGGTTCTCCATATACTTCATGTATTTTACTACCATAAGGGCAATCTTGAAGGTAATGGCATCTTCAAACACGCGAAGATCCAGGCCTGTGCTCTTCTGAAGCTTATCCAGGCGGTAAACCAGGGTATTTCTGTGGATGTAAAGCTGTCTTGAAGTCTCCGATACGTTCAGGCTGTTCTCAAAAAATTTGTTGATTGTAGTCAGCGTCTCCTCGTCAAATTCATCCGGATTCTTTCCATCAAAAATTTCCTTAATAAACATACGGCATAAAGGCAGAGGGAGCTGATAGATCAGACGTCCGATGCCAAGCTTGGAATATGCCACCACATTCTTTCCGCTGTAAAAGATTTTTCCCACATCCAGAGCCATTTTCGCTTCCTTATACGACCGGGATACATCCTTAATTTCATTCACAATCGTACCAAAGGCAATATGTACCTTGGACATGGCTTCCGTATTCAGCATATCGAGAATCGTATTGGCCGTTTTTTCCAGATCCTCATAGCTTTCTCCCTGCTTCACCTCCCGCACCAGAATAATATTTTTTTCATCCACTGCGGTGATGAAATCCTTTGTCTTTGCCGAGAACAGGCTTCTCACCGTTTCCAGTGCATTGACATCCTTTTCATTCTTCGTCTCAATCAGGAAAACCACACGTTTTACATTCGTTTCAATGTGAAGCTTCTTTGCCCGGTTATAAATATCAACCAGAAGAAGATTATCCAAAAGCAGATTCTTAATGAAGTTATCCTTATCGAACCGCTCCTTGTAAGCCACCAGAAGATTCTGAATCTGGAAGGCCGCCAGCTTACCCACCATATATACGTCGTCGCTGCCGCCCTTAGCAAGCAGGATATACTCCAGCTGATGCTCGTCAAATACTTTAAAGAACTGGTAACCAGAAATTACCTGGCTGTCAGCCGGTGAATCCACAAAAGTGAGGATAGCACTTTCATACTCTTCTGCATGTTTTAATGTGGAGGCCAGGACCTTTCCCTCTACGTCGCAAACGCAGAGGTCAATTCGCGTAATTTCTTTCATCCCCTCAATGTTGCACTGTAATATTTGATTTGAAATCATAATGTCCTCTCCTTTTCACAAATATGGGCATTTATCCACATACTATTTTAATGCAAAAGCACAAAAAAGGGAAGAAAAATTTTGTATTTTTTCACAAAAAAGGACTGACACAGTAAAATGTATCAGTCCCTTCTTTATCATCTTAATTTGTGATGGTTTTTCCGGTTTCACGGTCAAAAAGGTAAAGCCCTTCTGCATCCACTGACAGCTTAATCCTCCCGCCAGTCCCGCAGTCAGGGGCCTGACTTGCCAGGCAGAGCCCCTCCGTCTCATTTTCTAAAAATTTAAGAGCCGTTTCCGCTTTACCGCCCGCCATTCCCTGGAATGTAACCGTAAGAATCCCATTGCTGTTTCCGGACGCATTTTCTACCAGATGAAGGCCGTCTGCACGGATTCCCGCAATAACTTCCTTTCCAGGATACGCTCCGTCAATCAAGGCTTTTCCCGCCTCATCCGGCAGCAGAATCTGGCCGCTTTTAAGCTTAAGTCCCGCCTGATTTTCCTGCTTTATAACAGTTGCAGGAAAAAAGTTCATAGGCACCCGTCCCACAACACCGGCAACAAACCGGTTCACCGGGTTCTTCACCAGATTCTCATATGTATCATCCTGGCAGATCATGCCGTCCTCCATGACAATCATTCTGGTTGCCAGTGTTCCTGCCGTTCCCTGATTATCCGTCGCATAGATCACGGTCATATCCATTTTCTGGTATATTTCCAGAAGTTCCTGTCTTAAAACCACCTGAAGCTCTTCTTCCAGATCTGCGATGACACTGTCCAGAAGCAAAATCCCCGGACGACGCACCAAAGCCCGTCCCAGAAGAACGCGATACGTTTCTTCCTTCGTCAATTCCGCCGGCATCTGTTCCAGAATAGAATCAAGATTCAAAAACCCGGCCGCCTCTTTCACTCTCCCATCAATTTCATCCTGAGCCATTTTCCCCATGCGAAGCGCAAAAGAAAGATTGTCCAAAACGCTCATTTCCGGATACAAAATACTATTCTTAAACACCATGGCAATGTTTCTGTCCCTTGGTTCAGAATCCGTCATATCCTTTCCGCCGATAAAAAGAGAACCGGAACTGATTTCCTCAAGACCGGCTATCATACGGAGCAATGTGGATTTTCCGCAGCCTGTGGGCCCTGTCAGAATCAAAAATTCACGGTTTTCAATTTCCAGATTAAAATCTTTCACCGCCTGCTGGCCGCTGGGATAAATCTTATTTACATTCTTTAATACTAAACCAGACATTGAGTTCCTCCCGCTTCTGTATCTCTTTCACATATCCTCCTCCCATGTTCTGTCCACATTATATCTGACGAAACTTTGCAGGACAGCGCGCTCCGCTTTATCGGGTATATCCGTTTATCGGCAGGGCGGACTTTAGCTGAATATAATGTGAATAGGACATCAGGATAGACTTGTATAATATGGTACACAAATCAAATTCTTTTTTCCATATTGTAAATCACCAAAATATTAAAAATATTTCCATGTATTTTGCATATGACGTCCGAATTATTATTAAAAATGTCCCGTTTTATTATAAAAACGGGACATTTTCTATGACTTCTTTGTAAAAAATGACAGTCAGTTATTTCACTGCAATGGCTTCCATCTCAAGAAGCACACCCTTGGGAAGCTTTGCCACCTCCACACAGGAACGGGCCGGGCAGTCCTTCTCAAAATATTTGGAATAGATGCCGTTAATGGTTCCAAAATCATCCATGCTCTGGATGAATACTGTGGTTTTCACCACGTTGTCGATGGATGTTCCGGCAGCTTCCAGAAGGTTCTTCATGTTCTTCATTACCTGCTCCGCCTGCGCCTCAATTCCTTCCGGAACCTCTCCGGTTGCCGGATTTACGGGAATCTGGCCGGATGCAAATACAAATCCATTGGCTTCGATGGCCTGGGAATAGGGTCCGATGGCAGCAGGCGCGTTTGTTGTACTGATTACTTTCTTCATTTTGTTTCCTCCAATATTCTGATATTTTTTTCTGTGATTTCTATTTTACCATCTTTTAAAAGATGGCCAACAGCGCGTTTAAATGCATTCTTACTCAATTTGAATTCTCTCGCAATGACTTCCGGAGACGCCTTATCATTAAAAGGAAGGACTCCATCGAATTCCCGGATTCCTTTTAAGACCAGCTCCGCATCCGCGAAAATCTGATTATGTGCTTTGTCTCTGGCGCTCAAATCCAGCTTTCCGTCCTCACGCACCTTCGTGACGCGTGCATGAACGGTTTCCCCCACCTGGTAGCCTCCAAACAACTCTCTTTGGGGAATCATGCCATGATACTTCCCGTCCACAGCCACAAACGCCCCCAGATCCGGATTAATCTCAAACACGAATCCGTCAACCTCATCCCCTGTTTTATACATGGAATCACTTCTTAAATAGGGGTACGCCTTCATCGTAGCCGCCAGGCGCCTGCTTTTATCAATATACAGCGCCACCAGGCACCTTTCTCCTTTTCTTACCGGATGGGTCTGTTCTTTAAACGGCAGAAGAAGATCTTTTTCCAGCCCCATATCCAAAAATGCTCCGATTTTTGAGGTCTCCTTCACTTCGAGAACCGCCGTTTCGCCCAGGGTCACCTTGGGGACAGTCGTTGTGGCGATCATACGGTCTTCCGAATCCCGATAAAGGAATACGGAAAGCGTATCTCCGATTCCCGCTCCGGCCGGCACCTGTTTTCTGGGGAGCAGAACTCCTTTTTCCATTGCAGGATCTTTACATCCGGGCTCCGCCAAATACACGCCAAAATCCTTCTCCTTTATAATTTCCAGTTCCTGCAATTTTCCGATTTCCATCCTGTCCTTCGTCCTCGCTTTCACTCTTCCCAAAATCTCTTCCGGAAATATTTTCACTGATTCATGATTTTCTGGTCAGTTCCACATTTGCAAAAACACTGTCATCTTCGCTGCAAAGAGAGACTACATAGCCGGCCTCCGTCTTCGCCGCCTTCACCACCATCTCGTCTCCGAAAACTGCCGCCTTTTTATACTCTGCCCGAATCTCTCCGATTTCCAGCCCTTCTGGAAGAATTTCCCTGGCAATATCCACATACTGGGCATTATTTACATGGTGGTTGGTATCGATCTGATGTTTTAAAACAGACCGCCTTCCCATTTCCCTCATCTCTCCCGGAAGCAGAATCTTCCGTGGAGCGTATTCCATGAAAAGCTTTGGCTCTTCCGCGCCATAAGCATCCACATCTTTCCTTGTTACCCGGATAGGTTTTCCCTTCTCTGTATCGAAAAGGAACCAGCAGGAATTCGCTTTCACCAGATATTTCCGGTCTGCATCCAGAATCACAAAATTCCTGAGCCCATAAATTCCTCTGATCTCATAAGGCCAGGTGGCAATGAAAATCATATCGCCAAGCTTCGGCCGCTTTAAAATCTGAATCTGCCAGGAAGATAAAAGCCAGGCCTTCTTCTCCCGTTCCAGATAGGAAAGTCCCACACCGCAGTCCTCTGATTGAAACGTGGAACAATCCTGAAAATAATTCATAATTCCCGTAAGGGATAATTTTGCATCCATGTCTGTCTCACTGTAACGGACACGGCTCTGAAACTCATACATATCTTTTTGTCTCTTTTCTGTTCCGATGGCCTTTCATTCTTTCTCTGCCTATATTTTACATGTCCCGGCCCGTTCCGTCAATCCCGGAATCTCTCAGAATCAGCTTTTCCTGCTTTTAATCCGAAAACTCTTTTCCGCGAAAAAAAGACCCAAAACATTGTATTTGCAATGCTTTGGGTCTTTTTAACTGGGCTACAAGGATTCGAACCTTGAAAATGACGGAGTCAGAGTCCGTTGCCTTACCATTTGGCGATAGCCCAATCTGTAATTCGCAGCCACTTCCTGACTGCGAATTACATTATACTCATATTTTACGATTTCGTCAAGTACTTTTTCATTTTTATTTCTTGTAACAATTCAGCCCTGCATCTTCTTGTCCGGCATCATTTCTGGGGCTGAGGAATCGGAACTTCTTTCGGAATCGGACACTTGTAAGCTTTTCCATTCATCTGCTTTTTGAATTCCTCTTTCGCCTCTTCCACAAGCTTTGGATCATCCACCAGCTTCATGGCCGCGGCAGCCATGACTTTAGAGCCATAAAGCATGCCTTTCATGCCAATGCTCATTCCTGCACAGGCTGTGATCTGCCAGCTGTGTCCGGGCGCAGCCAGATTGCAGGTGGCTGTCATAACCTGTACGCAGGGAACAATATGCTGTACATCGCCCACATCCGTGGATCCATAGCCGTCCTCGTGGAGTACCGGAAGAACAGAGGTACATAAGGGGCCATTCTCCAGAACGCCCGAGGCCTTCACGGCTTCATACTGCTGGCTCTTTGCGTTTAGGGTCTCGGCAAACGCCTTTTCCTCCTCCGTCCATTCAGGACTTGCAATCTGCTCCATCACATCATGAGTCAGCGTAGTCAGCATCACCGGATTCAGGGTATTATAGCAGCCGCCCATAAATTCGATTTCCAGTTTGGTCTCAGTCATATGGGCCGCGCCCTCGGCAACCAGAACAAGGCGTCTGTAGGTATCTTCCACCGCCTCACGGCTCATAGCCCGCACGTAATACCAGACGCTGGCATTATCCGGAACAATATTTGGAGCCGTCCCGCCTTCCTTTATTACATAATGAATCCGCACATCGCTTGTCACATGCTCCCGCAGATAGTTGGCTCCCACGTTCATTAATTCAACAGCATCCAGGGCGGAACGTCCGTTGTGGGGATCTCCCCCGGCATGAGCTGTAATTCCATGGAAATGGAACACGGCGCTGTTTAATCCGGTCATAGTGCCAAGAGTCACATGATTTATGGTAGCGCCATGCCAGGAAAAGGCAGCATCCAGATCCGTGAACGCCCCTTCCCGGGCCATAAACGCTTTTCCAGTCAGAACTTCCTCAGCCGGACAGCCATAGAACACAACGGTTCCCTCTTTTCCTGTAGCTTCCAGTTCAGCCTTCATCCCAAGAGCAGCGCCCAGGCAGGCAACTCCCAGGAGATTATGGCCGCAGCCCTGACCGGGTGCACCGGGCGTAACAGGCTCTTTTTCCGTGCTTACTTTCTGGCTCAGCCCCGGCAGAGCATCGTACTCTCCAAGGAAACCAATCACCGGATGGCCCTTCCCCCATGCGGCCCGGATGGCAGTGGGCATACCCACATAACCGACTTCCACTTCAAAACCGGCATTTTTAAGTACCTCGGCCGTCCATTGACAGGCCTTTACCTCATTAAAGGCCGTTTCCGGGTTATCCCAGATCTTCTTAGCCAGTCCGGTAAGCACTTCGGCGTTCTGATCAACGGCTTTTACAGCAATGGTATCAATCATAACTTTTCCTCTCCTTTACTCAAATCACTGAAAGCGCAGAATTCTGTGCAAACTCAACAAATAGTTCTTCTTTGTGTCCAATCATTTGTTGATTTTAAATTAATTTTATTCCCGGTCAGCAAGGTTGTCAACACTTTTACCTGCAATAATTATTTTTTCTGCGGCAGTTCAGCTTTGCAAAGATTTCGAGCATACAGATGACGGAAATAACTTTTCAAACACGCTCCAGAGCAAAAAAATGGAACTCCCGATTTTGGGAATTCCATTTTTTACTGGGCTACAAGGATTCGAACCTTGAAAATGACGGAGTCAGAGTCCGTTGCCTTACCATTTGGCGATAGCCCATCGAACTGACAGATGTATTATATCCCGACAGGCCGGATTCGTCAATAGTTTTTTGTTTTTTTAAGACCTTTCTTTTTTAACTGTAACTTTAATTGCCTTCCGGAGACAGGGGAACCACCTGCTGAATCACTGCATCCTCAGACGCGGGCTCCGTCTCAAAGCCCGGCCCTATCGCGCCTGACGGATAATAGGCGGACGGCTTGCTGGTTTCCGGAGCAGCGGCCTCCGGGGCTATGCTCTCTGAGGCTGTAGTCTCCGGGGCTTCCCTTTCCGGTATAATGGCAGCCGGAGGTGTAGTTTCCGGGGGTGCAGTTTCTAAAGCCGCAGTTTCCAAAGGCGATGAAATCGTCGTCTCCGGAGGAGCAGCTTCAGGCTCTGGTGTTTCTGAGGCAGCAGTTTCCGCGGGTCCCGGGGCTAACTCTGGCGGTGATTGCACAGAAGATTCCTGTGCGTTTGTCTGAGGTTCGGTCCAGGTTTCAGTCGAAATTTCTGCGTTCTCCTCTCCTTGCGGTTCCATTTCCACTGCCTCCGCCTGTCCGCTTGCTTCCCCGTCACCGGACTCAGCTCCCCTGTCTGATCCCGGCAGGCTCTCCGTCTCTTCTTGCTCCGCCTCTGACAAATCGGTTGATGTCTCCTCCTCTTTCCCTTCGGTCGTCCTCACCGTTTCCGATGCCTTTTTCTGGTAGATCTTTCCGGCTGTCACCATGGAAAATGAAGTATTATACTTCTGTTCCAGGATTTCAGCCGACAGTTCTCCCATAGAAAGACTGCAAAGCCGTTTCTCATCAGCTGTTTTCAGTCTGAGGTTTTCATCCACAAGATCTGCCGCCAGCGCCGCCTTGGAAAGAGTGCAGCCATTTTCCATTGAAAGAGACCGGATCCGGGCATCTTCAGCCAAAACTCCCACATACACGGTTCCCTTGGCCTGCTTTTTCTTCAATAACGCATCCGCATAAACACAAATATCCTCTGCCATGCGTTCTGCATTGAGCCGTACCCCTTCTCCACAGGCTTCTATGGTAAATACAACGCCTTCTTTTTCCTCCAGCCATCCATTTTCCAGGCAGAGAATCAGAATTTCCCGACAGCATTCCTCCAAATCCGTCTTCAAAAGCCTCCTGTCGCCTTTCTGCACGCTAAGAACCGTTCCTTTGCGATTCAAAGTAAACCTCATGGTGATTTCCGAATCCACTTCCAGAATGGCTGCTTCTTTTCTGTTTTGTCCGGAGAAAACCACTGCCAGAATACAGACTACTGCCAGACAGACAAAAATAGCCATTCCAGCCCACAAAAGCCATGATTTGAGGGCATCCGGCGATGGTTTTCCTTCTTTATCATGTCCGGCTTCCCTGTGTTTCGCCGTTTTTTTCTCCTGTTTTGGCTCCTCTTCAAGCTGTGTATTTTGTCCGCTCATATCATTCCCTTTCCGTCCTCAGGATTTTGTCCCAGTCATACTCCACATTCATGAGGAACAGTCCTTCCGGCGGCGCTGTGATTCCGGCCGCCTTACGGTCCTTTTCGTTTAAAATTTTTTCCATATCCTCAGGTCTCCGTTTTCCAAGTCCCACTTCCAAAAGCGTTCCTGTGAGAATCCGCGCCATGTGATACAAAAAGCCGTTTCCCGTATAAATAATAACCACCTTGGTCCCGTCCCTTTTTATCTCAATGGAATCCAGCCGCCGGACTGTGCTCTTTTTTATTTTTCTGTTCGCGCAGAAGCTCTTAAAATCATGCTGGCCCACCAGATATCCGGCTGCCTGCTCCATCGCCTCAAGATTCAAATCCTGTCCCAGTCCATACACGTATTTTCGCTCAAACACCTGCTTCTTATCCGAAGTCTCCACATAATAGGCATACGTCTTTCTGTCGGCCGAAAGTCTGCTGTGGAACCTTTTGGGTACCTCCCTCTCTTCCACCACGCGGATATCCTCCGGAAGATACCGGTTTAAATATTCCATGGCCATTCCGGATAACGGGCAAAGTTCCTGATCCACATGGAAATTGGCCGTCTGTCTTCTTGCATGGACTCCTGCGTCTGTACGTCCGGACCCATGAACTTCAATGGGACTTTTATTCCATTTTAAAAGGACAGCCTCAATCTTCGCCTGAATGGTGTTTTCCGTATTTCCCTGCTTCTGCCAGCCGTCATACCTGGTGCCGTCATATTCCAGCACCAGCATGATATTCTTTTTCACAGTCTTTCCTCCCAGCCCCATGGGAAAGTCCCCGATAAAGCGTCCCTTTGCGCCTTTCTCGAGGACCTCCATGTTCCATAAATCCCCTACTCTGTCAGCTCGGACGTACAATGGGGGCACCTTGTGGCATGAACATCAATTTTGGACTTACAGTATGGGCAAACCTTCTCCGTTGGCTCAGCGGAAGCGGCGGGAGCCTCCTTTTTGGGCGACAGGGCCGTTTTCAGCCTGCCGATCTGCTTCACCATCATGAAAATAACAAATGCCATAATTACAAAGTTGATGATCTCTGTAATAAATAGTCCATAATTGATCGTCGCCGCATTGGCGGCCTGTGCATCCGCCAGCGTTGCATAATGCTCCCCGTTTAAAGAAATAAACAAGTTGCTAAAATCCATTTTACCAACAAAAAGGCTGATGACGGGCATCACCAGATCACCGACCAGAGAGTTTACCAGATCCTTGAAAGCCGCGCCAATAATCATACCGACTGCCATATCAATCATATTTCCCTGAATGGCAAATGCCTGAAACTCTTTCAGTATCTTTTTCATACGTTCCTCCTGTGTATTTCGCGCGATATGATAACAGTTCGGATAACTCCTAAACTGTTATTATTCTACCAACTTTTTCCCCCCTTGGGAATACCTGTCACAAAATTTTTTCCAAAAAATATGATATTATAACCGTTTAAAATATGTACATGGTGAAAAATGAATGATTTTTCGTCCCTGCTGTTTCTGTCCATCGCTCTATGCGCGGATGCCTTCACTGCCGGTTTTGTCTATGGAGCCGGAAATGTGAAAATTCCTCTGTCCTCAGCCCTCATTATGACAGTCCTTTCCTCCGGAATTTTATCTGTTTCCCTGGTTTTCGGCTCCCTCCTCAAGCCTTTTCTCCCTATGGAGATACCTTCCTTTTTAAGCGCCTGCCTGTTAATTCTTCTTGGTCTCTCCAAACTCGCGGCAAAGCCCACGAAAGATACCGCCAGACATGCCAACCAGAATGAGCCCGAGGTCCTGTCTTGTTCTGAGGCCTTCTTCCTGGGAACCGTTTTATCTCTGGACAATGCGGCGGCCGGACTGGGCGCCGGACTTTCCGGAAGCTCTTTTCCCGTACTGATCATCCTGTCCCTGGTTCTGGGACTGCTCTCTGTGCTGGGAGGCTGCTTTCTGGGAAAAAAAGCCGGTTCCTGGTCCGACGTGGACTTTTCAAAATACAGCGGAATCATCCTGGTAGTCCTTGGGCTTATGAAGCTTACTTAAAAAAATCAAAAGTTCATGGGCCGCCATGGGCGCCGCCGCGAGAATCAAAAGCTCCCCCCACTCCCTGCCTGTGAGGGCCGCTGTCTGAAACACTGCCACCAGCTGGGGAATTTCCGTCACCATAACCTGAAGAAATACGCCGGCCACAACCGCGGCAACCATCAGTTTATTTTCCAGATGCCTCATTCGGAATACGGATTTTCCCACATTCCGCATCCCCACGGCATGGAAAAGCTGGGAAAGTCCCAGAACGGTAAACGCATACGTCTGGCAATGGGCCAGAATCTTAACATCCGACAAGACCATGGCCAGGTTTTCTATGGTAAGCTCCTTCCCCCCATGGGCCAGCAGGCTTACCGGAAGTTTCAGAAAAGCCGTCAAGCTGATGATGGCGATGAGAAATCCATAAAAAACCGTGCACTCCAGACCGCCCCGGGAAAACAGGCTTTCTGTGGACTTCCTGGGCGGCTCCTTCATAAGCGCCTCCCCGTCATTTGCATCTGTTCCCAGCGCCAATGCCGGAAGAGAATCCGTAATCAGATTAATCCATAAAATATGACTTGCCTTTAAAGGAGATGGCAGAGAAAGAATGATGGCAGTAAACATAGTCATAATTTCCCCGAAATTAGAAGAAAGGAGAAAAATCACGGATTTTCTGATGTTTTCATAAATTCCTCTTCCCTCTTCCATGGCTTTTTCTATGGTGGCAAAATTATCATCTGTGAGGATCATGTCAGCAGCCTGCTTTGCCACATCGGTACCGCACCGGCCCATGGCAATTCCCACGTCCGCAGCCTTTAAGGATGGAGCGTCATTGACGCCGTCGCCCGTCATGGCCACAATCTTCCCCGACGCCTTTAAGGCCTTTACAATGCGGACCTTGTGGTCGGAAGAAACCCTGGCAAACACAGAAACCCTGTCTGCCCGTTCCTTAAGTTCTTCATCATCTGCCCGGTCAAGCTCCTCCCCGCTCATGCACTGGGATTCGCGCGAGGCAATTCCCAGCTTCCTTGCGATGGCAAACGCAGTATCCTTGTGGTCTCCTGTGATCATCACCGTCCGGACATGCGCCTTTTTAAACATCTCAACTGCATGGAACGCCTCCGGCCGCGGAGGATCTGCCATGGCCGCCAGTCCAAGAAAGATCATGTCTCTTTCTTCCCGTCCATCTCCATCCGACATTGCCGCTCCCAAAACCCTGAGGGCTTTTCCTGAAAGAATATCAATCCGCCTGGCGATCCGCTTTTTCTGTCCGGCTCCCAGTTCCTTCACTTCTGTTCCCGCCAGGTATCTGCTGCACCGGGACAAAATAATATCCGGAGCCCCTTTGGTATAGGAAATTAACCCATTCCCGGTTTTATGCACGGTGGTCATCATCTTCCGTCCGGAATCAAAGGGATTTTCCATGACTCTCGGAAATTCCTTCTCCAGCGCAGAGGCCTCCACCCGCATCTTTCTTCCATATTCCAAAAGAGCCAGCTCTGTAGGGTCTCCCAAGGGGCCTTTTTTCGTGAGCTTTCCATCATTGCACAAAAGAAAGGCGTGGAAGAGCTCCTCCTTATTTCCCCTCTGCGCCAAAAGTTCTCCCGCATCCAAAAACTCCTCCACAGTCATTTTATTCTGCGTAAGAGTCCCCGTTTTATCGGAGCATACCACGCTGACAGCCCCCAGGGTCTCTACTGACGGAAGCCGCCGCACAATGGTATTCACCCTCACCATTCTGGATACGGAAAGCGCCAGTACAATGGTCACCACCGCCGGAAGTCCCTCAGGAACCGCCGCCACCGCCAGAGAAATGGCTGTGATCAGCATCTCACCCACGTCTCTTTTTTGAAGCACCGCCACGAAAAACAGCGTGCCGCAAAGTGCTACCGCCAGGATGCTCAAAATCCCTCCCAGATCCCCCAGGCGCTTCTGTAAGGGCGTAGTCTCCTGGGGCGCCTCATGAATCATCTTTGCAATCTTCCCGATTTCCGTATCCATTCCCGTGGCTACGACAATTCCCTGACCGCGTCCGGCCGTCACATTGGTGGACATATAGGCCATGTTTTTCCGATCTCCCACCGGAAGGCTTTTTTGCGCGGTAAACCAGGCATCCTTTTCCACAGGCACCGACTCCCCGGTGAGCGCGGATTCCTCGATCTTCATGTTTTCCGTAAAGATGAGCCGCAGATCCGCCGGAACCTGCCTTCCGGCATCTAAAACCACCAGATCGCCGAAAACCAGATCCGCCGCATCAATTTCCTGCTCCACGCCGTCCCGGATCACCACAGCCTTAAACTTTGTCATCTTTTTCAGGGCATCCAAAGCTTTTTGCGCTTTTCCCTCCTGAATAATCCCTACGGCTCCATTGAGCAGTACCACGGCCGCAATAATGCAGGCGTCTCCCGCCTCTCCCAGAAAGACAGAGATCACTCCTGCTGCCAGCAGAATATAAATAAGCGGATCCATGAACTGGGACGCAAGGCGCATGGGAAGGCTTGGTCCCTTCTCTTCCACAAGCTCATTGGGGCCGCGGGCCTGCCGTCTTTTTTTTACTTCTTTTATGGAAAGTCCTCTGCCGTCCCCGGAATTTAAAATATCTTTGGTTTCAGCAATGGTTTTTTCTTCAAACAAAAAAGCACCTCCCATCCTTTTTTCTGTTGCCAGTCTATGAAGATGGGAGGAAAATTATGTGCTGCTGTATCTATCCGCTATTCATACAGCGGATATTTCTCACAGATTTCCGTCACAGCGGCGCGGATCTCATCCGCCTTGTTTTCAAAGTCTGTGGCTGCCAGCCAGATCAGGTGGGCAATCTTTTCCATATCGCTTTCCACCAGGCCTCTGGAAGTAACTGCCGGAGTGCCGATACGGACACCGGAAGTCACAAAAGGACTTCTCGGGTCATTGGGAACTGTGTTCTTGTTCAATGTGATATACACTTCATCGCAGCGGTTCTGCAGTTCTTTTCCGGAGATATCCATACCGCGCAGGTCGAGAAGCATTAAATGGTTGTCCGTACCGCCGGTAAGGACATGGAATCCCTCTTTTTCTAACGCAGCTGCGAGCGCTTTGGCATTCTTTAATACCTGCTCCTGATACGCCTTAAATTCCGGCTTTAACGCCTCGCCGAAGCAGACAGCCTTTCCGGCGATCACATGCTCAAGGGGGCCTCCCTGGCTTCCTGGGAAGATAGCCTTATTAAAGTTAAACTTCTCGTTTGCCTCTTTGTTTGCCAGTATCATGCCTCCTCTTGGGCCTCTTAAGGTTTTATGGGTTGTGGTCGTTACCACGTCCGCATAGGGAATCGGGCTTGGATGGAGTCCGGCGGCCACAAGGCCGGCAATATGCGCCATATCCACCATCAGGTTTGCACCGCACGTATCAGCAATCTCGCGGAACCGTTTAAAATCAATGGTACGGCAATAGGCGCTGGCGCCTGCGATAATTAACTTCGGCTTTGCCTCCATCGCCTTTTTCTCCAGCTCCTCATAGTCTATATAGCCCTCATCGTTGACACCGTAAGGAACAATATTGAAATACAGGCCGGAAAAGTTCACCGGGCTCCCGTGCGTGAGATGTCCGCCATGGTCCAGATTCATGCCCATAACCGTATCGCCGGGCTTTAACATCGCAATGAAGACAGCCATATTGGCCTGTGCGCCGGAATGAGGCTGAACATTGGCGTAATCACAGCCAAAAAGCTTTTTCGCTCTCTCAATAGCCAGCGTTTCCACTACGTCTACGCATTCACAGCCGCCATAATACCGTTTTCCGGAATAGCCTTCCGCATATTTGTTCGTGAGAACCGTTCCCATCGCCATCATAACCGGCTCAGAAACAATATTCTCCGATGCAATCAGCTCCAGATTCCTCCGCTGTCTGGCACATTCCGCTTTAATCGCTGCCCCGACTTCCCTGTCATACCCTTCGATAAGCTCCATCACTTCGTTAACCATTATGACGTCCTCCTTCATTTTAATATATAGTTTTTTATTACAGCCTGCAGAGTTCTTGTACCATTGTACTCATTCACATCCGGATAGTACACGATGTCAATCTTCTGTCTGCCTGCCTGCTTTTGCAAGAAATCATCCCCGTCCCCAAAGAGAAGCCCGTCTATGGAAAAGCCGCTCTCCGTCACCAGGTCTAACTTTACCAGATTCCTGTTTTTTCCCAGCACCCTCGTCTTCCGTATCGTAAGGTCCTTCTGGGCGAACTGAGGTTTTTCATTTCCCTGGCCAAAGGGCTCCAGGCGCTTTAATTCCTCCACCAGTCCTTCACTGATATATTCAAGCGGCATGGGCACATCAATCCATATTTTCGGAATAAAATCATTTTCCGTCAGTTTCGCATTTTCATTCAGCCGCCGCCGGAATTCTTCGATATTTCTTTCTTCCATAGAAAGTCCCGCCGCCATGGGATGCCCCCCGAATTTGGGAAGTAAATCCGCCACCTTCGTGAGCGCCTCAAACATATGATACGGTTCAATGGAACGGCCGGAGCCTTTCACCATATCCTCGCCTCTGGTGAGAACAATGGATGGTTTATGAAAATGCTCCCGCAGTCTCCCTGCTATGATTCCCGCCAATGATTCATGGCAGTCCGGAAGAAACACTACCAAAACTTTATGGTTCCTGTATGTTTCCTCCACCTGCCGGACAGCCTCTTCCTCGCCCTTCCTTGTCATGTCCTTTCGCAGATCATTTAAGGCCTTAAGCTCATCCGCCAGACGGTCCGCCTCCTCTTCCTCTTTGGAAAGAAGCAGATTCAACGCCATTTTCGCGGTCTGGAGTCTTCCTCCGGCGTTAAGGCAGGGGCCAATCACAAAACCAATATGGTAGGCGCTTAAGGCCTCCAGATCCAGATCTGTCTTTTCCACAAGCTTTCTGAGTCCAAGATTCTCCGTCCGTCCCATTCTCTTAAGTCCGTACTTTACAATCAGCCGGTTCTCATCCTGAAGCTTCATCACATCGCCAACCGTGGCGATGGCTGCAAATTCCAGAAGTTCCTCCCATTCCTTTACAGGAACCCCTGCCGTCTCATAGAGCTTTTTTAAGAGCTTATAGGCCACCACAGCCCCGCAGATTTCCCGAAACGGGTAGGTGTCGCCCTCCTGCTTCGGATTCACGACTGCGTCCGCCGGAGGAAGAACCTGGCCTGCCGCGCCTATCGGCACCTCGTGGTGGTCAGTCACGATCACCGTCATCCTGCAGTCCTTTGCCAGAGCGATTTCCTTTGCCGCCGCGATTCCATTGTCACAGGTAATGATTGTATCAATCCCGTCCGCCGCCGCCTGACGAATGATGGATTCATTGATCCCATACCCGTCCTTAATCCTGTCCGGGATCTCATAATCAACCGCCCCTTCTCTCTTTGTCAGCTCCAGGGACACACGGCGCAGGCCTGTAAGGAGCAGATAGACCGAGCACACGCCGTCAATATCATAATCTCCGATAATCCGTATCTTTTTTCCCTCGCTCAGCTTTTTTATGAGGATCTCCACAGCCTTCCCCATATCTTTCATCAGAGCCGGCTCATAAAGCTCCTCTATAGTCCCGTAAAGGTACCTGTGCATTGCCTCTTCCGTCTCCATGCCGCGGTTTCTCATGATGCGGACGGAAACCGGACTGACTCCCAGCTTTTTAGAAAGTCCCTCAAAATCCGCCCGCTTCGTCTGCACCATCCAGATTTCCTTTTTTGTCTCCTGCTTTTCCTCCTGCTGCATGCCTCTTTCGTTCCTTTCCATTTCCGCTGCCACACGTTTTCATTGATGTTGCCCATTCCCTTCCCTTGCTAATATTTCGCTCCATTCTTCTTCAACCACATTCTGCGTTCCCTGTAATCCGGAATCTCCCGTTCCACCACGCGCCAGAACGCCGGGCTGTGGTTCATCTCCATCCGGTGCGCCAGCTCATGGACCACAAGATAATCCAAGATCCCTTCCGGCATCAGAATTAACTTCCAGTTAAAGTTCAGATTCCCTTTCGCGCTGCAGCTTCCCCAGCGCGTCTTCTGCTCCCTAACCGTGATACGGCCATAGGAAACGCCCATCCGCTTTGCGTAAAACCGGCATCTTTCTTCCAGCTTTTTTCCGGCCCGTTCCCGTCCGGCCGCCCGTTCCTCGTCTGTATAATCCGGCCGTTCTTCCTTTAACCTTTCATACGCCTGAATCCGGGACAGAATCCACTCCCTGTGTCCCTCTACAAACGCATCTGCTGTCTTCACTCCCGTCCGGTAAGGCGCACGAACTGTGATTGTTCCATCCTCCGCAACATTTAAAGACATGGTCCGTCTCTTCGTCCGGATAAAATTATAAGTAAAGGTGGCTGTTTTCCTCTGCTGCATCTCCTATCACCTGTCTCACTTTCTTCATGTACTGTTGTATCTTTTCATCCATTGGTTCTTTCGGTTTCTTGGGGGCCTTTGGCTCCTTGGACTCCTTTTCTCCCTTGGGTTCCTTAAATTCTTCCCGTCTTTTTGATTCCTCAGATTCTTCTCGTCTCTTTGCCCCCTCTGCTCCCCTGTGTCTCTCTTCCTCTGGGTCTGCTTCGCGAAAGGTATCCCCTTTTCGTTCTTCAAAGTGGATTTCTATATCCTCTGCAAGATCTGTCAGGCAGTCATAGAGAGCATCTAAATTCTCCCCATAATAGTCCGGAAATTCAAACTGTTCTTTCAGATATGCATGAATCTCCTTCTTTGTACTGCATGTCCCAAAATCCAATACTACCTCTTTCATTGCTTCATTCCCCTTAACTGTTCCTTTGGACCACTGCCGTTTTCATCCGGTCAGCGCGGGAAAGACGCAGACCTGTCGCTGTCGGAACTGTTATCTTCCGGATACAGCTGCTCAAAGGTCTTATAATGATCACCTGTATAGAAAATCAGGCCGTCATCAGAATAAATAATCCGCTCTGCTCCCCGTGTCCCCTTCGCATAGTTAATATCACACTCAAAATACTTCCTGCCCTTTTTCTCCGGCAGAAGTTTTTCATAATTTCCGAACCTGTCGCCGCCGATACTCTTTCCCGGAGCCACATTCTGGAGTTCCCCTGCTTCTCCCGGTTCCTTTTTCCACCCAAGGGCCTCTGCTTCTTTTTTTGTTATAAAATTAGAGGGCAGCTTTCCGTAAAGGTGCAGGTACAGGGCAACTTCTTCTTTTGAGGTATAGGACTCCCCCTCTGAAACGGTAAGCTGTGCATCCCGCACGGCTGTTTTGCTTTCGCCGGACGGCAGAGTATCGCCTCCTGAATGTCTTTTAGCTCCTGCTTCCTGAACAGCCGTTTGGCTTTCACCAGACGACAGGGTATGTGTTTCCTCCGTTTTTACTGGTATGTCTCCCGTAGCCTGTCCGCTCCCGCATCCGGACACGGATAACAATACCAGAACCATAATCAGAAACGCCGAAAGCCATCCGGACATTCTTCTGATTCTCTCCCGCATCTTTGTCCTCTCCATTCCTTTTCCCTATTGCATGCCTTTCTTCCACCTTTTTTCATATTCTATCATAGCAGATTTTCCCTGTTCCGTAAAGTAACCCAACTGGAATGCTTTCAAAAAACAAGTCAATCCCAACGTCCTAACAAGATTCGTACACTTTTTTCATATCTGTTTCAGGGCATTTAACGGTATTGTAAATAATCCAGGAACCGCCTTACCGCAAGGGAAGCATTTTTCTTGTTTCTGAGGGCAATGCCGATTTTTCTATATGCGGGAACGTCTAATTCTTTGGCAACGATTCTGTAGGGAACGCGCTTCAATATCAATTCCGGCAAAATGCTGATGCCAAGCCCGCTTTCCACCATGGACATGATCGCATAATCGTCCCATGTCGTAAAATGAATTTGGGGCGTCAGATTACAGCGCTCAAATATTTCCGAAACCTCTGCTTTGGCCCCTTTTTCCAACAGCATAAACGGTTCGTCACACAAGGCCGCCACCGGGATTTTTTCAAGGTTCGCAAGGGGATGGGCTTCCGGCAGGATAGCGAGCAGCCTGTCCTGCTCCAAAAAACAGGTTTCAAATTCGGGGCGCGCAGGCAGGCGCAGGAAGCCGCAGTCAACACGCCCGTCAGCGATCCATTCTTCAATCTCCGTATAATCACCGAGAAGCAATTCATAGTCAATGCCCGGATAGTCTCTCTGAAATTTTCGGATCATGTTCGGAAGCCAATGTGTCGCCATTGACGAAAAACTAAGGATGCACATGGTGAAAACACTGTTTCTCTGTAACCGCAAACGGACACAGTTTTACCTGTTCATCACAGTGGGAAACAAGCCGTTCCGCTCTAAGGATTTCAGCCATGCGTTGGGAGTCGCCCGCGTTTCTTTTGCCCCCTCAGAGGATATGGAAACAATGCTCGGCACGAAAATTGGCGCGGCTACCGTTTTTAGCAGTCTTTTGGACGGGGAAAACAAGGTGCAGATTATATTTGACAAGGAAGTACTTTCAGAAGAATGGTATGGATGCAGCGACGGTACAACAACCGGCTACATGAAAATACGGACGGAAGATATTTATCGGAAATTTCTGCCCTATACTAGGCATACGGCAGTTTCGATTCAGGGCAACAGAATCCTGCAAAGCCAGGATTCTATCGGGGAGGTGTAATATGGGACTTTACCAAAACAGGATCGTGATAAAAGTAGGGACTTCCACCCTCACAAATGAAATGGGAAAAAGTGACCTGCGTTCCTTTGACCGTCTTGCGTGTACGCTGTCTGATATTCAGAACATGGGATATGAAGTGATTTTAGTATCTTCCGGCGCGATTGCGGTAGGAATCAATAAGCTGAACTTGAAAGAACGTCCCTCCAGTATGCGTATGAAACAGGCAGCGGCGGCAGTCGGGCAATGCAGTATTATGTATTTGTATGATAAGTTCTTTGGTGAATATGATAAGACAATCGCGCAAATCCTGTTAAATGCAACTGATATGGAGCAGGAAGAAAAAAAGGAAAATCTGATCAATACGTTTAACGCATTGCTTGAAATGGGAATCATCCCCATAGTCAATGAAAACGATTCTGTCAGTTACACGGAGATAGAATCAGAAGACAGGCTGTTTGGCGATAATGATGTGCTTTCTGCTGTTGTCGCCGTTTTATGCAGAGCGAAGCTGTTGGTCATTCTGTCCGATATAGACGGTCTGTATGACGCTGACCCGCGTCTGCACACCAACGCGAAACGGATCAAACGGATCGAGCAGATTGATGAAAGCGTATATTCCCTTGCGGGCGGGGCCGGTTCCAGGCGCGGCACGGGCGGCATGAAAACAAAACTAAAAGCCGCCGAACTCGCTGCCGCACAGGGCATAGACACAATTATCACAAATGGGAAACGCCCCGAAGCGCTCTATGACATTATAAAGGGCAGAGGGGCAGGAACGTTGTTTTAGTATAGGACAATTTTGCAACAAAAAAGCTCCAGGGCTTTTCACCTTGAAGCTTTTTAGCGCGCCAGAGAAGATTCGAACTCCCGACACTACGGTCCGTAGCCGTATGCTCTATCCAGCTGAGCTACTGACGCACATCGAGCGATTCTGGTCACCCGTTCCTCACTCAACAGGATAAATTTTACTACATTTTTCTTTCTCTGTCAACCATTTCTTTTATTTTTTTGCTAAAGAATGTAACAGTCCAACCGGCTTTTTTGTTGTAGAAGTAAGAAGCCGCACTCCATGCCATGAGGAGTACGGCTCTCGTTTCGATAGCTACCTGCACCTGCTGTTTTGTGCAAAATTGCCCGTCAGGAACCCGATTATTTACAAAAATAAAGGAAATCCTGATACCGGCTCTCAATAACAGAGGCAAACCCCTCAGGGTCAATAAAGGGATTCGGTCCCTGTCCGATTTTGGCTGCCTTTTGGAGCATTCCGCCATGGTTGGTGTGAGAACCTAACGGCACGTCCACCTTTTCCTTTTTCATCCTCTCCAGATTATCCAAAAAGTCCTGCTGACTGGACATCGGAAGATGATTTGCCTGCAAAAAGTCTTTTGTCAGTGTGTTCACGCCCAGGCCGCCATGCATGCCGCACCGATATGTTTTCCCATCTTCCTCCATATCAAAGAAAAAAGAATACGTTCCCGGCGTATGGCCCGGGCAGTGCTTAGGGGTCACAAGGAGGCTGCCAAACTGCATAGGCTGACTGTCTTTGTAATGCCCTTTCACCTCAAAAGGCTGGAAAACGCCGCCAACTGCGTGGATGAGCTCCTGACGTTCGGTAAGGAAAAACATATCCTCTTTTCCCAAATATACATCTGCACCAGAATAATTGGAAAAAATCGCGGCAGCACCGCAATGGTCATAATGTGCATGTGACAGCAGGATCCAGCGGATATCACGCGGGTCAAACCCCAGCTTCCGAATCCCCTCCATCGTCAGGTATGCATTTTGAGCCATCGCCGTATCAATCATCAAAAGTCCGTCGCCGGTATCAATGAGATAAACACTGACCCAGCTATTTCCCACAAAATATAAGTTTCCTATCACGCGGAAGGGTTCCACCGCATAGTTCCATGGCTCCCGGCAAATATCGTCCATACTCGCCGAAAGCATTTTTCTTTCTTCTGCCATTTTATGCCTCCCTCTTCGATTTTTTGATTCTTTCCGAAAGAATCGGCCAGAACAGGCTTAAAAACGCAACCATCAGGAAAATACAGGAAACCGGTCTGGTGATAAAGGCCCAAAGTCCATTGGTCGAATAGCTGATACCGCGGCGCATATATTTTTCCAGCATTCCTCCCAGAATGAAGGCAAGAATGAATGGAGTTCTCGGAATATCCGCCCATTCAAGGAACACGGCGGCTGCCGTCATCGTCAGCATCACACCCATTGCAAAAATTGTATTGGAGGCCGTAAATGCGCCAATAAAGCAGAGCATCAGAATAGCCGGATACAGATAATGATATGGGATCTTTAAAATCTTCGGGAACAGCCGGATTCCGCCAAGCTGCATAATCAATACCATCACTGCACTCACAATCGCCGCTCCAAACATAACGTACACATAAACCGGGGTGTTCTGGAACAGAAGAGGGCCTGGCTCCAGTCCATGAATCGTGAGACCGCCAAGCAGAACGGCAGTCGTAGCATCTCCGGGAATTCCCAGAGCAACCATCGGAATCAATGCACCGCCTACCGAAGCATTATTGGAGGTCTCTGTGGCAAATACACCGTCAATGATTCCGGTTCCAAACTTTTCTGGTGTTTTAGAGGCGCTTTTTGCCTGTCCATAAGCAACCAGGTTGGAAAGACCTGCACCCATTCCGGGCAGAAAGCCAATCCAAAGTCCAATCAAAAATGACCGGATCATATTCACAATATTATCCTTGAATTCCTTTAAAGTCAAACCTTCCCCTTCCGTGCTTCCCGCCTCTTTATCCTGGAGGCTCATTTCCCCCTTCGCAAAGTTAATGACCACAAGGAAAATTGCAAAGGTTCCCAGCATGACCCCGGTATTGTCAATTCCGCCATAGAGATTATAGTTGCCAAACGTAAATCTCTCCACGGCATCTACCGGCGCCGCTCCGACGCAGGCCAGCAAAAGTCCGATCGCCGCTCCGGCCAGGCCTTTAAAAATATTCCCCTTGGAAAGCGATACCACAAGAACAACTGCACAGAGGCATAAGGAGAAATATTCCCAGGGCCCCAGCATCATAGCAATTTTTGCTACATATTTGCAAAGAATCATCGCTATGATACAGCTCAGAAACGTACCGATAAAGGAAGCGATAATGCCTGTCATCAGAGCTTTTCTGGCTTTCCCCTGCCTGCACAGCGGATATGCATCAAAACACGTTGCGATGCAGGAAGAAGTTCCCGGTATGCCAAGCAGCGTAGCGGAAATAAAGCCCCCGGATACTCCTCCGACCCAAATACTGATTAACAATGCGATTCCAAGCTCCGGCTTCATGCCAAAAGTCATCGGCAGAAGCAAAGTAACGCCGACCGTACCGCTGAGCCCCGGAAGTGCGCCAAATATAATGCCCATAATACAGCCTAATATCATAAAAATCAGGCATACAGGGCTAAACAGATTTTGAATGACTGTCATAAAAATATCCATGATTCTGCCTCCTTTTAGAAGATTACACCTTTTGGCAAAGGCATGGAAAGCACTTTAACAAAGGTATACCATGTCAACCCCGTAATCACCAATGAATATACCATTCTTCCCCACACAGCCACCTTCTTCTCACCTGCCAGCATTCCTGTCACAGCAAACAGAAAAACAGGTGTGGAAATAAGGAATCCAATATATTTAAGGAGCAGAATATAGAGGATCAGGATACCGAAAGAAATTCCGATTCTTTTCCATCCCTCTCCACTCAAAAAGGTCTTTTCCTGGCTTTTTGCCGCCGATGCCAGGACTCCAATGCCGCAGAGAATTAAACTTACGCTTGCCAGCATGGGGAAAAGGCGGGAACCGGGATCGGTACTCCCGGTTTTCACCCTCACCTGCATGGACATAAGAGCCGCAGCCACTCCCATTAACGTTAATATGCCGCCAACCAGATAATCTTTTTTCACCTTAGACATAGAATCTCTCCTGATTTTAATTCCAATCTACCTTGGATGCTGCCTCACCAACCGTTTTCTCATAATCTGCAAACACAGACATGGAAGCGTCATAATCCAGCGCCTTCTTAAGCATCTTACTGGTGGTCAAGGTATTGATCAGCGTTTCATCGTCATTCATGCCTGCAAATACCTCATTGATTGCCTTGCAAAGATCTTCATCCAAACCGGCAGGGCCAAACACGCAAAGCTCCTGGGTCCAGTAGCAGTTCTCAAGTCCCTGCTCACTGGCGCTCTGGTATTCGTCCGTCCCTTCCTTGTCAACAACGCCAATGATCTTTAAATCTCCGGATTCCACGTACTGCACAGCGCCGCCGTATGTAATCGCGCTGACCGTGATATTTCCGCCTGCCACACCAGTAATCTTATCCGTCTGGGATGCCGCATCTACAAGACGGATATCCACATCGCCAGCCTGCATAATCATTTCTGCAACCAGCTGCGCGGAACCGCCCACAGAGCAGCCATAGGTAATCGTGCCGGGCGCTGCCTTTGCCGCTTCGATGAGATCATTCATATTGTTAATCGGGCTGTCCCCCTTCACGACAAATACCTGCTTCGCATCGTCACCCTCACCGCGGAACATAACAAGCGGACTGAATGCGGTATTCGGATTATGCTCATACTGTCCTGATGCATTTGTCACATAGAAGCCTGTATGCCAGAACATAATCGTGCTGCCGTCAGGTTTCGCATTCCGGCACTGTTCAAAACCAACCATGCCGCTGCCCGCATCCACATTGACAACAGTAAATGTCTTCCCTGTGCTTCTCTGAAGATAATCGGTTACTGCTCTTGCAAAAATGTCCGTACCGCCGCCCGCGGATGCCGGAACAATCACTGTCACATCCTTTTCCGGCCACATTGCCGCTGCCGCGGTTGTCTCTGCTGCTGCCGTCCCTGCCGCGGTTGTCTCTGCCGAAGCTGCCTTTTCTGTATTTGCCGCTGTTGTAGATGCCGTGCCGGAGTCAGAACATCCAGCCAGAGTAAGCGCCATTGCTGCTGCCATTACCAATGCTGTAAATTTCTTTGTTCTTCTCATGGATTCATTCCTCCCAATTTTATTTGTTTTCAGATTCTTATTTATCCGCCCACTTCGGGTGATCATAAACTGCTTTATCCGCCACATACGGCCATTTTTCTCCTCTGCAGACAGCCAGACACCCATCCACACACATAGCTGCCATCTTGATAACGGCTTCCCTTGTCTGCGCCGCCGCGTGCGGACTGACAATCAAATTCGGTGTGTGAAGCAGCGGATCATCCGGCTTTGGCGGTTCCTTACAGAAGACATCCGTACCTGCCCCCGCGATTTCCCCGTCTCTAAGCGCCTGGCACAGAGCCTCCTCGTTGACAATTCCTCCGCGGCTGCAATTAATCACAAGGGCGGTTTCCTTCATAGAGGCCAGTTCCTCCGCCCCGATCATGTCTTTTGTCTCTTCTGTCAGCGGCACATGTACGGTAACAATATCCACATTCTGAATCAGTTCCCGATAATCTTCATAATAGGAAATGCCAAGGGCCTCAACATCTTCCCGCTCCATAAAAGGATCACAGCCGGCAATCTTCATTCCAATTCCCTGACATATTTTAGCAGTCTCCCGTCCGATTGCTCCCAGACCGATCACACCGACCGTTTTACCTTCCAGCTCAAAGGCTTTTTTCGCGCCCCGGATTTCCCAGTTGCCTTTTGCCATCTCTGTCTGGCCCTCATACAGGTTCTTCGCCAGTGCAAACATCATGGCAACTGCATGCTCCGCCACACTGCGATTGTTAGCTCCTGGCGTAATCACTACCGGAATTCCAAGCTCTGTTGCCTTCTTCACGTCTACGCTGTCATATCCAACGCCTGTCCTTCCGAGCACCTTCAGGTTCGGGCTGTTTTCCATGACATGACTGTCACATTTGGCAATACGGACAATCAGGGCATCCGCTTCCTTCATCTCATCCAGATAATAATTCGGATCCTGATGATCTGCCACATATATTTCTACGTTTCCATCCGTCTCTTTTTTCAGCCTTTCCATCCCTTCCGGACAGATTGCCTGTGTCATCACAAATTTCATGATACATGTACTCCTGTTCTTACTGGTTCCCCTTCCGGTACCGCGCTGATGTAATTGCAAAATCAACGGCATTCGCAAGGCTTAATTCATTTGCATGTCCGTCGCCGGCATGTCCATAACCGGTACCATGGTCTACAGATGCACGAATGATGGGAAGCCCCAGAGTCACATTGATTCCTGCCACTGCATCCCAATGTCCTTCTTCTTTATTATAGACAAATCCTTTCACTTTAAGCGGAATATGTCCCTGGTCGTGATACATGACTACAACAATGTCATACCATCCGCCTGCCGCTTTCGAAAATACCGTATCCGGCGGCGTGGGCTTTCCATCGGGAATCAGGATTCCCTCTGCCAGGGCTGCATCGATCGCCGGCTGGATCTCCTCAATTTCTTCCGTTCCGAACATCCCGTTCTCACCGCAATGAGGATTAAGTCCCGCAACTGCAATCTTCGGCTGCCGGATGCCCTGGGATCTGCAGGCCTCATTCGCCATACGGATCACATCCAAAACACGTTCCTTTTTCACTCTGTCGCATGCGGTTTTCAGGGAAACATGGGTAGAAACGTGGGCCACGCGCAGGTCCTCATGGGCCAGCATCATACAGTATTTTTTTGTCTTTGTGTAATCTGCATACACCTCTGTGTGCCCGCTGTAGTGATGTCCTGCCATGTTGATGGCCTCCTTGCTGAATGCGTTGGTGACTGTGGCATCCACCTCGCCTGCCATCGCCAGCTCGATTACTTTCTTCACATATTGAAATCCGGCCTCACCGCCAAGCTTCGTGGCCCCAAGTCCAAACGGAGCCGGATGTTCGGGATCCCCCGGAATATCCTCTTTTTTTACGATCCCAAGGTCATATACATCGATGTATCCAAATTCAAACTTCGCATCCGATACGTTCTCTACCCTGTGAAGTTTTAAATCGATGCCGGAAACCTTCTTTGCTGCCCTCACCGCATATTCCATGCATGACAGATCTCCTACAACCAGAGGGTTACACCTCTCGTAAACATCGGCATCTGCCAGAACCTTCACAGTAATTTCCGGTCCGTTTCCAAACGGATCCCCCATGGAAATTCCCACAATCGGTTTGTTCATCTCATTTTCCTCCCCATCAGCACATTCCCCTGTCAGCATTTTCTTTAAGCACCTTCTTAAGCGCCTCAATTCCTTCTTCCGGAACCTGATGAAACGGGGCCCGGCATTTTCCCACCGGATATCCTAAAAGTGCCACGGCTGTTTTTACAATGGTGTTGGGATTTCCATACTTGAAGCATGCCCGGAAGGATGCAATACTGGCGTTGGCCTTTTTCGCCTCTTCGATGTTACCTTCCATAAACAAGTCATAAATCGACGCCATTGTGTGGGGGTACACATTCGCACATCCGGCAATTCCGCCTGCGCCGCCCGCAAGCAGTGTCCAGACAATCAGCTGGTCATTTCCGGACAACATGGCAAAATCCGGATCTGCCTTTTTTCCTGCCTCAAGGTAGCTTAAAATATTTGTAAAATTTCCGGAGGAATCCTTTGCGCCCACAATATTCTCGATCTCTGCAAGCTTTCCAACCGTTGCCGGAGCCAGTGCATTTCCGGTTCTTGCCGGTATATTATAGAGTACAATCGGCATGTCCACAGAAGCTGCGATCGCCTTGTAATGTTCATAAAGCTCATTCTGGCTGGCTGCCGCAAAGCTTGGTGTGATGATGCTCAGGATATCGGCGCCTGCCGTCTCGGCCATTTTGCACTGCTCAATGGTTTCTTTTGTGGAAATGCAGCCCGTACCCGCATAGATCGGAACACGCCCGTTAGCCTCCTCAATCACCGTTTCAAGGACAAGCTGCTTTTCTTTTCCGTTCAAAATATATCCCTCTCCGTTCGTCCCAAAGGGGAACAATCCGTGAACACCGCCCTCAATCATACGGTTTACCTGATTTCTCAGCTCTGCTACATTGACGGATTCATCCCCATTCATCGGGGTAATGATCGGCGGGATAATTCCCCTGATTTCTATCCTTTTCATAAAATGCTCCTTTCTCACATGATCTCCTCATAAATCCTTCTCGCATCTTCCGGGGTTACCTCCCGCATATTGTTGACAAGAAGCCTGGTCACCTGCATTCCTGCCTCCACCAGCCCTTCCAAGTCCTCTTCCGGAACATGAAATTCCTTTAAGCTTGCAGGGATATCTAAATGCTTTACAATTTCCTCCAGCCTTTTTATGAGCCATGCGCTCTTTTCTTCCGTCGCAGCACACCGTTTTGTTTCATGGCAGCACCTGTCATAGGCCTCTGCAAATTTATCTCTGCAGGCCGGCTCGTTAAACCGCATCACCGGCGCCAGAAGAATCGCATTGGAAACTCCATGGGCAATGTGGTATTTCCCGCCCAGAGGATAGCTTAATGCATGTACCGCTGTGGTTCCGGATGCTGTGATGGCAATCCCTGCGTAAAAGGCCGCAATCTGCATCTTATTTTTTGCCTCCAGCGCCTCCGGATTATCGCATGCCTCTTCAATATTTTCCAGGATCAAATCCAGTGCTTCCAGAGCAAACGTATCGCTGAAGGGATTCGCTTTGTTGCTTGTATAGCACTCAATGGCATGTGCCAGGGCATCCACGCCTGTAGCTGCCGCGATGCTTCTCGGAAGATTTTTGATCATTCTGGCATCCAGAATCACATAATCGGCAATCATGCCGTCATTCACAATTCCAACTTTCAGTTCCTTCTCCGGCACAGCGACAATGGCGTTCGGAGTTACCTCGGCTCCTGTTCCTGCCGTGGTAGGGATCAGAAGAACCGGAACACATTTTTTCGCCATGCCCGGCCTGTCTAAAAGCTCCTTTACTCCGTATTCATCCGTAATCAGAATGCTGGCAAGCTTTGCAGCATCCATAACGGAACCGCCTCCGCAGGCAATAATAAAATCAGCGTTACAGCTTTTGAACTGGTCAATAACGCTCTGCACCTGCATGTATGCAGGCTCGGGCGGCAATTCATTGAAAACATCATAAGAGACACCTGCCGCCTCAACCGCCTTTCTTGGAATATCAAACAAACCCAGCCCCTGGATACTCTTATCTGTAAACATTGCCACATGCTGATACCCATGCTCTTTTATGATACTGGTGATATGATCAATGGCATTCTCACCACCGTACACGGCATGGGGCAGTTTCAAACCATACTGCTTTAACATCCATTTTCCTCCTTCTCTTTATATCGTTTCTTTCTCCTGCGTCATCCGTTTCAGAAGGTCTCCGATCAAACTTTCCTTCCCAAATCCGCCGGATTTTGAAATCACATGGTAAATTCTGTCCTGATATCGGAATTCACTGATAACCGTTCCCGGTGTCACCTCACAGACAGGCTGCAGCCTGGAAATACCAACCTTTTCCAGAAAGCCTTTCAGCGTATCGCCCCCTGTAATCAGTAACGTCGCCTCCAGTCCGTCATCCAAAAGCCGCTTTACCATACTTCCGATGTTGGAAGCAATGCTTTTTCTGGCCTGTTCGAGATTAATTCCCTTCTCTTTCATATACCGGCTTGTCCTGTCATCCCCTTCCTCATCATTGGAATCCAGAATGCAGACACCCCTGTTCATACAGAGCCGTTTCCAGTTCCTGGCGCAGGAATCCGCCTCCCCGCTCTCCGGCCAATCTTTGGAGAGCTTCTGTTCGACATTCAACCGGATTCTCGGCACACCGCTTCTCTCCGCATGGTCAAGCTGGGATACCGTAATGGGATTCATACTTCCGCAGGCCACAAAAAGCTTTGGAGATAATTTTGGAAGACTGCCAGGCATTCCCTTAAGGCCTAAGAGCTCCGGCAGGACCGATGCAAAGCCAGCGCATCCGGCGCAATACCCCAGTTCATTCTGTGCAAAAAGCCTTTTTGCTATTTCTGTCATTTCCGCGTCGGTTTCCGTGTCATACACCAATATGCCTCTGTTATCATTTCCTCCCGTATCGCTGCTTTTCATCAGGCAGACAGGAGCTTCGGATTGCCTTCCGATAATTTCTTTGACGGAAGAAGCCAAAACGGGCTCAAAGGGATCCCTGCCAAAAATACTTTCCCCGACCGGAACCCCTTCAATGTAGTGAATTCCATTTTTCGTGATTCGGTTCATTTTTGGAAGAGCCGGAATAAAATGAACCCGCTTTTCTTCCGATATATCATACAGAGCTTTCAGCTCTGCGCCGATATTACCGCGCAGCGCTGAATCCGTTTTTTTATATATGTATGGGATTCCCGCACGTCTTGCGTCAGCCACAGCCCTGGCTACGATCCGGTAAGCTTCCTTTGCATCCAGATGCCGCGTCTCCGCATCCATGACCAGAACCTCAATGCTCTGCTCCACGGCGCAGTAATCAATGTCACGCTCCGTTTCCACCAGTGTGGCCGCGCCGCTGACTGCAAACTGAACTCCGGTGTCCAATGCACCGGTAAAATCATCTGCAATAATCAACAATTTAACCATATTTTTCACTTTCCTGCCATGTGTTCAATTTTGAATCTCCTGATTGGTGCTTTTACAATTCCCTGTCTGTCCCGTTTCTATTTTTGTCCTGTTTTGCGTAACAGTTCAGCCTTGCGAAGATTCTGGGTGAAAATTCGCTGAAAACTTGTTTTCATAAGTGCTTTTATCCGAAATTTTCATAAGGCAGATGCCGCATCTTCTTATCTGCGGTACGCAGGCAAGAAGATACGGGGTTGAACTGTTACTATTTTACCAAGCCAGTGGGGCTTTTTCTATGTATTTTGCTGATAATCTTGTTTATTTTTGAAACGTTTTGTTGATTTTTTCATATTTTTTCATTTCACGCAAAAAACGTTCATTTTTGAATCATTTTTTCTCATTATATTTGCTCAATATTCTACTTTATATTTTAGTTTTGTCTGGTATTTCCCACTTGGTTTTGATAAAGCATGTACATTCAAGCGGATTTCTCTGGACTTTTCCTATTCCAGATTTTATAATGTTCTTAATTGAAACAATCGGGAGGATTTTCAGATGAGAAAGATTCGAATTTTAGGCGTAGCCCCTTATGCCGGGATGCGCTC
Organism: uncultured Lachnospiraceae bacterium; assembly: GCA_910586315.1. Taxonomy (GTDB): domain Bacteria; phylum Bacillota; class Clostridia; order Lachnospirales; family Lachnospiraceae; genus CANRXD01. The sequence goes on along the minus strand of CAJUIP010000013.1, from coordinate 7,751 downwards.
TCTGATGGCAAAGGTGGCTGCCGCCTCATATCCGCAGATTGAACTTGATGTGGTGGTCGGCGACCTTCAAAAGGGTGTGGAAATGGCACAGAACAATTTCCATGCCGATTACGATGTAATTATCTCCCGCGGTGGGACCGCGCAAATGCTCCGGGAAAAGGTTTCCCTTCCTGTCATTGATATTCCCATTTCGGAATACGACATTCTCCGGGCGCTCCATCTGGCCGAAAACTTTTCCTCCAAGCATGCCATTGTGGGCTTTTCCAACATTACAGATAACGCTGATGTTTTGGCAGACCTTTTGTCTATTCCGCTGCACCCGTTTACCATCCACGACAGCAGTGAAGTGCAAGATATTTTAAACCGCGTATCAAAAGAGGGCTATCAGGCCATCCTCTGTGACATGGTCGCCACAACTACCGCAAAAGAGATGGGACTCAACGCTATTCTTATCACTTCAGGGGCAGAAAGCATTTCCAACGCCTTTGATGACGCTTTGGCCCTGTGCAGCAATCTCCGCCAGCTTCAGGCAGAAAATCATTTTCTCCGGGAAGTCATCGGCGCCCAGTCCACAGAAACCGTGGTTTTCGATCAAAACAAACAGCTTTATTTCTCTACCATGGACAGCGAAAATTCTGCAGCCGTTCTGGATATGCTGGTAAATGAAATCGACAACTGCAGCGCCGAAGCTCCCAGCCGTATCGTAAAATCTCTGGGAGGTACTCTCTACACGGTCAAAGCCCAACGCTTCTCCGTCGATGATAATCCTTACACAACCTTTTATATTTCCAGAAATAAAGCTCCCCTCTCCTCAAGCCGCTGCGGAATCAGCTACTACACCTGCCAGGAGGCGCTGCAGTCTTTTTATGATGCTTTTTACAGCATCACCGGAACCGTTGCCACCCTGGAAAAGGACATCGGGCGCCTGAATCTGTCCCAGCAGCCTATCATGCTCTTAGGAGAAGAAGGGGTCGGCAAGGAACAGGTAGCTGCCATTCTCTATACCAGAGGCCCCATCCATCATCATCCCATGGTGTCCATCAACTGCGCTCTCTTAAATGACAAAACCTGGGAGTTTTTGCAAAGCAGCCACAGCTCTCCTTTTGCTCAGTCGGAGAACACGCTGTTTATCTCTCACCTGTCCGACTTGTCCCTGGAGCAGAGGCGTTTTCTTTTGGCAACGCTCACTGGAATGGAAGTATGCCGCAGAAATCGTGTCATCTTCTCCTGTGTCTGTACAAACGATGTCCGGCTCCCTGATGCCGCGTCCGAGTTCCTTGACACACTCTGCTGCTTAAAGCTTTATCTGCCGCCCCTGAGAGAACAGGTAAAGCACATCCCTGCCATGATCTCTCTGTACCTGAACCAGTTAAACGTGTCCCAGGCCCACGAGGTTCTGGGCATGGAGCCAGATGCAGTGCAGCTCATGCAGGCCTTCCCATGGCCTCACAACTACTCCCAAATGAAGCGCGTTCTTCAGGAGCTTGCCACCCTCACGCCAACACCAATTATCTCTCTGGAAACAGTTCAAAGAGTTTTGAAACTGGAGAATACGTCTCCCGTAGTCCATATACAGGGAGAACTTCAGGCGCCAGGGCGTTTCGATTTAAACAGGACCCTGGAAGAAATGAACAGAGAGATCATGAAGCTTGTGCTGGAAGAATGCGGGGGCAACCAAACCTCTGCCGCAAAACGGCTTGGGATCAGCCGTACAACCCTATGGCGCGTTCTAAACAGTTAAGAGGAAGGCTGCAATACGGCATAAACAAAGATGAGGCTGTCGCAAAATAAGCTTTTCAAACAAGATATAGGCCCTGTTCAAGAACAGTATACTATATTTTGATAAAATTTCCTATTTCGCAACAGCCTCATCCTCCTAGTCACAGACAATTTTAAGCGGACAAATGCTGATACATTCACAAAATTCCTGCAAGCAACAGCAGCGACGGCAGCAGCTCAGTTCTGTAAGAATTCAGAGCTGGGCTCTTTACAATTTTCATCACCATATGGCCGGAACTACATCCGCCGGAAGAGGATTGGGATACGTTTCGCCGTCCAGCGCCTCTTCCCAGTCTTTTTTCGCCTGCACCAAAAGTTCTGGCTTTTCCAGAAGCTCTGCGCCCGTACAGGCCATGACCTTGGCCGCTGCAAGCATGCCCTTATGGGCCACAGATGCCTTTCCCTGCGCCACGGCCTGCCAGGAATGCAGGGCCGTTCCTGCCGCATAACAATTCACATTCACCTGCGCGGTGGGAACCACCCAGCTCACATCGCCCACATCCGTGGAACCGCCGCCGCCAAAGGTGAACTTTTTGTCCAGAACAAAATCCAGAAGCGGCATCTCCATGATTTCTTTCTTTTTGTCCTTATCCGCCAGAGCGTTAATCATGTCTTTAAGGCCTTCTTTATCCAGCTCCGTAACCGCCTCCTTAAACTTCGCCGCATAAGCAAGCTCTTCCTCTGTATAGCCAATAGGAACAAAATGCCTTAGATTTTCGTCCATGACGCTCTCCAGCGCAGGATTTCCGATCACATTGGAATAGGCCGCCACCTGCTTAATCTCCACCGTAGTTCCGGTAATCAGGGCCGCGCCCTTTGCAATGTCGCACATTCTCTCATACAGCTTTTTCACCTGCGTGACCTTCGGCGCACGGATCGCGTAAAGAATCTGGGCTTCCGACGGAATCACATTGGGGGCGATTCCCCCGGTGTTGGTGATGGCTCCGTGAACTCTGGCCTCATCCATCATATGCTCTCTCATATAATTGACGCCGATATCCATGATTTCCACCGCATCCAGGGCGGACCGTCCCAGCTCCGGCGCTCCCGCCGCATGGGAAGAAATTCCATGGAAGGTAAAAAACACCCGGAAATTGGCCAGGAATTTATCGTCGGACATGGTTTTATTGGTGGTGTCGGGATGCCAGGTGATGGCCGCGTCGCAGTCGTCAAAAAATCCGTCCCGGACCAGATAGGCCTTTCCTCCGGCATTTTCCTCTGCCGGGCACCCGTAATAGCGGATCGTGCCGGAGCAATGATTCTCTTCCATATAAGATTTCAAAGCATCCGCCGCGGCCAGAGAGGCCGTACCAAGAAGATGATGGCCGCAGCCATGCCCGTTGGCCTTCCCCTCAATCGGACAGCGCGTCGTCTGGTCCGCCTCCTGCTGAAGGCTGGATAACGCGTCAAACTCTCCAAGAAACGCCAGTACCGGCTTTCCGCTTCCATATTCCGCAATAAAAGCCGTCGCCTCTCCCGCCAGGTCAAAGCGTATTGAAAATCCTCTGGACTTTAAGTACTCCTGCTGGATTCTGGAGGAACTCCATTCCTGAAATCTGGGTTCTGCGTATTCCCAGATTTCGTCGCTCATATCCGTATATGTCTGTTTTCTTTGTTCGATCAGGTCGTTGATCGCTGTTCTAAAGTCTCTTTCCATATATAACTCCTTTGTAACCATCCCATGCCCTTATCATGACATTCCTTTTTCTGTAATAATTCAGATACCGTTTGCACGATTCCCTTTTTCTCTTACCAGATAGACGGCTTTAAATCCTTCGGAAGCGGATTGGGGTACACCTCTCCATCCAGCTCTTCCTTCCAGTCTGCCTTCGCCTGTTCCACCAGCTCCGGCTTCATCAAAAGCTCCGCCCCTGTATAAGCCAGAACCCTGGCGGCCGCCATCATGCCCTTATGGGCCGCGGAAGCCTTTCCCTGTGCCACAGCCTGCCAGGAATGGAGCGCGGTTCCCGCCGCATAGCAGTTCGTATAGACATGTCCCACCGGAACTACCCAGCTCACATCGCCCACATCCGTCGAGCCGCCTCCGCCGTAGGCAGAATTCTTATCCACGATGAAATCCCAGAGAGGCGTCTCCAGAAGTTCCTTTCTCCTCTCCTTGCCTCCGATATTTGCGGCTGTAGCTTTCAATCCTTCTTTATCAAGGTCTGTGATGACCTGCTGGAATTTTTTCGCATAAGCGAGCTCTTCCTCTGTAAAGCCCACCGGAATAACATGCTCTAAATTTTCCTGAATCAAATTATCAAGCGTTTCATTGTCAACCAGATTCGAATAGGCGGCCACCTGTTTAATCTCCACCGTAGTTCCAGTAATTAACGCCGCGCCCTTTGCAATATCGCACATTCTCTCAAACAGCTTCTGCACCTGCGTGACCTTCGGCGCACGGATCGCATACAGAATCTGTGCCTCTGACGGAATGACATTGGGAGCGATTCCCCCGGAATTTGTAATCGCCCCGTGGACTCTGGCCGCATCAATCATGTGCTCTCTCATATAGTTGACGCCAATGTCCATGATCTCCACCGCGTCAAGGGCAGACCTTCCAAGCTCCGGCGCTCCCGCCGCATGGGAAGAAATTCCATGGAAGGTAAAGAATACCCGGAAATTAGCCAGATGGAACCCTCCCTTCATGACCTTGTTCATGGTATAGGGATGCCAGGTAAGGGCAATATCACAATCGTCGAAGTACCCGTCCCGCACCAGGTAGGCCTTTCCTCCTGCATTCTCCTCCGCAGGGCAGCCATAGTACCGGATTGTGCCGGAAAGGCGGTTTTCTTCCATATAAATCTTTAAAGCTTCTGCGGCCGCCAGCGACGCTGTACCGAGAAGATGATGGCCGCAGCCATGTCCATTGTCCTTCCCTTCAATCGGGCAGCGCGTCACCTGGTCCGCCTCCTGCTGAAGACTGGATAAGGCATCAAACTCTCCCAGAAACGCCAGCACCGGCTTCCCGCTCCCGTACTCGGCAATAAACGCCGTATCTTCCCCGGCCAGACCAACTTTGATGGAGAATCCCCGGGACATTAAATATTCCTGCTGGATTCTGGAAGAATCCCGTTCCTGAAACCTGGGCTCCGCGTACTCCCAAATGGTATCGCTGATTTTCGTATACTCCCCTGTTCTCTGCTCCAAAATCTCTGAAATTGCAGCTCTGAAATCTGTTCCCATATCCATACCTCTCTCTTTTTATATTTTTCGTAACCGTTCAGCGGTTACTGTTTTTCATTATTACGAATGGCGTTTTCCAGTCACCGACTCCGCCGTAATTTTCCAAACCGTTACAGCCTGCGTCTCCTGCTCCGAAAATCCGGCTTCATCATAAGAAATGCCTTCCGGAGCGCCAATATGATTCATGATCACCGTCAGGCCTTCCCGCTTTTTCTCCGGTTCTATGATAATCTCTGCGGTTCCGCTTCCACATACGCTCTCAAAACTGGTGCTGGACTTACAGGCATGTTCCCTGACAAGTTTTATTTTATTTTCACCAAATATCGAGAAAGAAACGCGGGGGTTCTTTTTTAACAATTCAAGCTTTGTCCCCTGGGCCGCCCCATGGAAATAAAGCGCCAGCTTTCCCTCTTCCATTCTGGCTCCATAATTTAACGGAATCAGATACGGAAACGGTTCCTCGCAAAAAGCCACGGTACAGACAGTTTCCCGTTTTACAATCTCAAAAATTTCCGCCATGTCCGTAAGCTCTCTGTCCTTTCGTCTCATACAGGTTTCCTCCAATCCTTGTTGCCGCATACGGCCGTTTAGAACCCCTTCGCGGTCCCAGGCGCCAATGACGCTTATCAGGGGCCAACCGCAATAGAATGTAAAGGGCCATATGCCCACGGCCGCTGCGTCTTCGTACGGTCAGCGCGGAGAACCGCGCAGACCTGTCTGAACGGTTATCTCTGTCTCTTATAAACGACGTTCCCGCCCACAATGGTCATCTCTGGCAAAATATTCCGGATTTCCATGGGATCGCAGGTAAAAATATCCCGGTCAAGGACAACCATGTCCGCCAGATATCCCGGTTTGATGCGCCCTTTAAAGTCTTCACTAAACTCATTGTAGGCCGAGCCCGCCGTGTAAGCGTCAATGGCATCAGAAACATCCACGCACTCCTCGGGATAAAATCCCCTTTCCGGGTATCCGTTTTTGTCCTTCCTTGTAATGGCAGAATACAAATTCGGGAAGGGATTTAAGTCTTCCACCGGAGAATCCGTTCCATAGGAAACATGGATTCCCAGCTCCTTCGCAGTCTTAAAGGCATAGGAGGTAGAAGAAAGAGCCTCCCCGCACCGGCTGGTTACCACATGCATGTCATAGTCCAGGAAAATGGGCTGATAAGCCACCAGAACATCATTTTTCGCAATCCGCTCCAACAAGGGCCTGTCGGTAATCTGACAATGAATCAGGGCATGGCGCAGCGGGTTTTTTCCGTCACGAAGGACATGCTCATAATTTCCAAGCACGTCCTCTATGGCCTTATCTCCAATCACATGAGTCACCACCTGAATTCCTGCCTTGTCCGCCATCCGGCAGATAACCTCCATTTCTTCGTTGCTTCTGGCCTCCACGCCATAATTTTCCGGATCGTCCAGATATCCCTTTCGCATGGCTGCCGTTCTTCCGCCCAGAGAGCCGTCCTTAAAAAGCTTTACCGGCCCCAGAGCCAGCATTTTAGGATTCTCATAAACGCCTGTTTTAAATTCTCCGCTCTCCACATAATTTTTAAATTCCTCCACCGAATGGACACAGACCTGGTGACGGTAGCGGAGCTTACAAAGGCCGGCGTCGTAAACTTCATGGAGCAGCCGGAAAACATCCTCCATAGGGAGCTGCCCGTTCCCAACGTCGTTGGACTGCACACTGGTAACTCCATGGGCCAGCGCATAGTCCGCCGCCCGGAGAAATAACCGTTTATTATCTTCCAGCGTATATTTAGGAATCAGATCTGCCGCAAGTTCAACGGCATTTTCTGTGAAGATTCCATTGGGTCTGCCGTTTTCATCCGTTTCAATGGTTCCGCCGTCCACATGAACCATCGTCTCATCCAGCCCCAGAAGCTCAATCACCCTGCTGTTGGCGGAGGCCACATGACCGCAGACGCGCTTCAGCACAATCGGGATTTCCGTTGAAATCTGGTCCAGATCATAGCGGGTCGGCATTCGTCTCTCGTCCGTAAACAAATCCTGGTTCCATCCTTTGCTCAGAATTCCATTCTTCGCCTCCTCCGGATGCTCTTTTATAAATCCCCGCACACAGTCAATTAACTCGGTCACGGAAGCCACCCCGGCGATCTTTGCCTGGGCAAATCCCATTCCCACATTCAAAAGATGCATGTGGCTGTCGTTAAGGCCGGGAATCACTGTTTTTCCCTGCAAATCAATGATCTCGGCTTCCCCTGCCGTTTCCAAAATCTCCTGGTTTTTCCCAACGGCACGGATCCTGTCATTTTCTGCATACACTGCCTCTGCAAACACGCCGCGGTCTACGTAAATCTTTCCATTTACTAAAACCATCCTGCTCATTTTTCCTCTCCTTCCCGATTAAATACTTATCTCTATTTTATCGGTTCTTGTCTCTTTTCGCAACCTCATTTATAGGAAAAAGAATCCTGCATCTCCCTTTCCGCCGCAGTGCGATCTTAAACACGAAGTGCTTTTTGTTTCGTGGAAAAGGCTTTCTTCCATCTTACTTTTATGAATTAACACAACAAGAGCTTTCCTGTGAAGTCAAGATCTTTTCTATGAAGCAAACAAAAAAAGCCTTGATCTCTCAAGACTTTTTAAGTGCCGGTGACCGGACTTGAACCGGTACGGGGTTGCCCCCGAGGGATTTTAAGTCCCTTGCGTCTGCCTATTCCGCCACACCGGCAAATGCTACAATACGTTTGATATTTTTTATCCATGGGGCCTATAGGGCTCGAACCTATGACCCTCTGCTTGTAAGGCAGATGCTCT
>CAJUIP010000012.1:65631-83159 GCA_910586315.1 uncultured Lachnospiraceae bacterium | reverse complement strand
GAAAGTATTGAAGAATGGCTTAAAATCAAGGGTTTTAAGGCTTGGTGGGGTTCACTGGAATGACTGGTGAACCCGATTTTTTCGTGTTTTTAGATGCCGCTGAAAAGGTGGCGATTGGGGCAAAATTATACTATCATGCAAAAAGTCGGGAGTTTCCGTGATAGTTTGCGAAATTTGTAGTTTTTATAGAATATGATTAGATTTTATGGTAATATGTAGAAAAATGTAGGGTTATGCGAGTTATAGTTTGCTTGGTTTAGCAACAATTTTGAGTAAAAAATATAGAGTTATTGTTAGTATGTAATATTTTAAAAAATGAATATAATGCTAAAATAATAGCTGGGGGAAAATGGGTTGTTGGAAGAGATGGTAATTGGCTGAAGCAAAAAATCCCCCAAATAGATGTTGTACTTAGTGGAGATGGCAATTACATTATTGAGTCTGCTATAAGGGGGGGGATAATGTAGTTTATGTTAATAAGCCACAAACAATTTTTGAAGAATTAGATTATTCTTTACTATATGAGAATATCAAATATCAGCCGTCTATAGAAATTTCAAGGGGATGTGGACGGGGATGTAAATTTTGTGCAGAATCAGACATGCCAAGAAGTGCAACTATTCATCCTAAACAATTTTATGCTCAAGTAAAAAATATTGAAAATGTTTATAGAAGCAGGGATTTTAATTTGTATTTACAAAAATAATATTTTATTATATTCCGGTGAAAGCTATGAAACTATAAATGAAACAATGAAATGGCTAGAAAAAAATAAATCATTGATAAAAGGAATTTCGACTAATAGCCAAATTGTATATGGATATGATAATACTTTTATGGATGTTTTAAAGTATAATGGTTCTTCGTATACAGAACATTTTTCACTTGAAAAAGATGGGTATACGTACATTAATTTGAGTAAAGAAATAGATTATAGAAGCAAGAGACGCAGAGACCAGACTTACTGGCTGACATGGAGAAAATATAGTAATATCTTGAAGATACATCTATTGGAGTATCCGAGGATATATCTGAAAAGTGCTTATTAGGCGAATGGCTTATTGAAGAGCCGTATGCTTTAATTAGAGCACGTGCGGTTCTGTGAGGGGCTTTTGAGACTTGAACCTCTCATCGCAAAAAAATATATGATGAAAGGAAGTGAAAAGTCGAGACAAAGTCTACTCGACAGTTTTCTTGACTTTTCAGATTGGAAAAATAGCAAAACTGTTAGGAATGTCCACAGAGGGATTGCGGCTTTATGAAAGAATAGGGATATTAAATCCACAGCGGGATACGAACAGTGGCGCTTATCGTACATACGAACATTTTGATTTCACAGCGTTGATAAGAGCCAGAGGGTATCATTATGCCGGGTTCAGCAGTAAAGAAATAGCTGGCCTTATCAATGCAGACGATATAAAAGAAGTTATTGGACAATACGGAATTCGGGAGCATGAATTGGAACACGAAATATGGAAGAAGCAAATGATTTTACAAAATATTCGAGAGTTAAGGGATTTGTCTGCAAAAGCGGAAAGAAACCTCTGGAATATTACAGTATGTGAACAGCCTGCTATGTTTCGATTTCCGTTTATGTCCGATGCGGTATTCCTTTTACATGCAGAACAGGAGAAAACATTTCAGCAATGGATAGCAAATTCCCCTATGGTGTTTATTTCGCAAAGTAATGACTGGGAACAGCTGCTTTCGGGAAAAGAACAGATTACGGCAGCATTGGGCGTTTTTGAAAATTATGTTTCGGCACTTGAATTGGATTTACAGTGGGCTTCGTATCATCCTGCAAGCCGCGCACTCTATACAATTGTTTTAGAACAGGGGGATGGATTTCAGCCATTATCGTGCTTAAATCCACTTATGGAATATGTGAAAAAGCATAATATTGCGGTTGCCGGAAATCCTGTTTCCAGAACTTTTCTTTCCCTGAATAAACGTGAAAATTACACTCGTTATCGGGAAGTATGGCTTCCTGTTAGCCGTTTCTGAAATACCATCTTGACTCCCAACAAGGTTTAAGGCTTATCCTGAAAAGAAAAAGGGATGAAATAGATGGATAATGCAGACACCTTTCAGGAAAAATACAGGAAATCGGCCCCCAAAATCGCGGCTGCGCTAAACCGGCGGAATTATGAAGTCTTTCTCTGTGAAACGACGCCTGAAGCAGTTAATCAGGTTTTGGCACTTATACCATGCGGTTTAACCATATCATGGGGCGGGTCTATGACGCTGGATCAAATTGGAATCAAAGAACGCTTGAAAAAAGAGCATTACCATACGATTGACCGTGATAAAGCCGAGACAGAGGAAGAACGTTTCTCTATTATGCGGGAATCTTTATTATGCGACATTTATCTGTCAAGCGTAAACGCAATAAGCGAAGATGGCGTTATGATAAATATAGACGCAACAGGAAACCGCATTTCAGCGATTGCCTTTGGCCCTCGAAAGGTTATTTTGATTATTGGTATAAATAAGGTTTGCCGTACCACTGACGAAGCAAAAAAACGCGCCAGGACTTATGCAGCACCTCGAAATGGCATACACCAATCTTTGAATCTTCCATACACAAAGACCGGTAAATGCTGTGACTGTTATACAACAGAAAGTATGTGTTCGCAAATTGTAGAAATGCACAGAAACAGGATTCCCGGAAGAATTACAGTTGTTCTTGTAGGAGAATCCCTTGGTCTGTAATAACTTTCAGGAAATGCACCCTAAGCCTTGACTCTCAACAAGGTTTAGGGTGTATTTTATACTCATATTACAGATACAACGAGGAGTAAATGCTATGGTAACACAAAGTACAAATGGGGGAAATCAGGAACTTTTTGAAAAAATGCCAGTCAACAAAGCGCTTGCTTCGCTGGCAATCCCCACCATTATCAGTCAGCTCATTACGCTGATTTACAATCTTGCAGACGCATATTTTGTTGGACGTACAGGAAATTCTTATATGATCGCGGCAGTATCATTAGTTTACCCTGTGTTTTCCATGACGGCGGCACTTGCCAATCTTTTTGGCGTTGGAGGCGGGAGCCTGATTTCACGGTTGTTAGGTTCAAAACAGGAAGAACAGGCAAAAAAAGTCTGTGCTTTTAGTTTCTATTCAGCGATTGCAGTATCCATTGTTTTTTCATTGATAGGATTTGTTTTTCTCAATCCGCTTTTGCAATTATTGGGCGCATCTTCAGATACGATTACCTATGCGCGGGAATATATGCTTCTCGTTGTTGTACTGGGAACAACGCCAACTGTATTATCTGCAACTATGGCACATTTGCTGCGGAGTGTTGGCTTTGCAAAACAGGCAAGTTTTGGATTGAGCATGGGAGCAGTATTGAATATTATCTTAGACCCACTGTTTATGTTTGTTATTCTGCCCGCCGGTCAGGAGGTGACGGGCGCGGCGTTAGCGACTATGCTTTCTAATTTGATTGCTACGCTCTATTTTTTGATAACATTGTTTTGTATGCGAGGAAAAACCAGCCTTTGTATTTCACTTAGAACGGGGCTGCCGGAAACGCAAAATCAAAAACTGGTTCTTTCTGTCGGTTTGCCTTCCGCATTGACTGTTTTATTTTATGATATTGCAAATCTATTTTTGAATGCGCTAATGGCTGGATATGGAGATTATCAATTAGCGGCATTGGGAATTGTTCTGAAAGCAGAGCGAATTCCACTCAATACAGGAATTGGACTGTGCCAGGGAATGATGCCATTGGTAGCGTACAATTATTCGTCAGGAAATACGAAGCGTATGCGATCTGTTATTAGCAGGGCCAGGATAGCAGGACTTATTGTATCGGCAATAAGTATCCTTTTTTATGAAACCTTTTCGGATAATATTATTCGTATTTTTATCAGTACATCATCCGGGAGTGCAGCCGATACATTAAAAACGGTTGCGTTCGGCATTACATTCCTTCGATTTCGATGTCTGGCAGCACCCTTTGCTTTTATGAATTTTCACATAACATATACTTTGCAGGCAATGGGGGACGGGAAAAATACGCTTCTTCTGGCAGCGCTGCGTCAGTGTGTTTTTTACATACCGATTATGTATATTATGAATTTTGTGTTTGGTTCGCTTGGACTTTTATGGACACAAATTATTGCAGAAATAATCACTCTTTTCATAGCTTTTTATACATTTGAAAAAAGGCTGCATACTTCAAAATAATCAAGGTTCATAATTTGAAATCCGCCCCGGACGGGGAAAGAAAAAATGTCTGTATGGGCAGGGCTTTGACATACCTATTTTAGAAATATCATGCTACTGGCGATTGCGAAAATTGTCAGAACTTAACTGAATATCGTACTTTTTGTGCTCGTATAGCTTCATGCCTATCTTGGAACTGTCGATTTAAAGAATGGCATCCTTTCTATAAAAGAGGCCAAGGATTACCGCGACCGTATCATTCTATTATCCGGAACCCTTACTGACAGGTATCGGGAATATCATGCTCTGGTTCACAAAAATTTAACACAGGATGATTTCTTTTTCCGATCAGACTATGGGAAATGCTACAGCACAGCCGCCCTTGAGCATGCAAGGAATTATTCGATAGCATCGTAGAACCAACGCCTCGCTGCCATTCACTCCTTTTCCGGTATGTTATATTCCAGCATCCGGAATTTATCCTGATGTGCCAGCAGATATTGGAAATCCCTTACAGCCGCGTTCCGCAAAAGGCAATTTATTTCCTGACAAAAGAACAGATGAAACAACTGCCATAATCAAAAATGGCAACCACGGCTGTCCCGCTTTTTAAAAGCCATACAGGAAAGGAATCCATATGCTCCATGCAGATACAGAGCCGGAATAAGGAAGCACTGAGCAAGCCCCTTATAGGGGCAGAACAAGCCACCGGCTAAGCCGGTGGTCTTGACTCACATATCCGATTTCGGGAAACATAAGGTTACTGCGGGATTTTTCTGGAGAACAGATAGAATCCCGGATTTCTGTTCCCTGTTTCAATTTCCAGAAGGTCAGGAGTGCAGTAGGCAAAGGGGGCGTCCACGCGGACTTTGCCCTGGCGCTCCGGCTCGTCGAATTTATCGTCCTTTAAGGACGGATCCAAAACGCATACGATGTCTTTCGAGGCGGAAAGGAGAAGAATATAATGGCCGCCATGGGAAAATACGCCGGTGTAGCCTTCCCGGTCCCCGCCCACATTTGCGATGACGCTGCCGCCGCTCTGCAGGTGTTTCACAGCCTTTTTTATACTGCTTGTAGTCTGGAATTCCAGATCATAGAGTCCGGCCACAACGGGCCCCATAATCTTTAAGTCAGTGCCTGGGGTTAAGTTGGCCTTATTTTTTATGGACAGGGAAATCAGACGCTTTAAGGAAATGGATTTGCTGGTGAGCTGGTCAACCATCATGGCCAGACAGCACAGGCCGCATCCGGCTTCCTTGATAAAAAGATGTACAAATTTGCTGTCCGGGTTGCTTACATCCGTGGGATAGGGGAGCGTGGGATAGTCAAGCTGGTTTAAATACTTCATTTTAATACCTCCTTAATGAAAAAGAATCCTGCGCTGCAGGATTCTCCGCCTGCGGCGGGGCGCGACAGCGACATTTTCATCTCCGCTGCAGTATTTTTCACCGTGCGGAACATATGTTACTACCTTCATTATGGGGAAAAAACACATAAATGTCAAATGGTTTTGTAAATGGATAAAGCAGGAGGGAAATGTTCATACTGATAGGAGAAAAACATTGTGCAAATGAGGTAACGGATATGAAAAATAACTTTTTTGGCGTATTGCAGCGGGTGGGGCGGTCCTTTATGTTGCCCATCGCAATTCTCCCGGTTGCCGGACTTTTATTGGGAATCGGGGGCTCATTTTCCAACACTACCATGCTTTCCGCCTATGGGCTCATGGGACTCATGGGACCAGGTACCGTTCCGAACATGATTTTTACAGTTATGAGTCAGGCAGGCGATATTGTCTTTGCAAACCTGCCAATTCTCTTTGCCATGGGTGTAGCCATCGGCATGGCGAAAAAGGAAAAGGAAGTGGCGGCGCTGGCGGCGGCCATTGCTTTTTTCATCATGCATGCGGCAATAAGCGCCATGATTTCCATTCACGGCGGCACAGAGGCGCTTCCCGCAGGCGCAGGCGCCCTGGTGGTGGGAATCCCTTCACTCCAGATGGGCGTGTTCGGCGGAATTCTGGTGGGACTGGGGGTAGCCTGGCTCCACAATCGGTTTTACCGGATTGAGCTGCCTCAGGTATTATCTTTTTTCGGAGGCACCCGGTTTGTGCCGATTATCAGCGCCCTGGTTTATGTGGTTGTGGGAATACTTATGTATTTTATCTGGCCTCCCATTCAGACGGCGATTTCTCATGTGGGAAGCTTTGTGCTGAAATCCGGATATACAGGCACCTGGTTTTATGGCCTTATGGAGCGGGCGCTGATTCCCTTTGGCCTCCACCATGTATTCTATATTCCGTTCTGGCAGACGGCTGTGGGAGGGACCATGGAGGTGGGCGGCCGCATGGTGGAAGGAGCGCAGAATATTTTCTTTGCCCAGCTTGCAGATCCGGAAGTCTCACGTTTTGCCGTTTCCGCCACCCGGTTTATGTCGGGAAAATTTCCGCTGATGATTTTCGGGCTTCCCGGGGCGGCGCTTGCCATGTACCGGACGGCGCTGCCGGAAAAGAGAAAGGCAGTGTCCGGGCTTCTTCTGTCCGCAGCGCTGACTTCCATGCTTACGGGAATTACGGAACCGCTGGAATTTACCTTTCTGTTTGTGGCACCGCTCCTCTATGTGATTCACTGCGTGATGGCGGGCGCCGCTTATATGCTTATGCATATGTTTCAGGTGGGCGTGGGCATGACCTTCTCCGGGGGACTTATCGACCTGTTTTTATTTGGAATTCTTCAGGGAAATGAAAAGACAGGCTGGGTCTGGATTGTGGTTGTGGGTCTTTTGTATTTTCTGGTATATTACGGTCTTTTCACATTCTTGATAAAGAAATTTGATTTTAAGACTCCCGGACGAGAGGAAGGTCAGGAAGTGAAGCTGTACACGAGGAAGGATGTGGAAGAGAAAAATGGGAAGACGCGAAACAGCGGCGAACCGAAGAGGGGAGCGGCGGGAACTGACGCACCCGGAGAGCGGACAAAGGCCATTGTCCAGGGCCTTGGAGGTCTTTCCAATATCTCGGATGTGGACTGCTGCGCCACCAGGCTCCGCTGTACTGTTCTTGACGCGGGGAAGGTGGACGAGAGCCTGTTAAAATCCACAGGGGCTTCCGGAGTGATAAAAAAGGGCCAGGGCGTGCAGATCATTTATGGACCGGGAGTGACCGTGATAAAGTCGGATCTGGAGGAATATATGGACCGCGGGGAAACTGCCGGCCATGAGCGGGAGCCGGGCCGTGAGGAAAATACAGGATATGAACGGGAGGCGGAGCGTGAGGAAACCGCCGGAGAGGTATGCCGCACCGTGGTTATTGGAAGTCCCATGACGGGGGCGGCGGCGCCGCTTTCTGAAGCGCCGGATGAGGGCTTTGCGGCCGGCATGATGGGACAGGGAGCCATAATCACGCCTGCCGATCCCATTGTCCGCGCCCCCGCGGACGGGACTGTAAGCTTTGTTTTTCCCACGAAACATGCCTTGGGGCTTACGACGAAAGAAGGCCTTTCTCTGCTGATTCATGTGGGAATCGACACAGTAAAGCTTAAGGGAAACGGCTTTAAGGTCATGGTCCAGGAAGGGGACCAGTTGAAGCGGGGAGATGCAATCATGCGCCTGAACCTGGATTTTATAAAGTCCCATGCCCCGTCTCTGGCTTCTCCGGTTTTGCTTCCTGAGCTCTCCGACTCCCAAAGAGTCCGGCTTTTATGCCGGGGAACCGTTAAGGCCGGGGAGGACTTCCTGGCTGTGGATGAATTTCTGACTGAGAAGTCCGCAAAGGAAGAAAAACAGGAGGAAAATAGTTGATTATGGCAGTATTTGCGTATACAATGACAGAAGGAGCGGTGAAACCGTACGGATGGGGGAAAACGTGGAAACGATTCAGGGAAAATCAATTTTAAATAAAATTGCCATCGGAAGAATTCTGTATCACAGGAAGTCGGAAAGCCAGGTGGTAAGAAGAGGCGTGTCTGATGTCAGGGAGGAGATCGGCCGCTATGAGGAGGCACTGAGAAAGGCGGAGGCCGAGCTGGAGGTTCTGTATGAAAAGGCATGCCAGGAGGTGGGAAAGGTCAACGCGGCTGTCTTTGAGGTTCACAAAATGATGCTTACGGACGAGGATTACCGGGATTCGGTATATAATATCATTACCAGTCAGAGGGTCAATGCAGAGTATGCCGTGGCAGTCACGGCGGATAACTTCCGGCGTCTGTTTTCTGAGATGGAAGATGAATATTTTAAAGCCAGGGCCGTGGATGTGAAGGACGTGTCGGACCGGCTTCTGACGCTGCTTTCCGGAAACAGTTTGTCCGGCCATGTTCTTTCTGAGCCGGTGATTCTGGCCGCTTACGACCTGGCGCCCAGCGAGACCGTACAGCTTGAAAAGGACATGCTTTTAGGCTTTGTCACAGAACAGGGCTCTTTAAACTCCCACACGGCCATTCTGGCCAGAACCATGAATATACCCGCCCTGGTTTCTGTACCGGTAAAGGAAGAGTGGGACGGGAAAACCGCAGTGATTGACGGGGAAACGGGGACCCTTTATATAGACCCGGACGAGGACTTCCTTCGAAAAATGGGAAAGAAGAAGGAGGACGAGGAAAACAGGGAGCGTCTTCTGATGGAACTTAAGGATGAGGAAGATGTGACTCTGGACGGAACCCGCATCCGGCTTTACGGGAACATTGGAAGCGTGTCGGATGTGGCTGATGTGCTGAAATACAATGCGGCGGGAATCGGTCTGTTCCGCAGTGAATTTTTGTATCTGGGGAAGGAGACGTATCCCACCGAGGAGGAGCAGTTTCTGGCTTACCGCCATGTGGCGGAGATGATGGCGGGCAAGGAGGTTATCATACGGACCCTGGATATCGGGGCCGACAAAACAGCCGGATATTTTGATCTGGGAAAGGAAGAGAATCCGGCCATGGGCTTTCGGGCTATCCGCATCTGCCTGGAGCGGCCGGAGGTTTTTAAAACCCAGCTTCGGGCCATTTACCGTGCCAGCGCTTTTGGAAAAATATCCGTGATGTTTCCCATGATTACCTCACTCTGGGAAGTGAAACGCATTAAGGAGATCGTCGAGAACGTGAAAAAAGAACTGGCCTCCCGGTCTGTGCCGTTCGGACAAGTGGCTCTCGGCATCATGATTGAAACCCCGGCGGCGGCCGTCATAAGCAGGGATCTGGCCAGGGAGGTGGATTTTTTCAGCATCGGCACCAATGACCTGACTCAGTATGTCCTGGCCATTGACAGACAGAATGACAAGCTGGATATGTTTTACGATTCCCATCATCCGGCGGTGTTAAAACTTATTGAGTATGTGGCAAAATGCGGCCATGAGGCCGGGTGCATGGTGGGAATCTGCGGAGAGCTTGGAGCGGATATCACCCTGACAGAGGAATTTTTGAGAATGGGAATTGATGAGCTGTCAGTTTCTCCTGCTTTCCTGCTTCCGGTCCGTCAGAAAATCCGCATGACGGATTTGGGGAATCCTAGCAGCTTAAGTACCTCCGGACTGCTGTAATCATCCAAAGGAAAAGGACAGGAGTTTTCAAGATGCAAAAGAAAAAAGAAAGATTGTTGTCCGGGGAAGGCCGGACACCTGCCCAAAGAGGCTGTGTTTCGGGAAGCCCGGGCGGGTATGGGATCATAGTTCTGGATTTGGACGGGACTCTTACCAACAGAGATAAAGTCATTACCCCGAGAACCAGGGATGCCCTGATGGAAGCACAGAGACGCGGAAAAAAGGTGGTTCTGGCTTCCGGGCGTCCTACGCAGGGAGTCATGCCCCTTGCAAAAGAACTGGAACTTTCCAGGTTTGGCGGATATATTTTATCCTATAACGGGGGGCTGATTATAAACTGCGAAACAGGGGAGACGGTGTTTTCCAGACAGCTTCCTGTGGAGTCAAACGGCAGGATCATTGGGCTCGCCATGGAGCACCGGGTGGATATTCTTACTTATGAGGGCGGGCATCTTGTGGTAAATAACAGGGAATGCCCTTATGCCAAAATCGAAAGCAGAATTAACCATATGCCCATGCGGGAGGTGGAGGACATGGCTTCCTATGTGGATTTTACGGTGCCTAAATTTCTGATGCTGGACGACGGGGATTATCTGGCTCTTGTGGAGCCAAGGGTGAAGGCGGCTCTGGGGAAAAATTTCAGTGTATACCGTTCCGAGCCGCATTTTCTGGAGATTCTCCCAAAGGGAATTGACAAGGCCCAGAGCCTGGAGCGGCTTTTGGAGACTCTGGGGATGTCCAGGGAGGAAATGATTGCCTGCGGAGACGGATATAATGACCTTTCCATGATACGTTTTGCAGGTCTCGGAGTGGCCATGGAAAACGCCGTGCTTCCGGTGCGGAAAGCAGCCGATTATATCACCGATTCCAACAATGAGGACGGAGTCGCAAAAGTAGTGGAGAAATTTCTGCTTTTTGAGGAAAGGGCTGGACGCAAAAACTTTAATGTGCTAAAATGATCATGGTATGTGAACCCGCCCATGGGGGTGCGGCTCATTCGTAACAAAGGGAAATATGACTCGTAAAGGGGAAGCTGTACATGAACAAAAAAATCAGGACAGAAGCCGTCGACCATCTTTTTGAGGCGGTTCTGACTTTAAAAAATTCAGAGGAATGCTATGCATTTTTTGAGGACGTCTGCACGGTCAATGAGCTGCTGTCACTGTCGCAGCGTTATGAGGTGGCGAAGATGCTGCGGGAGAAAAAGACGTACCTGGACATTGCAGAGCGCACAGGAGCATCCACGGCAACCATCAGCCGTGTGAACCGGTCCCTGAATTATGGAAACGACGGATATGACATGGTGTTTAAACGCCTGGGCTATCCGTGTGAAGAAAAATAGAAGCGTGTTACATAAATGGGGATGCCAGCCTTGTTTCGAGAACAGATCAGCGAAACATATGGCTGGCATCCCCATTTTTATATGTGTTATGCCGACTTATTTTTTAAAGGCAGGATTTCTTTTTTGTATATATACCGAAGGAAAAAGGTACTAAAGGCAAGGGAAAAGATTTCAGCCAGGGGGAAAGCCAGCCATACGCTTTGGAGGCCGCCGAGCTTTGAAAATACGAAAGCCGCCGGAAGCAGTACCACAAGCTGGCGGAGTACGGAAACCCAAAGGCTTAACATTCCATGGCCAAGGGCCTGAAACAGGGAAGAGCAGACAATGCAGTAGCCTGCGAATAAGAAGCTTATGGAAATGCACCTTAAAGCAGGAACTCCGATTGTAAGCATGTGGTCAGAGGCATTGAAGATCAGTAAAAGCCTGTCGGGAATGAGCTGAAAAACAGCCAGGCCTGCCAGCATGATGGAAACGGCATAGACGATGGCAAGCTTTAGGGTTTCTACAATGCGGTCCGGTCTGGATGCGCCGAAGTTGTAGGCGATAATGGGTACCGTACCATTGTTAAGGCCGAATACCGGCATGAATACAAAGCTCTGAAGCTTAAAATAGACGCCGAATACGGCGGTTGCCGTGGAGGAGAAGGCAATGAGGATCTTATTGAGTCCGAAGGTCATGACGCTTCCGATGGAGGCCATAATGATAGAAGGAATGCCGACGGAATAAATATGGCCTATGATTTCTGGTTCCGGCAGGAATCCTTTAAGCTTTACTGTGATTTCATGGTTTTTTGCCTGGTTTAAGACAAAGCCCAGAAGCATGGCAAGAATCTGGCCAAATACTGTGGCGGCAGCGGCCCCTGCTACCCCCAGTTTTGGAAAACCAAACAGACCGAAAATAAGGATCGGGTCAAAAATGATGTTTAAAATGGCTCCGGTTCCCTGGATAATCATGGAATAAAAGGTTTTTCCCGTGGACTGCATCAGCTTTTCAAAGGCAATTTCCCCAAACAGACCGAAAGAACAGATTGTGCAGATCTGCAGATAGACTGTTCCGAATTCCACAATTTCGGGAATGTCCGTCTGAAGCAGGAAATACTGCCGGGCGAAAAAAAGCCCGAAGAGGGCAAAGGCAATGTAGCTGGCGGCCGCCAGAAAAAGGGCGTTGTTTGCGATACGGTTGGCCCGTTCGTGATTTTTTTCTCCCAGACTTCTGGAAAGGGTAGCGTTGACGCCGACCCCGGTTCCTGTGGCCACAGCAATCATCAGATTCTGGGCCGGGAAAGCCAGGGAAACGGCAGTTAATGCGTTTTCACTGATTTGAGCCACGAACATACTGTCCACTACATTATAAAGAGCCTGAATCAGCATGGACAGCATCATGGGGATGGACATGGAAAGAATTAGTTTGTTGACGGGCATGACGCCCATTTTATTTTCACTTGCCATTGACACTCTCTCCTTTTAAAAATGATCAGAAATGGTTCTTATACCG
Source organism: uncultured Lachnospiraceae bacterium (assembly GCA_910586315.1). Taxonomy (GTDB): domain Bacteria; phylum Bacillota; class Clostridia; order Lachnospirales; family Lachnospiraceae; genus CANRXD01. The sequence continues at coordinate 70,631 of CAJUIP010000012.1, read as the reverse complement.
GTCCAAAGCATATGTCCCATTGCCGCAGGCGATTTGAAACGGGGATACGCTGTTACATTTACAGGGCGGCGGACAATAGCCATGAATGGCATTATATAGCATCCTGCGACATTAGTCAACAATTTAGTTATTAGTGTACTAGCTCCTGCGGTTTGATTTGACAAAATCCGGGGGCTGTTTTATGATGGAAACAATGACAGACGTCCAGGGCTGCCTGGATGGTTAAAGGGAAGGGCAGGGAAAGATAAGAAGGGTTAAGAAAGAACAAGGAAGGAGAGGATATCATGATTCAGGATATTGGAATGCATAAATTTGATCTGTCCTACAAACAGCCGGAGGCCAGAGAGGAAGATTATATTTTATATATGAAGAGTAATAAGACACTTCTCAGGAAAGGAGAGGGGGGAAATTATGAGATTCCCCGTTTTCGGGATTTTCCCATGGAAAAGCAGCATCTTATGACAGAGGCATATTATCTGTTTTCCATTGATGGAACCGGTTATTTTTATGTGCGGGAAATGCTTCAGGGAGAGGAGAACGGATATGAGTTTTGTCCGACATCCGCATTCCGAAAAATGACGCCGGGCTATCAGGCATTTGCCGGAATCACAGCCACGCAGCTTCACCGCTGGAAAGAGAGCCGGAGGTATTGCGGACGCTGCGGCCATGAAACAGAGGACAGTAAGGTAGAGCGGGCTCTGGTCTGCTCCTGCTGCGGACAAATTGAATATCCGAAAATCTCCCCGGCGGTGATTGTTGCAATTACCGACGGAGACCGGCTGATTTTATCGAGATACCGCGTAAATAATAATCCTTACCGGGGATATGCGCTGATTGCCGGGTTTGTGGAGATCGGCGAAACGTTTGAGGATACCGTGCGCCGGGAGGTTATGGAGGAAGTGGGACTTAAGGTGAAAAATATCCGCTATTATAAGAGCCAGCCCTGGGCATTTTCTGATACGGAAATGATTGGCTTTTTCGCGGAGCTGGATGGCGATGATACGATCCGTCTTCAGGAAGACGAGCTTTCCGAGGCCGGATGGTATCACCGGGATGAGATTCCTGACGAGACGCTTTTAAACAGCATTGGAAGCGAACTTAAAATGGTATTTAAATACGGAAGTATGGAAAAATTTTATGAGGCAACGGGAACGAGGCCGGAGTGAGAGGAAAGGGCATTATAGAAGGAGTGGAGACTGGTAAAAAGGGATATTGGAATATCTATCGGCAACTCTCAGGGTTACAGAACTATACACATGATAGAAAGAATACATAGGGAATATAAAAATCGTAAAGGTGATAGGAAATGAAACGTAAACGCCAGATTGACTGGAATGATGTAAAGCAGTATCTCAAAGGATATATTGGGGACTATTACGAGATTGAAAAAAATGCGGAGCGTATTTATATTGGGAGTGATCTTCCCGAATGCTACCAACAATAGTAGTATACATATTGGAGCACAATTAGGATAGAAAGGCGACCAGCCTTTAAGAAAAATCAGGACAGCACAAGGGACACCGTTTTTCACTTGATTTTCTTCAACGCATTGAATATTGGTTGGTATCTGTCCTTGTTCTCCGCTCTGCACACACAGTAATAGGTTGCCTCCGCCTGCTCGTCAATAATTGGAATTATGACACGATTTTGAGGTACACCGTCACGCTCCATGTGAGCGTCAGTGATAAAAGAGGGAAAGGCCCCTGTTCCAGACACTTCTCCGAAAGCGTCCCATTCACTCATCATCAGGAAATGAGCATTCGGCAGCTTTTCCCGACAGAAGTTGTGCCAGAAGCCAATATCCGTATAAAGGAGAAGATTTTGACCGTTAATGTCTGCCGGAGTAAGTTCTTTTCGGTTTGCTAAAGGATGCGCCAAGGGGACAGAGAGGAACAGCCGCTCTGTTCGGAATGGTTGCCCATATAAGCCAATATCCGGGGAACTGTGGGTGACGATAAGTTGGTAAATTCCCTTACTCAGGCCAGCAAGCAGTTCCTCATCTGAATTTTTCATTTCTGTAGAAATCGTCATCTGGGGATAAAATTGGGAGAGCAGCGGAGACAAGTCCCAGAGCGGCACCGGGGCGCAGACACCTAAAGAGATTGTGCGGCGGCTCTGATCAAAAAGACGTAGCCGTTCCTCCATCTCCCTGCTCTGCTCCAGCAGCTTTTCTCCTAACTGAGCAGCCAGGATGCCATTCTCATTAAGGGCGATCTTGTTCTTTGACCGTTCAAACAAAGATACGCCAAGGCATTCCTCCAGCTTTTTCATGGATTGGCTTAAAGCGGGCTGGGAGATGTGCAATTCTTCCGCTGCCCCGGACAATGTACCCTGCCGGGAAAAAGCTAAAAGTTGTTCCAATAGATAAAGTTCCATCATAGGATTGTCCTCTCTCAGTATTTGTTTTAATTATAGCACATTTGAAAATGGATATTGTACTTTTTCAATAATTTTTGCTATCATAACATCATATAATTTCGAGGAGGTTCTTCCAAATGGACTATATCACTTTGAACAACGGCGTAAAGATGCCCCTGGAGGGCTTTGGCGTCTTTCAGGTTCCCGACCCTGCCCAGTGCGAGCAAGCGGTGCTGGACGCTATCAGTTCCGGTTATCGCCTGATTGACACCGCCGCCGCCTATATGAACGAGCAAGCGGTAGGTGCCGCTTTGAAAAAATGCGGCGTTCCCCGTGAGGAACTGTTCATCACCACCAAGCTGTGGGTGCAGGACGCCAGCTATGAGGGGGCAAAGGCGGCGATTCAGCGTTCTCTGGACAACCTGGGCTTGGATTACCTGGATTTGTACCTGATTCACCAGCCCCTCGGCGATTATGTAGGCGCTTACCGGGCCATGGAAGAAGCTTACAAAGAGAAGAAGCTCCGGGCCATCGGTGTATGCAATTTCTACCCAGCCCGGCTGGCCGACCTGTGCGAAACGGTAGACGTGATTCCCGCTGTTGACCAGGTAGAGCTTCACCCCTTCTTCCAGCAGGAGAACGCCCTGGCGCTGATGAAGGAGTACGGCGTTGTCCCCGAGGCCTGGGGCCCGTTTGCAGAGGGGAAGTTCGGCATTTTTACCCACCCGGTTCTGACGAAAATTGGGAACAAGTACGGCAAATCCGCCGCGCAGGTGGCCCTGCGTTGGAATGTTCAGCGGGAAGTGGTTATTATCCCGAAGTCTGTTCACAAGGAGCGCATGGAGCAGAATCTTGATATTTGGGACTTCCAGCTCTCCAAGGAAGATATGGAGGAAATCTCCAAGTTGGATGTGGGACACAGCGAGATTGTCAGCCATGATGACCCCGGCTTTATCAAAATGCTCCACGGGTTGAAAATCCACGATTAGTAGAAAAAACGGTGTAGCATATACAGTGGGGACACCTCATATGCTGGTGAGGATACCACCAAAATACTTGGTATCGGGGGTATGCTTACCAGCATGTGTACGTGGTCCGGCATAAGATTCCCTTCCAGGATTTCCACCCCCTTATAACTGCATAACTGCTTTAATATATCCCGCAGGTCAGCTTTGTATTGAGTATAGACTATTTTTCGTCTATACTTGGGGGTGAAGACGATGTGATATTTGCACATCCACTTCGTATGTTCGAGTGAATTCGCTTGCTTTGCCATAAACTCACCTTTCCTTCCTATGATAGTGGCCTGAACACATCTATTGTACCGGAAAGGTGATTTTTTGTATAGCATACGTCGCACACCCTGTTTGTCAGCGTTGATGGTAAGTTGTTGTAAATACTTCCTTATCACTGTAAAACTAAGGGTTTGCCACTCATTGCTCCTATCTGCCACAAATGAACCAGCCACATATGCTGCATTTTCATACATGTCCATTTCCACTAAAATACTGTATTTGAAAGATGTATTTACATCTGCAGTTCACAACATGTCACATCGCCGACATCCTTTCAAGGGCTTAAATGGGATGGCAATTCGAATCATTCCGGCAGAAATCCAGAAATTCTTTCAGAGTGTCAGACATATCCTGGGAATGATAGGCAAAACCGATGATTCGTCTGGGGATGGGAACTTCCAGAGGAACTTCGATTAAGGTGCCGTCCGATAAATCGCTTGTGATGAAATCTTCGATGACACAGGCGATTCCGAGGCCGATTCTCGCAAATTCGATCAGGAGAGTCATGTCAGTAACCTCCAAAAGCTGGTTTACTTCGATTTGATTATCCGCCAGATAGGAGTCCACATGTTTCCGGCTCATGTTGCTGCGGTCCAGAAGGATAATATTTCCGGTTTGAAAAATATTCGGGCTGGCACCTTCCCGAAGCAGCAGGTTTTCCATATAGGACGGTGTGCAGACAAAGCCGTCCCGGATTCCCATGACAGGGGAAAAGGTGAGGCCCCTTTTTGTTTTTGGTTCCGCCACAAGGCCGATGTCGATTTTTCCGGCCTCCAGCATTTCCAGGGTATGAATCGTAGACTGGCTTTCAATAGAAATATTTACGTGGGGGTACTTCTCCACAAAGCCTTTTAAATATGGAAGAAGTACATATTTGCAGAGTGTGTTGCTGACTCCGATTTTTAAGTTTCCGATGTGAAAATCATGAATGCGTTTTAACTCCTTTTCTCCCCGGTGAATGGCCTCAAAGGCAGTGCTTATATGCTGAAAAAGGATCCCCCCTTCACGGGTGAGCTGGACACCCCGGGAATTCCGGTTAAATAATCTGGTATTTAAGTTTTCCTCCAGCTTGCCGATGGCTTTGCTGATGGCCGGCTGGCTGATATACAATTCCTTTGCCGCCCTGGAGATATTCCCGCAGCGCGCCACTTCATAGAAAATACGGTACTGGGAAAGATGCTGTTCCATTATCATAACTCCTCTTCATATTTGTTATTCATAATATGTATTTCTATTATAGTAAATCTTGTGGTAAGATGTCAATACCACGTTACAGGCCGCAGGGCGGGGAAAAATTGATAAAAACGGGCGTCAAGCTTGCTTGAAAGACCGTTCTTATCAATTTTT
>CAJUIP010000012.1:0-65531 GCA_910586315.1 uncultured Lachnospiraceae bacterium | reverse complement strand
CCGCATCGGGCGGACGCCCGATGCTTCTTGCCCGTCGAAGAGGGGCAAGAAGACCGCCCGTAAAGAGAAAGCTTGGATAAAAACGGGCGTCAAGCTTGCTTGAAAGACCGTTCTTATCAATTTTTCCGCATCGGGCGGACGCCCGATGCTTCTTGCCCGTCGAAGAGGGGCAAGAAGACCCGCCCGTAAAGAGAAAATGAAGAGAAAGCCAAGAGAAAAACGGACATCAAGCTTGCTTGAAAGACCGTTCTTGTCTGGTTTTCATCATCTTGATATCAACACAACTCAGGAGAGGAGAATGTTTTAAATGGGAATGACTATGACGCAGAAAATTTTAGCTGATCATGCAGGGCTTCCTTTCGTGGAAGCGGGGCAGCTGATTGAGGCGAATCTGGATATGGTGCTGGGGAATGATATCACTTCCCCGGTAGCTATCAACGAAATGAAGAAAATGAAGAACCAGACTGTTTTCAATAAAGAAAAGATCGCTCTGGTTATGGATCATTTTATCCCCAATAAGGATATTAAATCCGCAGAGAACTGTAAGTGCTGCCGTGACTTTGCGAATGCCAATGAGATAGTAAATTATTTTGATGTGGGAAATATGGGAATTGAGCATGCACTTCTGCCGGAGAAGGGCCTTGTAACAGCCGGTGACGCTGTGATCGGCGCGGACTCCCATACATGCACTTACGGAGCCTTGGGCGCATTCTCCACTGGCGTGGGGAGCACGGATATGGCAGCCGGGATGGTGACCGGAAAGGCATGGTTCAAGGTCCCGTCCGCGTTAAAATTTGTACTTACCGGAAAACCGTCCAGATGGGTCAGTGGTAAGGATGTGATTCTTCATATTATCGGCATGATCGGCGTGGACGGCGCTTTGTATAAATCCATGGAGTTTACGGGAGACGGAATTCAATATTTGTCCATGGACGACCGTTTCACCATCTGCAACATGGCCATCGAAGCGGGAGGAAAGAACGGAATTTTCCCGGTGGATGAAAAGACGGTACAGTATATAAAGGACCATGGAAACAAACCCTTTAAAGTATATGAGCCGGACGGAGACGCACAGTATGACGCTGTTTATACCATTGATCTTTCTGCCTTAAAGCCCACAGTTTCCTTCCCCCACCTTCCGGAGAACACAAAGGAAGTGGGAACTTTTGAGGACATTGCTATCGACCAGGTTGTGATTGGCTCCTGTACAAACGGAAGGATTCAGGACATGCGCCAGGCGGCTGAGATCATGAAGGGAAGAAAAGTGGCGAAAAATGTGCGCTGCATCGTGATTCCGGCCACCCAGGCAATCTATCTGCAGTCCATGAAAGAAGGACTTTTAGAGACCTTCATTGAGGCCGGAGCCGTTGTCAGCACTCCGACCTGCGGTCCCTGCCTTGGCGGGTATATGGGAATTCTGGCGGCGGGAGAGCGGTGTGTTTCCACCACCAATCGAAACTTTGTGGGACGTATGGGACATGTGGATTCGGAGGTCTATCTGGCAAGCCCGGCGGTAGCGGCCGCCAGCGCTGTAACCGGGAAAATTTCATGTCCATGTGAACTTGGTTTATAGGAGGGAAGCAGTATGCAGGCAAAAGGAAGAGCTTTTAAATATGGAGACAATGTAGATACAGACGTGATTATCCCGGCCCGCTACTTAAATGCGACCCAGGGAGAAGAGCTGGCAAAGCATTGCATGGAAGATATTGATAAAGAATTTATTCATAAGGTAAAAAACGGCGATATCATCGTGGCAGAGAAGAACTTTGGCTGCGGCTCCTCCAGAGAGCATGCGCCGTTAGCCATTAAGTGCGCGGGTGTGAGTTGTGTTATTGCGGAGACGTTTGCGAGAATTTTCTACCGCAATGCCATAAATATCGGCCTCCCGATCATCGAATGCCCCGAGGCCTCTAAAGCCATTTCCGCCGGCGATGAGGTGGAAATTGATTTTGACAGCGGAGTGATTTATAACCGCACGAAAGAGGAGTCCTACAAAGGGCAGGCGTTCCCGCCTTTCATGCAGAAAATCATTTCTGCCGGCGGACTGGTAAATTATATAAATGGTGAGAAATAAGGACAGAGAAAAGAGATACAGAAGAGAGACAGCCGGAACCATGCCCAAAAAGGCGCGGTTCCGGCTTTTTAGCAGTATAGGCCTACACAGAGGAATATGTCGCGCGGCGAGCTGGGAAAAGGCTTCCTCTTCCTCCGTCCCTGATGGAGACGGCGAAAGCTCCGGTCATCTTTGCCTTTCCAGGCAGAAATAAAACGGTACAGTTCACGTCCAAGGCCGGATCGTCATATCCTAAATAGAAACAACAGTGTTTTGAGGTGGTCCATGATCCCCAAACTGGAAGTGAAAGATTTATGCTATTCCTACCATACGATGGAGGGGGAAACACAGGCCCTGTCCCATATATCATTTAAGGTTCATGCAGGAGAGTTCGTCGCCGTGGTGGGACCCTCCGGATGCGGAAAATCCACGCTGCTTTCCCTGATCTGCGGTCTTCTAAAGCCGGACTCCGGACAGATTCTTTTAGACGGGAAGAACGTGACAGGCGGAGATACGCGGATTGGTTATATGCTGCAGAAAGATCATCTTTTCCAGTGGAGAACGATTTTTTCCAACGCCTGTCTGGGGCTGGAAATCCAGAAAAAGCTGGATGAACCCCATAAAAAGAAGGTGGAGGAGCTTCTTTCGGCATACGGCCTCCAAAGCTTTGCCGATGCCAAGCCCTCGGAGCTTTCCGGCGGTATGCGGCAGAGAGCGGCCCTGATTCGCACGCTGGCTCTGGAGCCGGACCTTCTTTTGCTGGATGAACCCTTTTCCGCGCTGGATTATCAGACCAGGCTTGCAGTCTGCGACGACATCAGCACCATCATAAGAGGCAGAAAAAAGACTGCCATTCTCATCACCCACGATCTTTCGGAGGCAGTCAGTGTGGCCGACCGCATCATCATTCTGACCAGACGGCCCGGGCGCATCAAGGGTACCATGTCCATAAGTTTTCCGGAGGAAGCCGGAAGTCCCTTAAAACGGAGGAACTGTCCGGAATTTTCTGCTTATTTTAATGAATTATGGAAAATATTAAAGAATTAGGAACAGCAAGGTGCTGAACAGTTATAAAAATTAGAGAGTTTGGAGGTGTTTCATGAAAACTCATGCAACTCTGGCCCAACAGGAGTTTGTGGCAAAGCAGCTTCGCAGGCGCCGGATGGTTACAGGGGCACGTATTCTGCTCCTCGTCCTGTTTCTTGCACTTTGGGAAATCAGTGTCAGGGCAGGGCTTTTGAATGGTTTTATTTTCAGCTCTCCATCCCGCATCATACAGTGTCTTTCTTCTATGGTGCTTGATGGAAGTATTTTTTTACACACAGGTATTACGATTCTGGAGACGGTCATAAGTTTTGGACTTGTGACGGCCATCGGGATTTTCGGGGCCGTGGCCCTTTGGTCCAGTAAGAGCCTGTCGGAAATCCTGGATCCGTATCTGGTGATGTTAAACAGTCTGCCCAAGTCCGCATTGGCTCCCATTCTCATCGTCTGGCTGGGGAGCAACATACGGACCATTGTGGTGGCCGCTGTGTCAGTGGCGGTGTTCGGCTCCATTTTAACGCTTCATAACGGTTTTAAGACCATGGATCCGGATCAGATTAAGTTAATCTATTCTCTGGGTGGAAAAAAACAGGATATTTTGTTTAAGGTACTGCTGCCCGGTTCCGTGCCGCTTATTATCAGCAACATGAAAGTGAACATCGGCCTTTGCCTGGTGGGGGTAATCATTGGAGAATTTCTGGCGGCCCGCGCCGGACTCGGATATCTGATTATTTATGGTTCCCAGGTGTTTAGCTGAGAGTACATACGGATAGGATTGGATACTGCTTTCCGCCTGTATTGCAGAATTGCTGAAAATAAATTATACTATACATTAGCCGGAAGGCCGTATTTTTGCTATCGGGAAAACAGGCGGGTGAAATGTAGGGGCATTTAAACCGGGTTAGACGAAATGTAAATGTTACAGCTTTTGGAAAGGAGCGTAAACGGTATGCGAGAAAATTTGATGCTCCCTGTGGGAATCGAAAGCTTTGAAGAAATTCGTAAAAATAAATTTTACTATATTGACAAGACGAAACTGATCGGGCAGCTGCTGCAAGGCTGGGGGAAAGTGAATCTGTTTACCCGGCCGAGGCGGTTTGGAAAAACTTTGAACATGAGTATGCTGAAAAGTTTTTTTGAAATTGGAACAGACTAATCGCTTTTTGATAATCTTTATATTTCACAAAAAGAAGAGCTGTGCAAAATGCACATGGGAAAATATCCGGTGATATTTCTTTCACTCAAAGATGCTGACGCATTATCTTATGAGGATGCGGCGGATGCGTTAGCACAAATTATCGGAAACGAAGCAGGACGTTTTCCTTTTTTACTGAATAGTGGAAAACTGTCAGAGATTGAGAAAGAACAGTACCGGGGATTTACAATAATACGGAATGGAATATACTGGATGGACAGGGGATTATTGGTTTCATCCTTGAAAGTGTTATCTAAACTGCTGTTTAAGCATTATGAGCAAAAGGTGATTATCCTGGTTGATGAGTACGATGTCCCGCTTGATAAGGCGTTCCAGCATGGCTACTACAAAGAAATGGTGTCGTTAATTCGCGGCTTATTCGGACAAGCGCTGAAAACGAATGATTGCCTGCAATTTGCGGTGCTGACAGGATGCCTGCGTGTACCAAAAGAAAGCATCTTTACAGGACTGAATAATTTTAAAGTTTTTTCTTCGGATGATATTCGCTATGATGAAGAATTTGGTTTTACGGATGCGGAGGTTCAGAAAGTGTTATCGGACTATAATCTGCAGGAACATTTTTCTGAGGTCAAGGATTGGTATGATGGATACCGTTTCGGGAATGCGGATATTTATTGTCCCTGGGATGTGATCAATTATTTGGACGACCTGGTAACGGATTCGGAAGCGTCTCCGAAGGCGTACTGGATTAACAGCAGCGGGAATGATCTGGTAAAGAGATTTGTTGATAAGGCGGATCAGACCACGAAAAATGAGATTGAGCAGTTGATTGCCGGGGAAGCGGTTGAGAAAAGGATTCGGCTTGATTTAACATACGATGAGATTGATACCAGTATCGACAATATTTGGAGCGTTTTGTTTACAACAGGTTATCTCACGCAGGCCGGGAGATCAGAATCCGGAATTTTTAAATTGATTATCCCGAACAGAGAGGTACGGGAGATTTTTGTTTCTCAGATTCAGCAATGGTTTGATCAGTCCTTCGCAAAAGATGTTCATACTGTCAATGAGCTTTATCATAGTTTCACAAGCGGGAAGGCGGAAGAGATTCAGAAACAGCTGACGCAAATATTGGGGCAGACAATCAGCATTCTGGATGCAAAGGCGCGAGGGGTGGAAAAAGAAAACTTTTATCATGGAATGCTGCTTGGACTTTTACGCCATTACGGAAACTGGTCTGTGAAGTCGAATATGGAATCAGGCGACGGCTTTGCAGACATTATAATAAAGCCGGAGGATCCGGATGCAGGAATCATTATTGAGCTGAAATATGCCCGTACGTTTCAGGAACTTGATAAAGCGTGTGAAAAGGCTATAGCACAAATCAGAGACCGCCGATATGAGGAAGCGCTGCGGGAAGACGGCCGGAATGACATCCTGATCTATGGGATTGCATTTTGTAAAAAACGCTGTAAGGTAGTGGTTGAGAAAATGTAAAGTGTCCAATGGTAACATGCAAAGATACTGCTGCTACTTTTTCGTAAGATAAAAAACCAGAGGAAATCACATATCTGATATCATAAAAACAGATAATAATTATATTATTTTTAGATAATATTAGGAAAGAAGTGCATCATCTGGCTGATGACTTCGTTGGCCAGGGGGGACAGGGTATGGTTCTCCCGCTTAATCCAGCCGATCTCCGACCGGATTGGGCAGTCTTTCAGCCGCAGCGTGCGAAGCTGCGAATAGAAAGTGGGGCCGCCCAAGTCCAGAGTGTCAAAGGGATAGTCGGAATTTAAATAATAGGCGTCCGTATTCCGCAGCGTTTCATATATTGTGGACCGTGAGGAGGTAACAAAGCGGCTTCCGCAGTCCTGAAGACGGAGCCGGTTGTAAATGTCCGAGTAAGGACCGGAATCCATATAAGAGTACATGACCAGGGGATAGTCTTTAAGCTCCTCAGGAGTTACGGCGGATTGTTCACTGTCAAACAGAGGATTCTTCTGGCCGACAGTCACAGCGACATCGAGAACGGTGATAGGGTAGTACTGGAGCCCTTTGGCGCGGAGCTGACGGAGGAATCCGTTTTTGTAGCAGGTCCACAAATTGACAACACCGATTTCCGAGGACTGGCTGGAAACCGTGTCGGCGATAGTGGTGATGGAATTCTCGAACTGCTCAATCCGGATTCCCATGGAACGATATTTCTGGTAAATGTCAGCGCAGATCTTACTTAAAAAATAGTATCCAGTACTGGTGATGGAGAGGGTGAAGGCCTGTCTTTGTACGCCGTGGCTGATAAGATGGTCCAGCTGGGAGAGTTGTGCCTGAATGGAAGAAACATAGGAAACAAACGTATGCCCGAAAGGGGTCAGGGTCACGCCGCGGTTGCTTCGGGCAAAGATGGCGTGGCCAATTTCTTTTTCCAGGGCACTGACCGCGGTGGACAGCACCGACTGGGAGACAAAAAGATTGGCGGCCGCCCGGTTGATGGAACCGGTCTTTGCAATTTCTACGACATATCTCAGCTGATTCAGTGTCATATCTTTTCTTTTACCTCCTGATCATTGCTCTAATGCGCGATTGAAAATTCATTCCCGTCATTTGGCTGAAAGGAATCGAGCCAGTATACCAGACATGCAGAGGACACGGGCATCGGGTGATCGTTATTCAGAAATTTACACAAGGCTGTACGATAAATTTTGATAACAGTTATATGAATTATATATTAACACTTTTCAAAAAGCAAGAATTATAATAAGAATAGCAATCCGGAGTTGCACACATAATTACTATTCACGGGAGGGGCATCTTCTTGCCCGCGTACCGCGGACAAGAAGCATCGGGCGTTCCCCCGATGTGGAAAAATGGATAAAATCAGTCTTACAAGCAAGCTTGACGCCTGTTTTTATCCGTTTTTCCCCGCCCCGTAAACTGTGACATAAAATACTTTATGAAAGGTGGATGAAGTTATGAAGCGTAAAAATTATGGAGCCCTTGCATTTCTGCCCCTGATCGTTTTTCTGGCATTGTATCTGGGTTTTGGCCTGTTTTTCTATTTTAAGGGCGAGAGCAGTCCTTTTAATTTTGTTCCGCGTGAAGCGGCTCTGATCTTCGGAATTGCGTTTGCACTTCTGATGGGAAAAGAAGAATTTTCAAAAAAGACAGAGGATTTCATGAAAAACGCCGCGACGCCGGGAGTGATGCTGCAATGCTTCATTTTTATTTTGGCCGGTATCTTTTCGGCAGTCAGTAAGGCCATGGGCGGCGTAGACGCTGTGGTAAATGCGGGCATGGCGATCCTTCCGGCGAGATTTATTGTACCGGGGCTCTTCATTATTTCCAGCCTGATTTCCACATCCATGGGTACCAGCTTTGGCACAGTCAGCGCGGTGGCCCCTATTGCGGTCGGATTTGCTGAGCTTGGCGGCTTCGATATGACTCTGGTGCTCTGTGCAGTTCTCGGAGGGGCCATGTTCGGCGATAATCTTTCCTTTATTTCTGATACTACGATCGCTGCCACCCAGGGCGCGGGGTGCGAAATGAAAGACAAATTTAAGATGAATTTTTCCATTGCCCTTCCGGCGGCCGTCTTTGCCGTCGTTATGTATTTGCTTTTGGGCGGAGGCGGAGCCGTTGCTACCGGCGCGTATGAACTTCATGTGATCAGGATTATTCCGTATCTGGTTGTTCTGGCCCTGGCTTTCTGCGGCATGAATGTCATTTACGTTCTGGGAACCGGAATCGTTCTTTCCGCAGTAATCGGCTTTTTGTCTCACACATTGACATTTTTTGCATTATGCGAAAATATGAAGAGCGGAATCGGCGGGATGTATTCGATTTGCCTGATGGCCTTTGCATTAAAGGGGATCGTCGGCCGTATCCAGTCCATGGGCGGAATCGATTGGATTATTTCTCATGCAGCCGGCAATATAAAGACAAGAAAGGGCGCTCAGTATTTTATTGCCGCCTTCACCTGCCTGATTGATATCTGTATCGGAAATAATGCGATCTGTATCATGATCGGTGTGGATGTACTGAAACCGATCGCAAAGAAATTTGGTGTTGCACCGGAACGATTTGCCTCTCTCCTTGATATTTTTGCCTGCATCATTCCGGGACTTTCTCCAATCGGAATGAATGTGCTTGCGATCATGGCTTACGGCGGACTGACGAATCCGTTTTCCATGATGAAATATGCATTCTATCTGTATGCGCTGGCAGCGATGGCACTCCTTACGATTCAGTTCGATCTGCTGAAAACAAAGGGAGAAATCGCAGGAGAAGCTTTCTATCCGGAGCTGGATATAAGGGAAACAGAGGCCGGGTGAAAAGTCAGATCATGATAAAAATATGAAAAGATTGGAAGGAGTTTGGATATGAAGGAGTTTACGGAAAAAAATCATGCATTTATCGCAGGAAACTTTTACAGTCTCTTGACAGAGAAATTTGGCGAGCGGGGGGAGGCTGCTTTTGTCCATGCGACCCAACGGTATGCGGAGCAGCGAGGCGCACGCATGGCGCAGCGGGCGATCAGGGATGGAAGAACGCTGGATTTTGCTACATACAGGGAATATGGCGAGTGGGTCAATACGCAGAGCGTAAAAGAAGAGGGCTGCGATAACCAGGGGTATGTGGTATCCTATTCCCCGGATTTTGACGAAAGAGTGACCATGTGTCCCTGGGCGGCCCAGTTTAAAGAAATGAATCTTCAAAAAGGCGGTACGGTATACTGTACTCATCTGGATAATTCGGTGGTGCGGGGATTCAATCCATATCTGGTCTTTGAGGTGCCCCAGAGCATGCATGAACACGGAAGCTGCATCCAGATTGCCAGAGGCGCCAATTTCCCCGAGGGGAAAACGTTCCAGAAGCATAAAGAATATCTGAGGACGTTTGACTACCATTGCGGCCATATCTATAAGACCTTCAGCTCCATCGTGATTGCAATTTTCGGCGCGGAGGGACAGGTAATCGCTTCGGAAGTCCTGAAACGGTTTGCCGGGGAATACGGGGATGATATGGCAGACGTTCTGACCAGATATTACAGTACAGATTTCGATGTGATTTAATCAGGAGAGGAGAAACATATGCTGCAGGTAAAAGAAAAGATTACAGCGGATGTTCTGGTGGTCGGCGGAGGGGGAGCTGCCTGCACGGCTGCGGTTGCGGCCGCCAGAAAAGGGGCGAAAGTCGTGATCGTCAGCAAGGGAAAGACGGGAAACAGCGGAAATACGATTATGATCGGCGGCTCTTACGGAATGGATGGAGAAAGCGCGTACCATGAATATCATATTAAGGAAGCGGATCCTGGTTTTACGAAGGAAGAGCTGTTTCGGGCGATCGTCAACGACGGTTTTCATCTGAGCGATCAGAAAATCGTGGAGCAGTTCGTCGAGGACAGTCCCCGCATTGTTTATGAAGTAAAGCAGTGGGGCGAGGAGATTGGTGAAAAATTCGAATTCTACAGGCCGGCGAACTGGGATGTGACCGGACGCAGCATGGGGCGCGCGCTTCTTCGGGGAGTGAAGAAAACACCGAATATTACTATTTATGACGACATCGCCGTTACGGATCTTTTGAAGAACGGCAAGAAAGTGACGGGCGCCCTGGGCATGGATCTTTACGGCGGAAAACTGATCCAGTTCGAAGCGAAGGCTGTCATTCTTGCCACCGGTGGTTTTCAGCCGTATACCTTAAGGTCTACGAACACGGACAGTACCGGCGACGGCCAGGCTATGGCGTACCGGGCCGGAGCGAAACTGGCGGACATGGAATTTATCCTTTTCATGGTAACTGCAATGGAGCCGAATGAGATCAGAGGCTCTATCCTGCCGGCTTTATGCACCTTCCGCGCTGCCTTTGATTATGATCCGGTGGACGCAAAAGGGCAGAAGATCGATATTCCCGAAAAGGTCCGCCAGATGGAGTCAGTCAGTGAGATGTGCAAGGTCCTTGATATGTATTATTATGGAAAGGCCCTGAACGAAGGACGCGGGACAGAGAAAGGCGGTTTCTATTTTGATTTCAGCCGTTTCACCGACGAGGAAATTGACACGATGTTCGACGCGGTGATGGAACATTTTGAGGGATTTTACAGACATGGGTACTATCACAGCGAGAATATTATGGAATACCGGGACCTGATCAAGAAGAAACGCAGGGTTGAAGTCGGCTTTGGCGGAGAATACAGCGTGGGCGGAATCCGCGTTGATGAGACCATGTTTACAGGCGTGCCGGGACTTTATGCGGCCGGGGAGGCGGGCTGCGGCGCATTCGGGGCGAACCGTGTCGCCGATGCGGTGACGGAGATGCTTGTCCAGGGATATAAAGCCGGTGAGACTGCCGCCGAACGGACGGAAAAAGAAGAACTTCTGCATTCAGACGAGGCTTCTGTGCAAGCGGCTGTAAATGTGTTGGAAAATCTTTTAAAGAACGAGGGCGGAATCCATATCGGGGAAGCGAGAAGACGGCTGCAGGATATTTCTGACAGCACTCTAAAGCTCCTTAGGACGGAAGAAACGTTATCCGAAGGCGTGAAACAGTATGCAAAGCTTGAGAAGGAGATGGAGAATCTTACCGTGGCAGGAAAGGGACTCCTTTATAACAGAGAGATTCTGGAGGCGCTGCAGCTTAAGAATCTTCTGACCTGTTCCAGGATTTCCGCCAAAATGGCGCTGGAGAGGAGAGAGAGCCGCGGCCTGCATCTGAGGGAGGACTATCCGATGATCGACAATGAAAACTGGCAGGTCCGCCTGGTGGCAGAAAGAAAGAACGGAGAGGATCATCTGGAGAAGGAGGCTCCGACAGTGACAAAGATACCGCTTCGCAAGCCGGAAAAGATTGATTATAGTACCTTTGTTTTGACGGAAGATCTGGGAATGAAGAATATGGAGGATGCAAAATGATCGCGAAAATTTACCGGTTTGATCCGACGGTTGATCCGGAGCCGTATTATAAAAGCTATGAAGTTGATGTGAAAGCGGAAGACCGCATGACGATTATGGACCTGTTTCTTTACATTTCAGAAAACCTGGATGGAACCCTTAGTTTCTTTTCCCACAGCGCCTGTCAGCACGGCATCTGCGGCCGCTGTGCGGTGAGGTGTAACGGCAGGGCGGTCCTGGCCTGTGAGAAAGTGTTAGAAGGGGAAGATGTGACAATCGACCCGGTTAAGACGCCGGTGGTGAAAGATCTGGTGGTGCGGAATTAGTGTGATAGCCACATTATATCTGGCTAAACTCCGCAGGATAGTCGTTCATCTGCAAGGCGGATTTTTGACGGCGTAGCGGTGGCTACGGCTAGAAAATCCAACGCAGCAGATGGGCGAGTAGACAAGGAGGTTTGGCTGAATATAATGTAGACAGTACACTAGTGTGCTGACTCGTTTATATTTAGCTAAATATATATTCGTATAAATCTATTTAAAATATATACTATTGGCATTATATATTAGGATAAATATAAATAGGTTGCTACACTAGGTCTGAGAAAAGGGAGCGCTGCTTTGGTAGATGCATCATTTACCGGAGCAGCAGCTCCTGTTTTTATTTCATAGGAGATGCCTTGTTACATTAATGTGTGAAAGTGTGATGGCAGAAGGTTTTTCCTACGAAACAAAAAGCACTTCGTGCTTCGTATCGCACTGCGACGGAAAGGAAAAATAGGAAAGACCTTGCTGCATTCATGCATAAAAGGAAGAGGAAGGAAGGTTCTTAGAGGTTTTTCTCTGCGGAATCGGGAATGAAAGCCTTTCAGGCATCGTATATTAAAAAAAAGGCTTAAAATTGGACGAAAAAAGGAAAGCCATACCTATGACAAGGCAGATTGAGATTTACAATCATATTGCAGCCTATTTGGCAAAAGCAGAGATGATTTCGCCGGACGAAAAGGTCCGCTTCCTTGAAATCCTGAGGAAAGAGAGAAAAACATGGAATTAGCAGTTATTTATTGTCGCTGCAGCACGGAGGAGGAGAGCCAGGTCGATGCCCTCAAAAACCAGGTGATGGAGGCAAGGGCCTGTGTACGGGAAAACGGCTGGACACTGGCTGATGAGTATGTGGAGTCAAAAAGCGGCACGACATCAAGAGGGCGGCAGCAATACAGCCGCCTTCTGGACGATATGCTGACTTCGAAATTTGATATTATCGTGATTAAGAGCCAGGACCGGCTGATGCGTAATACCAGGGACTGGTATTTGTTTGTCGACCGGCTGTCAACTTGTGGAAAAAAGCTGTATCTTTATCTGGAAAGAAAATTTTATTCTCCGGATGACGCCCTGCTTGCGGGGATTAAGGCGATACTGGCGGAGGAGTACAGCAGGGAACTCAGCAAAAAGGTTGCTAACGCCCACAGGCACAGACAGATGAGCGGCGGCAGGGTTATGCTGACAAACCGTGCCTATGGCTTTTTAAAAACAGCGGACGGCGGTGTGCGGATTGATGAAAAAGAGGCGGAAGTCATACGGCGAATTTATAAGCTGTGTGCGGCCGGATATGGAAGCCGCATGATCGCCAATGTTCTGGAAAAGGAAGGTATCGTAAGCACGGCCGGGAAGATTATGAATGCATCGACCATACGGCGCATGATACGAAATCCGCTTTATAAGGGAACTTTTGTGATGAATAGGCAGCACTTTGACTTCTCCACCAAAAGGACCATAAAAAATCCGGAGAGCGAGTGGATTTACGATGATAGTCTTGTTCCGGCCATTGTGGAGGAAGAATTATGGGAAGAGGCGAACCGGGCGATATCGATGCGGGCGGAAAAAGGGCGCCAAAACGACGAGTACGTAAGAGGAGGCGTAAAAGGAAGCAACCCGGGAAAATTCAGCCTGAGCGGGAAGCTTATCTGCGGCGTATGCGGGCGGCCCTATTACAGGTCATGGAGAAGAAAAAAGTCGGAGCCGGGAAACGTGATTTACGAGTGGAAATGCAGCGGATATATTAATTATGGAAGAAACGGCAAAAAACGGAGAGACGGCCGGAGAAAAGCGCGGTTTTCTGATGGGGAGAGGGGATGTGATAACAGTCATTTAAATGAAGAGCTTGTCTTTGGTATGCTGGAGGAATACAGCCTGGCGTACTTGCAGATGGGAAGTGAGGAAAAGGCCGGGATAATAGAGACGGCCATTCGGATTTTAGAGCGGGCTTTGGCGCAGAGCCCTCAGGAAATCCGGCTGGAAACATTTGAAAAAGAGGTTTCGGAACTAGAAAAGAAGAAGAAACTTTTATTGGATAAGCTCCTGGATGGGATTGTTTCTGATGAGGATTACAAGAAAAAGAGCAGAGGCCTGGAGGAAAAACTGGAACAGGCTTTGGAAGAACAGGAACAATACCGGGTTTCGTCCGGACAGCAAAAAAGTCTGGAAAACCGCCTGATAGAGATTAGGGAGAAGCTGGAACATGGCGGTCTGGAAAGAGCCGCAGCAGAAAGGCTTCTGGATGATATTGATAAAATTGTGGTACATGAATGGCAGTTGGAATTCCGGTTTCATCCTCAGCATATGCCTGGAATCCCGGCAGGGGAGTCCGGGATGACCGGGCAGACTGTGAAGGAGGATGAGAAGATGCTCTCCGTATTTTTGAATTATCCATTCCCATCCGATACCGAAAAAGGAAGATTTCTTGACAGACGAAAGCTTATGCAGTGGATCAGGGAATATCCCGCTTTTACTGTGAAGCAGTATGCGGAAAAGATGGGGATGAGTC
Source organism: uncultured Lachnospiraceae bacterium (assembly GCA_910586315.1). Classification (GTDB taxonomy): domain Bacteria; phylum Bacillota; class Clostridia; order Lachnospirales; family Lachnospiraceae; genus CANRXD01. The sequence goes on along the minus strand of CAJUIP010000012.1, from coordinate 51,565 downwards.
CATATATGGTCCAAAACCGTATGAATGAGCTTCGAAAGGCGGGGGAGATAGAATTCAGGAAGTCAGGGAGAGATGGACGCTGGGTGGTGATAAAGGAATTGCCGGGGTGAACGTCCGATGCTTCTTGTCCGCGATACGCGGGCAAGAAGATGCCCCCTCCTGTGAATAGGAACAATTTGAGTTTTTATACGGCAACAAATATAATGGCAATGTATTGATATTTGAAAAAGGGCTATGTTATAATCAGGAAAAGCAAGAAACGATTGATTGGTGGAAAGAATAGTCTAAACTGCTACGTTATGAGAGCAAAAAGGAGACAGATGCTGTAAAGGAAGCGAAGATTTATAAAACGATGAGAGAGACAGGAATTAAACCACAGGTAATCGGAGAGATTCAAAGAACGGCCCTGAAAAACCAGGTAGAAAAGGTAATATTATTTGGTTCGCGCGCACGGGGCGACTTTAAAAGAACCAGCGATATCGATCTGGCCGTATCAGGCGGGAACTTTGCGGGATTTGCCCTGGACGTGAATGAGGAAACTTCAACGCTTTTAAAGTTCGATCTTGTTGATTTGGAACGGGAAATGCAGGAGGAATTGCGAAAAGCAATTTTCCAGGAGGGAAGAGTAATCTATGAAAAAGTATGAAAATTTCTGCCTGGCTTTGTCAAATATGCAGGAAATTTATAAATATGAAAAGCCGTATGATACGGTTATTTTAACCGGATTAGTGGGCCTTTACGAGATATGCTTTGAGCAGTCGTGGAAGATGATGAAGGAAGTGCTGGAAATGCACGGCTATGAAGAAGGGGCTACGGGATCTCCGAAAATGATATTGAAAACAGCGTATGCTGCCGGCATGATCAAAGACGAGGAGCTGTGGCTGAAAGCGCTGCAGGAGAGAAATAATGTTTCCCATTCTTACAATCATCAGGTTGCGCTGGGGATTGTAGATCTGGCAAAAGAAAAATTTTATGAGATGTTTTGTTCTTTGAAGGCGGAGATTGAAGATAGCTGGTTATAAAATGAAATGTCCGGAATCACAGCATTCATATCAGTATGTGCCCGCGCCTCTTTAAACTGGACCTGGTGATGACGGCTATCGTGATTCTCTGTGTACTGTCGGCCTTGTTATATCAGGGGATCGCGGTTCTGGAAAAGAGGTTTGACAGGTAAAGGGAAGAGTTATTTAAGAAGCGATGTACCCAGACGGCATCTCCTGATTCGGAGAGCCGCCTGGGTACATTATTTCCCGTATACCGTATTATTCAAATTCATCTGTCATGATGCGCCATACAATGCCAAAGGCCTGTTCAAATACTTTCATATCCAGATATTCCCCGGTGGTATGTACATCGAACATTCCGGTGGAGATTCCGGAGCAGTGGAAGCCTTTTCCGGAGAAGATATTGGAATCGCCGGAACCGTTGGTCACTACGTATTCGGGGGTGAAGCCCTCTGCCTCAAGGGCATGGAGGGTAATGCGGCTTAAGAAGCAGTCTGGGTCCGGTTTGCAGGGCGGACAAAAATGGTCAATATCAATGTCAACGGAAGCCTTAAATTCGGCGGCCGCGTCGTTGCAGGCTTTCACGATTTTTGCAACCTGATCATCAATCTGTTTTTGGGTATGGGAGCGGACCTCACAGGTAAAGGTCACAGTATCGGTTACGATATTGGTGGCTCCGCCGCCTTCGATGCGGCCGATGTTGGAGGTGGTTTCCGGGTCGATACGGCCGAAAGGAACACGGCTTATGGCGGCCGCAGCCACAGCAATCGCGTTGATGCCTTTTTCTGGTTCGATGCCGCCATGGGCCGTTTTTCCGTGGAAGGTGATGGTAAGGGAATCCTTTCCGGCACCTGAAGTAATTACCGGACCGATTTTTCCGGCACCATCCAGGGAGAAGATGTTTTTGGCAGGCAGCTTAGAGCAGTCAAAGGTTTTGGCTCCGTACATACCGTTTTCTTCACAGATGGTAAAGAGAAGGTAAAGATCCCTGTGGGGCGTACCGGTCTCTTTCAGAATATCTAAAAGTTCCATGGTCATAACGATTCCGGACTTGTCATCAGCGGCCAGAATGGTGTCGCCGCTGCTTTTTAAAATCCCGTTTTCAAATACAGGACGGATTCCGGTTCCCGGTTCCACTGTGTCCTGATGGGCGTTTAAACAGATGGCTTCGCCGCCTAAGGTTCCCGGAATATGAATCAGCAGGTTTCCTGCATGATCGCCGCCGATCGCTTTTCCGGCTTCGTCGCGGTATACCTCATATCCCAGCTTTTCAAAATAGTTCTGGAGATAATCGGTCATGGGCCCTTCCTTATAGGAAACGCTGTCGATCTGAATGATTTCCATGAGTCTGGATAAGACTCTTTCCTGGTTAATCTGCATAAAATTCCCTCCGTGTTTTATCAGAAGGGTCAAAAAACCTTTTGACCCCAACATCAATATATAGTTGTATTATACGAAAAGCTAGAAGGAAAAGCAATGGGGTCAAAGCATATGCCCTATTGCCGCAGGCAATCTCTTCCAGCGTTCACCAGGACCGGGGATGGAATGATTTGTGGAATAGCATGAAATGTTAAGCGGAAATATAAAGATTTCGTAAGAAATTTGGAAGGAAACTGGAAGGAAATGTTTCATGTATGGAAAGGTTTTCATGCTATACTAAAATCCGTTACAAAAGAAAATATGGCAAAATTGCGGCAAAAGCAGTAAATAGCCAGAGAGGCTGTGGAAAAAGACGGCATCAAGTATGACAGAAGGAGAGTATAGCATGAGCGGTGAAGAAAAAAAGATTCAGCCGGAAGAATTTGACAAGGAACTGGAACTCCTGATGAGCAGCAGCGGGGAGCACAAAGGCAAAAAGAAGAGCAGAAAGAAAAAGAAGATCATCATAGCCGCAGCAGTCCTTGTGGCCTTTATAGGCATAGGCTATAAGCTGTTTGGAAGCAGCGGACCTCAGATACCATTTGTGGGAACGGTGAATCCGGTATCGAAAGAAATCCAGAACCGGCTTTCCGTAAGCGGCCCAGTTTCCGGAACTGACAGTGTGGATGTGGTTTCTAATATCCATGCGGAGGTGCTGGAGATTCCAGTGAAGGAGGGCGACAAGGTGACAAAGGGGCAGGTTCTGGCTGTTCTGGACGATACAGACTTGAAAAAAGAGGTGGCCGTCGCGAAGAATAATTATGATCTGGCAGTAAGCACCTGTGCTCAGCAGGACAAGGAAGCCAGAAACGGATATGCAAAGGCGGTCCAGGAGCTTAATACCGCTCAGGCCAATTATGACAGAACCAAAATCCTCTATGACAGCGGAGACGTTCCTCTTGTGGATCTGGAAGCTGCTCAGAATACATTAAATGACGCCAAACGGCAGAAAGATTCTTTTACCATTCGGGACGGGAAGCCTGCGGCAGATGATTCCTACCAGCTTCAGATTGAAAAAGCGCGGTTTGACTATGAGAAAGTGAATGAACAGCTGGAGGATACGCAGATTAAAAGTCCTATTGACGGCACGGTAGTCCGCGTCAATACGAAGGTAGGCCGGTTCGCCGATAAAATGGAGGACTCTGAGCCCCTTTTCATTATTGAAAACCTGGATGTACTGGAAATGGAAATCAAGGTCAGCGAGTACTCTATCGGCAAGGTGGCCGTTGGGCAGGAAGCAGAAATTTCCGCGGATATTCTGGATGGGGCCACGATCCGCGGACAGGTGGTGGCCATTTCTCCGACTGGAGAGGAAAAGGGCGGCGGTTCTACAGAGCGGGTAATTCCCACCACCATCCGGATTCTGGAGAATAATACAAAGCTGATTGCCGGAATTACGGCGAAGGCGCAGATCATTCTGGAGGAGAAGGAAAACGCTTTGACGGTTCCGGTTTCTTCTGTTTTAGACAAGGATGGAGGCCTGTTTGTGGCATCCGTAAAAGATGGCACCATCCACTGGATCCCTGTGGAGCTTGGAGTGGAGGGGGACGTGGAAACGGAGATTATTCCTAAGGACGGGGAGGTCATTGATGAGACAACAGCCATCGTAGCGGCCCCAAATGCAATGTACATAGAGGGTATGGAAGTTCTCTCCATGGCACAGTAAGGAGGAATAAGACATGTTTGGATTTGGAAAAACAGGGCTTTCTTCTTACGTGACGGAGAGCGTCAGCGAGGAGCTGATTCGCCTGGATAACCTGGTAAAAATTTATGATACGGGCGCCATTAAGGTGATGGGGTTAAAAAAAATCAACCTGACTATCCGGCGCGGGGAATTTGTGGCGATTATGGGGCATTCCGGTTCCGGAAAATCAACGTTGATGAACATATTGGGCTGTCTGGACCGCCCCACGATGGGACATTATTATCTGGACGGCATTGACACGGCCGACTTAAGCCCCAACGAGCTTTCCGCAGTCCGGAACCTGAAAATAGGGTTTGTATTTCAGTCCTTTAACCTGATTTCCAGAACCTCGGCCCTTAAAAACGTGGAGCTTCCCATGACTTATGCGAGGCTTTCAAGGAAAAAAAGAACGGAGCGGGCCAGGGAGCTTTTAGAGTGCGTGGGGTTAGGTGCCAGGGCGTTTCACATGCCCAACGAGCTTTCCGGAGGCCAGAGACAGCGTGTGGCCATAGCCAGGGCGTTAGCGAATGAGCCGCCGTTAATTCTGGCGGATGAGCCGACGGGAAACCTGGATACGGCGGCTTCTATCGAAATCATGGAGATCTTTTCCGAGCTCCATAAGGCCGGAGCTACGGTTGTGGTCGTAACCCATGAGGAGAACATCGCCGCGTTCACAGAGCGGATCATCCGCTTTTCCGACGGGCAGATCATAAGCGATGAAATAAATGAGAATCCCACGCCGGGAAGCGGCGTTGTCCATACCAAAGGACTTTACAAGAATAAGACAAAGACTTTGGGGCATGAAAAAGAAAAGGAGGCGGGCGTATGCTGATAGAGAATATGGCCATGGCGTTCCATGCCATCCGGGCCAATAAAATGCGTTCCTTCCTCACCATGCTGGGAATCATCATCGGAATCGGTTCCGTAATTTCCATTGTATCCATCGGCGATACCATGCGGGGGCTGTTTTCCGATCTTTATAAGGATGTGGGCATTACCCAGGCCTATGTTTCCATCGGCTACTGGGTTGATGATATAAGGATGACTGATTATTTTATGCTGGATGATCTGGAGCGGATTCGGGATGTGTTCGGGGATGAAATTGCCTATATAGACAGCGACGCGTCTGTTTCCAGCGATGTGCAGGCAGGACGGACAAAGATGAAATTTAATTTCCAGGGAATTGACTGGAATTACCAGGATGTGCAGCCTGTAACCATGCTGTACGGGCGGTATCTGAACGAAGGAGATATTCTGGGAAGAAGGAAATGCCTGGTCATGGAGGACAAAAGCGCCAGGAATCTGTTCGGCACGGAAAATGCTGTTGGCAAGACGCTTCGGACCACCATTTACGGAAGTACGGATGAGTATACCGTTGTGGGCGTGTATAGAAAGGAGATGAATGCGTTTCAGGCTCTGATGATGGGAGGAAACAGCGATACAGGCTCTGCGTTCCTTCCTTACACGATTCTTACATGGCCCAATGACTATTTCTATTACTGCCATTTATTTGCTGCGGATGGTGTGGATATGACGGATTTCATGAACCGCCTGGTGGCTTACATTGCGAAGATGAAGGGAAGGAATCCGGGAGATTTCTACACACAGACAGCGGTTGAACAGATGGGAAGCGTGGACAGCGTCATGGGTGCACTTTCCATGGCCGTGGGAGGCATTGCGGCCATTTCTCTTTTAGTCGGCGGTATCGGAATTATGAATATCATGCTGGTATCCGTGACGGAGCGGACGAGGGAAATCGGAATCCGAAAGGCCCTCGGCGCCAGAACCCTGGATGTACTGGTACAGTTTTTAACAGAATCCGCCATTTTGTCAGCCTGCGGCGGGATTATCGGCGTGATTCTGGCTGTTTCCATCGTTTCCATAGGCGGGGCAGCCCTGGGGCTTCCTGTGATTATTAAGCCTGGAGTCATTATCATGGCCGTGTCTTTTTCTGCCATTGTGGGTGTTTTCTTTGGAATCTATCCGGCTTCCAAAGCTGCCAAGGCGGATCCCATTGATGCGCTGCGGTATGAATAAAAACAGAAAGTATGTGTTCATGTAACAAGGTCTTTCCTATGAAACAAGAAAAAAAGGCACCGCCAAGGGAGACACTTCTTAAGGAAGTTGTTTCCCTTTTTCCTTGTAATCAGTCATAATGATTGGATTACAGGCAAATTCAAGATGTATGATAGGAATCAATGAATGACACACAAGATTTAAAATCGGTCTGCCAATAGGAAAAGTTTATATAAATTTCATTGTAAGCAGGGAAGATTTTTTGTATAATTGAGATGTGACAGGTACAAGATATGGAAAATATTTTGATAATCCTGTTGAACATCAGCAGTTAATCCGCGTGTATTTGTATAATGAACAGGTTTTGGCTGCCTATGCAGAAGATATTAAAAATAGCGAGGCAAGGAAAACAGCGGAAAAATTGATACAAAAGGGGAAAATGTCGCTTGACGAAATTGCGGAGTGTGTTCCGGCATTATCCATTGATGATTTAAGAAAACTTGAAAAAGAAGTTCTGCAGATGGCGTGATTAATGAAATCATAGTAGTGCGGGGCATAAGAATACATTGCAGAAATCCGCAAAAACGGCGTAGCTGCAGGCTGTGTCGTTTCAGAGAACACGAAATATTATATTAGGAAACAAGACGATTGGGGCACCTTCCTTACGAAGGGTGCCCCAAACTGATGTCTCTTTTTAGTGAACCCAGACGCCGTCAGAGTTTACCTGATAGCCGTCCGGTGTGATGATGTCTGTGAGCAGCGTGCCCTTGAAGCCGTCGCTCTTTTCATTGAAGTAATACCAGTTGCCGTCAATGAGATTCCAGCCTGTTACCATGCTGCCGTATACTTTATCGGCGGATACATTTAAGTAGTACCAGTTGCCGAAATTGTCCTTCAGCCAGCCTGTATCCATGATACCAGATGCATTGAAGTGGTACCAGTGGGTGGTGTTGTTCCATGTGATCTCAAGCCAGCAGTTGGAAGCCAGCATTCCGTCGCTGTAATAGTATCTGTAATGATTTCCATCCTTTTCCCATCTGCCGCCTGCCGGAGATCTGGGCGGAAGGTGCGGAGTGGATGTGGTCTTGCTGTTTCCTCCGGAAGAAACAGAGGAGGAGCCTCCGGAACTCTTTCCGGTGATTTTGAAGGTTCCAAGCTGGGTGGTGAATACTACCAGGCAGTCACGGGCCTCGTCATACGATAATTTTACTTTTCCTCCGGAAGCTGCTTTCGCTTTTCCGTCAGAAACCGTAATCTTGTCATCCTTATGGTAAGTATAGCCATCCGGCACTTCAAGATAGAATTTCAGCGGGCTGATTAATTCCGTGGTTTCCTCGCCGTCTACTGTCATGGAAATGTTAAAGACTAATTTTTCCCTGGCATTGCTGGAGGTGGCAGCATAATTAAAGTGTATGGACGACGGTGCCTGGTCTGCTCCGAAGAAGCCGGATGCGACAGAAACGTACAGGACTTCGTCGATTCCGCTATCCTTCGTAATGGAAATATCAGAGTCGCCCAGACTGTCAAGTAAGGAAGACATATTCTTCAGGAAACCTTCCTTCTTTTCAGACTCCAGGAATTTGTTCTTGATGGAGGTATTGATCGTTTTGTCCTTAAGGGCGGCCATCAGCTTCCCAAGGGCTGTCCTTACGCCTTCCACTTCATCATCCGACAGACCATCCACGGAATCCGGAAGGGATTTGGCAAGATCCAAAAATTCTTCAGCATTAGACGGTGTGGCAATCTTTTCAAAGTCTGCGCCTGCCTCCGCAAAGATAAAGGTACTGAAGCTGGTTACCGTGAAGGAAGCCAGAGCCGGTGTCACGGTATCGTCAATCTTAACGGTGAGAGGATCAATCTCCACAGGCTTTCCGTCTCCGTGGTCGTGAAGGATGCGGAAGAATCTGGGATTGATGGTCTCAGGAATCGGAACGGTGATTCTCACCGGGACCTTTAAGGTGTCTACGGCATTTCTAAGCTTGAAATCGAACTGAACGCAGTTTTTGTAAGCCGTTTCATCAACCACAGAATCCTTTGCCGGTTTGGAAATATTGAAGACAACATTATTTTCTCCGGCTGCGTTCAGTACGGCGCCTACAATGCTTACGCTATTGGAGTCAATTTCCACATCGTCTGCGGCAGTAATCTCAAGCTCAATGTTTTTTTGAGCGGCGTAAGCGTCTTCAAGCTCTTTCACCTGCTGAAGAACAGCTTCGTCAGACTGCATGGACACCTGGAGATTTTTGATGTCTGCGCTTAAGGTGTCGGGAGCGCTTATAATCGCATCGTCGCCGCCATTCATAATTCCGTCCAGTTTTCCGGAAATATCGGTGTTTACATTCCCAACATGGAAGGCTTCTGTGCATTTTACTTGTTCACCATGGAAAATCTTGGACGGAGTGTTGCTGATCATCCGCAAGGCGAACGTATACTCCTCGACACCTTCGCGGTCCATCCACTTGGCCTGGTCGTAAGAAGTTTCCCTTACGGCATCGTGTGTCACATACAATTCACCGTCCGCATAAACGCTTACCTCATATCCGTAAAAATAATCCTGGTATTCTGTGGGAATTTCCGGCGCATCCCAACATATGGTAGTGCCGTCCCAGTGAAGATTGGAGGGGACGCCGAATGTGATATCGGCTTTTGTAAAGGACCAGTTTTCAGAGAAATCGGACCAGTCGCTGTCCTCTGTGTTATTTCCGTCGCCTAAGGCCTTAACACGGAAGTTGTAGATACCAGATTTTTCCAGCTTGTTCAGGAATCCGCCTGCGGACAGAGTTTCATCCATATTAGTAATCGGGAAAGTATGGTGTACGTTATAAAAACGATCGTTCCCCATGTATCCCTCCACCTGGTATTCTCCGGCAGCGCCTTCCACGCGCGACCACTGGGGAAGTGCTTCCTGATCCGGGCTCCATTGGACATTGACAGGGGCCGGAAGCTTCGTTGCAGCCAGGGAGTTGAAAACCATACCCATGGAGAGGGCGGCGGCCATGGCTGCAGAAAGTACTTTTTTCATTTTTTGTTACCTCCTGAATTTTTTGGGAAAATCACCCATGATTTAATCTTAATACTTTAAGCGCATATAGTCAATGAATTCGTCGAAAAAACATGATTAGGCGGATGCCGCGTGTTTCTTGTCTGCGGCACGCAGGCAAGAAGATGCAAGGATGAACTTACGATAAAGTTCCTGCCGGGAACAACGAAGAGGCCGTCTGCCCTTATTCTATAAGTCCAGCTTTAAATCCCCTTCCTTAATCCAGCCAGTTCTTCTTAAAACGGATCCAAAGGCCAGAGTAAGAACGGCGGGAAGAAGAAAGCATATAAGAAGAATGCCAAGCCACATGTTAAGGCCTCCCTCAGGCATGGCCGTATAAATGCCGATGGGGCCCACCAGGCCGCAGGTTCCCATTCCGGATCCGGCAGGGATATTTTCCAGACGGAATACCAGAGTGGAGATGGGTCCGGTCACCATGGAAGCCAGTGTGGGGGCAATCCAGATCCTCGGGTTCTTTACGATGTTGCCCATCTGGAGCATGGAGGTTCCAAGACCCTGGGCGAAAAGTCCGCCCCAGCCGTTTTCACGGAAGCTTAAAACGGCAAAGCCGACCATCTGGGCGCAGCAGCCGGCTGTGGCCGCTCCTCCTGCGATCCCGTCAAGACTTAACATGATGCAGATGGCGGCGCTGCTGATGGGTAAAGTCAGGGCGATTCCTATGAGAGCGGAAACCAGAATTCCCATAAAGAAGGGCTGCATCTCTGTGGCTGTTTTTACCATGTTCCCGAAGAGAGTCATAAAACGGGAAACGCCGGGCCCCGCAAACTGAGCGATCAGGACGCCGGAAATAATGGTGACACCGGGCGTAACAAGAATATCCACACGCGTTTCTTTGGAAACGATTTTGCCAAGCTCTGTGGCCACAATGGTGGCAACCAGGGCGCCCACAGGGCCGCCAAGTTCATTTCCCGCGATCCCGACGGTGGCGGCAGAGAACAGGACGAGCTGGGGAGCCTTTAAAGCATAGGCGATGGAAACGCCGAGGGCTGCACCGGTGGCGCTTTTTGCATAGGCTGCAATCGTGGAGAAAATGGCAATCTGTGTTTTATCGCCGAGAGTGGAAAAAATTGTTCCGATTAAAAGGGAGGCAAACAGGCCGAAAGCCATGGCTCCCAGAGCATCAATGAAATAGGTCTGGACAGAGAAACGGACCTGCTTTCTTTCTAAAAATTCTTTCATACGTCTTTCCCTCCTGGAATGTGTTAAATATGTAACAAGCTTGTCAGTTACCGTATTCTGCCACAGGTGTCTGTAAAAAGCAAGAGGAATCGGAAAGATTGATAATAAAGTAACGAGCTTTGTGAAAAAATGGGAACATGATTTTTGTTCACGGGAGGGGCATCTTCTTGCCCGTTGGAGGTGGACAAGAAGCATCGGGGGAACGATAACGGGGCATGAGGAGAAGCGTGAGGGGAAAGGAATTCTTTCTTGTAAAGGGGAACAGATTATGATAGAATGGGGGACATCCCGCAATGCATGTTTTAAGGGGCGGGCGTTCAGCATCCGCTGAACGGCATAAAACACAGAAAGCAGGGCGCAGAAAAGAAGTGTATGCGCCGGAATGGAGATTGCAATGGATTATAAATGTGCTGTTTTTGATCTGGATGGAACGCTGGTAAATTCCATTCATGCATTGACATACTGTACCAATTTGGCCCTGAAGCAGTTTCAGCTGGGGCCGCTGACAGAAGAACAGATGATGCATATTGTGGGTGACGGATACAAGATGCAGATGCGCCGGTCCCTGCTTGCAGGCGGCGATGCCGGGCTGGTTCACTATGAGGAGATTCTTCCGGTTTATATGGAAATATTCGCGGAAAACTGTCTTTATAATCTGCATGCCTATGAGGGAATTCCCGGGCTTCTTTCCTATTTGAGAAAGCGGGGAATGAAGCTTGCAGTGGTATCCAATAAGCCCCATGCACAGGCCGTCAATACGGTGGAGGCCGTGTTCGGGAAGGGATGTTTCGATGCGGTGATCGGGGAGAAGGAGGGGATTCCAAAGAAGCCGGATCCCACCGGAGCGCTCACGGCTGCGGGCAGCCTGGGTGCAAAGCCGGAGGAGTGCCTGTATTTTGGGGACACCAATACGGATATGCAGACGGGAAAGAACGCCAAAATGACTACCATAGGCGTTTTATGGGGATTCCGGGGAAGGGAAGAGCTTCAGAAATTTTCGCCGGACTATTTAATTGAGACGCCTAAGGATATGATAGGAATACTTGAGAAAAATCAGGGAATCCTTTGTGATAGAAAAGGATAAAAGAAAGACGAGGAAATCGTTTGAACGTATCAGGCAGAAAACAGAATGGACGGTGGGAAGCATGGCTGATCTTTGCAGCGATGTTTCTTTTATATGTCCTTACGGGATGCAGCGAAGACAAAGCCGAAAAGCCGGAGGAATGGGACAAAGAGAAAAAATGTGCGGCCCGGATTACGGTGGTGACTACTCTGTTTCCATACTATGATTTTGTGCGACAGGTGGCAGGAGACCATGTGAACCTTTTTCTGGTGATTCCGGCCGGCATGGACAGCCATTCCTTTGAGCCAACGCCAAAGGACATCCGTCTCATACAGGATGCCGATGTGCTGATTGCCAACGGCGGCTCCATGGAGCTGTGGTTAAAGCAGGTGCTGGACTCCCTGGGTACAGAAGATATGGACGTGGTTTTCATGATGGATCATGCAGATGTGGTGGCGGAAGAAGTGGTGGAGGGCATGGAAGACGCCGGGGAGGAGAGCCGTGACGATCACGGCCCTGCATTTGAAGAGGAAAGCCAATATGAGATTGAATACGATGAGCATATCTGGACGTCTCCGGTAAACGCTGTAACAATGGTGGAAGTAATCCGGGATACTTTAAAAGAGGCGGATCCCCAAAACAGCGCCGCCTATGAGACGTCCGCATCAGAATACTTAAAAAAGTTAAAAGCTCTGGACGGAGAATTCAGGGCAGTGCGGGCGGAAGCGATTCATGATATTATAATCATGGGAGATAAATTTCCACTGCGGTATTTCGCCGATGCCTATGACCTTCGGTACCGGGCGGCATTTTCCGGCTGTTCCTCTGACACGGAACCCAGCGCAAAAACCATCGCGTATCTGATTGATAAAGTACGGGAAGAACGTCTTCCAGCGATATATTATCTGGAACTATCGAGCCGCCGGGTAGCGGAGATTATATCGGAGGAAACAGGAGCGCAGCCGCTCTTATTTCATTCCTGCCACAATGTAACCAGGAGGGAATTTGAGGATGGCGCGACCTACCTTGATCTGATGGAACAAAATGTGAAAAATCTGCGAGAGGGACTGTGCAAATGAATCAGCCGTTATTAAAATGTGAGCATGTGGATTTCGGATACGAAAATTATGATGTGGTTAAGAATGTTTCCATGGAGATCAATGAAGGTGATTATCTCTGCATTGTGGGGGAAAACGGTTCTGGGAAAAGTACGCTTATGAAGGGACTTTTGGGGCTCTTAAAGCCCACGGGAGGGCTCCTTACCTTGTCCGGGGACTTGAAAAAATCCGGCATCGGGTATCTGCCTCAGCAGACCCCGGCCCAGAAAGATTTCCCGGCCACGGTCCGGGAAGTGGTAATTTCCGGCTGCCTTGGAAAACGGGGGAACCGGCCCTTTTACTCTGGGGCAGAAAAGGAAAAGGCGGATATGAATATGGAACGCCTTGGGATCATGGACTTAAAGAAAAGCTGCTACCGGGACCTTTCTGGCGGGCAAAAACAGAGGACACTGATTGCCAGGGCCCTTTGCGCCACTGATAAGCTTTTGATTTTGGATGAACCCATTACGGGCCTTGACCCGTCCACCGCCCAGGATTTTTACCAGGTGATCCGCCATTTAAACAGGGAGGAAAACGTGGCTGTGCTGATGGTATCCCATGATATCCAGAATATCGTAGTTCAGGCCAATAAGATTCTGCATTTAAAGCAGACCGTTCAGTTCTACGGTCCGGCGGAAGAATACAAAAAGACAGCCTTTGGAAAAGAATTTTTAGGGGGTTCAAACGGATGGAGCTGCTAAGAGAGATGCTTTCTTATCCTTTTATTGTCCGGGCGCTGATCAGTGGGCTTTTCATATCCTTGTGCGCCTCCCTGTTGGGGGTCAGTCTTGTTTTAAAGCGGTATTCCATGATCGGGGACGGTTTATCCCATGTCTCCTTCGGCGCTCTTTCTGCGGCCATTGCCTTTGGATGGGCGCCCCTTCTGGTATCCATTCCTGTGGTGGTTCTGGCGGCCGTTTTGCTGCTTCGGATTACAGAAAACGGTAAGATTAAGAGCGATGCGGCCATTGCCATGATATCGGCGGGGTCCCTGGCGGTGGGAATCATCGTTACTTCACTGACCACGGGAATGACCACCGATGTGAGCAGTTATATGTTCGGCAGTATTCTGGCCATGAGCAAGGTGGATGTGACTTTAAGCGCCGCGCTGTCGGCTGTGGTCTTAGGAATGTTCGCTCTTTGTTATAATAAGGTGTTTGCAGTGACTTTTGATGAGAGTTTTGCCAGAGCAACAGGAGTCAATGTTTCTGCGTACAGCATGATGATTGCGGTGCTTACGGCTGTAACCATCGTTTTGGGAATGCGGATGATGGGAGCCATGTTGATTTCCAGCCTGGTGATTTTTCCTTCGTTAACTTCGATGCGGGTGTTTAAGAGTTTTTCGGGAGTGGCGGTTTCTTCCGGATGTGTGTCGGTGGTCTGTTTTTTCGCGGGACTGGTATTGTCTTATGCGTATTCCATTCCGGCGGGAGCCAGCGTGGTGGTTGTGAATATGACGGCTTTCCTGCTGTTTACCATAGTGCGGACCGTCCGCTGCAGATAGGAGGTTTGCTCTGCATTAACAGTCCGTATGAAATCTCCGCAGGGATGAATGGCTATGCAGGCCTTGGCAACAGTTCAGACGGGCCTTCGTGTTCACCTCGCCCGGGCATACGGCCCATTGCCTTGACGATTCTAAATGGCCGTATGTCGCAGCCGTTCCATGGTTATCTGAACTGTTACAGGTTTTATTAGATGCTTTATTAAATTTGTGGACGGCGGTTGACATTGGAAAAAATTGTGATAAAGTTAGTAACAGATATTGGGATCAAAAGGTTTTTTGCACTATATATAGAAAGAAGGAATTAGGAATGACAAAAATCGATATTATTTCTGGATTTTTAGGAGCTGGAAAAACAACATTCATAAAAAAATTGCTGGAAGAGGCCATTGCGGGAGAAAAGGTGGTTCTCATTGAGAATGAGTTTGGAGAGATTGGCATCGACGGTGGTTTTTTACAGGATTCCGGCATTGAGATCCGCGAGATGAATTCTGGCTGTATCTGCTGCTCTCTGGTGGGAGATTTTGGACGTTCTTTGTCTGAGGTGCTTTCCAAGTACGCCCCGGACCGTGTCATCATTGAGCCGTCCGGTGTGGGCAAGCTTTCCGATGTAATGAAGGCTGTCTGCGATGTGGCGGGAGAAATTGATGTGGCTTTAAACGGTTCTGTGACCGTTGTGGATGCACAGAAGTGCAAAATGTATATGAAGAATTTCGGCGAATTTTTCAATAATCAGATCGAAAGCGCTGGGACTATTGTTTTGAGCAGAACGGATGTGGCGGACGCGGATAAGGTAGCTGCCAGTGTAGATCTGATTCGTGAAAAGAATCCCAAAGCAGCCATCATCACAACGCCTATCAGCAAACTTACGGGAGTCCAGCTTCTGGAAATTATTGAAAAGCCGGCAGATGACATGGCGGCAGAGCTTTTAGAGGAAGTAAAACACGGCCATCATCACCATCACGATCATGATGAGGAATGCGGATGCGGCCATGAGCACCACCATCATCACGATCATGACGAGGAATGCGGATGCGGCCATGAGCATCACCATCATCACGATCATGACGAGGAATGCGGATGCGGCCATGAGCACCACCATCATCATGACCATGACGAGGAATGTGGATGCGGCCATGAGCACCATCATCACCATGGTCATGATGCTGATGAAGTGTTTACAAGCTGGGGGCTTGAAACCAGCCGCACCATCAGTCTGGAGAAGCTGGAAGCGGTTCTTAAGGATCTGGCTCACAGCGAAAAATACGGCGTGGTGCTCCGTGCTAAGGGAATGCTGCCCGATGAAAACGGAGTCTGGCATTATTTTGATCTGGTGCCGGAGGAGACGGAGATCCGTACCGGTTCTCCGATTTATACAGGAAAAGTGTGTGTAATCGGCTCTAACCTGAAGGAAGACGAGCTGAGAGAAGTGTTTGGAAAATAGTCAGGAGAAAATATGAACGGTAATAAGGAAGACAGAATGCCGGTATTTCTAATTAACGGCTTTCTCGAGGCAGGAAAAACGCAGTTTATTTCCTATACTTTACAGCAGGAATATTTCCAGTCCGATGGAACCACAGTCCTGATTCTCTGTGAGGAAGGGGATACGGAATATGATAAGGAGCTGTTAAAGAGGACCCACACCAAGGTAATTACGGTGGATGATGCTTCGGAGATGGACGAAGATTTCTTTGGACGAATGGAAGCCCTCTATGATCCGGAACGCGTTCTCATTGAATGGAACGGTATGTGGCCTCAGGATCAGCTCCATCTGCCAGAAGACTGGCAGCTGTTCCAACAGATTACCATTATTGACGGGTCCACCTTTGATCTTTATTTAAATAATATGAAGCCGCTTCTCGGGCTTTTGGTGAGAAACTCTGAGTTAATCATCATGAACCGCTGCGATGACGTAAGCGATGAGAATATTCTCAAATATCGCAGAGGACTGAAGGCTCTGAACCCTCAGGCGGAGATGATTTTTGAGGATGCAGAGGGTGAAATCGAGCAGGAAGTTCTGGAAGAGGACCTGCCATATGATGTGAAGGCCGATGTGATTGAAATTTCTCCGGACGCCTATGGAATCTGGTATATTGACGCCCTTGATAAAGAGGATCGATACGAGGATAAAGTGGTGGAATTCACAGCCATGGTTTTAAAATCCCCGGAGTTTCCGAAAAATTATTTTGTTCCCGGCCGCATGGCCATGACCTGCTGTGAGGCAGATATGACGTTTCTTGGCTTTATCTGCAAGGCCAGGGAGGCAAGGTCCCTGGAGACGGGAAAATGGGTAAAGGTACGAGCAAAGATTGCCTATGAGTTCTGGCAGGATTATGATGGGGTGGGTCCTGTGCTCTATGCGGAGTCTGTGGAGCCTGCCCAGGAAATTAAACAGATCGTACAGTTTTAGGACTGCCCTTTTACCTTCTCTCGCGGCGCGGCTGCCGGTTATATCTGCGGCCTGCAAATACCGACAGTATAATATGGAAAGGATGAGTGCCCGCCTGAGGCAGTGCGGGCAGGCAGAAATTTGATATAATGCACCCAAGGCTGAAAACTTTGGGTGCATTTTTGAATTTGTGATATAAAATTTGCAGGTATCAGTTGAATCAGTTGAATACTTTCCTTGCCGATTATATCTGCCCGGCTGCATAGTTTTCGATGGAAGCCAGATAAACGGGACACTCATCATAACTCAATCCACTATATGCCGGAACCATTAAAACATACTCTCTCCTAAATATTTGTCATGCGGGACGATTAAGCACTTTTCGATAGACTTCCAATAACTGTTGTAAAGATTTTTTTGCGCCGCCCCGTAACTTTCTTTTGTGTCGAATTCCCAATAAAGCATATACTTAACGCTTTTTACGATACGGGTAATTTTAAGAGGCGGAAGCCCTTCTTTGATTTGCTCCATGTCTATGTGATACCCTCTTTTGGAAAAACGAAGCAGGAGTAATCCTTTCTGTTTCTCCAAAAGACTTTTGGCTTCAAGCATCAGCGCTTCAAATTCCTCTGCTTTTTGCGGCTTGACCTGATAAATACATATTTCAGTAAATGGCATATTTAAATCCTCCTTTGCTTTATTTCCGCATGAAAGCGTGTCTGAAAATTCATCCCCATCATCTGCACGCCCTGCTTCGCGGTATATCTGGCTCAAATTCACGTAATATAGCCCATTACGTCGCTTTCATATTCCCAACGTTTCTAAACGCAACAGTAATGAATGTTTATCTGTCCATACTTTTGGAACAGATTTCAAATTAGCGGTATAAACCTGGAGCTGTCTTAGAGAACGCTGACTAATACAACTACAATAATTACAACAATAGCATTAAATATCCATGTCCACTTATTTCCTAAAATTCATTGTATAGCCAAACCCACTTCGTGGTCTCATGATAATTACTCTTTTATTTTCTCTATTGAAATATAGTCTTCCGGTTAACCAGCCATCATTCCTATTGCCTGATTTCATAAAGTTCTCCTTTGCAACTTCCGATTTTATGTTTGTTACAACTTCCCGACAAACTGGAACTTTATTTTTTATCTATATCTAAAAATTTGCTTGCCAATTTATAAACCTGACGTATTTCTTTTGATGATAAATCCCATGTACTTAATTCTGCAAAAACTAATTTGTTGTGTTTCTTGCTTATGTCCCGTATAGCATTCCCGATTGACTTTCGTACATATGCGCTCTCATCAGATTTGTGGGCAGCTAACAATTCAATGGCTGCCTGTGGATTGTCTTTGAAATACGGGCGGCTCGTCCATATTCTTAATCCTTCTGATACAGCTCGCCGCACATTGGCACAATCACTGTCTAACCATTCCTGGATAGTTGGCAGAGCTGTTTCATATCCGATAATGTTACAGTGATTATCAAAAGCCATAGCCAAAATTTCCTGTACTTTCCAACTATCATTTTGACTGACTGTGTTTTTCAAGAATGATAGGGCATCCGCATTTTCGTGAGCCGCATATCCAAATAGGAAAACACTCACTTCTTGTATCTGAAAGTTATCAGATTTGTACAGTTCATGCCCCATGTAGAAACATTCGTCAAGAGAATGTGTTTTATAAAATTTTGCAGCTTCATTTTTTACAAGTTTCAAACTGTCCTTTTCGGGAATTAATTCCGATAAATATTGTATATATTCACTCATTTATCATTTCTCCACAAATCCCAATTTCTATATAACTATACCATAGTTTATATAATTCCAAAAGCAGAATATTTATTTTTCTGCAAGTAGTCTTTTGCCAAAATCATGTAATATTTTACTTATTACATACACAATTCTGAAGGGAATTAATGTAGTAAGCGACATATTTATAAGAAATAGCCTGCATTATAACGGTCAACTATTCCCGGCACAATGCCGCTGCCATCTTAAAATTAACACGGTACGCATGAATCCCTTCTTCCGGCTGCCGTATAACCGCTTCACGGGCTATACGGCCTGTAAAGTTAAACATGGTCATTGCCGCGTACATTTCCTGCTCCGCAAAATAGTCGCTTTTGCCGTGCAGATTTACAAGCCCCATGGTATATTTCAAATCCCGGAAGCCGGATTCGATCCCCCAACGCAAATAGTACAGTTTCCGGATATCCTCCAGGGTAAACGTATTTGGAAATCTGTTAAGCAAAAAACTGCCTTATTTTCTCGTGATTTTTCCTTTTCTTAATGACATTGCCGCCTGGCGATTGCGGGGAGTATAGAGGATATTGCATAGTATGACATCATTTATGTGGGTTTTCCCAACTGGTGGAGCGATATGCTGATGATTCTGTATACCTTTTTTGACAGCTATGACCTTTCAGGCAAGACCATAGTGCCATTCTGCACCAGCGGAGGGAGCAGCCTGTCAGGTACGGTGAACATGGGGATACGTATTGACGAGCCTGCATCTTGGCCTGCACTGGGGAATGGTTTTGAATGCGGCGGCAAAAAAGAACATACGTCTGCATCAATATCAGGCAGTGGGTTCTGCGGCGGGGCTGCTCATCGCCGCCTATGGAATCTACGCCTTTATTAAAAGAGAGTTTCTTACTTATATGTTCCTGCACAGCGAATTTGTCTTTTTGGATTATGAGGAATCAAAGCCATTGCTCTTTTCGGACTATCTGGCGCTGATGGGGCTATGTATTTTTGTAACGCATTATAGCGCAAAACTGGTAAAAAGATGGGAACGGGACGATGATTGAAAGAGCCGGAGAGGACAGAGTATTAGAGAACTGCAAAACAGCGAGAAAAAGTCATTCCCAATACGGATAGAAAGATTTTGAAAAAACCATATTTTTCCAATATGATTGTTATAGCATATAAAATTTATAATTTAAAAATAATCTATCAAGAAATATGTAATGGTTTGTAAATATTAAAAATAAAATACAGTTATCTTAAATTAGATATTTTTTTTCTCAGAGACAAATCTAATTCAAAAACGATAGCTTAAAAATGTTTTATATTTATACCTCAATACGACTTTGTGTTCTCACCTGAATATAACAAATCGAATATAACGAATACATATTCTGCTTTTGTAATAGTACAAACTATGATATAATTATATACAAATTGGAATTTGAGGAGGACAGATTATTGAAAGACAATTTTGTGTTTAGTAAAGGTTCGTTTTTTCATGGAACAAAGGCAGCGTTGAAATTCGGAGATTTTCTGATTATAGGACAAAAAAAGAATTATAATGATGATAGAAAATCAGAGTATGTTTATTTTGCTGGAACATTGGACGCTGCGATTTGGGGAGCGGAATTGGCGGAGGGAAGCGGTCAGGAAAAAATATATGTTGTTGAACCAACAGGAGAGTTTGAAGATGACCCAAATCTTACAGATAAAAAATTTCCAGGAAATCCTACGAAATCTTATAGAACGAAGTATCCGTTGAAAATTGTCGCAGAGGTAACAAAGTGGGAAGGACATTCTCCTGCCCTAATCAACAGTATGCTTGAAAATCTTAGAGAGTTATCTGAAAAGGGAATAAAAGCAATCGATTAATTTTAGAATGACATTGGATTGCTGTTTCATCTGTATCTTCCCTTAACAAGAGCATACAGAAACACAACAAATTAAATGGGCTGTCAATCTTACACAAAACACCGCTTCCTATCAAACCGCTGTTTTCCCATAGCTGATATGTGGACAATTAGCAATTTCAAAGCCTTGCCCCGCAAGAGTTTCCGGCCCTGGTCTTATGGGGGCCGCTCTTAGAACGGTTGGAGAGACTTTCAGAGGTGGTAGCGCTGTAAGCGCATAAGGCTCAGGAGCGATAGTGACAGGGCCGCAGACAGATACCGAAATTCCATTGACATACAGACTGTACGTATGTCATGATGTCGGTAATAATTCATAAGGAAAAAACGAGCATGAAACATAAAGAGCACTATAATGATGACTATATTTTTAGTCTTTCTCAAAAGATACTTTTTGTAATGCCGGACTTTGACGAAAGAACCTTTTGTCATTCTTTAATTGGCAGACTTGACAATAAAGAATTATTTGCAAGGTTCGACTATATTGTGGACGCTATGCAAGAAAGCATGGCAGATGATTACTCAAAAATTATTCAATCATTTTTCAATATGCTGGGGCCTGAATTAGAAAAGCCTGAAGGAATGTTTAATTTTGGATGGTGGCTATGGCCTATTGGTAGGTATGTTGAACGATATGGAAATAAGGATTGGATTTTATCACTTTCATTTTTAAAAGAATTAACAAAACGATTTACCGGAGAATATGCTATTCGCCCATTACTGCGAGAGCATCCAAAAGAGGTGATGGACGAGTTAATAGAATGGACAACTGATACAAATGTTCACGTTAGACGACTTGCAAGTGAAGGGGTTAGAATACGGCTCCCTTGGTCGCAAAAATTATTTGTTGCATTAGATGAATTTGAAAGATACACAACTATTCTTATAAACTTAAAGGATGACCCAGAAAAATTTGTTCAGAAAAGTGTAGGGAATAATCTTAATGACTTGTATAAAGATGCTCCCGAAAAAGCAGATTATATTATTTCGCAATGGGAGAAAACTGGAAAAAGCAAGGCGCAGGAATGGATTATTAAACATGGAAGAAGAAATCAAAAATAGGAGAGGAGTTTTCTGCTTTATGTACAGCAATTATTCTGTACTGATAAATAACAGAACAATATGAAATGAAAAATTCAGAAGCTGCTTATAAAACCACTTCTTCTTTAATAGAAATTGCCAGAAAATATTTTGCGGAATATGGCTATTTCGATGTTCCTTTAGACAAAATTGCTGAGGAAGCAAATGTAACACGAGGGGCAATATATCACCGTTTCAAAAATAAGTAAGGACTTTTCATAGCTGTATTAGATAGTGTGCAAAAGGATGTTGCCGCTCAAATTGAGAAAGCAGCATTAAAAAGTGATGATCCCTGGCAACAGCTTATATTCGGATGTGTAGGCTTTGTTAATTGTGCTAATGCAAAACCAAACAGACGTATCTTGTTAGTAGATGCGCCATCAGTACTCGGTTGAGATACTTGGCGGAAAATTGATCGGGAAAATTCAATGCGTACATTACAAGAACAAATTAACGACTTAAAGGCGTGGGGGTATTTCTGCGATGATGTTGACACAAGTCTAATGACTTGTTCTGTTTCTGGTGCGTTAGATGAGTTGGCATTAAATTATTCGCAGGGTGATGCAGTGTCAACGGACAGAAAAATTTTCGATACTATATCACAATTAGTTAGTGGCTTTAGGAGAAATGTTGGTAAAAAGTAAATGGGTCGTTTGATTGACGCAAAGGATTTACAGATAACAGTAATTAAAAGGCTTGAATAAAGAATACAGAGCTGAATAACAAAATGAATAAATTATGTTACAAAAGTTTACAACATAAAAAGCAAATCGGGGGGACAAATATGAACAAGCTTTTTAAGCGCGATTTTACAATGGTTGTTATCGGTCAGATAATTTCACTTTTTGGCAATGCAATACTGCGTTTTGCTTTGCCCCTCTATCTGCTTCGTGAGACGGGCTCATCGTCTCTTTTCGGTGTAGTAACAGCTTGCTCATTTATCCCAATGGTGATTTTTTCTCTCTTTGGGGGAGTTATCGCCGACAGAAAGAACAAGCGGAATATTATGGTGGTGCTTGATTTTACAACAGCGGTGGTAATTTTGATATTCAGCTTTGCGCTGGGAAAGGTTTCGCTTGTTCCTCTGATGATAGCTGTGCTGATGATACTGTACGGCATTTCTGGAATTTATCAGCCCGCCGTTCAGGCAAGTATACCGCTTATTGCAGAAAAACAATTTCTTATGCAGGGCAACGCAGTGATAAATATGGTAAGCACCCTTGCGGGTCTATTGGGACCGATAATAGGCGGCGTTCTGTTCGGTGCGTTCGGGATAATGCCCATTCTTTTTATAAGCATAGGCTGTTTCGTTTTCTCGGCAGTTATGGAAATTTTCATACATATTCCCTTTGAAAAAAATGCCGACAGCAAAAACATTTTTGGTGCGGTAGGTTCCGATTTGTCGGATAGCTTTCGATTTATTAAAAACGAAAAGCCGATTTTTCTTTCGGTACTGGGAATACTTGCGCTGTTCAATCTAATTGTGGCGGCAATGATGCTTGTGGGTATTCCCGTAATTGTGGTGCAGATTTTGGGAATGTCCGATACATCTATCGGGATAACGCAAGGCGCAATGGGGTTGGGAGGACTTGCGGGCGGAATTATCGCAGGCGCAGGAGAGGAAAAAATCCATCTTAAAAACGGATACGTATTTTTAATAATATGTTCACTGGCGGCGCTTTTTATGGGAATTTCAGTTTTTGAAGCAATACCGAAAAACATTGGATATTTCATAATAACCGCTGTAAGTTTCGGTGCGATGTGTGCTTCCACAATGTTTGGCGTGTCCATGATGACAGCAGTGCAACAGCAAACTCCGTCTAATCTTCTTGGTAAAATAATGGCTGTGATTATTGCCGTGTCAAGCTGCTCCCAGCCTATGGGACAGGCGGTTTACGGAGTGTTGTTTGAAATTTTTGCCGACAAGTCGTATTTGGTAATGATAGGCGCGGCGATTTTGGCTATGGCGGTTTCGCTGTACTCCAAAAAGATTTTTGTGGCTCTTGAAAAGGAATCCGCTGTAAAATGAAGCGCTTTTATTAAAAGTTAATGACAAATCTAATTGATGCAAAAACCAAGATAAAGGAGTTTACGGAAAGAACACAGACCGTCCGCATTTCCAGGAGTTAATGGCCGACGCGAGGCAGGCATTCAGAAGCTGCCAGACCCTGCCACGGCGAACATCGCCTGTCTGATATTTGAGATGTACGCAGAGCCGTCCACGTCGTTCGGGGATATTGCCCGGTACTTTACTGAAAGCTGAACGCTGAAACAATCTCCCCGCAGAAAGTTGAGTTTCTATCCGCCCACCTGGACAACTGGGACACGATTGATTTTGACGACCGCCGACGGGGGGCTAACATTATTTTGTCTCAAGTCCAGGCCACCGGCGGCAGTGTTTCCTTTGAGTGGAAAATCTGAACCGTTTACAATCTGCGCCAGGATTGCCTTTTCAGGCAACAATATAGCCAGCACTGTCATCCGCGACATGCAGCCCTTGAGCGATTGTCGTTTCACCGTCCATCGTCCCCGCCTTTTTCCACTTCATTTTGCCACAGCTATACGGCCGCGTTCACTACTTTTTCAAAGCGTCGAGGGATTCAGATGGATGGTAATATGCTTAATCTCTGAAAAATGTGCTTCCACGCTGTCATGAATACGTTCCGCAATTGCGTGTGCCTCCCGGAGTGGCAAATTGCCGTCAACCTGGAGCTCCAACTCAATATATGTTTTATTTCCAAACATCCTGGAATGGAGCATATCCACCTGTACCACATCTTCCTGCGCGGCGATATAGGTGGTCAAAGCCTTCTCATAGTCCTCGCCGCAGGATGTGTCCAGCATTTTCGCAATGGAATCTTTTAAAATGTCATAGGAAACCTTTAAGATAAACAGACTAATCACCACGCTGGCGATGCTGTCCATAACGGGGAAACCCAGCATGGCGCCCGTAATGCCGATAAGCGAGCCAACAGAGGACAAAGCGTCCGATCTGTGATGCCATGCGTCGGCCATAAACGCTGGGGAATTCACGATTCTGGCGTAATGCCGGGTGTACCAGTACATGGCCTCTTTGGAAACAATAGAAATGAAGGCGGCAGCCAGTGCGATGACGCTGGGAACCGCCAGAGTTTCATAGTGTCCCGCAAAAATCCTTTCCAGTCCAATCTTACCGATTCCGAAACCGGTGACCAGCAGAATCGCACCCAGCAGCAACGAAGCAACACACTCAAAACGCTCATGTCCGTAAGGATGCTCTTTATCAGCCGCTTTTTTAGATAAGTGGACTCCGAGGAACGCAATGATGGTTGTGAGAACATCGGAAAGAGAGTGAATCGCATCGGATACCATAGCCCCAGAACTGCCCGCAACCCCGGCAAACAGTTTGACAGCGGACAAAACCACATTTCCTGTAATCGTCAACAGCGAGACCCGCCGTATGATGGCGTTTTCCTTAATTTCTTCTTTGGATGGGACGTTTCCTGTCATATTTTCTTTGTTGGTTGTCATAAAATAATCCTCCTGTTCTGCCGCGATGGCGGCAGTGATGATTACTCTTATTGGCACCAGCCTGAGATAAAACTATCCAAAAAAGTGTAAAAAAAACACACCCATGGAACATACAACTGTCCCACAGATGCGTAATGCGCTATCTGCTGCCGCTTTTTAAGTGGCCCGGCCCCATGACCCGAAGTCATCGCCTGCTCAGTTTGTACTGTTGATCTCGCATTCCATATAGAATGTAATGCAGTGCAAAGAGTTATTAAATTATATAGCAGTATATGCAGCTTGTCAAGATGCCGTGACAAAAAAGAGAGAAGATCTGAATGTCCTGCCGGAAGTTGCCGCCCTGGTGAGCTGCGCCACCGACCAGCAGGGGGGGCGGATCATTGCCCCTGTTCCATCTCCACGTCACCAGAGTCAAGCGGAGTGCATGGTTACCAGAAAGCAATTTTTAAATGCGCTCTGGGACGTAAATTGTATAAATTTTGCACAAAATGATGAGTTAGTATCACCTAACATATTGGTTAGTATGATGAAACTTTAGTAAGTTGTAAAAATAACGTTGACAAGGATTAAAGGAAGTCATATTATAATATTAAGTTAGCAAAAACTAACTATTGTGAAATATAAGGATGTCTGCCGGAGTCTGACATCCGTTGTTTTCATATGAGGTTAGTAGAAACTAATACATATCGAGAAGAAGGTGAATGCATGATGCCGCTTACATTAGCAGAAATAGGAGAGGAAAACATCATCAGAAAAATCGGAGGAAGGCAGGAAGTCAGGGCACATCTGGAGAACCTCGGTTTTATTGAAGGAGGCATGGTTACGATAGTCAGCGCCATCGGGGGTAATGTGATTGTAAATGTGAAAGACTCCCGTATTGCGGTCAGCAAAGAAATAGCGCAGAAGATCATGATCTGAGCAAAACATTAAGAAACCCTCCGGCAATAAAGAACGCGGCAGGGGGGGTGCCGAATGTTTAAATATCATGGAATCCAGAACAGGCTTCCATAATTAAAAATCTATTATGAGATGAGGAGGATAGGTTGAAAATGAAGACACTGAAAGAATCGAAAATCGGCGATACCGTCCGGGTGGTGAAGCTTTACGGAGAAGGCGCAATCAAACGCCGTATCATGGACATGGGACTGACAAAAGGCGTGGATGTACAGATTCGCAAGGCGGCGCCTTTGGGCGATCCCATTGAGGTGACTGTCCGTGGGTATGAACTTTCTATCAGGAAAGCGGATGCGGAGATGATTGAAGTGGAAAGTGTGTAAAGAACATCTAAGCGGTCAAAGTACGCCAGCCAGGATATTCTAAATTACACATGGAGCACTAAAGCGTGCCTGAAAATTGCTTTCTGGTAGCTTTGCGTTCCACTTCGTGGGAGATTTGGCCCAAATTCACTTAACATAGACCACTATGCCATGTTCATATAAACAGGGGGTTACCCCCTTTATTTTCAAACAGATAGTTAGTGGAAACTAATAAAAAGGAGAGAAAAAATTATGAGTATGCGAATTGCCCTTGCGGGCAACCCGAACTGCGGAAAAACAACGCTGTTTAACGCGCTGACTGGTTCCAGCCAGTTTGTCGGGAACTGGCCGGGTGTTACGGTGGAAAAGAAGGAAGGAAAGTTAAAGAAGCATGACGGTGTGACGATCACCGATCTTCCTGGTATTTATTCTCTTTCTCCTTATACGCTGGAGGAAGTTGTGGCGAGAAATTATCTCATCGGCGAGCGGCCGGATGCGATTTTGAATCTCATTGACGGTACAAACTTAGAGAGAAACTTATATCTGACTACCCAGCTTACCGAGCTTGGTATTCCCGTTGTCGTTGCCATTAACATGATGGATGTTGTGGAGAAGAACGGCGACCAAATTAATACGGCGGAGCTGTCCAGGCAGTTAGGCTGTAAGGTGGTTGAAATTTCCGCCCTGAAAGGGAATGGCATCATGGAGGCTGCAGAGGCGGCAATTGATGCGGCGAAGAATAAAAAGACCGTTCCCATGCACACCTTTTCAGGGACGGTGGAGCATGCCCTTGCTCATATTGGGGCGGCGGTGCATACTCTGCCAAAGGAGCGGCAGCGCTGGTACGCCGTCAAGTTGTTTGAGCGGGATGACAGGGTTTTAGAGCAGCTGAATCTGGATCCGACAGTCCAAAGCCATATTGAAGCGGATATTGAGGCGGCGGAAAAGGAGATGGACGACGATGCGGAATCCATCATCACCAACGAACGGTACATTTATATTGGAAGCATCATTAAGGGATGCCTAAGGAAAAAGTCGGCGGGGAAACTGACCATCTCCGATAAAATTGACAGGATTGTCACAAACAGGTTTTTGGGACTGCCGATTTTTGCGGCGATTATGTTTTTTGTGTATTACATTTCTATGGTGACGGTGGGAGCCTTTGCCACAGACTGGGCAAACGACGGATTATTTGGCGATGGGTGGCATCTTTTGGGCATAGGCTCCTCCGCCTATGAAGAGGCGGCGGAGGAATATGGCGACGCAGCGCTTATTGTGGATGGTTATGCCGCTTACGTGGAAGAAAACGGTGCGGCTCCTGCAGAAGATTTCCCTTATGAAGCAGAGGACGAGGAAACGCTGGAAGTGACGATGGAAACGGCTTCCCTTGCGGATTACGGGGCGGCGCTTGCAGTGATGGAAACATATGGCGGCGAGCCTGACCCTGCGGCTTACGGCGTATGGATTCCGAGTGTGCCGGTTCTGGTGGGTAACGCATTGGAAACGGCGGGCGCGGCGGGATGGCTTGCGGGGCTGATTAATGATGGTATTGTAGCCGGCGTGGGCGCGGTGCTCGGCTTTGTGCCGCAGATGTTTGTTTTGTTCCTGTTTTTGGCTTTCCTTGAAGCGTGCGGCTATATGGCGCGTATCGCGTTCGTGCTTGACCGTATTTTCCGCAAGTTTGGTTTATCCGGAAAGTCCTTTATCCCGATGCTCATCGGTACGGGCTGCGGTATTCCGGGCATCATGGCGTCAAGGACGATTGAGAACGAGCGCGATCGCAGAATGACGATTATGACGACCACCTTTATCCCCTGCGGCGCGAAGGTTCCTTTTATCTCAATGGTTGCGGGCGCGATTTTTAGCGGCTCCGCGTGGGTAGCGACGAGCGCGTATTTTGTAGGTATGGCGGCGATTGTTATTTCCGGTATCATGTTAAAGAAGACAAAGATGTTTTCCGGCGATCCGGCTCCTTTTGTAATGGAGCTTCCGGCATACCATATGCCCACGGCAGGCAATGTGCTGCGCTCCATGTGGGAACGCGGATGGTCCTTTATCAAAAAGGCGGGCACGATTATCCTGCTCTCCACCATATTCATCTGGTTTACGACTTACTTTGGATTTACCTCCGAAGGGTTCCGTATGCTTGCCGAGGAGGAGATGGAACAGTCGCTCCTTGCGGCGGCCGGCGGCGCGATCGCGTGGATTTTCACACCTCTTGGCTGGGGCAGCTGGCAGGCGGCGGTGGCTTCCATCACGGGCCTTGTAGCGAAGGAAAATATCGTCGGCACCATGGGGATCCTTTATCCCGGCGGATGGCCCGAGATCGGGGAAAATTTTAGCCAGATTGCGGGATATTCCTTCCTTGTGTTCAACCTTCTGTGCGCGCCCTGCTTTGCGGCCATCGGCGCTATCAAGCGGGAGATGAACAGTGCGAAATGGACGTGGTTTGCGATTGGATATCAGTGCGGCCTGGCTTATGCGGTGGCGCTGATGGTTTACCAGATTGGCTCGGCGTTTACAGGAAATCTGAATATCGTCGGTCTGCTGGCGGCTGTCATTGTTCTTGGCGGTATGATTTATATGCTGTTCAGACCGTACAAGGAAGCGACGAAACTGACAAGAAAAGTGAAAGTGGCAAACGTATAACACAACATGGCAGCCCGTTTATATCCGGACTGCCATGTAACATAAAAAACAGACGGGAGGGATTTCAATGCTTACATGGCTTATGGAAAATATGGCGACAATCATCATCAGTGCGGTTCTGATTCTCGTGTCGGCGGCAATTATTGTCAGTATGGTGCGCGGTAGGAGAAAAGGAAAAGTATCCTGTGGCTGCGGGTGTGCAGGCTGCGCCATGAATGGCGCCTGTCATCCGGCAAAACAGGAAATTTTGCAAAAGAAAGACTCTTAGGTAGAGGAACGATTACTATTATGTGAATAAGACGGAGCTTATCGCTGGGTTCCCATGGTCTCCACTCTGTTATTGGGGTGCGCCTATACTTAAAAACGTTTCAATTTCTTGTTTCAAATCTTCTATGGTATAAACGCCGGCATCAAAGTCGCCTGAAATATCAAGCTCTTCATGGAAGATATAAATTTTGTTTGCTTTTGCCTGCAGAAGAAGATTGCACTCCAACTGGTCTGCACTGTTGAGAAAATCGTAGAGATATGCGGCATACGTTTCTGTGTCCAGATCATCCGCAAACCGTAGAACCAATTTTACATACGCGCCGCTTTCTGAGAGGAACTGTTCCAGCTCATCATCGGCTGCCCACGCCTTTGCCGTTCCCGGCATCTCTAAAGAAATGCGTTTATCAATCACATAGTCCTTACTTTCACAGAGCGTCAAAACCGGGGCTTCGGCTTCTTCCTTGAAAAAGTAAACGGGATAGCTGTCCCGGACATCCCGATACATTGTCTGCGATACAAGAGCTGTCGTGACTTGCTCCGGCGCGTCCACCGGCGCGACATCACAGGTGTAGGTGGCCCCGGCAAACGGCCCGTAGTTTTCCAAATCCCCTTCCCCGGCAACAGCAAACTCTATCCCATATTTCTCCCGCATCTGTTCCAACAGGTAAGCCTGCGCCGAGTCTGGATTATTTTCAAATGGGCCTCCCTGATATTCTGCATCGTGCAAATCGTTGATGATCTCTTGAATGCCTCCGCCGACAATTTCCAGCGCATCGTTTGCTTTCCCGGCTGCCCACTCTGTCAACTGCCCGTCTGCACTGCATCCAGCCGGCAGGAGCAGTAACAGGGATAATGTCATAACACAAAACATAAATTTTACTTTCATACCGCCTTCCCTTCCTTTTTTTGTTCCTATTCCGTTCTATCGATCTACACGGCTGCAGCGGCTGCCGGCAGGGCAGGAAGCTGAGAACCGCAGCGCCGCACAGTAGGGGAATGAAGAGAGAAAGTGCGCCACAGATGGTAAAGGGATACCCTCCGCGGTCTGGCAAAAATGTCAGAGAGCAGAGGGATTCGTATTGAAAAATAGGATGGTTATTGTGGCGAGGCGGAGAAAACAAGAACGGAACGGGGAGCCATACAGACTTTTGAAGCGTCCAGCAACAAGGGGGCTTCCCCGGGATTCGGGATACTGTTTTCCAGATACCGGCCGGCCGTGTCCGCGTCAATTTTCCATTTCAGATAGTAAGGCAGAGCGGGGAGGAAGCATTCCTGCTCTTCCCAGAAAACATTGAAGGCAGCCAGTACGATATCATCCGCATCGTCCGCCTTGTTTCGCCCCGCATACATGACACAGAGCACCTTTGTCTTTTCATTCGGCTCGAAAAACTCAATTTCCCGGAAACCGAGGGAACAGAGATTCGAAAATTTCCGTATCACATCGTGTTCTTTCCGGAATTGAATGAGATATTTTACATATTCAAAATGCAGGCGGTTTTTCTGAAGAAAATCCCAGTTAAGCCATGAAATTTCATTATCCTGGCAATAGGCATTGTTATTTCCATACTGCGTATTTAAAAATTCATCTCCCGCCAGGAACATGGGCGTCCCACGGCTCATGAGCAGCGCGGTAAAGGCATTTTTTGCCAGCTTTTTCCTAAGAGCAAGGATTTCCTTGTTATCGGTATCCCCTTCTACCCCGCAGTTCCAGCTTCGGTTATCATCACTTCCATCCTGATTTCCCCATCCGTTCGCCTCATTGTGTTTCCGGCTGTAAGAATACATATCCCATAGGGTAAAGCCGTCGTGGCAGTTTAAAAAATTGACAGAGGCGTTGTTTCCACGCAAATCCGGAGGGTATAAGTCCCGGGAGCCGGTAATTCTCTTGGCGGCAGTATGCGCCAGTCCAAAGTCTCCTTTTAAATAGTCGCGCATATCATCCCGGTATTTTCCGTTCCATTCCGCCCAGCGGTTCCATGACGGAAAGCTGCCGACCTGGTAAAGTCCGCCCGCATCCCAGGCCTCCGCAATCAGCTTGACATGTCCTAAAATCGGGTCAAAGGCGAGCTGCTGTAAAAGGGGAGGACTGCTCATGGGAGTTCCATCCTGATTCCGTCCAAGAATGCTGGCGAGATCGAAACGGAATCCGTCGATGTGATACGCGGTGGTCCAATATCTCAGGCATTCCAGTATCATCTGCTGAACCATGGGATGGTTACAGTTTAACGTGTTTCCGCATCCGCTGAAATTGTAGTAGTGGCCGTCCGGCGTGAGCATATAGTAGATGTTATTGTCGAAGCCTTTAAAGGAAAAGAAAGGACCGTCTTCATTTCCTTCGGCAGTATGGTTGAAAACCACATCAAGAAAGCACTCAATTCCGCTGGCATGCAAAGCTTTAATCAGGGTTTTTAACTCATTCCCTTCACGGTTATATTCCGGCTGGCTGTTGTAGCTGGTGTTTGGCGCGAAGAAGCTGACCGTATTGTAGCCCCAGTAATCCAGAACCTGTTTTCCATCCACTTCCCGGCAGTCCTTCATCTCGTCAAATTCAAAAATCGGCATCAGCTCTACGGCGTTCACTCCCAGTTCCTTTAAATAAGGAATTTTTTCCATAATGGCGGCAAAGGTTCCCGGGCAGGATACTCCGGAAGAGCCGTGTTTCGTAAATCCGCGCACATGCATTTCATAGATAATCAAATCCTCCATAGGAATTAGAGGAGGGGTTTCTTTTCCCCAGTCAAAATTGCTTTGCACGACTCTGGCTTTATAAAAAGAACCTTCTTTATTCTTTGTTCCCCACACACTCTGGCCGGTAACGGCTTTGGCATAGATATCCAGCAAAATCTTATTTTTATCGAAGAGTATCCCTTTTGATATATCATGGGGGCCGTCCAGCCGGTAGGCATATTCAAATTCCTGGATATTAAGCTTGAATACAATCATGGAGTACACGTTGCCTATCCGGTAGTGCTCCGGGAATTTCAAAACGGCGAAAGGCGTATACTCCATTCTGTGAAACAGCAGCAGTTCACAGGAGGTGGCCCCGTGGGAATGGATTGTGAAATTGACTCCGCAGGGAATTGTCATAGCTCCATTCAGCTCGTATATTCCGGGACGTACCTCAAAGCCTGCGATTTCATCCATGGGAACCATGTGAATCATGCCTGTGGGGCTGTGGTATCCTAATTCATTCATACAGCTCCTCCTTTTTTGAAAATATACGGATATTCCCTTTTATTATACTCTAAAAAGCAGGGGTTTTCAATGAGGGAATATCCAAAAGCCAGAGCGTGTTTGAAAATTCATTCCCATTATTTGCACGCTCCACTTCGCGGTATATTTGGCTCAAATTCACTTAACGTAGCCCACTATGCCGCGTTCATTTGGGCCAAATCTCCCACAAACTGTGACGCACAGCTGCCAGAAAGCAATTTTTAGTGAAATTTTTACAAAAAAATATTTAGAATCTAAATAATAATTGCAATTTAATTGTTTATATGCTATACTATTTTTAACAAAAAACAGGAGGTGGGGAATATGGAATATGTCATTTCGACGGACCGCAGGGGAACGGATTGCTTCAAATGGGATCTTCAGGATCGTGAATTTGCCGATGCCAGTATGAAGGAGGCGGCGCGGCAGGCGATTCCGATGTGGATTGCCGATATGGATTTTAAAGCGCCCGCAGAAGTGGAAGAAGCTCTGCTTCGTGTCGTTCGTCACGGTGCATACGGGTATACGGGCAGAACTGATGATTTTTTTGAGGCGATAGAGCACTGGCTTTTAAAGAGGCACGGCTGGAACGTGGAGAGGGACTGGCTGGACTTTTCCCCCGGCGTTTTGCCGGGAATCTGTGCCTGCGTCAACGCGTTTACGCAGCCGGGAGACCGGATTATGATACAGACGCCGGTTTATTATCCGTTCTATCATATTGTGAAAAACAATGGGAGGCAGCTCGTAGAAAATAAACTGCTTCGCGACGGCGTTCATTATCGGATGGATTTTTCGGATTTGGAAGAAAAGGCCTCTGACCCGCAGACGAAAATGCTGATTTTATGCAGCCCCCACAACCCGGTGGGAAGAGTATGGACCAGGGAAGAGCTGAGCCGGGTGAGTGAGATTTGCAGGGCGCATCATGTCATGGTCGTATCGGATGAGATTCATTCGGATCTGATTCTGGGAGAAAACAGACATCTGCCTTTCGGATGTGTGGACGATAGGGAAAGACCAAACAGTGTAATGTTCTATGCGCCCAGCAAAACATTTAATCTTGCCGGACTGCAGACAAGCGCGGCTGTGATTCCGGATCCTGAAATCCATGCGGCGTATCGGGCGGCGCTCCGTAAGAATCAGACATACAGCGCGACGCGGTTTGGAATTGAGGCCTTCAAGGCTGCTTACCGCTTCGGGGAGCCGTATCTGGAAGAGCTTTTGACTATTTTGAAAGAAAATTATAGGTATGTAAAAAATTATCTGGAGAAATATCTGCCTGAAATCCGGCTGGCTCCGTTAGAGGGAACGTATCTTGTTTGGATGGATTTTAGGGAGTGTGGGATTCCCGCTGAAAAACTAAATGAATTTTTAATAAAGAAAGCAAAAATCATGATGGATTACGGGAGCTGGTTCGGCTCGGATTATGATGGCTTTGCAAGAATGAATATCGCATGTCCGCAGGCGACAATTCAGACAGCGTTGGAACAGCTTAAGGACGCAATGGAAACGGTTCACAAAAGTTAAAAGAATAAAATTGGAGGGAAAAAAATGAAGAAGAGTGTAAAACTGACGGTATTACTGGCATTAGTAACGGCGCTTACGGCATGCAGCAGCCAGCCAAAAAACGCACCAACAGCGGCTGGAACCGGAGAGCCGGAAAAAACAGCGGAAGCTTCCCAAAGCGGACAGACGGCCGGAGCAGACAATTCTACGCTGACGGTTGCGTACCGGACGGAAGCGGCCAATTTAGATCCTCACAATAACCAGAGCCTGACGGCGTTCTCTCTGGAAATGCTGATTTATGACCGCCTGGTGGAAAAAAACGCGGACGGCGAGATTGTTCCTTCCCTGGCAGAATCCTGGGAGGTAATTGACGATACCACCATTCGTTTCCATCTCCGGGAGGATGTTTCTTTCAGCAATGGAGAAAAACTGACGGCAGAGGACGTGAAATATACGATAGAACGGGCAGAAACTATGCCTAACAGCAGCTCTTTTATGAAGACCTTTGACGGAGCGGGAACGACGGTCGTGGATGAGTATACCGTGGATTTAAAATTACACGCCCCCTTCGCCCCGGTATATAATTATCTGGCATCGGCAAGAGGAAGCATTGTCTGTAAATCGGAGATGGAACGTGTTGGAAGCGACGCGTACGGACGCAATCCAGTCGGCAGCGGTCCGATGGTGTTTTCTCAATGGGTAGCAGGCGACCGTATTGAACTGGTTCGCAATGAAGCGTACTGGGGAACGAAAACCGCGTATGAGAAATTTACTGCCCGCTTTATTGCCGAGGCTTCCAGCCGGGAAATTGAACTGGAAACAGGCGGCGTGGACGTGGCTTTACATATCGCGTCCGGCGACATTGCCCGTCTGGAGGAGAATCCCAAGACTACCGTGTATAATGAGCCGGGATATTCCCAGACCATGATTACCATGAACCAGAATACCTGCCCGTCTTTTAAGGACAAGCGGGTGCGGGAGGCATTTTATAAAGCTCTTGATATCGAAGGGATTGGAGCCACCATTTATGGAAGTACGGCGGTACCGGCTTACAGTATTTACCCTCCGGCGATCATGGGATACGTCCAGGCCGGAAGCGATTCCTATAACCCGGACGAAGCCAAAGCGCTTTTGGACGAGGCCGGCTTTGACTATTCTCAGACCTTTGAGCTGATGACCACGGATGACGCTACTGCCATCAGCGTGTGTGAAGCCTGCAAAAATATGTGGAACGCGGTTGGGATTCAGGTTGAAATCGTTACTTACGACCAGGCAACCATGACGGAAAAGGTGGGGGCCGGAGAGTATCAGATGCAGATTTCTTCTTCCTCGGCTTCTTCCGGGGATCCGGACCATGCGCTGTATGAGTGGAAGAGTGAGGTTCACGGCCTTAATACACCTCCGGAAATGATGGAATTAATTGCCAGAGGAGTACAGACGTATGATGCAGAAGAGAGAAAGAAAATCTATGCCGAGATTCAGGAAACCGGCTGGAATTATTACGGAGAACTGATGATTGCCTTTTCCAATGTTACATATGGCGCCAGCAGCCGTGTGCAGAATCTGGATGTGCAGCCGGGCTCTGTGCCGAATTTTGCCGGCCTGACTTTTTCGGAATAACGATGGGAGGTAAAAATGCTCAGATATACAGGAAAAAGATTGCTGCAGATGGTGTTCGTTTTGCTGGGGGTCTCGTTCATCATTTTTTGCCTGATGGAGATTACCCCTGGCGACCCGGCGCGCCAGATTCTAGGGCCGGATGCTTCCGAGGAGGCGGTTTTGGCGATGCGGGAGGAACTGCGGTTAGACGATCCGTTTGCGGTACGCTATATCAGTTATATTGCCGGCGTCCTGCACGGCGATTTCGGAACCTCATATACAACGAAAGAGCCGGTCATTCATGAGCTGTTTGCCCGGTATCCGACGACAGTCCTCTTTGCGGTTCTCACCGTGCTGATTGCAAGCCTCATAGGTATCCCCCTGGGAATCATATCGGCCACGAAGCAATACTCCTGGGTGGACAGCCTTTCCACGAGCTTTGCCATGCTTGGAGTATCCATTCCCACTTTCTGGCTGGGGCTGATGTTAATGCTGTTGTTTGCGGTCAAGCTGGAGTGGCTTCCGGCCACCGGCTTTTACGGACCCATTTACTGGATTCTCCCGGCAATCACCGTCGGCCTTCCGGCATCCGCAGGCATTATACGGATGACCCGTTCCAGCATGCTGGAGGTCGTCCGGCTGGATTACATCCGGACGGCCAGGGCGAAAGGGCAGACCGAGAGAAAAATCATCTACGGCCACGCGCTGGAAAATGCGATGATTCCGGTTATCACGGTGGTCGGCATTACATTCGGCCAGAGCCTGGGAGGGCAGATCGTGACGGAGCAGGTTTTTGCCGTTCCCGGGCTGGGAAAGCTGATGGTGGAGGCGATTAATTCCAGGAATTATCCGGTCGTTGAGGGCGGAGTTCTGTTAATTGCGTTTGCATATTGTGTGATCAACCTGCTGGTGGACATCATCTATGCCTATCTGGATCCGAGAATCAAATCCCAGTACAGCAGCAGTGTAAAAAAACGTATGAAAAAGGAGGCGGCCGTTCATGAAGGGGAATCATAAAAGATCACGTCTGCTGGGCATTTGGAAACGTTTTTCCAGAAGCAAAACGGCAATGCTGGGCCTGGCTGTCCTGTGTATATTTATTCTGCTGGCCGTTTTTGCGCCGCTCATTGCTCCCTATGGCTACGATGAGCAAAACTTAAGGGAGGCGTATCAGGGGATCAGCATGCGGCATCTTTTAGGAACCGACAATCTGGGCCGGGATACGTTAAGCCGCCTGATCTGGGGGTCCAGAATCTCCCTTGTGGTCGGCCTTCTGGCTGTGGCGATTGGCGCGGCCGTCGGCGGGCTGATTGGCTCCTTTGCGGCTTTCTACGGCGGCAGGATAGATTCTGTTCTGATGCGCGTGGTTGACATTATGATGGCGATTCCAAGTATGGTTCTGGCTATTGCCATCTGCGCCGCCCTGGGGCCGGGGTTAGTGAATACGATGATCGCCGTCGGCTTCAGCTCCGTGCCCACCTATGCCCGTGTGGTCCGGTCGGCGGTGCTGACAATCCGGCAGCAGGAGTATATTGAGGCAGCCGGAGCCATCGGGTCAGGGAACTGGAGAACGATTGCCAAACATATTATTCCCAACAGTCTTGCGCCAATCATCGTCCAGGCCTCTCTTGGAGTCGGGAATGCCATACAGTCTGCCGCCAGCATGAGCTTCCTTGGTCTGGGAATTCAGCCTCCCACGCCGGAGTGGGGAGCCATGCTGTCCACAGGGCGCCAGTTTATCCGGGATTATCCGATGATGGTGGTTGCGCCCGGCATTTGTATTATGTTGGTGATTAGTTCGTTAAATCTGTTGGGAGATGGACTGCGCGACGCGCTGGATCCCCGCATGAAGAGATAAGGGAGGCGCAGAATGGAAAAAATTCTTGAGATAAAAGATCTTGGAATCCGCTTTAAGACGGACGACGGCATTGTGAACGCGGTAAACGGCGTGACGCTGGAACTGAAAAAAGGGGAGGTCCTGGGATTAGTCGGAGAGACCGGAGCGGGAAAAACCACAACGGCCCTGGCCATTATGCGGCTGATTCAGATTCCGCCCGGAGAAATTTATCAGGGGAGTATCCTGTTTGAGGGCCGGGAAATTCTGGATATGAGCGACAAGGAGATGCAGCAGATCCGCGGGGACAAGATTTCCATGATTTTCCAGGATCCCATGACATCCTTGAACCCGGTCCGGACGGTGGGAGAGCAGATCGCGGAGGTAATCCGGCTCCACCAGAAGGTCTCGGCGGCGGAAGCCATGAGAAAGGCCTGTGAAATGCTGGAGATGGTAGGAATCCCGGCTGAGAGAAGCGGGGAATATCCCCATCAGTTTTCCGGCGGGATGAAGCAGAGGGTCATCATTGCCATTGCTCTGGCCTGCCGCCCGGATCTGTTAATCGCAGATGAGCCCACAACGGCCCTGGATGTGACCATTCAGGCGCAGGTCATGGATTTGATGGAGAATCTGAAAAAGGAGTTCGGAACGTCCATGATTTTAATCACCCACGATTTAGGGGTTGTGGCAGAGATTTGCGATAAGGTGGCGATTATCTACGCGGGAGAAATTTTAGAGTACGGGACTCTGGAGGAGATTTATAATCATACGGCACACCCGTATACGCAGGGACTGTTCGATTCTGTTCCCGATCTGGACGAAGACGTCCGGCGCTTAAAACCCATCGACGGCCTGATGCCGGATCCGACGGATCTTCCGTCCGGCTGTAAGTTTGCGCCCAGATGCGCGCGGTGTACCGAGCAGTGCCGGACCATGCATCCGGATATGACAGTTTTAAATGGAAACCATGGCGTACGCTGCTTTGCGGCTCTGAACAGAGAGGGGTGAGGACATGAGCGATTTTTTACAGGTAAAACATTTGAAAAAGTACTTTAAAACGCCGCACGGTATGCTGCATGCGGTTGACGATGTAAACTTCACCCTGGAAAGAGGAAAAACCCTGGGAGTCGTGGGAGAATCCGGGTGCGGAAAGTCGACGCTGGGCCGTGTTATTTTGAATCTTTTGGAGGCGACGGAAGGGGAGGTTCTGTTTGACGGAGAAAACATCGTCGGAGCCAAAGGAGCCAGACAGAAGGAACTCCGCAAAAAAATGCAGATTATTTTTCAGGATCCGTTCTCCTCGATTGATCCGCGGATGTGCGTCAGCGAGATTATTGAAGAGCCGCTGCAGCTATTTAAGATGTGCTCCAACAGCGCGGACAGGGAAAAGCGTGTGGCGGAGCTTATGGATACGGTCGGCCTCGCAAAAAGGCTCGCGTATTCCTATCCCCATGAACTGGACGGAGGCAGACGGCAGAGGATTGGAATTGCCAGAGCGTTAGCTCTGGAACCGTCCTTCATCGTGTGTGACGAGCCGGTGTCTGCGCTGGACGTTTCGATACAGGCACAGGTTTTAAATCTGCTTCAGGATCTCCAGGAGGAAAAAAAGCTGACCTACCTTTTTATCACCCATGATCTGAGTGTTGTAAAGCATATTTCCGACGAAATCATGGTGATGTATCTGGGCCAGGTGGTGGAAAAGGCGCCTGCGAAGGAGTTATTCCGGGATCAGAGGCATCCCTATACCAAGGCGCTGCTTTCCGCGATTCCATCGGCAAAGGTGGGAGGAAAGAAAGAGCGAATCCTGTTGAGAGGCGAGATTTCCTCTCCCGTTGATCCCAAACCGGGCTGCCGCTTTGCCGCGCGCTGCCTTTATGCGACAGAGGAATGCCGTAAGAAGCCATATGAGCTGTTTGAGGCATCCCCGGGTCATTTTGTAGCCTGTCCAAGATATAAGGAGTGGACAGAGAAGAAAGGAGAGTAAAATGGAAAAACCTTTGATTCTTGTGCCCTGCGAACATGGGTTTGACAATGATATGCATATGAGCCGGTTTGTATTGAATAAAAGCTATGCCCAGGCGGTGACTGCCGGAGGCGGCGTTCCGTTTATGCCCGGAGATCCGTGTGAGGCAGAACGGTATGCCGATCTTGCGGACGGTATGCTTTTAACCGGAGGTTCCGGCGTCCATCCGGCCCTCTACGGCGAGGTCTTTTTTGATGACGATTCCATCAAAGGATCCAATGCAGTCCGGGACGAGATGGAGATGAAGCTTTTGCAGTGCTTTGTTGAGCGGAAGAAACCGGTCATGGGAATTTGCCGCGGCCATCAGCTAATGAATGTTTTTTTCGGGGGAAAGCTGATTCAAAATTTTCCCAAGCAGCTCCATCTGGAACATCAGAACGGAATCGCGCATCTGGTGAAAGCAGAGCCTGATTCCATCGTCGGACGGCTGTTCGGCGCAGAGTTTATGACAAACAGCCATCATCGCGACGGGGTCACAGACACGGGAAGCGATATTTTGATTACGGCAAAGTCTGCGGACGGGATTCCGGAGGCGATCGAACACCGGACTCTGCCCTGCTTTGGGGTACAGTGGCATCCGGAACGCCAGAGGGGCGATTCCATGAACCCGTCATGCGGACCGGATATGACGCCGTTATTTACCTATTTTGTAAATTTATGCCGGAAGGGAAATTGAGAAAATGATTGATGCAAAAGAGATAAAAAAAGCAGTTATGGATCACCGGGATGAGATCATCCAGTGTCTTGTGGAAATGGTTCAGACCCCCAGCGTTACAGGGGACGAGGTGCCTGTCAGCAGGGTATTCAGACGCTGGATGGAGGAAATGGGGCTGGAAGTAAAGACGTATGAGGCCGAGCCGGGCCGCCCCAATCTGCTGGCGGAATGGTTTGGACCGGAAAAAGGCCCGCGGTTTGTATTTAACGGACATATGGATGTCTTTCCGCCTGTGGAAAGTGACCCCGGAATGTATGGCCCGTGGTCCGGCAAGGTGACGGACGGGAAAATTTATGGACGCGGCACCGGCGATATGAAGGGCGGAGATTGTGCGGCAATCATGGCAGTGAAAATTTTGAAGGAACTGGGGTTTGAGCCCAAAGGCAGCATTCTCTTAAGCTTTATGTGCGATGAGGAAAACGGAAGCCGTCTGGGAGCGAAGTATTTGATTGACAGAGAGCTTCTCAACGGAGATTTTGGAATCTGCATGGAGCCTACGGACTGCGAGATCCTTACGCATCACGGTGGAATTTACCGGGCTTATTATACATATACGGCAGAAGGATACCATTCCCACGCGCCCCATCCGTGCGGAAGCGCCATTGATAAAGTACACCGGGCCATCGACGCGGTCCTGGAACTGGCGGAGGAGATTAACCGGAGGCCGAACCCGCTTTATGATCCGCCCTGCCTTTCCGTTACCACGGTCCATGCAGGGACGGCGACAAATCTGCATGCCAGCAAGGCTACGTTTTCGGTGGACCGGCGCTATATCAAGGGCGAAACCATTGAAAGCGTGCAGAAAGAAATCGCCGATGTTCTGGACCGGCTGAAGGAACAGGATCCGGGAATGGAGTACGAAGTAGAAGTACAGTCAGACCGGCCCACGCTGACCGTGCCGGAAGACAGTAAAATGGTGACGACCATGGCAAAAGCATGGGAAGAGGTGATGGGACGGCCCGCGAAATTCCGCTACTGCCAGGGCGGAACGGATGCGGCTTCGATTGTAAAGCATAATGGAATGCATATGGTAGTGTGCGGTCCGACAGACGGGCTCGTAATGGCGGGAAATGCCAATGAGTGCGTGGAGATTAAGGACCTGCTTTCCATGGTTGAGCTGTATGCTTTGACAGCTATGCGGATGCTTAGCTGACGGAATTTGCATAAAGCATATTTGTGAAAAGCATAGTACTACAGTGCACATTTGATATTATACGGATTTTTTGCAAAGGCATTTGCGCGAAATTAGCAGAAATGACAGCCAAATACCATAATTTTACACAGAATAATTTTGGAATGTACGCTGTAGTGATAGTTGCGGTTTGTGAAAACATATTCGTGAAAAATATATTTGCGGGGAGCATGGATGCGGAAAGCCGGAATCCATGCTCTTCGCAAAAAAGAAAGACGGAAAGGGAGATATAAAATGCAGATATCCAAGGCAAAGATTGATGAGTATATCAATCAGCACGGCGAAGAGATGGTGGAATTTTTGTCGGAAGTGCTGAAAGTGCCCAGCGTTACCGGGGATGAGCTGGCGGTTTCCCTTGTGTTTAAAAAGCGGATGGAACGTATGGGGCTTACGGTGGAAACCATCGGCGTCTCTGAGGACAGGCCAAATCTGATCGCGGCCTGGCAGGGACCTCAGGACGGACCCACCTTTTTGTTCAATGGGCATATGGATGTGTTTCCCCCGGTACCGGAAGAAGCGCCGGAGGTGTCCTGGTCGGGAAAGACTGAGGACGGATTTGTCCATGGGCGGGGAGCCAGTGATATGAAGGGCGGAGACTGTGCGGCTCTCATGGCAGTCGAAATGCTCCATGCCCTGGGGTTTGAACCTCATGGAAGGATTACTTTAAGCTTTATGTGCGATGAGGAAGTGGGAGGAAAAAAGGGAGTCAAGTATCTGATTGAGAAAGGGCTTTTGCGTGCGGATTTTGGAATTTGCATGGAGCCCAGCAATATGGATTTAATTTTAGGGCATACGGGGATTTACCGCTGCTATCTGAAGTTTTATGGAACACCCGCATCCTCTTACCGGCCGCATCCTTCCATGGATGCACTGGAAAAATGTGTGCTGGCGGCAGAGGCCCTTTACCGGCTGCGGGATGAGATACAAAAAAGAAAGGATCCTGTCTTTGGCTGTCCAAGCTTATCGGTGACGACCCTCCATGCCGGGACCGCCACAAATGTGTTTGCCACAGAGGCGAGACTGTCGCTTGACCGGAGGCTGATCCCCGGGGAGACCCATGAACAGGCGGAAAGGGAGATTCGGGATGCGCTGGCTGTTTTGGAGGACAGATATTCGGAATTTTCTTATGAACTGGAGCTTATTTCTGATCGTCCGTTTTTGCAGACGGAGCCGGATTCGGCCGTGGCAAAGGCAATTTCCAGGGCGAACTGGCAAGTTTTTGGAAAACCGGTTTCGATGCGGTATCGTCACGGCGGCTCGGACGCGGCTTCCATTTTTGAGGCTTTCGGAACACAGATCCCCAACATCGGACCCGGGCAGGAGGCAGAGTGTGCAAAGGCCAATGAAAAAATACGGATCAAGGATTATCTGGACATGATTAAAATCTATGCTCTGACTTTACTGGAACTGATGTAGGTTCATTCGGCAAGAGAGGAAGAGATCGCATCGACAAAATTGGAGATGACGCTCCAGAAGGTATCCAGTTCTTCTGAAGTGTGCGTGGTTTGAAGTACCTGAAGCATTTTGTCCATACCGATGATTTCCTGAGATTTATAAGCGATTGCCAGTTTCATCCCGGCAGGCGTGGGGTAAATATGTACCGTCTTGGCGTTTTTTATATGTTTGACACGCTCAATCAATCCTTTTTGCTCCAGCTTGACAATAATTTGTGTGATTGCGCCGGGAGTACGTCCCAGAAGCTGGGCCAGTTCGACGTTGGTGATACCGTGGCGCTCATTAATATTGATCAGCAGATGACGTTCTACAATGGTTGTCTGCTGATCTTTTGAAGGTTCCAGCGTACTGATATATTTTTCGTATTGGCTGACAAAACGAAACAGTATGTCCGCCCGGTTGCTGTATTCTTGAAAAATCATGCGAGATTCTCCTTTTTTTGTTGCTGTTCACGGGAGGGGGCATCTTTTTGCCCGCTGGAAGCAGACAAGAAGCACCGTGAACTATAACTTTCTTTTAGTTTACCAGATAATAAAGAGAAATGCAATTCTTGAAAAAAGAATGAGAAATTGGTAAAATGATGGAGAAGAAACGGTATAATAAAAAGAGAAACATGACAGGGAGTGAAAAGAACTTAGGGTATGAATAAATGTAAAATTACAGTGCTTAAATCTTGTTTTAATGAAGAACTGGTAAAGGAATATGGCGCCCAGGGGCTGACGCTGTGTCCGTTAATGAAAGAGGGACAGGAGTTTCTGGCGGATTATGAGATGCCGGAGGGATTCTGCAGCGTTGCCTGGAGATCCATCTATCCGAATGTATTTGCCCTATCCCACGGAGAAAAGGGGAGCGAAGTAAAATATCTGGACTGGGTAAACCGGGAAGGGCTGGCGATTGTCAGCTGTAACGATGCCCTCCGCCCGGTATATTTTAAAATTGAGGTAACGGATATTCCGTCGGATTATGTTTCTGTTTCCTCCGCAGCATGTCATGCGGAAAAAGGGAAAGAGACAAACGCCGTCGGAAACTGCGCGCTGCAGATGGGCTGATGCGGCCGGCTGCCAGTTTTTATAAAACAGGCCGGTTGAGAACGGAATGTATTCTACATGATTTCCATGTAAGGGAGGTCAGATTTATGCAGAGTAAGACACAGATGATTCGAAAAGCCTTTCACAGCGCTTTTCCTTATACGATCCCGATTTTTGCCGGTTTCTGGTTCCTCGGACTGACTTACGGCATTTATATGAACGTATCCGGGTTTGGCTTCTGGTACCCGATGCTGATGAGTCTTACGATTTTTGCAGGATCTGTGGAGTTCGTAACGGTTAATATGCTGATGGGCGCCTTTCATCCCGTGCAGGCCCTTGCAATAACTCTGATGATTAACGCGCGGCATTTGTTCTACGGAATTTCTATGCTGGACAAGTATAAAGGAACCGGATGGAAAAAGTTTTATCTCATTTTTGGAATGTGTGATGAGAGCTTTTCCATTAACTATACCACTGAGATACCGGAGGATGTGGATAAGGGATGGTTTATGTTTTTTGTCACTTTATTGAACCATTTTTACTGGTTTTTTGGTGCAACGCTGGGCGGTATCTTCGGTTCTTTTATCCATTTCAATACAGATGGGCTGGAGTTTGTAATGACTGCCATGTTTGTGGTGATTTTCATGGAACAATGGCTGAAAGACCAAAAGCATACAAGCGCTCTTTTGGGACTTGGGCTTTCCGCCCTTTGTCTGATTGTCTTTGGCGCAGATCATTTTATGATTCCGGCAATGGCGGCCATCCTCACTGCGCTCACTCTTATAAGAAAGCATCCGGAGAAAGGCGGTGATGCCGCATGACACTGACACAGCAGATAATCACAATCCTCATAGTCATACTTGGGACCATGCTGACGCGTTTCCTTCCTTTTTTGCTGTTTCCATCGGAAAAACCGACGCCGGAGTATGTCCGGTATCTTGGCGTTGTTCTTCCCGCAGCGATATTTGGCCTGTTAGTCATATATTGCCTGAAGAATGTAAATGTATTTACCGGAAACCATGGTATCCCTGAATTTTTGTCGATTGCTTTGGTGATCATCCTCCACCTGTGGAAACGCCAGATGCTTTTATCCATTGCGGGAGGGACCGTTTGTTATATGCTGCTGGTACAGCTTGCAGCATCCCTTTCAACATGATTGGTCTGCAGTCAGCATTCTTTGGGTAGCCTATGGAGGAACAGAGCGTATGAAATATGAACAGCAGATGGAATGCCGCCGTTT
Organism: uncultured Lachnospiraceae bacterium; assembly: GCA_910586315.1. Taxonomy (GTDB): domain Bacteria; phylum Bacillota; class Clostridia; order Lachnospirales; family Lachnospiraceae; genus CANRXD01. The sequence goes on along the minus strand of CAJUIP010000012.1, from coordinate 6,916 downwards.
GACCCAGTGGCTTCTGGAGGAATGGTGGAATAAGAACCCGCAGCCTTTTATAGAGGCCATGGATGAGGATATCATGTGGATCGCATCAGGGAGAGAGGAATATTATTACGGAAAAGAGGAGTGCTCGAAGCACTGCACCCGTCTGGAAGATCTGCCGTCCGTGTACTTGCAGGGGCAGGAGTACTCCGTCGTTTTCAGTGACAGGAATACTTGTGTGGTAGCGGGCCGGTACGTTGCACATACGGCAGAAGGGGAGGCCATGGTGCTGTCGGAGACCCAGAGGGTCACTTTCGTATGGAAGGCCTGGAAGGACAGACTGTCTATCGTCCATCTTCACCTGTCTAATGCGCTTCATATTCTGGAGGACGGGGAGGATTTCCCAAGAAAGGCGGGACTTGAAACGGCGGCTTATCTGGAACGGCTTCTGGATGACTGGTTAGGTAAGGAAAAGATGGTTGTTATGGGTACGGAGCGCAGAGAATATGTGATTCCGATGATGGATATTCTGTATGTGGAAGCTGACGGGGAATACAGCCGGATTCATATGCTCCAGAAAACCATTTCCAGCACAACGGGCTTTAAGGAAGCGGCACAGCAGCTGAGCCGGGACTTTTTTCAGATACGCCGGGGCGTCATGGTAAATGTCGTCCATGTAAGAGTGGTGGAGCCAGGGCAGGTAATTCTGTTTGAGGGGACAAAACTGCCGGTGGCAAGGAGAAGAATGACAGCGTTTCGCGAACGGCTCAGGGAAACATATAAGCCGTTCAACGGATAATTAAGACCGTTCATTGGAAATATATTGATGATATGGAAGCAGAGACTTACAATAGAAATAATTGTAAGTCTCTTTTTTATTTCATAGGAAAGACCTTGTTATATTAATGCGTAAAAGCAGGCGTGTCCGTTTACCGTCCGAGGAGAAAAATGAAACCTGATATTTTACTGGAAGCAAAACTGCAGCATCCGCGCCCTGTCCGGGATTATGTGGAAAGAGCGGCATTGATAAAAAAAATAAAGCAGTGCAGAGAACGTCTGATTGTATTTCATGCGAACATGGGGTTTGGTAAAACCATGTTCATGAGCGAGTATGCGCTTCAAAGCGGATGTCGTTTTTTGTGGTATCATCTGGACCGCCAGGACAATGACAGCTCTGTATTTCTTGGATATTTAAGGGAAGGCATCTGTCAGAGTTTCGGAAAAGATGGCTGTAACGCGGCTGAGGAGATTCGGGACGGGCAGGCTGTGCCGGCTGTATTAAAACGCTTAAGCAGTGTAGAGGGCGGGGAAGAGCGCGACTTTTTCATCATGCTGGATGATTTTCAGGAGATTGAAAATGAGGAAATTTTTGAACTTCTGGATACCATTCTTAAAAATACAGGAAGCGGGATCCGGATGTTTCTTACCACCAAGGGAACACTTCCAAGGTTTGTAAACCGATATATATTAGAAGGGACGGCTGCTGTTTTAAAGACGGATGATCTGGCTTTTTCCAGGGAGGAAACCTTTAGACTTCTGGAATCAGGAAGGGCAAAAAGCATTTCACCGGATGTGGCGGAGGCGATTTACAGGTATACGGAAGGATGGCCGGCCGGAGTCATGTTTTTGCATTTATACCAGAAACAGGGCCGGATTCCTGTGGGACGGGACCAGATGCTTAAAATCTGCCAGGAATACATGGTTCATGATTATATCATGTACGAGCTGTTTCGAAAACTTCCCTTTGACCTTCAGGAGTTTCTTAAAAAAACTTCTGTGCTGGAGTATCTGGACAGCCGGATCTGCAATGCGGTAGTACAGATAAAAAATGCGTCCGGACAGCTCCGGTATCTGGTTCAGGAAAATATGTTTGTTCAGAAGACGGAGGGAAATTTTGAAGTATACCGCTACCATTCCATGTTCCGGGATTTCCTGAGGAGCCAGTTGACGGAGGAAGAACAGGAGAAGCTTTGCGGGCGGGCGGCCGCCTGTTATCTGGGGAACGGGCAGCTGCAGCAGGCGCTGGAATATGCGCTGATGGCAAATTCCAGGGCCATGGTGGAGGCGGCGCTGGAACGGAGCGGGTTTGAACTTCTGGCGGAGCGGCGGTATTTTCTTCTGGCTGAGGCTCTGGACTGGTGCAGGCGTCACGGCGGCATCGTTTCTGAATACGGCAGAGTTTTGGAGAGTATTTTGAAATTGTATACAGACGGGGATTTTGCCGCGGCGGAACAGGGGATCCTGGAGGAAATACGGAATTTAAGCGGCGGTCAGGACCAGAGATTGTGCGAAAGGCTCGTCACCATGTCAGTAGAATTTTATTGTGATCGGGGGATGGACCAGACAGCGGACCGCATTCTTAAAACAGCTATGGAACAGGAAGGGATTTCTGCCATGAGCTGGTTTGAATATCTGGCGGCAAGAATTTTTCTGAAGATTCGTCAGGGTTTCGTCCACCAGGCGAAACTTTTGTATCAGGATATGTCTGACAGGTCTTCAGAAGGCCTTTCCCTTACAGACAGAGACAGGCAGAGGCTGCGCCAGCTTCGGAGAGTTTCCCTGGAGCTTACAGAGCTCTGGACGGTAGCTGGCGGGGAGGAAGAGGAAAAGGCAGGAGAGGCGAAAGGGACGGGAAAGACGGAAAAGGCGGGAGAAGCGAAAGAGGCAAGAAAAACGGAAAAGGCAGGAGAAGCGAAAGAAACAGGAAAGACGAAAGGGGCAGGAAAGTCGGAAGAGACAGGAAAGACAGGAGAAGCGAAAGAGACGGGAAAGACAGGAGAGGCAGAAGAGATAGAGAGAACAGGAGAAGTGGAAGAAACAGGGGAGAGAAAAGAGACAGGCGGGACGAAAGAGACAGAAGAAGCAGGGAAAACAAGAGAAGAGAAAGAACAATGGTGGATGTCAGACAAGGAGCAGCGTCTTTTAAAGCAGATTCGCGGCCGCTGGTATGGAGGTTCTGAAACGAAGGGAGAAACAGTTACGGTTTCCGGCGGAGAAAAACAGCCGGAATGGCTGGCGGCGTTTTATGATGTTCAGGCCGGGCTGGAGCGGTTTGAAAGGGGAGACAAAGCCGGAGGCTGTAAGCTGGCGGCAGCGGGAGTACGGATTTTGAAAAAGTATCCCTGGCTGGGGCAGCTCCCCGGACAGCTGGACAGGCGCAAATGTTCATGGCTTTGTATGTTGGAGGAAGCAAAAGAGACAGAATCCGCCTCCTGCCACATATTTGTCAGCTGTTTCGGCAAGTTCCGCATGACGGTGATGGAGACCGGGGAGGATATCCGCTTCCGCACCCATAAAGCGAAGGAATGTATGGCCTATCTGTATTTTATGAAACAGCCTGTGAGCCGGGAACAGATCATCGAGGCACTGTGGAATGATGTGGAGGAGCTTCCGGCCAATGAGGTGGCGGCGTTACATAATATTTTCTCTACGCTCCGCAAAAGTTTAAGCCAGTATGGACTGGAAGATTTGATCTGCTATGAAGACAGGAAGTATTTTTTAAAGAACGGCTGTCTGTTTTCCGATGTGGACAGGGCCGCGGCGTTCATACATGCGGCGGATGCCAAAGACCAGGAGGCGATGCTGCAGGAGTCCGGAATCATCTGGCTGTACGAGGGCGCCTTCCTCAAGGATATTGACGGCGTGTGGTGCGTCAGTGAAAGGGCGTATTTTGACAGAAAGCTTGGGGCCGCGTTTTTTGAGCTGGCCCAGATTTATAAAAAGGAGCAGGATTATGAAGCCTGCCTGCATGCCCTTACGCTGTCAGAGGAGATTGATATCATAAGGGAGCCGGTGAATCTTTGCAAAATGGACTGTTTCATAGAACAGAAGGATGGCAATATGCTGAGACGGTATTACCATCAGCTTGAGAAATACTATCTGGATCTTACCGGAGAGCCGCCCGGCGAAACACTCAGGGAACGGTATCAGAATGGAATGAAGATCTGCAGTTACGGGAAACAGTGATGGGGAGAGACGCACATGACAGAGGAGTACAGGAAGCTTCTGGGGGCCGCCGGGTATCATGAACTGGCCCTCGGAATCAGGTACGGTATGTTTGGAGACTGGGAGGACGGAACACTTCCCCTTTCGGACCTTACGGAGATAGAGCTTGAGGAGCGTACGGAAAAGTTCTGGAATCTGCTTAAAAAGCCTCAGCCGGAAGGAATGGGACTGTTTGAAATACAGAAACGGCTGGGACTCTCAGAAAAAGAAGTATATGTGGTGTTTTTGGCGGCGCTTTGGTGGGTTCATGACGGTTTTTGGCCGCTGCTTATGAAAATGGGGGCAAAGGGCCCGGGGATATCGCTGGAGCATGGCGGGCTTCTTATGGAAATGGCGGAAAAAAGGCTGGGGGAATCCGCTGCTTTTGACACAGGGCGTATGAGGCGTCTGGCCTTTTTTGACGTCGGCACAGAGCCGTGGCTCAGGCTGGATGAAGTTATGGCCGCGCATTTTGCTTTCGGGGACCCGGCGCCGCTCTGGTGGAGAATGGGAACCGAATGGTTCTGCTCCGGAGAAAAGGAAGAGGAGATTGCGGGAATCAGGCGCAGGGAGTTTGCATCGCGCCTGGCGAAATATCTGGAAAGCGGGACGGGACCACTGTTTCTGAGCGGAGAGACGGGAAGCGGCAGGCGGTTTTTTATGAAGCAGGCGGCCGGATTTCTGGGTAAAAATCTTATGTTTGTGAGCCTGACGCCAAAGCTTCTGGAGGAGGGCGGCCTGGCAGGGATGATTGTCCGGGAAGCGCTTCTTATTGAAGGCTGGCCGGTCATCGTCTGCGACGGCGTGACGCAGGAAGAGGCCGGGCTGTTTTTGCAGGAACTTGCGTACCAGTGCAGAATGGAAAGCCTCCCGCTTATTGTAATCGGCCAGGAAAAGCCTAGCTGGCTGGACAAAAAAGGCAGGGGGGTTCTGGCGGAGGTTCCGGACCTGGACGGGGGAGAACGGCTGAGACTCTGGAAAATTATGAGCGGTCATCTGCGGCTCGCCGATGATGTCTCCATGGAGGAGCTAGCGGGCCGGTATGTGCTTTTGCCGGGGCAGATCCGTTCTGTTCTGGAACTGGCAGAAAGGCAGGCGGAGTTTATGCAGTGCGCCGCCATTGACCGCCGCCTTTTGTTTTCCTGCTGCCACCGCTGTCTGCGGCAGAGTCTGGGGGGAAAGGCCGTGCAGGTCCCTGTGCGTTTCTCCTGGGAGGACCTTCTGCTTGAAAAAAAGCAGAAAGATAAGCTGAGGCGGGCTGAGAACCAGATACGTTTCAGCGGCCAAGTGTTCGAGGAATGGGGCCTTGCCAAAAAACAGCCCTATGGCCATGGGGTCTCCCTCGTTTTCTCCGGACCTCCCGGAACGGGAAAGACCATGGCGGCGCAGGTACTGGCCGGACGTATCGGTATGGAACTTTACCGCGTGGAGCTTCCTGCGGTGGTGAGCAAGTACATCGGGGAGACAGAAAAAAATCTCAATGAGATTTTTGAACATGCGAAAAAGGCGCAGGTGGTCCTCTTTTTTGATGAGGCGGATGTGCTGTTTGGGAAAAGAACGGATGTCCGTGATTCCAATGATAAGTACAGCAATATGGAGGCGGCCTTTTTGCTTCAGAAGATGGAAAGTTACAATGGAGTGACAATCCTGGCCACTAATTTTCTGCGGAACATGGACGAGGCCTTCAAACGGAGAATGCGGTATCTGGTGGAATTTCCATTCCCGGACCGTCACTGGCGGATGGAGATCTGGAAACGGGCATTTCCGGAACAGCTTCCATTAAAGCCCGACATAGATCTGGAATTTATGGCGGCAGCATTTGAGCTTTCCGGCGCGGGCATCCGGAATGTGGTGCTGGAGGCGGCATTCCTGGCGGCGGCAAAACGGGAGGCCCCCGGGATGCGTGAGCTTGTACAGGCGGCAAAGGGGGAGCTGGAGAAAAACGGAAAGACCATGGCGCCGGAGGAATTTGGCCCGTATGCCATGTATCTGGATGAGGAGGAGTATGATGTATGACAGGGAAAGGGAGCTTTGGAAACAATCCGGCGCGAGGTATCGGGTAAAGGAGGAAAAACGTGCCGGAAGGAAAGGGGACACCTTTGAGTCGGACCGGATAAAAAGGAACGGCAGGCCCCTGCCCATCCATCTGGCGTCGCTGGAAAATACATATGGAAATATAGAATTTACAAGACAGGAGGACGGGAGTCTTGCGGTGTCTTTTGCGAAAAAGCAGGAATTTAAGGAGCCTGTCTTTGAACATGATGAAGAAAAGATAAATGAAAGCCGTCTTGTAAAGGAACGGACGGGAAGCCTGATACGGATGCACAACAGCGGGAGCCCCTGGGGCGCGGAGGCGTTTGTGCTGTCGAAAGGAAAAAGCGCCTCCAGGCAGGTGAACCGGATTATGCAGGAAGCGGCAAAGCCGTTAGAGCAGATGGCCCGGTCCATGGCGTCTCTTCTGGTCCCCGCGTCGCAGGATGTCATGCCCCGGGAGCAGTTTGACATGATTTATGAAGATCTGGTACGTACCGCCCGCCGCTCGGTTTTAAAGAGCGGGGAGAAAACGGAAGAGGAAGAGAAGATGAAAAAGGACGGGGGACTGGTTCGGCGGCTGATAAAGAAAAATGTGGATGGAAGTGACGATGGAAACGACGGAGGAGACAGAAGCGAGGAGAACGGGGGCGAAGGAGGAAAAGACGAAGAAAACGGAAGCGAAGGAGCCGGGACCGAAGAGAGAAGAGGCGAGGAAGATGGGAGCGAGGAAAGCAGAAACAAAGAAAGCCGATAAGAAGCACCGGGCGTTCACCCGATGTGGAAAAACAGATAAAATCAGTCTTATAAGCAAGCTTGACGCCTGCTTGTTATCTGTTTTTCCCCGCCCCGTGAACTGCAGCAAGGAATTTGTAACAGATAATATGTAGTGACGGGAGGTGTAACATCTCCCAAAAAGCAAAAA
>CAJUIP010000011.1 GCA_910586315.1 uncultured Lachnospiraceae bacterium | reverse complement strand
TCTTAGGTCTTGCCATAATCGCCACCACCGTTTCTTTTTAGTATAACACAAGATGACATTATATGGAATAATTATTTAGCTAAATATAAACAAGTTGCTACACTGGTGCACTGTATCATTGATAAATAGTTAAATATTACTGGTTTGACAAGTCGTTTCGTGATATACTAAAAGAAACGGCGGTGATTCCTATGGCAAGACCTAAAAAATACAAAATCTCATTAACGGATGATGAACTTAAAATGCTGAAATCCGTTATGCTTAAAAAGAAAACTTCTAAAACAGTTCGGAACAGATGCCAGATTATCATTGATCTGGATGAGGCACATGGCAAAATTCTTACCCATGAACAGTCTGCTAAGACAAATGCTGTCTGTATGGCTACGGTTACCAATACAGGGAAGCTTTATTCCGAAAAAGGGATTGAAGGCATTACTTCACTCAACCGTAATGTGAATTCTGATCAGGCGCGTCGGAAATTTGATGGACGCGCAGAAGCTCGTATCATCGAAATCGCATGCAGCCCGGCACCAGAAGGCCATTCCCGTTGGACGCTCCGGCTGTTGGAAGAACAGGCAAAATAGTGCTTGATGTCCCAGTCAGTAAAGATACCATCGGCAGGGCTTTAAAAAAAATAAACTTCGACCTCACATGAATGATTACTGGTGCATCCCCTCAAAAGAAGATGCTGATTTTGTTGCCTGTATGGAAGATGTCATTGATGTTTATGAACTTCCATACAATCCGGCACGTCCTGTTGTCTGCATGGATGAAAAGCCATACCAGCTGTTAGGAGATGTGAGAGAGCCGTTACCCATGCGTCCCGGTGATGACCAGAAAACCGATTCGGAATATAAGCGGAACGGCACCTGCAGTATATTCGCTTTCGTGGAACCGCTTGGAGGAAAGCATCATGTAAGTGTCCATGAACACCACACTGCGATTGGCTGGGCGCAGGAAATCAAATATTTATCAGATGTGATGTTCCCGGATGCCGAGAAAATCATTCTGGTAATGGATAATTTTAATACCCATAAAGCTGCGTCCTTTTACAAAGCATTTCCACCAGCCGAAGCAAGAAGGATTATAAAGCATCTGGAAATCCATTATACGCCCAAACATGGGAGCTGGCTTACATGGCCGAGATTGAGCTTAATGTAATGACACGCCAATGCCTGTCACGTCGTATAGATACAATTGCCAGACTAAAAAACGAACTGTCTGCATGGGAAACAGAGCGCAATCGTGATGAAGCTAAAATACGGTGGCATTTCCAAACGGGAGATGCCAGAGAAAAGCTGATATCCCCTTATCCGATAATTTCATCTGTCGCTTCATAATAGAAGTGACAGATATGTTAAATATTAATGATACGATACACTCGATTCCCATAAACGCAACGGGACGGCTGCTTTCGTCTCTGGCGATGATCAGATGTGCAATTCTGTTCAAAGCCTGGGGGACATATTTTTTGATTTCTTCCACTTCGCCAGCAGATAAAAACAGATGCGTTGCCTTTATGGATTTTTCCCATACGACAACCAGCTGTTCTATCAGTGACGGCGTTCTCTTTGTAATTTCTATAATTTCCATTCGTTCCTCCATAAATTTCAATATGATATAATGTCGTCAGACATTATATCTGCGCCGATTCGCGTCCGCCCGAAAGGCAGACAAACACCAAAGCGAATCGTGTGTATCTTGCGGAGCATATCATGCCGGAGGTTATGAGAGGTGAGGAGGGAAATTGATGAAGAGTAGACGAATAAAACATATCATACTGTTAGCGGCTCTTTTCCTGGTCTTTTGCTTTTGCCGAAGCTGTTGCAATGTTTTATTTGTTTCATATCGGGAGAGCTATACTTCGCCACAGGGTACAAATACGATTATTGTGGAGTATGATCATGTATGCCGGCCGTATGTTTACAAAAAAACATGGTTTGGGAAAAAGCATATCTGGACTTATCCGGGCGGCGGCTTTATGGAAACTGTATTTTTTAGTGTAGAATGGCTGTCGGAGGATGAAGTTCGAATGACGTATGATGATCTGGACGATGAATATGATGAAGAATTTATTATTATGATACCATGACCGGCACAGGCAAAGAGGAAGATAGAGTGGCTGGCAAATCAAAAAATGATGCCGGGACTCTAACCGCTGTTTCGATATACTGTCGGTGTCACGCTGTTTAAATTGTCTCTTATGGGAAACGATCCGCACACGGCTTTGATGATAACAATTGGGAATCGGCTTGGGGTGGACTTTTCCCTTGGTTTATTTCATAAACTGCCTCTGGTTTTTGGCAGAATGGTGTTCGGGCAGAGATTGATACAAGAATATGGCTTATGATGGCAGGAGTGGTGACTTTAAGTCTGGCCTGTGCCCTGTATCAGACAGCAGATATGGGTGTGCCGTATTTGTGGTGCAGTCTGCTGATGGATTCCCTCTGTGCGCTTGCAGCATTTTTGCTGGGCGGGTTTATCGGAGTGGGAACGCTGGTTTGTGCTGTGGGCCTGGGATCGTTTATCACCTTCTTTTCAGAAAAAGTAGCACGGCGCTTTATTCCGGTGTCCGAAAAAACATAATTTCATCCCTGATGAATAATTATATATGAATTATTTCTTTTCATCCAACAGGATGATGCCGTCTGCAGGGTTGTGGTCAATGGCACCCACAATTCGGTGGGGAAGGTAAGGTTCTTCCAGATAACGGATTTCCTCTGTTGTCAAATTTACCTTCAAGGCTCCCACGGCATCGTCCAGATAATGCACTTTCGTTGCTCCGACAATTGGAGAAGCAACGCCTTTTGCCCAGTGCCATGCCAGTGCGATCTGCTGCATTTTTACGCCGTGACGCTCTGCAAGTTCATGCACCCTCAGGACAATTTGCATATCCTGTTCTTCTGTGCGGTCATATTTACCCATGGCAACCCGGTCAGTCCTGCTACGCAGCGTGTCAGTATTCCACTGAGGCCGTGTCAGATGCCCGGCTGCTAACGGACTGTATGGCATAAGGGATACTCCCATTTGCTTACAAATGGGAATCAGCTCCCGTTCATCTTCGCGGTAGAGAAGATTGTAGTGGTTTTCCATGGCCTGAAACTGTGCAAAACCGTGGTCGCGGGCGGCAAGCTGCATATTGTAAAACTGATAGCCGTACATGGCGGATGCGCCCAATGCCCGCACCTTGCCGGCCTTGACCAGATCATTCAGAGTCTCCATCGTTTCTTCTATTGGCGTGTCATAATCAAAGCGGTGGATGATATACAGATCAAGGTAATCCGTTCCCAAACGCTTCAAGGTTTTGTCGATTTCTCTGTGGATAGCTGCGGCGGACAGCCTGCCGGGATTGAAATAGACTTTGGAAGCAATGACTACTTTGTCACATCCAATGTTTTTCTTCAACGCATGCCCCAGGTATTCTTCGCTGGTTCCGGCGGAATAGCTATTGGCGGTGTCAAAAAAGTTAATTCCCAGAGAAAGAGCATGTTTGACCACATCCTCTGTTTCTGCCTCATTCAGTGTCCAATCATGCATAGTCCCGGCTTTGCCGAAACTCATACAGCCGATGCATAATCTGGAGACTTGTATCTTTGTATTTCCTAAAGTTGTATATTCCATTTTGAGTTTCCTTTCCGAAATATCTTCTTCACATTCTGGTTTTTTCCTCCATAATGAGCGGGGAAAATACAAAGTCCCATCAGCGCCGCAGAAAATTCATTCCCATCATTTGCATGCCCCGCGTTGTGGGAAAGCGATTTTCAAACACACTTTAGGCCGGTATCATGACTCCGCCGCTTTTTGGATACAGCTTATGGCGTTTAAGCTTCGCGGATAGCCGATGTAGGGAAGGCATTGGGAAACCACCCGAACAAGAAAATTCTTATCGTTGCCCAGGTTCATGTTTCCTTTGGCGTGTGCAATGAGCTGTGGTTCACAGCCGCCCTGAGCCATGAGGAAGCAGAAGGTGATCATTTCTCGCTGCGGAAGATCAAGTCCGGTACGAGTATAGAAGTCGCCAAAGCAGTTGGCGGCCAGCCACCGGTTGATATGACCTTTTTTCCACGCCTCTTTCATGTGTTCTCCAAAGATTGCAGCCTGAGTCTCTGCACCTTTTTCCAGACGGTCCGCCATAGTCGTGGTGGCCTGGCCAGGCAGAGGCAGCTGGATTTTATTCTGCACAAAAATATCATTGGATGCGTTCAAAAAGGGCAGCATCCGTCCATAGCCGAGATAATCCGTGGCCTGATAAATGGTTTCTTTGATCATGACCGGCGTTACACCGTTTTCCAACGCAGTAGGCAGCATTTCCCGAAAGGCGTCCAGGCCGCCGCAGCCGATCAGGGCAGAGAGGATCGCCAGATAACGTGTGGGTGCATCAAGCTGCTGGTTTTCTTCATTTACGACTTCGTCAAAGGCGAAGTGATGGAAGATTTCCGTAAATTCCGGGTCCATTGTTCTGTGTTCCATGATATTCCCTCCGTTAGAATGCATTTGCCCAATCTTCAAGTGCCTTATCAGATATACTGTTCATCCTCTTTCCGGCGTCCCAATCTGCGTTCGGGCAGAGATTCTTCAGTTCATCCACCGTTTTTCCCATACCACTGCCGCCAGAGGTGGCAAAGGGCACCAGAGTCTTACCGGAAAAGTCATAGCTTTCCACGAAGGTATTGATAATATGGGGTGCGACGTACCACCAAATGGGGAATCCGATGAATATCGTGTCATAGTCCGCCATATTGGAAAGCTTCCCGGAAATTTCCGGACGGGAGGCAGGGTCATTCATTTCTATGCTGCTGCGGCTCTTTTTGTCCATCCAGTTTAAATCGGAGCTGCTATATGGGATAGCGGGTTTGATTTCGAACAGGTCAGCGCCCACCGCCTTTGCCAGGCGTTCTGCGGCCTTTTTTGTTGTGCCGCTTGCGGAAAAGTAAGCTACCAGTTTTTTGCTCATTTCATTTTCCTCCAATTCTTTGCAATGTTCGTATGTAACCGGTTCGCGCCACTCGCATCATACAAGGTTGCTCATGTCTCCTTTGTGCCGGATCAATAAAAAAGTGTGCGCTTCGGCCCATATCGCCAGGTTTCTTCGCATGAGTGCGAATTTTTGCATGAAGTTATTTGGGGTCTTTTTATGTAGTAAAAGATATAGGTATCCCCTGGAACACCTATATTGTATCTCTGGTTTATAGAAATGTCTAATACCTGTATTCTATTTTGAGAAATACCTAAAGTGTATTTTTTATATGCCGAATAAAGAGAGTATGTGCCAAGGAAAGCGCTTGATTTTTTTTCCAGACCAGCACAGAGCCTGTTTCCATTCGCGGGGTAAGAGGAATAAATCGAAGATTCTCAAAGACTGCTCCGAGATTGGGACATAGAGCGACACCCAATCCTTGCTCCACCATGAACGCCGCATTCACGATCAGATTGTATGTTGCCACTATTTCCAGTTGGTCATAGGCATCGCCGAACCAGTTTGCCAATTCGTTTTTTACCAGTTCTCTGTGAACCATAAGCAGAGGAACACCTTGTAAATCTTCCGGGGTAATGAATTTTTTTCCGGCCAATGGAGAATCCATTCGAGCCAATATGCCCCATTCTTCTTTCAAAGGCAGACGGATAAATTCGTATTTGGAGATATTCACAGGTTCAACCAGCAGCCCCATGTCCAGGAGACCTTTTTCGATGCGCTCTTTGATGTCATCTGCGATGGCACTGTAAATACTAAACTGAACAGACGGATATTTCTGACGGAAAGAGACCATTTTTTCTGAGAGTATGACCATACTTCTCGTCTCGCCACAGCCAATGGCAATTTCTCCGACGGGTGTTTCCTCCTTGTGCTGCAGCTCCATTTTCGTTTTTTCTGATAACGCGACAAGCTCCTGCGCCCGCCGCCGCAACAGCATTCCGTCTTCGGTCAGACTAACATTGTGTTTCCCACGATGAAACAGCCGTACACCCAATTCTTCCTCCAGCTGCATAAGCTGCCGGGAAAGGGTCGGCTGCGTCACATGTAAAAGCCGGGCAGCCCTGGTTATATTTTCTTCTCTGGCAACCATCAAAAAGTAATTAAGGACTCTAAGCTCCATACCATGCACCTCTATACCTATTATAGATGCTATTTTTACAATTTTCAATATAGTATTGACCGGGAGCCAGTATCATAATGAGGCCAAAGCATATGCCCCATTGCCGCAGGCAATCTTAAATGGGCATATGTTGTTACAATTCACACCATGGCGAAGCACCGGACTGATTAGTTATGCCGGATTTGATGCTGCCGAAATCGCGGGATTGGACTATCAGAAAATAGGAAAGAAAGAAACAGTGTCTTGTATCAGACCTTCATGTATGTTAAACTAATCTTGTTATTGAGGCATAAAAAGCAGCTGGGCTGACAAAGAGACTGGAAGTGAATCCGATAGGGATAAAGTATTTATAAAATATTTTGGCTGGATTTTTGATGTAATGAAAGGGGCATGTTCAAAAGATGTTGGAAGGAAAGAAAGTTATTTTGTTTGATTTTGACGGCACATTGGTTGATTCTGTGGGAGTCTGGAATGAAGTGGACAGAAAATTGATCGAAGAGCTGGGGGGGAAGGAAATTCAGGAGGCCAGGATTCAGGAACAGAGGGATTCTGCCTTAAGAGCGTTCAGTACAGCCAAGAATCCTTATGAGGAATATTGCGGGTATCTTGGGAAAACATATGGCTCTTACATGAAGCCGGAGGAAATTGTCAGTCTGCGGTATCAAATTGCCAATGAATATCTAACCAGTGTCATCGACTATAAACCGGGCGCGGAAATATTTTTAAAAAAATTAAAAAATGCCGGTTTTGTTTTGGTAATTGCCACAACCACAAAGAAAACCAATATGGATATCTACCGAAGTGCCAATAAAAATATTATGGCAAAGGCGCCGTTGGAAGAATATTTTTCAAAGATTTATACAAGAGAAGATGCGAAAGAAATAAAGCCGAATCCGGAAATTTACTACCGTGTCATGGATGAGCTCCATGTGACAGCCGGGGAATGCCTTATTTTTGAAGATTCTTTGATTGGAATTGAAGCGGCCAATCGGGCGGGAATCCAAGTTGCAATTATGTATGATAAGTATTCGGACCACGAGCGGGACGAGATTAATCAGCGGGCGGATTATTGTTTTGATAATTATGGGGAAGCGCTGAAGGCTATTGAAAGAGAAATATAAAAAGAGAGTCCATCATTTCATTGTTTTGCCGGCTATCATTTATAGCCGGCAGTATTTATGTACAGCCTCACACAGAGGAATATGCTGCGAAAGTGGCATGTGGGCTGCATGGCGAGTAGGGAAAATATCATAAGGCATTGACAAAACATAGGATATCTGCTATTTTAAGTATAGAACGTACGTTCGAAAATAAGGAGGGGGATCGATTGAAAAAAATTGTTTATTGTCCAATTTGCCACCAAAGACTGTTCGATGCAGATGTTATGGTCAGTGGGGAAATTGAAATTAAGTGTCCAAGATGCCGCAGAGTCCAGATTATTATTTTGCCGGAACTTGGAATAAACAAAAAAGAGACGGCTACCTAGCAATGGAACAAAGCGTTACCGAATGGCAGGAGATATATTTTTTATGCGAAAATATATCTTCTGTTTTTTGTTCATAGCCGCTGCAGGCTTACAAAAAATACTTCGTGCGTAAACGTGTACATTTTTTATTTATGAAAGGAAGGTATATGGATGGATTATTATATCATGATTGGCAGGGAAAAGGTTATGGTGACAGAAATTGTTTATAAGACCTGGTGCCGCGGAGAAAGAAAGGAACGGTATTTTCGGGAAGGGGATGCGGGAAACGGCGTGTTTTCCTATGATGCACTGGATACAGAGGACTTTAATGGGTGTGATTTGTTTTCCGATCCGGAGCAGCTTTCCACAGAGGGAATGGCTGAAAGAAATCTTATGCTGGAACGGCTTAAAAAAGTATTAACTGATTTGCAGGAAGATGAAAAAGAGCTTATTTTTAATCTCTATGTTCAAGAAGAGTCCCTGAGACAGATGTCCAGGCAAAAACAAGTCCCATTGTCAACACTTCAATACCGGCATAAAAAGATTTTAAAGAAATTAAAAAATAATTTAGAACATACGTTCGTTTCGGCGGATAAATCTTGTAACGTTACGAGAGGAACAGGAAAACAAAAAGAAAAGAGGGATTCGAAATGGGACAGGCAGCAAAGATTGTTGTAAATGCATTTTTTCTGTGCGCCGTGATTCTGGCAGCGCTTCTGTTTTTGCCCCGGGCGGCGGGGATGCAGGTATATGCTGTTTTAAGCAGCAGCATGGAGCCAGCTCTTCCTGTGGGAAGTATGATTTATGTCATGCCCTGCAAGCTTCCTGAGGAAATTCTGGAGCGTGATATTATCGCCTATGAAGCCGGAGACGGTCTTGTGGTTCATAGAGTGATTCATGCGGATGGAAAAAATGGACAGTATGAAACGAAAGGTGATTTTAATAAGACCGTTGATGAGACCCCGGTTTCATTTGAAAATATCATCGGAAAAGTGGAATTTCATATTCCATTTACAGGGTTTTTGCTGATGTATGTGCAGAAAGGTCCTGTTCGGTATCTGCTTTTGGTGTCCGGCTCCATTTTAGTGGCGCTGGCGCTGCCTTTAAAAAAGAAGGAGGAAAATGAATTTGAAAACAAAATGGAATCAAAGAGGTAAATTTTTAGCGGCTGTTGCTTTAATTGCGGCGTTCAGCCTTGGCGGCATCCGTGCCTATATGACGGATCATGAGACTGCTGTCAATGAGTTTACCGTGGGTAAGGTGGACTTTAATCTGTATGAATCCTCATGGGATGGGGAAGGGCCGGATGGAAGCTATATCGCTACCGATTCTAATGCTCTCGGTATAAACCAGGCAAAGAATATTTACTCCGGAAAGGTAATTGACAAAAATCCGGCCGTTAAAAACAACAGTAAAAATGATGCCTATTTCAGAATGTATGTGAGAATTCCGGTGGCCAGCGTGGTAACGGCAGACAGGAGTGGAAGGGTTTTAAACGGCGGAATGGCTGTGGAAACGGATCTGTTTACCTATACTGAGAATGCAGGGACAGGCATGAGAAAGATTTCTGATTATTATGAGGGCGGCGTCGCCTCTGATTCCAACGCCGGAAGAAAATATCATGTTTACGAATACGCCTATACAGGAGGCGGCTGGACTGAAATTCCGCTGCCGGCAGGACAGGATATCCCGGCGCTGTTTAATCAGGTGGCATTTGCCAATGTGATTGAAGGGCAGGTGGATGGAAACCTTGAATTTATAAAGGTGGACTTTAAGGCGATTCAGTCTGGCGGATTTGCATCTCCGTCGGAGGCCTGGCTTACTTATGGAAGACAGAATCCATAATTCATAATAAAAGGTCATGAAAACTGTAAAAGCCGATTAACAGGTTTCAGGGCAGCAGTCCAGAGAGCATCTGGACTGCTGCCCTTCATGGTCAGGTGACAGAGGATTTTAATGATTTATTGATGTTGCAAAAGCTCTAAAAGTTCTCCGTCTGGTCCTGTAAAGAAAATATTTCGGATTCCGCCGAAAATGGGCATGGACATGGGATTTTCTGTGCGGAAGGTGGTGATACCGCGGGATTTGAGCTCCGCTGCTGCTGCGTCAATATCATCTACCTCCATGGCAATATGGGGAAACACGCCGCCTTCTGCCGTTACAGGGCTTCCGTCATGGGGTTCGATGATTTCCAGAAAAAACCCCGGCATCTGTACCATTACAATATGATTGGTACCCGCCGGTTTTTTTACATCGGCATGGTCTATTACGGTTCCGCCCAGAGATTTATAAAATTTGACGGAAGTTTCCAGGTCCCTTGTAAAGAGGGCAATATGGGCAAGTCCGTTGAAATGCTTCATAGCTTTATCTCCTTAATCAAATTTTTTCTCAAAAAATATTTCTGTTTTTGGATGGAGCAGAAATCTCTCGACATTCCAGTCTCCTTTTTTGTCAAAAGTAACCAGCTGATATCCTGCTCTGTCATTGTAGGAAAGGCAGTTGCCCCAATAATCGCATCCTGTTTTTAAAGAATCGGAAGTAAATTGAGGAACGCCATAAACAGTTCCTGTATAGCTTCCATGAACATGGCCGTTAAACAAAGCTGTGATTTTTCCGCTTTTGAGGATCCTGGAGAAGCGGGAATCCATGGTAAGGCCCATGGACCGGGCGGCTTCCATCACCGGATGATGCATAAGAAGAATAGTACCCCTGGCTGCCGGCTTTAACAGAATGTCCTCCAGGTAATCAAGGGCGTCATCCCCCAGAACTCCTTCCAGGCCTTTTTCATAGGAACTGTCTAAAGAGACAAAACGATAGCCTTTTATGGAAAGACAGGAATAATAAGGACCCTCTGAGGGAGTTTCTTCTAAAAAACCCTGTCGGAAAGCGCTGCGGATATCGTGATTTCCCATGGTACAAAGTATGGGGATATCAGGAAGTGCAGAGCTGATCTGCTGCTTCAGATACCGATAATGGCTGGAATTTCCTTCATGGGTAAGATCTCCGGTAATCAGGATAATGTCCAGATTCCGGCTTTTCAGAGTTTCCAGACATTGGGGAAGCAGGTTTTCCACAAGAAGTCCCTTTTCTTTTAATAATGTGGATATCTGACTGGAATCTTCCGGGTTGTAGTGGATATCGCTTAGGTGAGCGATGGTGATTGCGTTCATAAACACCTCCCTGTATGTTTTCCTCTTCCTTATAGTATAATATCAGCAAAAAGGAAACTCAACAAAAATTTATTTCTTGTCTGTTGAAGACGTACAAGAAGATGTCCCTGTGAACGTAACTGCACATTGGCTTCCGGTCAATAAACGGAGTGATTGACCAGGGAGGGAACAGTAGCACTTGTAACAGTTCACAGGTTATCCAAACGGTTACAAATTTACAAGCCACGGAAATTATGCTATACTGGAAAAGCTATGAGGCATTATATTGTATTAGATTTAGAGTGGAACCAGAGCACCGCGGGGAAGGAAGCATCTGTGGAACATCTTCCTTTTGAAATATTTGAAATTGGTGCCGTTAAACTGAATAAGAAATTTGAAAGAGTATCGGAATTTCACCGCCTGATTCCTCCAACCGTGTATAAGGAGATGCACTATATTATTTCTGAGGTAACTCATGTGACAATGGAGGAGCTTCAGGCTCAGGGGAAGCCTTTCAGGGAAGTCATAAAAGATTTTGTCCGCTGGTGCGGCAGCGACTATATTTTCTGCACCTGGGGATCCATGGACCTCACAGAGCTTCAGAGGAATATGGCCTATCATGGGGTGGATAATCCCTTTAAGAATCCGCTGCTGTTTTATGATGTACAGAAGCTGTTCAGCATTTTATTTTCGGATGGGAAGACCAGGGATGCTCTTGATTATGCAGTGGATTTTTTCGGTCTTGAATCGGATGAACCTTTTCACAGAGCCCTGATAGATGCGGAATACACAGGGAGAGTTATGAGGGAACTGGAGTTCTGGAGAGTGATTCCGTATGTATCCGTGGACTATTACCGGGTTCCCAAAGAACCAGAGGAGGAATTTACGCTGGAGTTTCCGGACTATTCCAAATTTGTATCCAGGACCTTTGAGACAAGAGAGGAGGTTATGGGCGATAAGAAAGTCACAGATATGATTTGCTATAAGTGTCACAGGATGCTGCGAAAGAAGGTACGCTGGTTTTCCTATGGGCAAAAATATTATCTGTGTCTGGCAGTCTGCCCGGAGCATGGTCCGCTGAAGGGAAAAATTCGCATTAAGAAGGCAGAGAATGGAGGCTTATTTGCTGTAAAAACCCAAAAGCTGGTAACGGAAGACGGGGCAGAGTTGATTGTAAAGAAAAAAGAGGAGACCAGAATCAGACGGACTGAAAAAAGTAAAATGAAGAAACATACGGAAGCGTTTGTAAATTTGATGTTTAAAAAGTAGGAGAAATGAAAAAGGCACTTTGTGCGTGTGTGCACACTCGCGTGAAAAAGGAAGTCTGGCGCTATGTGCCTGCGCCAGGCGCGAGTGTGCACAAAAGTGTACATTTTTTGTCTGCTATTTCCGCCGAAGACGGTCCCAGAAGCTGCGCTTTGTATATTTGTTTTTTGAGCGAAGATGTTCTTCCATAATCATATCGAATTCCGTGACGGAATATCCCCACCGTTTCAGGCGGTTTTCACGGCGTTCACGGCGAAGAGAGAGTTCTTTTTGTACCCGATATTCCCGGTATGAAAGAATCCCAAAGATGAGGGCTCCAATGACGGCCAGAACGGCTATTACAAACAGAACCTTTTTGAGTATGGAAAAAGCAAAGGACACTTTTTCGGAGGAGTCAGTAGTCTGGCTTTCTCCGGGCTGGTCCATCCGGGCCGGATCAGGAGCTTCTGTGGCTTTTGCAGTTACTTCGATGGTGGCGATTGCCCCGGAATCTCCGGAGGATTCCAGCGCTTCTATGATTCCTGGAGTAAAACCGGGAATGGTATTGGCCTCAAGGAAAGCCTGTCCTACTTTTTTATCTCCATACATATAATCAATGCGGGCAACAGCTGCATCAGGAGCGCTTCCCTTTAAATTATAGTCTAAAGAAGAGGTTACATCAGAAAAATCACCGCCATTGGGAAGTGTGATGACACTTCCTTTATCAATGGAAAGCCGGGTGGATTCACCGGGAATAATTCCGGAAATAGTCAGATCATTTTCTATTTTTTGATAAGTACTGTCTTTATCTGCAATGGCGATGGATTTGAAATTTTGAAAACCAAAATCTAAAAGTGTTTTGGTATCAGTATAGTGGGTCTGATGTCCATTTAAAACTACGGCAACTAATTTGAGCCCGTCCCGTTCTGCACAGGTTACCAGAGTATTGCCTGCCAGGGAGGTATAGCCTGTCTTTCCTCCGATGATCCCGTCATAATAGACGGAGTCATTTTTTTTCAGCATCCTGTGGTGAGCGTAATACCGCCAGCCATTGGGATATTGCTGGAGCTGTCCTGGCGTGACGTCATAATA
This sequence comes from uncultured Lachnospiraceae bacterium, assembly GCA_910586315.1. Classification (GTDB taxonomy): domain Bacteria; phylum Bacillota; class Clostridia; order Lachnospirales; family Lachnospiraceae; genus CANRXD01. The sequence continues at coordinate 70,138 of CAJUIP010000011.1, read as the reverse complement.
CGTGGTGGAGTCAATTTCCACAAAGGTAGGATTTTCAAAGGCGGCCTGTGAGATCAGAGCCATATCGTAGGCGGAAGTATAATGGTTTTCGTTGTTTAAGCCGCTGGGGTTTGCAAAATGAGAGTTCGTGCAGCCCAGGGATTCGGCCTTTCGGTTCATGAGATCCGCAAAGGCTTCAATACTGCCGGAGCAATGTTCTGCCAGAGCGTTTGCAACCTCATTTGCGGACTGAAGTAACAGCGCGTAAAGGCACTCCCGGACGCTTAACCGGTCTCCGGTCCGTGCTCCAAGGATGGTTGCACCTGGCTCCAGGGTGTTGACTGCCGTATGTGAAAAAGTGACAGTATCATCCAGATCACAGTTTTCAATGATAATGAGGGCTGTGAGGATTTTTGTGATGCTGGCCGGATAGTAAGATTCATTTATATTTTTACCGTACAGGATCGCGCCGGAGTTGACGTCCATAACGATTCCCCCGTCGGCAGAGATGGAGATGCCAGAAGGCCATTCTGCAGCTGCCCATGCCTTATCAGCCGGTAGGCATCCCAAAAACAGGGAAAGGCAGAGAAGGATGCTAAAGATTTTTTTCATATAAAAAGTCCTTATTGGTTTTATGTGACCGTTCAGCCTTTCCGCTTTTTGTCCGCGTACTGCGGACAAGAAGCGCGCGGCAAAGCCACGAAACCATTATAAAGGAATTTACAGGACATGTAAAGGAATTTTGTAACTGTTACTAAAATCTGCTCCGGCGGGAATTCCGTATCCAGAAGAATAAATTAATTCCTAAAAATACAAGAACCAGAACAGCAAACACAATGGCAATTCGAAGAGCAGTATCCATAAAAAACGGCTCCGGGACAATGTTAATAAGCATATCTGTTCTTGGATCCAGAATCCACAGATCGTTATTAAAGAAAATGTGGTGAAAAATAATAAAATATTTAGAAAAATCCGTGGATATGATCCCAATGAGAACCAGAACCACAGTAAAAAATACTCCGGTTCCCACACAAAGAGAGGCAGGAATGGCAGTGGAAAGGATTTTTTTTCTGTCCGCCCGGGAATCCTTCCATAGCCAGAGAAACACTGCACAGACAGCCGTAATGAGAAGGCCAATGCGCCGGCTCCATAATCCGCCGATAAACAATGTCTGCACATCCTCCATATGTGCAATTTCACGGGCGTTAAAAAATTCCCGGTATTCTCCTCCCATTGTAGTAAATACATGGAGATCTTCCCGATTTCCCCGTAAAAATGCCATCATTTCGTCTGTTACTGTGAGGAGGTCTTCCATGGTCATTTCCGGGAGGTCATTCAATACCTGATATTTGGTATATTCCTTTTCGTAATATCCCGGCGTCCAATAGGCGACCGCTTCTACGGCCGTGATTAAAAACACCAGCATAAGACAAAAGGCGCAGAGTATGCCAATCGCATATAAAAATCCGGTTTTTTTGTTTCTTGCGGTTCTGTTCATTTTGTAGCGCTCCGTTTGATAACTTTTAACCTAGTGAATTCTTCCCGGTCCTTTTCTTCCAGGGCGTTGGTGATGTCGGTGACAAGAGCCTGGTAGGAGGGGATTGTAATGTTCTTTAGAGCATTGGCCCGCTTCTGTGTTTTTTTGATGCTTTCGGCCAGACGATAGGCGGATGTTTCCGTCATGGAAAGCCTGGCGGTCAGTTCTTTGACCCGTTCAAAAGCCAGACAGGCTTCATCCAGAGAATCACTGGTGCTGTAAAAAGAATAAGGCGGCCGCTGTTTTTCTTTCTTTTCATACTCCACCAGAGGAATTTCCGTTCCCATAATGCTGCGTACCTTGATTCTTATAGAATCCTCTACCGGAACCGAATCAGCAATTTCTTCGACAAACCGGATTCCCAGCTCGATATTGGCTTTTTGCAGGGCCTGATAGGCAGCAGTGAAGGTGGCGTCAATTTCCGACTGGATTTTTCTGGCCTGGTCGATGAGCCCCATGAGTTCCCTCAGCAGGATATTTCGTTTTTTGTCCATGAGTTCATATCCCTGGGTGGCCAGGGCCAGGGAGTTCTTTGCGAGAATCAGGTTGCCTTTGGTGGGAAATGTATTAGGATTCATAATATTTCCTCCTTATGAGGCATGATAGTACTGGTCCAGAATTTTCGTGTCAATCCGGTCGAGCTCTTCTCTTGGAAGAAGTCCTAAAAGCTCCCATCCAATCGTTAAAGTATCAAAAATGGTGCGGTTATCATGGATATCCTGACCAACAAACCGATGTTCAAATTCCTTGCCAAATTCAAGATATTTTTTATCCAGCGAAGAAAGTTCGTCCTCTCCGATTACAGAGGCTAAAGCTCTTGCGTCCCCCACCTTGGCGTAACAGGAGAAAAGCTGGTTTGCCACATCCTGATGGTCCTTTCGCGTGAAGCCTTCGCCGATACCATCCTTCATAAGTCTTGACAGGGAAGGAAGAACGTTTATGGGCGGGTACACCGACTGGCCATGGAGAGCGCGGTCCAGAACAATCTGCCCTTCTGTGATATATCCGGTCAGGTCGGGAATCGGATGAGTAATATCATCGTTTGGCATAGTCAGAATGGGAATCTGCGTCACAGAGCCGTTTACACCTGCAACAATCCCGGCACGTTCATAAAGAGAAGCCAGATCGCTGTAAAGGTAACCCGGATACCCTTTTCTGGAGGGAATTTCTCCCTTGGATGAGGAAACCTCACGCATGGCTTCCGCGTAGGAGGTCATATCTGTCAATATAACAAGAATATGCATGCCCTTTTCAAAGGCCAGATATTCGGCAACCGTAAGGGCCACCTTTGGAGTAATAAGACGCTCCACCACAGGGTCATTGGCCAGATTGATGAACATGGCTACATGGTCCAGAACGCCGCTTTCCCGGAAGGTTCTTTCGAAATATTCTGCCACATCGTACTTTACCCCCATTGCGGCAAAAACAACAGCAAATTTTTCATCCGAATTGTCGCCCAGAGAGGACTGCATGACAATCTGGGCCGCCAGCCTGTCATGGGGCAGGCCGTTGCCGGAAAAAATCGGAAGCTTTTGGCCGCGGATTAAGGTCATAAGGCCGTCGATGGCGGAAATTCCCGTGCGGATATAGTTCCTCGGATACTCTCTGGCTACCGGATTTAACGGTTTTCCGTTCACGTCCAGCTTTTTTTCCGCCAGAACGGGGCCAAGGCCGTCGATGGGATTTCCGATCCCATCAAAGGTACGCCCAAGCATGTCCACAGAAACACCAATTTCCATGGGATGTCCGGTGAGCCGTGTGTGGGTATTCCTGAGAGCCATGTTTTCCGTATTTTCAAACACCTGGATGACAGCTTTATCCTCATAGGCTTCGATGATTCGCCCCAGCTTTTTTTCTTTCCCGTTTACGGTCATTTCCACGATTTCGTCATAGGCAGCCCCGGAAACGCCCTCCAGAACGGCGAGAGGACCGTTTAAGGAGCTTAAGCCTAAATATTCAACTGCCATTTCCACATTCCTCCTTATGCGTTCCGCTCTATGACAGAATTATAAAACTCGTCAATCTGCTTTTTGTAGTCGTCAAACAGTTCAAGACTATCATTGGGCACATCGTACTTTATGGCAATAATATGTTCAAAAATTTTTTCTCCCTTTAAGACAGACACAGGCATTCCCATGGAAATTAAAGCCCTGGATTTTTTATAGAGATAAAGGATTGTTTCCATCATTTTAAACTGCTTCTTTAAAGGCACGCAGGTGTCGTCCTTATGAAAGGCATTCTGCTGTAAAAATCCCAGACGGATTACCTTGGCAATCTCCAGCACCAGCTTCTGGTCATCAGGAAGAACATCGGCGCCAATGAGCTTTACAATCTCCATCAGGCTGCTTTCCTGGTTCAACAGAGCCACCAGCTCGTTCCTGTCTTCCACAAAATCCTCATCCACATGGTTCGCATACCAGCCGGATAAGTCGGATAAATATTCTGAATAACTGGTGAGCCACTGGATGGCCGGGAAATGCCTTGCGTAGGCCAGGCTTTTATCCAGTCCCCAGAAGCAGCGGACGAATCGTTTGGTGTTCTGGGTCACGGGTTCAGAAAAGTCGCCGCCCTGGGGCGATACGGCTCCGATGATGGAAACGGAACCTTCGGTACCGTTTAAGTTCTGGACCATTCCGGCACGCTCATAAAACTGGGACAAGCGGGAGGCCAGATAAGCCGGGAATCCCTCTTCGGCGGGCATTTCTTCCAGACGGCCGGAGAGCTCGCGGAGCGCTTCCGCCCAACGGGAAGTGGAATCTGCCATAATGGCGACATGATATCCCATGTCGCGGTAGTATTCTGCCAGAGTCAGGCCGGAATACAGGCTTGCCTCACGGGCCGCTACAGGCATATTGGATGTATTGGCAATGAGTGTGGTCCGTTCCATCAGGGGATTTCCTGTTCTTGGATCGTCAAGTTCAGAGAATTCTTCCAAAACCTGGGTCATTTCATTTCCACGTTCACCGCAGCCAATGTAAATAATGATGTCCGCATCCGACCATTTGGCAATCTGGTGCTGCATCATGGTTTTTCCTGTGCCGAACCCGCCGGGAATTGCAGCCGTTCCGCCTTTGGCGAGAGGAAACAGAGTATCCACAATTCTCTGGCCGGTGACTAAGGGGCGTGAGGCCGGATAACGGCGGCTTGTGGGTCTTGGAACACGGATGGGCCATTTCTGGGTCATGGTAAGAACGGCCTCGGAACCATCTTTTTTCTGTATGGTCACAAGGGGCTCTTCTATGGTATACTCTCCATCCGGTACAACAGAAAGAACATGGCCTTCCACATCAGGAGGAACCATGACTTTGTGTGTAATGGCCCTGGTTTCCGGGACCTCTGCCAGGATGGTTCCGGGATAAACATATTGTCCTGGCTGCACAATCAGATGGGCAGGCCATTTTTTGCTGATGTTTAAGGGAGAAACATGGACGCCGCGGTCGATGTAGCATCCGCTGGATTCCTTTATGGCGCTTAGGGGACGTTCAATACCGTCAAAAATATTTGTTATGATTCCTGGGGCCAAGGTGACGGATACGGGAGCCCCGGTTCCGGTTACCGGTTCTCCCGGCTTTAAGCCGGTAGTCTCTTCATAAACCTGAATGGTGGTACGCTCAGAAGTGAGCCCGATGACTTCCCCCACCAGATTGTTTTGCCCCACATAGACCATTTCATTCATCTGGAATCCATCATCTCCTTTCAGATAGATGATGGGACCGTTGATTCCATAAATGCTTCCTGATGCTGTCATGATTCCTTTCCTCCTAAAACAAACTGGAAGTTTTCTCCGGCTTCTTTAAGTTTTGTCTCAAAAGAATTGTCAATGAGTACGTTTTTTGAGAGAATGACGGCCCTTGTGCCGCCGAGGAAGGGGTACTGACTGATACGGATATCACACTGGGTATGGAGAGCCAATTCCTGCTTTTTCTCTTCGTCAGCGGGGTCGATATAGATGTAAAGCTCTTCTTTTCCTGCGAATTCCTTTGCCTTCCGAATTTGCGCCTCCAACAGGGCTTCATACTGGGGTGTTTCCATGAAACGCGCCAGGCGGTCACGAAGTTCAGAAAAGATTTTTCCTTGGAGTTCGTCCTGCTTTTGACTGTATGCACGTTTAATGGCAATCTGAGACACAGAAAGCTTTTTGTTGGTTTCACGGCGTATTTTTTCTGCCTCTGTCTGAAGCTTTAATTCCGCTTGTTTTTTTGCATGCTCCATGTGTTCGGCAAGCAGGGATTCCTGACGGGCAGCATAATCAGAAATGTCCTTTTCGTATTTTTCCTGGGCATCGTGGGTACAGACTTCCTCAAAATGTGCTAATTTATGTTCAATTGTCAAAACAGTCACCTCGTTCCCTAAAGTTTCAGGCCAATGGCTTCATTTACATAAGAAGTAATAAAGTCCGGCCGGCGCCCGGTACCGTGACGGTCCGGAATTTCAATCAAGAGGGGCATTTTGTGCTCGGAGCGTACGATTTTCACCAGATCAGGAAACTGCCGCCCCAGGGCTTCCGTTAGAAGGAGGATTCCAATGTCTTTTTTGGAAAGGGCTGTATCCAGTGCGTTTTTTACTTCTTCATGACTGTGAGCAACGACACCTTCTATCCCCGCCAGACGCATTCCGGTGAGCGTATCGGTGTTGTCGCTGATTAAATACATTCTCATGGCACAGACCCTGATTAAAGTTTACCAATAATCATAAAGGAAATAATCAACCCGTACAGGCACACGCCCTCGGCCAGTCCAACGAAGATTAAGGACTTACCAAGAATGGAAGAATCCTCACTGATGGCTCCCAGGGCAGCAGAAGCTGCAGCTGATACGGCAAGACCGCCGCCGATACAGGAAAGCCCGGTGGAGAGGGCTGCGGCAATATATCCAAGACCCGCGGCGTTTCCAGCGGCAGAGGCTGTCTCTGCTGCATAGGCATTTCCGCTAAACAGGACGCAGACGGCAAATACCATGGTGCCGAAAAATAAGAAAGCATTGGCAGCAATTGCCGCTTTATATCTGCCTTTTGTCTTTTCCCCTGCGGCGAATGCGCCGAAAGGAACAGCAATGCTCAGAATCAGCGCGGCGGTTAAAAGTATTTTTACTGTAATTGTCATGATGTTTGACCTCCTTCAAAATTTCTTCTTATAAAAAAATTCATTTTAAAATGATGGTTTAAATTCGTGTCCGGTTCCTTTATAGAAGCGGCTGAATAATTCATAATATTCCAGACGGAGTACCTGGATTCCCACAATCAGGCCCTCCATTCCGCAGACGAACAAGTTTCCTAATATCACCACAAGAAGATTTAAGTTTCCTGTTTCAGCGCCTGCTAACATCAAAACAACTTCCATCATGGCTGCGTGGCTTACCGCGAAGGCGCCCACACGGACAAACGAAAGGGTGTTGGAAAAGTAGCTTAAAAGAACCTCAAACAGTTCAAAAAATCCTTCTACAAAAAACATGCCAAGGCCGCCGGAAATTTTTTCCGAGCGCTTTTCAACCATCGCGGTAAGCGGTTCCTTCAGGAAAATGAGCAAAAGAGGGATAAGGAACATGATTACCAGAATCACTGTGGCTGGAAGGGCATTTCCGCTCATATAAAGGAAAATGGTGGCGGCCAGACTGAAGTAAAAAATAAATCCGGCCAGGCCGTTGGTGTCAAACCATGTTTTTTCGGTATCTCGGTTTTTGAAGCTTATGATCATATTGAGCGCCATGGTAAGAAGAATAACGCCCATACCGACGGCGATAGCCACTATAAATACTGTGTTTAAACGGCCCACAAAGGGAAGCGTTGTCATGGCGGCGGCAGGCTTTAGCCATAGCGCCGGAATGATATCCTCAAATCCGAATACACTGCCGAACATAAATCCAAATATGGCAGAGAAAAAGCCGCAGCAGGAGACAATGGCCGCCAGATTCAGCCCTTTCATTTTGTAAAGAAGGAAGCCGCTGATGCAAAGCAAAAGTCCCTGCCCCGCGTCCCCGAACATGAAGCCAAAGAAGATGGAATACGTTATGGCGATTAACAGAGTTGGATCAAATTCCCCATAGGCCGGAAGGCCGTACATTTTTACAAACATTTCAAACGGTCTTAAAAGAGGCGGATTTTTAAGCTTTGTGGGGGGAGTGCTGGTCACATGATCTTTTCCTCCTTCAATGACAAGGAAGGTGTTGGGCTCAGAACGCAGCTGTTCCTGAAGTCTTGCCGCTTCCTCTGAGGCCATCCAGCCGCAGAGAATGTAGAAAGGGTGTTCTTTTTCATTGGTCAGAGCCGCATACCGGCGTATATTGAAATTGGTGTAATAGGATTCCAAAACAGTCATGGCTGTCTGGAGGCCTGCCTGGCAGTTCAGGAAGTATTTATGCTCTTCCTCCTCAAGCGATTCATACAGCGCTTTACTTTCTGCCAGTTCCTTCTGAAGTCTTTCCGCTTCTTCCTTCGGGGTGCCGTCGTATTCGTCGGGAAGGAAAATCTGCTCGAACTGAAGAGATGAGAAAGCGGCGTCGATTCGCTCAGAAACGACCTCCGGTACAAAATAAAGCAGAGAAATATAATGCTCTGTCTCATGGCACTTACATAAAATCGTATCATCAGAGGTTTCTGCAAAGCTCTCAAGCTGTGGATATAATGCCTTCAGAATCCGGCCAAAACGGTATTTTACATGCCGGAACTGAAGAATGGCGGGGATGTTGAAATCCAGCCCCTCGAAAAGATGAACCAGCTCATAGGAAGCATGGAGAGCCTTTACCTTTTCGTTCAATTCCTCTTTTTTCCTGCCATATTCCTGTATATCCTGGTCCGTTTTCTCCAGAAAAGCGGAAGCTTCATTTATGGTCATGGATGGCTCCCGGGCCGCAGACGGATTTTTTATAGTATACAGATTTTCATATTGGGCCAACAGCCTCTTTCCCTTTTCATACGGATCCCGGTATGGATTGGTTCCGGGAAAGGAGACCAGCTTGGATGCAGATTTTAATTCTGTAAGTGCATCCTCCAGATGGATTTCATAGTTGGACAAAATTTCGTTGACCATATGGTCGAATTCATCCTTTGGTCCGGAGATACTGATGAAACTCATTGGTTCAATCACGGGCCATACCCCCTTTCTAACTTTCTGCCAGACAGGAAAGAATTTCTTTCCCACCCAGCTTATATCGGATGCCCTCGATAACCGTGATGAGCTTCCGTATTTCCTCTTCTTTAAAATAAAAATAACTGTTTATAATCGCTGCCGAATATGGATTTTTTCTCCCAGAAGCCTGGTAAACGGTATCCAACAGGGAGCGAAATAAAAGCTTAAACGTCTGGTTTCCCTGACTGGAAAGAGCCGTCTGCTCCCCGGAAATCTTGTTCCCGTAGCGGGTAGTCTTCAGAATCCGGAGAAATTGCTCCAGAGAATCTGCGGCAGCCATTTCCTGTATCTGGCTTTTCCTCAGCCGGTAGTAAACAGGAATCAGAAAGTTCAGGATGGCGTTCCCGGATAAATGGTAATGCTGCTTCGCACGGGACAGCCATTCCAGATTTAAAAGATCGATTTCCTCTCCGATGCATTCTTTCACAGCATTTAGATCTCTGGACGTAAGAGTCTTTTCAAGGTTTTCCCAGAGAAGGATAAAGTATAAGATATCCAGGGCCGATTCATAATCAAACAGGGAGGAAACTCCCTGGTCATATAAATTTTTCAGAGGCTCATAGTAATAGGAGCCGCTCAGCCTGTCTACAAATTCTCTGATGGAGATACATTCGGCAAGCCCTATAAGATCCAGTTTAGAATGGCAATGGAAAAAGTCCTCAAAAATACTTAAATCCAGTTCGGATTTCCTGTTAGAGGCGGCATCCCGCAGACATTTTTTCAGAATATCAATTTCAAAATGCATGAAATAAAGGTCCAGGAATTTTCGCTGCTTCATGGATGCAAAGCGATACAGAGAGGAATAGTCCTGGTATAAGGAAAGCCGGAGAAGCTGTTCAATTTCTGCCCGGCGCATATTTACAGCATCGGTATTCAGAAACACCTGTCCATAAGACGGATGGTTTTTTAAAGCTTCCGCTGCCTCAGGCAGGCTGTCTAAAAAAGCCAGCCGGGAAAAGTCCTCTTTGGTGAGAAGGCGGCTCCGCATGGCACTTATTTTAGCGGCAATGGCGCTGTATGTCATCAGGTTTCCCATAAGCTACACCTCAATCATGGCCTGGAACAGCCGCTCCACATAGTCTTCATGGCGGGTTTTATAATGACGTTCCAGACGGGAAACAGCATCGGAAGCATCCTGCTCCTGGGCGGACAGCCTGGCATTCATATCCTGCTCCATATGAGAGCGAAGGGCACTCAGCTTTTGTTCGGTTTGTGCCGCTAAATTTTCGCTAAAGTTTTTGGAGCGCTTCTCATATTCTGCGGCAATGGCTTTTTTTTTGGCAGTGCCATCAGCGATGATTTTATTGGATTTCTCCTCAATTTGGGAGAGTTTTTCGATGATCGTGTTCATGTGTCATTACTCCCTTCTTTCATCCCATCTGATATAATATAGCTTGTTTTTTATTCAATTCAAATATATAATATTTATGCTACTATAAGGTTGAAGTTATAAAGAACGGATAACTGTTTTGCACCATCACAGCTATTAACAAGAGTCTGACGGAAACACAGTTACAGGAAAAAACAGGATACAGGTATACGATATGGAGTTATTGCAGTTTCGTTATTTTCTGGAGGCCGCACGTTATGGAAATCTGACCAGGGCGGCAGAGGAGCTTCACATAGCACAGCCGGCTCTTTCCCAGTCCATCAAACGGCTGGAAAATGAACTGGGCGTGAAGCTGTTTGACCGTAAGAACCACCATATTTATCTCAATGAACAGGGAAAACTTCTGGAAAAGCGTCTGTTCCCCATAATGGAATCTATTGATAATTTAAAGGATGAGCTTTGGGAATCGGTTTATTCGTCCAAACAGACGATTTACCTGAATTTTTTCGCCGCATCCCCCTTTATTACAAACTGTATTATCGCTTACCGGGGGCGGCATCCGGATGTGAAATTTCAGGTATCCCAGTTGGAAATTACAGATTCATGTGATATCCATATTGATTCCCGAGCCGCTGTTCAGAAGACGGATCCGGAGGAAAAGCCAATGCTGCCGGAGGGAGCTATCCGGCAGGAGATATTAAATGAACAGATTTTTCTTGCAGTTCCGGTGAATTCTCCTTTGGCGGAAAAAAAATTTGTGGATTTGAGAGAGCTTCGGGAAGAGGGATATATCAGGCTTGGACATGGGTGGCAGCTTCGCAGCATTTGCGATGACTTTTTTCGCCAGGCTGGGGTGAGGCCGCAGATGATCTTTGAGAGCAACAGCCCGGAATCCATAAGAAACCTGATTGCTGCAGGCTTGGGAATCGGTTTTTGGCCGGAAAAATCCTGGGGCGGGGCGCCAGGGCCCAGAGTAGCGCTGATTCCCATTCGATATCCGGTCTGCCAAAGAGATGTGCTGGTGACAGAGTTTGAACAGGCAAAAGAAAAACCTCTGGTGGAAGACTTCCTTAATTATATGTGCGAATATTTCAGAGAAGAAGATCCTGACCGGAAACATGTAATTTAAGATTCCGGTCGGGATCTTTTGCATTTTTTACTCGGTTGTCAGATATTCTTTTGAAACGTAGGCTTCCTGGCCATTATATTGGATGATTGCCCAGGAATCATCATAATCTCCTGTGTAATTGACAGTTACGCCGGGATCCAGCTTACCGATCCGGTCGGAATCCGTAGATGGCCCCTTGCGGACGTTTAAAGTGGTTGTGGTTTTATAAACCACGGCTTCCGTTGATGTCTCCGTAGGCGCTTCTGTGGTCTGCGGGGCTTCCGTGGTTTCTTCTGTGGTCTGCGGGGCTTCCGTGGTTTCGTTAGTTGGAGTCTTTTTCGGCGTAAAAATAATAATCACGCAGATCAGGATAAGGATAAGCGCCGCAGGGATTAAAAGCTTTAACAGGTCGGCGCTGTTCAAACTATTCTTTTCTCTCTTTTTTCGACTTCGGCTGGGCTGGTTTCCAGTTGGTTTGCGCGGTTTCTGGGGCTTATCCGCCTCAGCAAAGGAATGGATTTCCTGAGACAGAATATGATAAGCCTGATTGGCGTTGGAAGCGCTGGCATCTCCGTCCTTTGATGCCTTATTTCCTATGGAAAGGATTAGGAGATAATGTTCCGCAGTGGACTTGGAAACCCATCCTCCATCGTAAAGTTTCCGAATCATGGTTTCTGTGGGGCCTTGTACAATTCCGGCCTTATCGCACTGCAGCTTTACCATGTATTCCATGGTCTGACAGGCTTTGACTATGGAGAGATTATATTTTTTCTGCCCTATCAGCCGTTCTGTTTCCTGGATGCTTCTTTGTATTTTTTTCCAGCTTTCGGGATTATCCATCTTTGCCATACATTTTCCTCCATTTTTATCCTTATTCCGCCTAATATACAGTAAAATATTCACTCACTATCTTCATTATAATGGAAGAAATAAAATTTTGCATCAACATTTTGTGAACTTTTATGAAATTATTCCGCTTTTTTGAAAAAATAACAGATGAAAAATGGAATCTTGCAAATACAGAATGAAAATGATAGAATGTAAAAGATAAGGGGGAACCAATATGAGATTACGCCATATTAAAGGCGCAGAAGAGCAAATCGCAGAAAGCCCGTATGTGGTCCGGAATCCAAAGAACTTAAAGGGAAAATGGCATACGCTTTTTGGAAATGGTAATCCCATTCGCATTGAAGTGGGAATGGGAAAAGGAAAATTTATTATGGAGCTGGCAGAAAAAAACCCGGATGTTAATTATGTGGGGATTGAACGGTATTCCAGTGTATTGCTGCGAGGGCTTCAGAAGCGGGCGGAAATGGAATTGTCCAATATTTATTTTATGCGGCTGGACGCACTGGAACTGGAAGAGGTGTTCGCGCCTTCTGAGGTGGACCGAATTTACCTGAATTTTTCTGATCCATGGCCTAAGGACCGTCATGCGAAGCGGCGTCTGACCTCAGGCCGTTTTCTGGCTGTTTATGATAAAATCCTCAAAACGGATGGAATCATTGAATTTAAAACGGATAATCAGGATTTATTCCGCTATTCGCTGGAATCCATTTCGGAAGCTGGCTGGAAGGTGAAGGAACATACTTTTGATTTGCACCGCAGTCCTATGGCAGCGGGGAATGTTATGACAGAATATGAAATGAAATTTTGTTCTGAGGGGAAGCCGATCTGCAAACTGGCAGCGTCCCGGAGGGCATAAAAAGGGTCTATACTGCATATAGTAAAACAATCATAGTGTGTAATAAGGTGCCTTATGGACATGAAAACCAGGATTTTAAGAAGCTTGTCACAGGCGACCTGTGATAAAACGGAGTTAAATCAAACCATTTTGAAATTCAAAAAACGTTTTGACGAAGCAAATGCCGCCATTGGCGGGAAAAAGAAAAAATAGGAGATACAAAATATGGAGAAAATATTTACAAGCGCGAATTTTGATGCAGAAGTACTGAACGCTTCCATGCCGGTTTTGGTAGATTTTTTTGCTACCTGGTGCGGCCCCTGTAAGATGATGGCTCCGGCTATTGAAAAGCTGGCCGAGGAGTATGAGGGAAAAGCCGTGGTAGGAAAGCTGGATGTGGATGAAAGCATGGATATCGCGGGCAGATACGGTATTATGAACATTCCTACTCTAATTATCTTCAAAAATGGAGAGATTGTTTCTAAGTTTGTTGGTCTTCAGAATAAAAATGAGTTAAAGAAGGCGTTGGATGCTGTACTCTAAACCGCAAAAGAAACCAATTGCAATAGAGAATTTGTAGCAGCATAGCCTTGTGTACTTCTTGCCCGCGTATCGCAGACAAAAGGAATGTGGCGTCTGCCATATGAAGATTCCGGGTAAAAAACACTTATAAAAACAAGTTTTCGGCGTGTCTTTTACCCAAAATCTTCGCAAAGCTGAACGGTTGCATAATTTGTAACAGTTCAGCCTTGCATCTTCTTGCCCGCTTTCAGCGGACAAGAAGCCCGCGGCGTCCGCCTTATGAAGATTCTGGATAAAAAACACTTATGAAAACAAGTTTTCAGCGTGTTTTTTATCCAAAATCTTCGCAAGGCTGAACTGTTACCATAATTTTTTGAAAAAATAAAAAAAGGTGTTGACTTTTTGGGATACATGTCATATAATTATGGACGTGCTAAGGAATGGCACAAAAACTAAAAAGTCGGCGCCTTTAGCTCAGTTGGTAGAGCAGTAGACTCTTAATCTATTTGTCCGGGGTTCGAGCCCCCGAAGGCGCACGGGAAAGTACTGATTTTGCAGGCAAAGCTTCTGCGGGGTTGGTGCTTTTTTTGTGTCCGGACGGCGGTATGCCAAAATCTATTTGTCCAGGGAAGGTCTTGAAGGATAGAGGCCGCTCACTGGCACACGGCCTCTTCGGTATCGGTTTTTTTGGTTTTGAGGAAGAAGGAAAGGGAGGGGATGGGGGAAATTACAGCCGCTTTGCGTCTGCAATTTTCTCCGGTGAGCCTTAAGTCTCACCTGCGCGCTCCGCTTGCCGTTTGTCCCTCCGGTAGGCTTAGGGGGGACCCCTAAGTACCCCCTTTGGGCTTTTGGCGATTGCGGCGTTTACGCCAGCCTGATGCCGCACTTCTTTTCATTAATAAAACTTTTGGAAAAAAATGGGATCCAGCCGGTAAATATCCATTCTGAGAAGCTGGTTCTGGGAAGCCAGATGCAGGTAATTCCTTGTAACCGTATAATCATAGTGTCCCAATAAAATTCGTAAAGATTCCAGGTTCCCGCCTCCCATGATATAGGAGGTTGCAAACGTGTGCCGGAGGAGATGAGGATGGATCCGTATAATCCCTGTCTGCTTTCCAATGCGGAGAAACAGAGAGCGGAGGACGGAATAGCTGATTCCGGCGCCGCCGTTCTGGCTGGAAAAGAGACTGCCGGACGGATGGCACATCTTGATATATTCCTGAAGCATGGAAGCTAAAGGCGGGCACATAATCACAATCCTGGATTTATTTCCCTTACTTTTGTGAATGGCGATAGCTCCGGAGGTAAAAAGGAGGTCCTTCGGGGACAGGTTTATCACTTCACAGGCCCGCAGGCCGGCATCCAGCATCAGATGGACCATGCAGAGGTTCCGCAGGCCGAGCGGAGTCGAACGGTCGAAAAGCCTGTCAATGAGGGCAACCTCCGAATTTAAAAGAGGGATGATCTGGTCGCTGTCCCCGCGGGGGAGCCGCAGCCCTTTTGTGAAGCGGATTGTTGTATAGTTCCTGTCATACAGGAAATTAAAGAACGCTTTCACGGCCCGCATATAAGAATTAACGGTATTCGACTTTATATGGCCGGAAACCTGCATGGAATCATAAAGGGGATGGCTGTCATACCGGGATTTCGAGCGCAGCCATACGACATACTGCATAAGAATATCTCTGGGAAGCTCATCGACAGGGATGTGATCCGCGCGGTCGTTTAAAATATTTTCGGCATACTGCACAAAATAGAAGACATTCCGCTTGTAATAAACCGAGGTACTGGGAGACCAGTACATGCGCCCGGATGCTAAAAACAATTCAAATCCTTTTTGTAAAGTCAGTTCATTCATACTCATCACTCCAATCTTGAAAAATATTTGGAGATATGCTATCATCATAGACAACACCAGAATTCTTATCTAAAAGTACGAAATCATATGTAGAAGCATCTTCTACAAGGTCCGTGAGTTCATCGCCGTTGAATTCCCGGACTTTTTTATGCTTATACATAAGTGCGTTCCGGATATCATTGTCATTCATTTTTAATAGCGCATCCATGCAGTCTTTCATCACGTCATCCGAATTGATACCTTTTGTATAGATACCATAGACAACAGCTTTATTCAAAAGGCTGCGTTTCATTAAATTCTTATTCAGTTTTCGATTATAGACCCGTACCAGCTTCAGATCCTCCGGGAGCAGTTTCATGTCCACAAGCTTTGTTGAACGGAGGGCCTTCCAGAAGCCGCAGTAATCACGCCGGCTCTTGTTGCTGTCACCGTTCGGTTCCACAAGACGGAGAATGTCATGGGTCAGATATCCGATAATCAAAGGGCGGTTATCCAGGTAATCATACACCCGTTTTGCAAATCCATAAGCGGAATTATCCGATACGGGAAGAAGGCAATAGGATTTCGTCCCTTTCCGCATCGTCTGGTACTCCACATTCGTAATAAGATGTACTTTAGGAGTCAGCTGATCCGCAAGGGCAACCATGGAAGCTGTGACCTTATGAGACATCTCATACTGTTTTATGAAATACCTGCACTGGTCCTTATAAATTTCCTGGGAGCCGTATTCCAGATAGTATTCTAACCGGGCAATGGTCATATACTGCCAGCTACAGCGTATATATGCTTTTTCATAGCAGTACAGGTCATACCGGTTAATAAGGCCATGGAAAAGCCAGAGCTTAAAAAAGAATGCCTTATAGCCCTGTTCCACTACCTCTTTACTCTTTAAATAAATGCGGATAAAACATTTGCCGCCGCGCTGGCCAAGGGACAGATAATCAATCTCATAACCTTCGCTTCCAACCTTAGCTGTGTGATAATTGGCGCCCCGGTAACGGTCAACCCGCATCTTGTAAAAATTTTCAATGCTGAAAAACTTTTCCGGATTCTGAAGGTAATTCGAATGCCAGCAGTAATCAATCCGGTTTTCCTGGATGAAAGCGATACGGAAGCCGAACATGTCAACAATTCCCTGGACATATTCAAGCGAATGCCGAAAGGCATCATGGATGCCATACATCCAGAGCATGTAGGAGCGGAGCTGCACAATCATCTCGCAGGTGACGGATTCTGATCCAGAGGCGCCGGGGGGCACCTTGGATGCAAGGAAGATATGGAAGTAGTCAGGACATTCCAGGCAGGTATTATAATATTTCCCATATCCGTAGTTGAGCAGGATTAAATTCTTTCCTATCGGTCCTACATAGAAAGGAATCGAATCGTTATATTCCATTTTTTCTTTCAGAATCTCTATATGTTTCCGAAATCGGAGTACGTTGGCATCTGAAGTATTCTGGGTAAAGTCATTTTGAAATTTCACAGAATAATAAAAGGTATCAATGTTATGAAGGAATTTTTGCTGTTTGAAACCAAACCAAAAATCAGATGCATCCGGAGTAAAATCCTGATAGATTTTCGTACTGGAAATTTCCCGTTTTTCGACCATTTTTATCACCTAAATTCTTAAATAGTTAACCTGTTTAACTGTTTCGGGAAAGGGCCGTTTCCCGAAACGGAAAAAATGCCATTTTTCCCAGTATTTATAAGGGTTTGAGCCACTTTTGTCATGTATTTTGAGACCACCTATTAGACCACCTATTAGAAGACGGTGGCCGGGCATTTTAGTCCCCTTTTTTGGGTAGTTTTTCCATCAGGCGCCCGCAGCCGCTCCGCGCTGCCCGGGCACAGCCCGCGGGCAGCCGTCGCAGCCGCTGGCGCAGGCTCGGAACCTCTTTTAAGGGGATGTAATCATACTCTTTCCTAGGAAGCTCCGGAACATCAAAGGAATCAAAATATTTTACATATTTGGGAATGTATGTAAACTTGATGGAACCCAGGAAGAAAAAAATAAGCGGATCGAAATGGTAATCGTCAATCAGTTTTGACTCACCCGTTGTATTTTTATCTCCATGGGAAATTCCAATGGACTTTGTGATCCGGCGGGCAAAGCTGAAGCAGTTCATCACGTTGGTGATCAGATACATGTTATCCGTCAGATCGCGCAGCTTCTTATCAATGTCAAAAGACTGGGAAAAGAGGAATACAATGTGCCGGTAATGGCGCTGAAGCTTAAAATAGTCGCGGACCTCTTTTTTAAAAGATTTGAAATCCCGGTTGTCCCAGATCATGCCGACCTCATCCACCAGAAGGACGGAATTTTCCGGAAAAAAGAAAAATCCAATATCACTGGCGTCAAAGTAGTATGTACCGGGGATATACGTATTACAGTAGACCTTATACCCCTTTTTGGAGTATTTAATGGCCTGCTTGCACATGAATGTTGACTTTCCGGACCCCTTTTTTCCAAAAACCATAAACAGCTTATAAGGATTGCGGTAACGGACCAGATGGTAAGCAAAAAAGCCGGTTATTAAAAACATGGGGATGAAAACCTTTACATAGAACCAAAACATTTTAAAATCCTCCTTACAAAAGCCCATACGGCCAGCGTAATAATCACGGCATAAATAACCGTATACACATAGTTCGACAGTTCCATGGCATACAGGGGGAAAAAGAAAAAGTCAATGAATGCGCGCAGGAACAAATAGATGGAATCGTCCAAAGCATTACCTCCTTACTTGTGATAAAAAGAAATGGCAGACTCAAGAGCCTGCCATACGAAAAGGAATGGGCCATCATACGCTGTGATAAATCCGCATGAGGAACGCAATGATAGCGCCACAGAAGAACAAGCCCATAGAAATCATAAGGATGGGTTTGTCAAGCATCCAGGTGAGAAGGGTTGCGCCTTCGTCCAGGATCCAGGCAAAAAGCTGGGAGAAAATACCAAGCATGTCTGTAATGGTGCCGGCAGAGGTGCCTGTGCTTGAAGCAAAAGCCGGGAAGGATGCCGAAAGGACCATAGCAGAGGAGAACGGTACAGCCAGGTAATATTTTTTAACAGCGTTTCTAATCTTCATAAAAAACCTCCTTTCATCAATTCATTAATATAGACTTCGAAATATATTAATCAGCTTCCGGACAATCGGAAGGAGAATAATACCGGCGCCAAGCCATTTATAATCGGTCAAAAGGGCATCAACGGCCATCCTGCACCAGACATAAATGCCGTTGTTCAGTAAATAGGTAAGATCATCGAACATATCACCACCTCAGTATTAAAAGCTTTAAAAATTCGGCAAAGTAGGAAACCAGAAGCAATAAGAAAAAGGCGGCAATGAAATATTCCAGAGGCTCAAACTGTACAGGAACATTTCCTAATAGCGTCTGAAGCGATTCAACCAGCATAGTAAAACACCTCCTCCAACAAGAAAAATCAGAACATACTGAAGAATGTCACCGAATAAAAATGGGAAATAGCTTTTTGTAACCAGGATTTGAACATAGGTATCATCATACGTCAGACGGTAAGAGCCGGAGCTGTAATGCCAGTAATACCGCCGAAACCAGTTCGGTGAACCGTAATTCCGGTTCGTAGAGAAGTTATTTCCCAGGCAAGGAGCCAGATAAACCAGGGTGCCGGAATCCTGATAGGGATTAAAGGAAGCATCCAGGACAAGCCCCTGTACCTGGGAGGTGCCCATGTTCCAGAGATTTCCGGAAGCATCCACGAAAAGCTGGTTTATATAAGACGGACTAAACAAAAGAGTGTAAGGAGTGCCGCTAACAGTAACATCGAATCGCAGCACATTAATAAAATCCTGCGTATCCTCCAGCGATAGCGGGACGGCAGTATCAAGAACAGTAATTTCGCCGAGTACCGGAAAATCAGACTCAGGCGCCGGAAAAAACGCATCACTTGACGTAGCATAAAAATCACCTGAAAAGTCAGCGAAAACCGCGTTGCTGGATGAAGCATCCGCATAAACAGGAACATACAGAAAAACTGTAAAAAGCACAAAAAGAAAGAGCCATATCTTCTTCACGGCAAAAACCTCTTAAGGATCATGATCTGCAGATGAGCTGGTACTGGAAGACCGGGGAGGCTTTGGAAGGCGGAAGCCGGGACGGAATTTCACAACAATGGAAGTAAGCACGATAGAGAGCATGCATGCTGCCACAATCATCACTTCATAAGAGATTCCGTCAATAACCGTACTCCGGAAGAGCTTCACCACCATCATGAAGCAGGCCAGGACAAACTGGAAAAATTCGGCAATCACAACTTAACCCCCTTTATTTAAAATCTGTATCAAAATGGCAATAGAAAGCATAACGGCGATGAAAGACATGCAATAGGGAGGAAGATTCGGAACCAGGGCAAACAAGAAAAGGGTTCCTTTGAATACAATCCCAAGCAGGTTGCAGATCATTTCATAAAGGCCGACAATAAAATTTACAAAAGTCTGGAAAATGGCGGAGACCGCATCAAAAAACTGAAACAACTAATTCCCTCCTTTGAACCGGTAGAGTCCGGCAACCATTAAAGCAATGCCCATGAGAAAGGATAAATTGATAACATCCTTAAAAGCCCCGGAGCTGGCAAACAGATCCTGAAGGAAGTTTCCGAATAAAAGAAACGTTGAAAGGTATTGCGTAACTGGATTCTCAAAAGTAAAGGATTCCAAAGGCTCCGAGATCTGGTCCACAATCTGCTCTTCGGCTGCGGCATTCTCCTGAAGGGCATTCTTTAACTGATCGTTCGCAGAATTTAAGGAGGAGTCATCATAGCCATTCACAATCTCATCTGCAATTTTGTTATCATTGCTGATCTGCTCTTGATGAATCTTATTATCATTTGTCATTTGCCCCTGGATTTTATCCTGGATGGCAGACGACATGGAATTAATTGCCTGCTTCAGTTCTCCAAAGTCAATTGTAATATCAAGGTTAATATCCTTAATTGCCTGTAAAATCTGCCCCATCATATCCATTTCTGGAAGATGAATTAAGTTATAAAGCTGGTCCCAGAATGCGTATAACTGGTCGGAGATATGCAGGATTACGTTGTCAATGCCCTGGATGATGAGCTGCTGTGAGTTAGAAATATACTGAAGCTCAGCCGCCGCCTGGGCCATGTCAGAGGCCATGCTGTCGATATTGGAAGACATTTCACCAACCGAAGAGGAAATATCTGTAAGAGAAGAGGATACGTCAGAATTATAGTCCTCCTGAGAAACCGTAGGCCCGGCAGTAGCGGCACCAGCAGAGGAAACGGGAGTAAAGTTAATGGCAAAGGAGCCGCCAACTTCACGACAACGAACCTGAGTAGCGTCCAAATAAACAAATAGAAAAATAGTAGAATACGAAGAACGAATTGAAATCGAATTCCAAGAGGCATAAATATCACCAGAGCTTGTTCTGAATATATCCGAATCTACAGATACAGTACGTATAGTAGAATTCGTGTAGGCATATCGTGAGCGAAGAGTCATTGTTTTAGAACGATAAGACAAACCAGTAGCCGATGTAAAATCAAAACCAATACTATAGTTTCCGGCAGGAGAAGGAAGCCCGTTATCAAAACCAAACATAATATCTGAAATATAGTAATTGGAAGGAAATGCAGTCCCCATCAAATAGGAAAAATGATAACGATTGTCAGAACCCAATGTTGCCACAGTATTGACAGTTTGATACCAGTTACCATCTGAGTCACAAACATCAACCGAGAAAGGCAACTGATTTACTTTAATGGTATTCGTAACCGTACCAACTGACGACATAGGCATGATTCCGGAATCCGCATCATTCGATACCGACATAATCGCATTGGAATCAGATGCCAGATATTCTTTATAAAAATCCAGACGATCTGTAAAATCTGCAAAAGAGGAAAAAGAAAAAGTCATGGAGAGAATCAAAGAAACCAGTACCGCAACACTTTTCTTAAAAATCTCCATGACAGCCACATCCTTCCAATTTTTATTTTGCCTTCACAGGAACAATTTTCACTTCATCCATGTAATCCAGGTCAATGATTTTTAACACTGGCTTCATATCAGAACCAATAGACATCTGGAACCTGGCACGGTATAAAGCCGGGGCTTTCACAATCTTCGACATCAAAAGAAAATCAAGAGTTCCTTTTGCCGGCCGGGTGCCCTTTGTACCGTTGGCATTATCTTCAGCCGTAAGGTTTGTATTGAAGTAGTAATTGCAGGTAACACCTTGGTTTAGTTCGCCTGTCTTTTCATCTAAAATCTGATACTGGCCTGCATACAATAAAATAATTTCCTGTTCCATAAAATACCTTCCTTTCATCCGCGGCCGCCGTAAAAGCAGCCGAAAATATATGATATGTTTCTATGCAAAATCCCCTGTTAAGAGAATCCGGCCAAAAAGGGAAGCTGGGCGCCGCCTGCCGGGCACTGGCAGCCGCTGCGGTACTGGCCACCCGCCAGGCATTGGCAGCCACTGCGGTACTGGCCGCCCGCCGGACACTGGCAGCCGCCACGGCACCGGCGGCGGGTAATCAAGGTGCTGTCGGATGCCTGCGGCGCCGCCAGCACCTTGCCGCCAGTGTGCCGGGCTGCTGCCCTGTCAAGGCTAAACAAGCGCCCGATGGGCGGCCTTGACAGGACGGCGGCGGTACTGACGGAAGCCAGGAAGCTGGCCCCGCCGCGTACTGGTAGGGCATCGGAACATCAAAAACGTTTCCGGATGCGCTTAAAAATATAAAAAAGCAGATAAGAGAGTGCTGAGAAAAAGGCTGCTACTGCCGCGGCGTAATCCAAAGGGACGTCCAAGTAAAACTTTGGTATCATCTGAAGGCCGTAAAGGTAGCCAAACCAAAAGAGAAGGAAGGCCAAGAGAAAGATAAACCCTAAAACCTGGAATATGAACGAAACGCAGCATAGCAGCACATGCACAAAAAAGGGCCTTATTTCCTTACGGGTAACTGGAATATAGTTCTGTTTCATCATGCCTCCCTCAAGACTTGCAAAGTAATTTAGCGAATCACGCCGTCACTACAAGTTTCCTTGCCACGCACCACTCCATATACGCGGAACTTCACTGGGCTAGCTATGGGCTTTCCAGGTATCGCATGTTACTTTGCAAGCATGCTGACGGTATCAGAACCGCCTGGGCTCCGAAAGCTTCGAAGCCGTAAGTTTTGTAGGATGGTTTAGCCAATCTGTCAGCAACCAGGCTTTCGCCCCCATTCTCCACTCTTATACATGGACCTTACAGGGAGGGTATATAGACTTTACGGTATGGCATGCCGCCCTACAGAAAACAACTCATGACGGTTTCCAATGCACCGACAACAACCGCTTGAACAAAAAGTTTTGTTTTACAGAGGACCGGAAAAATGTTAAAATGGAAACAGCCACGAATACATTCAACAGTCCGGTCCCCGCCACTACCGGTAGAGTAGCAGCTTGATGTTTTTTGGGTAGTCTGTTTGTCTACCCTATGTTAATTATACGCAAAATTGCGTATGAAGTCAATAGAAAATACGCAGAAAAGTAGATTAAATAGGAAAAAATATGGATGTAATACGCAAAATTAGGGATTGTATTAGAGCAAGTAGCCTGACGCAAAAAGAAATATCCGCAAAACTTGGAATATCTGAAGATTCTATGGTAAGATATTTAAAAGGAACAAGTCAGTTCAAATTGGATATGTTAATTCGATTATCAGAAATCTTACAAATTTCACTAATAGAATTACTTACAGATGAAGTATTTACTAATTTATCTGTAGAAGAAGAGGAATTACTAGAAGCTTACCAGCGGGCCGACGCTGGCACTCAAAAGATTGTTAGAAAAATATTGGACATTCCAGAAGATAGAAGTAAGTCATCCGAATCTCTAAATGGAAAAGTAGGATAAGAGAACATTGACAAAAAAGAGGAAATCAGATAACATTAGCATCGAGAGGAGATGATAACATGACTACTGAGGAAATGTTGTTAAAACTATTAGAGGAACAGCAGAAAACGAATGAGCGGGTCGAAAAAATTGGTGAACATCTTGAAAAGCTTGAGAACAAAGTAGAGTACATGGACCAAAAAATTAATCTTACAAATTCGAAACTTGAAACGCTTGAAAACAAAGTAGACTACATGGACCAAAAAATTAACCTTACAAATTCAAAACTTGAAAAGCTTGAAAGCAAAGTAGAGTATATGGACCAAAAAATTAATCTTACAAATTCAAAACTTGATGATGTAAGGATTGATGTAAAATATTCTCAAAAACTGGTACAAAAAGATATCAATAAATTAAAAGATGCACAGGACACAGTAATTGCTGTTTTAGAACACAGGGGAATCCTGAAAAGTGTAAATTAAAAAACTATTGAATATTCCAGAAAATAAGAGCAAGTCATCCGAATCTCAGAATGGAAACGCCGTATAAAGTATTGACATTCTTTACAAAATGGGATAATATAATGGTACCAAAGAAATCAAAGACTAAACAAAATGAGCACAAAGCGAAACCTCAGGAACGGCCATTCCTGAGGTTTCATTTTAGGCTAGCTGTCTTTATACTCTCGCTCTAACCATTTGCATATGTAATAAGACACTACACCTGCCATGACCGAGAGTAAGAAATCGAAGACCATGTACAAAACAAGCACCCCCTTCCTGCTGCGCGGTGTAGGGAGACAGCACAACCAGTATACACCATCCACCAACAAATTTCTACCAAAATTTACAGGAGGAATACACATGAAGTATGTAACACAATTTCTGGCAATCCTGGCGGGCTATATTGTAGCGGACAGAATTGTAAAAATAATTGAGAGAAAGAGGTTAAGACAGAACTCTTAATCTATTTGTCCGGGGTTCGAGCCCCCGAAGGCGCACGAGAAAGTACTGATTTTGCAGGCAAAGCTTCTGCGGGGTTGGTGCTTTTTTTGTGTCCGGACAGCCGCATGCCAAAATCTATTTGTCCAGGGAAGGTCTTGAAGAATAGAGGCCGCGCCTTAACGCACGACCTCTTCTGTATTAACAGGACCTTTGGAAAAAATGGGATCCAGTCGGTAGATATCCGTTTTGAGAAGGCAGTACTGGTTCTCAGGTTTTCGCCGCCAGCAATGCAGGAGGCTGCAAAGGCATGGTGCAGAAGAACCAGACGTTGAAATTTGATGAGGAGAGATCAGGCAGTGTCCGGATAAGTTTTCTGCAAATATGATCAGCTCTGCCTTTTTAGGTGTAGGGATTTAAAAAAACAGATGCGTAAAAAACTCCGGATTTATACTTAAAATCAACAATTCCATTGTACTGGGCGGCGATATTGCGGATGGAAATAGTGCCAGTTCCCTTACCAGAATGTTTGGAAGATAAAAAGAAACCGTCCTTCATGACAGGTGGGTTCAGGCAGGAGTTATCTACAGTGATGGAAATCGCCCTCTCCCCGGCTACCCTGGTACGAATCCGGATAAAGGGGGACTCTCCGGGTTCCGCGATGCAGGCATCTACGGCATTTTCCAGAAGATTGCTAAAAAGAATGCAGATATCAGGTTCGTCGATCCAGAGCTGTGAGGGGAAAACGATGTGAGAGTCAAACCGGATACCGTGTTCCTGGGCTCTCTCCCCATAATGCCGGATTACCGCATCCACGGCATAGTTGCTGCAATAAGTCCTGGGGCTGAGGGCAGAAAGTTTCTGCCCGTACTTGGTAATATAGTCTTTTAGCTGGGCCACATCGCCGCTTTCTAAGCAGCCCTGGATTACATTGAGATGCTGTTTTAAGTCATGACGTGCATGACGTGTTTCTTCCATCTGTTTTTGGAGCATAGAATATTGGGCCCTCTGCATGGCCATGATTTGTTCCTGGTTTCTGGCCCGTTCCTCTGCCTCTCCCTGGAGCTTTAATGATTTCAGAGACGAAACAAGGACATAATATACAATGAAAATTGTAATGAGCAGACAGACCCTTGCCAGGAGAAACGCCAGTCCGGATACATGTATCATATTCAGATCCCATGTAAAGAGAAGGACAATGAAGGAGGTATGGGCCGGTATCAGCCATACGGTCCTCCAAAGCTGGGGAGCGTGAGTCTGAAGAACTCGCTCTTTCGTAATATTCAGGAAAATGAGCATGAAAGGGGAGGTTATAACAAAGGGAATCATGCGGAGTAGGGTTTTGAACGGAGTATCAAGGAGATAATAGGTTTCTCCCGATTCCATGAAAAAACGTATTTCCAAAAAGATAGCGATTCCCCGGACAATCATAGTATAATCCACAACCAAAGTATAGATAAACAGGAGTTTGCCGATATCCGCCTTCACAAAGGCCAGATATGTTATCATGGAAATGAGGGCAACCAGGATATCCAGGGTGCGGATGTCGCCGCCGGTGCTGTACTGATAGGAGTACAGGAAAAACTGGACAGACAGAAAAAAGCCATTGACAGAAAGCACAACCCGTAAGGGAAAACGGAATTGTCCGCGGAAGGAATAATATGCCAGAAGATGAAAAGGGAGGAGTTCGATCATATAGCTGAAAGAAGAAAGCAAAACCGAAGGGGTAAACATAGAAACCTCCTGTTGGAGTGTGTTTGAAAATTCATTCCCATCATCTGCACGTCTCTCCTTGCGGGAAATTTGGCCCTCATTCGGTCAGCGCCGCCCACTACGCCTCCCTCATTCGGACTCAACTTTCCATAAACTGTGACGAACATCTGATGGAAAGAAATTTTTCAAACACACTCTAATCAACATTATTCCTTGTCTTAATAAACAGATAGTTGGCATAGGCTTCCTTCATCTCTTTGTGTTTGGGACGGCTGATGGGGACATTGCTTCCGTCAGACATCACAAAGTTGAGAGAAGTGAAAGCGTTTACATAGTCGAAACATACCACATAACCCCGGCAGCAGTTCTGAAACCGGAGTCCTAAGGAGGATTCCCCATATTCTCCCAGCTGCTGTAAAAGGGATAGAAAATATTCCAGGGTCATGTAAGGTTTCAAAGTACCGGAAGTGGTCTGGATTTCCAGAAAATGTCCAACGGAACGTACGTACAGGACATCGTCTAGATTCAGATAGCGGGTCATACGGTTTTCTTTGATTTCTATGGTATGCCGGGAATTCTTTTGTCCAAGAAGATGGTTCATGACTGAGGCAAGACGCTTTTTTGAAACAGGTTTTAAGATATAGTCCATAGCCTGTACCGTATATCCTTCCAGGGCAAAGCTTTCCTCTGTAGTGATAAAAATAATGGGTATGGAAGAGTCGACGGCCCGGAGACGGCGCGCGGTCTCCATACCGTTGATTCCATCCATGAGATTGTCCAAAAATACGGCATCGAACTTCCCTGGATAGAAAACAGAAAGAAATTCTTCCCCGCTGTAATAAAGAGAAAAGCATGATTTTTCATGGACAAAAGAAAGATATTCTAAAAGCAATTTCTGCAAATATTCTAAATCAGATTGTAAATCATCTACTAATGCCAGATTCATTCATACTCCTGTAAAAGTAAAAATGCAGTTGTGCAGCACAACATCATCGTAAAGGGAAATGACTGTCGCCAGCGCAGTTTCGGTGCGGGGGTTCGGTGGGCCAGACTTTCCCTCCATATAAAAGGACGAATTCTTTTTTCTATTATATCAAATTTATACATTTATTGAAATACAATTCATGCGGAAAAAAGCAGTTGATGCGAAATGGGTTGTAAGAGAAGAAAATTCACAGTATTATGAAGCGAAAAGCGGGGAGGGAGTACTATGCGGTCAGCGAAAATACCGGCCTCCATGGAACATTTATCCAGGGTAATGTCCCTGACAGGACGGTTTTTAAAAGAGGCCGGCTGTGGAGAAGATGACAGACGCCTCACAGAAATATCTGTCGAAGAGATTTTTACCAATATTGCCTCCTATGCCTATAAAAAAGGAGAAGGTATGGTATGGATGGAGTGGGATGTCCGGGAAACAGGAAAAGGGCTAAAAGAGGTTGAGATCCGGTTTTTGGACGAAGGAGCTCCCTATGATCCATTTGCCAGGAAAGACCCGGATCTGACCCTCCCTATTGAAGAACGCCCTGTGGGCGGCCTGGGAGTATATATGGTGAAACAATTTATGGATGATGCAAGCCACTGCTATGAGAAGGGGCGTAACGTGACTGTCATCAAAAAAAGGTTCCTTGCTGTGTGACAGGCCGGAAGGGAGATACTTATGAAATATTCCTATAACACGGAGGCCCTGGAAGAACAGGTATTTGGAAATGGCTGGGATGAAGGGGAAGAACAGGAGGAAGCAGGAGAGGGCGAACAGGGAGAGAATGAAGAAGCCCCTGTGACAATGACAGTCACTTTGGAAAATGGAATGCAGGCGGAGTATACAGTGGCAGGAGTGTTCCTGGAAGGCGAGAAAGAATACATTGCCCTGGAGACACAGGAGGGCGATATTCATATCATGGAACTTTCGGAGGGAGAGGAAGATGAGGTGAGGCTTCTCCCCATAGAGGAGGAAGAAGAACAGAAACGGGCCATAGAGGCATTCCGTTATTATTTTGATGAAAGCCTGTCTTTAACAGCCTAGGGTGGAGAATCAGAGAGAAAGGGAGAAGAAAGATGACGGAGATCAGAACAGAGAAAAAGATTGATGGAGTGACAGCTCCAAAACTGGATGCCAGGTTAAAGGAAGCGCTGGCAGCAGGGGAGACAGAGCTGATAATCGATATGGACGAGACCACATACATATCTTCCGTGGGCTTAAGAGCCTTTGTCTCCGCCCAGAAAAAAATCAATAAAACCGGAGGTTCCATGGTTCTTACCCATGTAAAGCCATGTATTCTGGAGATTTTCGAGGTGACAGGTTTTGCGGGAGTTCTTACCATTGAAAGCTGACGATATGTCTTTTGAACAGAAAGTATGGAAGGGAACACAGGTACTGGTGAACTCGGTGAAACCGGCTTTGCTGTATCTGTTTCTGCCTCCTCTTTTGATGAGCGTGGGCATGGCTCTTTTTGGAGGAAGAAGTGCAGAGGCAGTCATAACGGACAGCGGCAATTTTTATTATGCCCTGGGGATTTTGCTGACCATTTTCCTGCTTCATAAGAAAAGCCGGAAAAATGGAAGTTCTCTGTGCCAGGAGGCAGGTCTGGAATTGAAACTGCCGGATGGAAAGCGCACAGTTCTGCTAATCGTTATGGGACTGGGATTTGCGGTTTTTTTTTCGGCTGTGATTACCATTGTGCCTTTTCCGGGGGCCCTTAGAGACTCATACAGCAGCTCTTCGGATATTTTAAAAAGCGGGACGGATTTGGGTTTGGCTATGCTGTGCACCGTATTGATGGCGCCGGCAGCAGAAGAAATCGTGTTTCGGGGTTATATGCTTGGACGGCTTTTAAGCTGGTTTACAAAAAGGCAGGCCATAGTGCTGTCGGCAGTGCTATTTGCTCTCTGCCATGTATCGCCCCTGTGGATTGTCTATGCCTGTTTTATGGGGATACTGCTGGCATGGGTATCCATACGGGAGGACGACACGATGTATTCCATAGCGCTCCATATCGGATTTAATTTGAGCGTGGTTCCCGTAAGCCTTATAAACGGAAATTCTGTATGGAAGGCGATAATCTTTGGAAACAGTTTTCGCATCGCCCTGATAGGAGGAGCAGCATTATTCTCAGCGCTGGCGGCTTTTAGGAAATACATATATCTGGCCAGCCCGGCAGGCATTGCGAGGCAGCCGATGCAGATTGATTTCACAGGGAGGAAATAAGGATGAAAAAAATAGTTCTGGGTGTCCTGGGATTCCTTCTGGGAACCGTATTATTGGGATTTGGCATCAATGTTCTGATACTGAGACTCCTGCCTTCCCTCTTTGGCATGTATCAGGGTCCAATCCTTGATTACAGCCTGCTGTTTCGGGCTGACACCTATCTGTACGGTGCGGGCGTAAGCGCTCTTTTTATACTGATATTTATGCTGTTTGCAAGGCCTTCTGCTAAAAATGCCAGAAAGCTTATGAGATCCAAAGCAGAGAACTTTGAAAGCAATCTGGAAAATTCCCGTTTCATGACGGAAAAAGAACGGGACAGTAATTTCGAACCTTATAAATTCACAAAACTCTCAGAGAGCACGAAAGATGGAATCCCTGTTTACGCTTGTTTTAATAAAAAACGGAAAGAACTGGATGTAAACCTTGCCTCTCCCATGCATGGGCTGGTAATCGGTGCAACGGGAAGCGGCAAGACCACAACCTTTATTAACCCTATGATTCAGATTCTGGCCCGGTCAGGGGCGGGGTCTTCTATGATATGCACAGACCCCAAGGGAGAATTGTTCCAGCTTCACAGCGGGCTGTTAAAAGAGCGGGGATATAAGGTTATGGTCCTGGACCTGAGAGATCCCTACAGCTCATTCCGGTGGAATCCTCTGTCCGAACTATATGAGCGTTATCAGCTCTATTTAAAGACAGGAGAGGGGATCTTCATGCGGTCGGACGCAGCCCCTGAGAGCGGTCTGGAGCTTGTCAACAAGCCGGATCAGTATGGAGACGAGTGGTATGAATATGAGGGAAAGGCCTGGGCCGTGCGGCGGGAACTTTTATCTCACATTAAGATATCCCGGCAGAAAATATTTGATGAGGTATATGAGGATCTGAATGACTTAATCAGTGTCATCTGCCCTGTGGAATCTCAGGACGATCCAGTGTGGGAGAAGGGCGCAAGGTCGTTAATTATGGCCGTATGTCTGGCGATGATGGAGGACAGCGAGTATCCGGAACTTGAGATGACCAAAGAACGGTTCTGCTTTTATAATATCAATAAAGCCATCGGTAATTCGGACAATGACTATGAAGCCTTAAGAGAATTTTTTAAAGGGCGCTCCCCCGTATCCAAAGCAGTGGGACTTTCAAAACAGGTGCTGTCTGCGGCAGAGAGCACCATGGCCAGTTATATGTCCATTGCCTTTGATAAATTGTCTATGTTCAATGATGAAGGTCTCTGCTCTCTGACTTCGGCTACAGATATTGATCCCATCCAGTTTGCCATGGAACCTACGGCCTTGTTTCTTAAAATACCTGATGAGAAGGATACCAGACATGCTCTGGCGGCCGTATTTATCCTGTGTATTTATAAAGCGCTGATCAAGGTGGCGTCTTCAAGAGAAGATTTAAGCCTTCCAAGAAATGTGTATTTTATTCTTGATGAGTTCGGTAATATGCCAAAAATCGATAAATTTGACAAGATGATCACCGTAGGCCGTTCCAGAAAAATCTGGTTCAATATGGTGGTTCAGTCCTATGCCCAGCTGGACAACGTATATGGGGATAAGGTGTCCAACATCATAAAGAGTAACTGCGGCATGAAAATGTTTATCGGTTCCAATGACATTGAGACCTGTGAGGAATTTTCCAAACTGTGCGGCAATATGACAGTGTCCACGTCAAGCATCTCGTCCACCGTGGGGGATAAACAAGGCAATATCAATGTCTCCAGCCAGCTGCAGACCCGTCCTCTTATTTATCCATCAGAGCTTCAGAAGCTGAATAATAAGACAGATACGGGGAATGCCATTATTGTAACGTTTGGCAATTATCCATTAAGAACCAAGTTCACTCCCAGCTACAAATGTCCTCTGTATCAGATGGGGACGATGGACTTGTCTGAGGTGAGGATGAATGCGTTTTTTGGAGATGAAGTCTACTACGATCTGGAGGAACGCAACTATATTATGGCATCTCTTAACGAGCAGGAAGAAGAGGCATAAGCATGAAGAAACGATACAAAGGCGAAATGTTTGCTTTCGCTCTTTTGACAGTCGCAGGGCTTTTTGCAGGGACCATAACCAGCCAGGGGGTTGTTTATGTGTCAGAAACGCCCTATGTCCGGGACAGCGATGGAGACGGCAGTGATTACAGCGGTCCAAGATCCACAGACAGCGACATCGGTCCGGGAGCAGTTCCCAGTACTGCTAAGGAGCAGGAGGTCACGGCCGGACCTGCGGTTACTCAGGTTACTTTGGCGGAGCAGTACCATGAAGAGTATAAGATTTATGAGGAATCCATCAATGGTCTGTTCTTTTTCTACGCCAACGTTTCCAATGGCGGTATCACAGATCAGAATGTCACCCTGGATATGCCTCAAAATATATTCTGTTCTGTGGAAAAAGACGGGGCAGAGTATGAGTATGTGCCGGGACAGACATTCAGCGAGTATGGAACCTATGTGGTAAGGGTCACGGCAGTGGAGGATACAAGTGCTCCGTTTTCAGAGCAGAAGGAATACAGGGCTCTGTTCCGCTTCCGGATTCAGGAAAAACCTCCGGAGGAGACAGAAGAAGGGGAAGAAGTCAGCGGATTTCCGGAAGGCTTTGTGAATGACGGATTTGGCATGTCATCAAGGGGGCCGGAAAGCGGACTGTGGCCGAATGGAGGAAGCTTTGGAACCGGGGAGGAAGAATCAGGTCTGAGAGAGGGCGTGCCGGGAAGTCTGGAATCAGAGCCGGAAAAAATGGAGGTTTCAGAGACTTCTGACGGGGAAACAGCAGACGGGGAAATACTTGGAGGCGAGGAAGCCGGAAGTGAAGAGAACCAGGAAGGCGCTGAGGGGGACGGCGAAGCCGGAAGCGAAGAGAATCAGGAAGGCGCTAAGGAGGACGGCGAAGCCAGAAAAGAAAACGAAGCGGAGAAAGAGGGGATACCGGGAACCTACCGTGAGCGGACCCAGACATATGACAGCCAAAGGGGAAGATATGATGTGGTTTTCGGTAACGGAAGAACGTTAAGCTCTAATGTTCCGGAAGGATATATGGGGCCGTCTGTTGTGGAACTTCTGATATCGGAAGGAGAAGGAAGTATCTGCCGCAATGATGAGCCTTTGGAATATGCAGAAAGCATGAGCTTAAAAGAGCCGGGATACTATTGCCTGGATATTGACGGGCAAAAGTGGTCTTTTGCCATAGCTTCTGCCGTTGGTTCGGCAGATTACTATCTGGCTCCTGCAGGCATGGAATTTACTGGAGTCTATTTTGACGGGGAGCCGGAAAAGCTGCCTGAAGGCAGATATCTGCCTATGAAAGAAGACGGTCAGTATCAAATTGGCATGACCGGCGAATCGGGAGAAATTCTGGAAGTAGTCTTGAGAAAAGATACCGAACCGCCCCAGGTAGCAGTCAATATCAGGGGAGGGACAGCCCAGCTCCAGTATATGTCTGACGATATTGAAAAAGTGATTCTTGAGAAAAACGGAGAGATTCAGGAAGGATTTGCCGGATACACCATCGACAGCCCCGGCGCTTACCAGCTGACAGCAGTGGATGAGGCGGGCAACGCCTCCAGTACAGAGTTTACTCTGAAATATCAGGTGAATATGTACGGAATCGTGGCAGTGGTGCTGGTAATCCTGCTTATCGCGGGAGGAGCGGTGTTTGTGATTCATGTAAAGAAGACGGTAAGAGTCAGGTAGGACGAAGGGGTGCGTGTTATTAAAGGGACACATAGGAGGTGAAACATTGGAGCTCAGCTATCTTGCAGTTTCATTTGTGGAAGCGCTTCAGAATATTTTTTATACGATTCTTTCAGAAGTGTTTGCCCCCATTTTAAAAGATATCCTTGAGGTTTTTATCGAGTATTTCATGTCGGTGATCTGGTCCATGTGGTCGGAGTGGCTATTGGCTCTTTTCACGGTTATGTGTTCTCTGATTGACTTTGTGGAAAATATGTTTAATGTCTTCGCGGGAATCAGTCCTGTGGAAGTGGAAGGCCATAAGACCTATCTTCTGGATGCTTTTTTTCAGATGAAGGAAGTCACGGCTGCGTTTACTTACATTACAGTGATGGCAGTGGCCATATCCTTTCTCTTCACCATCTATAAGACGGCCAAATCCATTTCTGATATGGCGCTGGAAAATAAAAATCCGATTAGTAAAGTGCTGGCTGACGGTATGAAGGCGGCAGTGACATTTATGCTGATTCCTTTTTTGTGCATTGCCCTGCTTCAGATCTCTACGCTGGTGACGAACCAGGCCGTCAGCGCCTTTGATGCGGCCCAGGGCGGGAGTACGTCCATGGGAACCATCGTATTTTTATCTGCGGGCCTGGATGCCGATAAGGCTACCACGGACAGAAGAAATCCTGTGTCAGGGGAGGCGGAGGATGTTCGGTCAGGGAGAAATCCGTCTTTTACGGATGATGTAAGAAATCCCTATCTGAAAGGGGAAAAGGATTACAGAGATTTGAGTACGGTGAAAAGAGATTTTTACGCGTCTAATTTTAATTTTATAGAAGGGTTTGTCAGCTGTGTACTGCTGCTTTTTATTCTGGCAGGGGCGGCTATTACCTTTATCCGGCGGCTGTTTGAGCTTCTTCTTTTGTATCTGGTGTCCCCGTTTTTCGTCTCTACCATACCCCTGGACGACGGGGCTACCTTCGCCAAATGGCGGGAGCTGTTTGTGGCGAAATTTTTCTCCGGGTTTGGAGTGATCTTTTCCATGAGATACTATATGCTTCTTGTGCCCTCCATCGCAGGAAGCAATCTGTGCCTGTACAGCATGAATCTCCCCAATGCGGTGATGATCAACAGCGTGCTGAAAATGTTCATGATTCTGGGCGGGGCGTGGGCGGTTTATAAGAGTCAGAGTCTGATTATGCAGATCTTCAATCAGGAGGCGGCGGCCATGGAGCAGCAGTCCGGTGCTTTGATGTCAGGGATGATCATCGGTTCTGTGACCACAGCTGCCAACATGGCTGCGGCCGCTGCCAGCGGCGGATCTACGGCCGCCCTTGGAAGTCTGAAAGGCCTTGATGGAGGCGGTATGGGAGGTTCTGGCGGCTTAGGAAGTCTAGGGAAAATGGCTTCTGCAGCCGGTGAGATGGGAAGTTCCGGTGGAGACGACAAACAGAGATTTTCAGGAAAATAAGATAGCATGGCGCAAAGGAGGCGGGTAAATTGGAATATGCATATCTGGGACTGTTCAAAAAGGTATTTGAATGGGTATTGAGCAGAATTATCGATCCTGTATACCGTTTTGTGTCCAACCTTCTGGTGACTGTGTTCAGCTGGATATTCGAAGAAATTCTGGCCCCTGTCCTGCTTCCTGTTCTGGAGGAGGCCCTGGACTTTTTTATCAAGCTGTGGCTGGAAATATACAGCAATCATTTGTATCTCTTATTTTCCGGTATTTTAAAACTCATCGACTATCTGGAAACAGCTTTTGACGTATTTATCGGTCTCAGGGATGTGACGTATACACAGCCTGACGGAACCGTGGTAAGCGGAAGCCTGGTGGAAGTGTTGATGCAGCAGAAAACGATCAGCACCGTGTTCTGGGTAATCACGCTGGGGGCCCTGGGGCTGGCGCTGATTCTTACAATTTACGCGACGGCCAAGTCTGCGTTTGACCTGGATTTTGAAAACAAGAGACCGGTATCCAAGGTTCTTACCGCCATGATGAAAACTTTTATCCAGTTTTTTACGGTGCCGTTTTTCGTATATTTTATGCTGAAACTGTCCGCGGTCATTCTTCGGGGCGTCACAACCGTCATGAACTTTGGAAATACCACGTCTTTAGGACGCATTGTTTTCATGATCGCCTCCCTGAACGCGGCGAAGAATGATAGCTTTAACGTAGGCTCGGATACTGCCCTCAATATTGAGTTTGGAACTTCCAGTGCGGATACGGTCCGGTATCCTTTTTATTCCATGACAGGGGGAAACGGCGTATCGGTGAAGGATTACGGCAATATCAAGCAGGTGACGGAAGTCTTTAAGTTGTCGTCCTTTGATTACCTCATCGGTTTTATCGCAGCAGTCTTTCTATTGTTTACCATCGGAATATGCCTGATTGTATTTGTACAGAGAATCTTCGAGCTGATGCTTCTGTATCTGGTATCCCCTTATTTTGTGTGTATGATTCCTTTGGACGACGGGGAGAAATTCGGCCGGTGGAGGGAGATGTTTATCGGAAAATGCTTCAGCGGCTTCGGCTCCGCCATAGGCATGCGCTTATTTTTAATGATCTGCCCCATGATTATGGGAAACCGGATAAAGTTTGGTGCGAGTACCAGTCCGGAGATGGATTATATTATGAAGCTGTTTTTCCTGGCCGGAGGCGCCTGGGCAGTTTACAAATCCGGTTCTATGATCACTTCACTGCTCAGCTATCAGGCCGGTTCATCGGAGGCCAATACGACTGCGGTAGCCGGAGGAATGCTGTTTGGCCATACCGTAGGATATGCCATGACAAAAGGACAGCAGGCTATCCGGACAGGACTTGGCCGTGGAGGGGCAAAAGCTGCTGGCCGAGCTGGCGGTTTGGCCGGACATGGCTTATCAGGCCGGGCGGACGGAAAATTTATGGGCTCCAGAGGCAGTGAAAACGGCGGTGCAGGTTTAGGCAGAAGACCCGGAATCGGAAAGCGGCTTAACAATACCATGGCGGCGGGAACGGAAGCCGTGTCGAATCTGCGGAAGCTTTCGACGAATCTTGCAGGGCCAAACCGAAGTGTGCGGGGGACAGCAAGACAGATGATGCGGACCTATGACAGCTTTCATAATATAAAGAGAGCCTCTCAGGGTAAAGAGAAGGCGTCAGGGATAGAGATGAAATTTGATAAGTCAATAGACGCCTTTAAGCAGGGGGCCAGCAGCCTCGGCAGGG
This sequence comes from uncultured Lachnospiraceae bacterium, assembly GCA_910586315.1. GTDB lineage: Bacteria > Bacillota > Clostridia > Lachnospirales > Lachnospiraceae > CANRXD01. Next base: position 34,371 of record CAJUIP010000011.1, on the reverse strand, counting down.
ATTTTGACACTACGGAAAAGAGTATGAGAGAAAGCAAAGAACGCGTGGGAACGGCGTTCAAAGCCATGGTCGGTCCAGGGAGCTTCACGGACAAAATGGGAAGCGCAGGCAGCGCGGCAAGGAGTATTTACAGTACATCAAAGCAGTTCAGACAGATCGGCGAAGATTACGGGAAAATGAAAGTGAATATCCATGAGGGACTTCATCACAGGGAAAACCTGGGAGCTTTTAAGATGACGCTGGATTCGGATAACTTTGTACTTGCCAAAGAATTTCCGGGAACCAGATTTTCGCAAAGCCCTGTGGAAGATCCGGTGAAGCTGAGAACAAATTTTGAGAGCATGGGCCTTTTTGATGACCTGGAAAGCGGCAGCGGCAGCGCGGGAGGGTCTGGAAGCAGCGGCAGTATCGGTGTGAGAGGGTCCGAAAGCAGTATCAGCGTTGGCACGGGAGGGCTTGCAAGCGGTATCAGCGTTGGCGTCGGGGGATACAGAAGCGGCGGCAGTGTTGGTGGCGGAGGGCCTAATAATGCGGGCACCGATGCGGGAAAGTATGGCAGCGGCATCGCCGGTACGGGAGGCGCCGGGGGCGGCGTCAGGCCCGGCGTGTCTGGCAGCAGAACATGGGCCCAGGGACGTGTCCGGCCTTACCAGGTGAGATGCACGGTTCCTGCCGTACAGAAAGTGACAGTTACTTCTGCCGGAAGGGATGTAACGTATAGAAGTCTCAGTGTCCGGGGAGTACAGTTTAGAGGACAGACAGGAAACAGCCAGGTAGGAAATGGCCAGTCAGAAAACAGCCAGACAGGAAGCGGACAGAGAACCAGGAGGAATTCAATATGAGAGTCATCCCCAAGAAAACGAAAGTAGCCATGGAGTTTTTCAAGGGCGTGGAAGTTCCCGATGTGTTTGTGGGAATCATCGGCATCACCATTGTTATCTCTGTTGTATTCTCCAATCTGCCTTTCAGACTGTATATAGGAGCAGCCATTGCCGTTCTGTTCGGAGCCTCCGTAGTTCCGGTGGGAGGCGAGAAAGCTTATATGATGCTCTATAATTTCTTAAAGTATCTGGCCAGGTATCGTCTGTTCCAAAAAGAACCGGCTAAAAAGGGAACTCCGAAAGTAAAGGATATTACTCCGTTTACAGGAATTGACGGCTCTTTTATTGAATATGACGGCGAATATTATGGAGTTGCCGTAAGCATTCCGGATGTGGAATTTAAATTTTATACTCTGCAGCGCCAGAATCAGATGATCGACCAGATCTTTGGTTCTGTGCTGCGTACCGTTTCCGGTACGGAGACGGCTGCGCTGGTGAAGGCTGACCGTCCGGTACTTTATGATACCTACATAGAGACAGAGGAGAGAAAGATTGCGGAGCTGGAAGAAGCTTTTGTCAACGGCCTTTTAAATGAAGATGAACTGACTACCAGAGTGGGAATTATCTATGACCGTATGGAACAGATCCGCTATATCAATGAACGGGATAAGGTATATGTGCCCTGCCATTATATGCTCTTCTTCCACAAGGATAAAGATATGCTCATGAGCCAGGCGGAAAATATGGTACGAACCATGAACAGTGATGATATGGAGTGCCATATTCTGTCAGAGAAGGAGCTGGTGGTATTCCTCAAATACAACTACACCCTGAATTTTGACGAGAGGGAAGTCTATAATCTTACAAAAGATCAGTACATGGACTGGATTCTTCCAAAGGAAATCAAGTTTACCAGCCGTACGGTTCAGTATGACGACTTGATTACCCACAATTTCCGCATCACGGATTATCCCACCATTGTGGGAAACGCCTGGGGAAGCAATCTTTTTAACCGCCCCGGCACCAGGGTCGTGATGAAGATGAGGATGGTGGACCGGTATAAAGGCATCCGTCAGATCGACAGGGCCATTGATGAACTGAGGGAGCAGGCCAATTCAACAGGAAAAACCAGCCGGCTGATGGAATTACAGACCCATGTGGATACTCTGGCGGAAGTTCTGGCCATGCTCCAAAGCGATAACGAGACGCTTCTGGACGTCAATGTGTTCCTGACGGCCTATGATTATGAGCTTTCCTGGCAGATGGGGCTTCCGGAACAGGAAAGGAAGAAGGCGTCTTCTTCTGCTCTCTCCTTAAAAAAGCAGATTAAGAGGGCTCTCTCGGAGGAGAGCTTCCGGTCGACGGACAATTATGTGCAGCAGTTTGAGGCCTATGCCTCCAGCCAGATATCCGGATATGACGCTTATAAAAAGGTGAGCCGGGGAATCCACTCCAGCTCCGTGGCGGCCGCATTCCCGTTTGTCAATAAATCCTTAAGCGATCCCAACGGGGTCTGTATCGGAAACAGCGGAGGGAAACCGGTATTCATCGACTTCTTTGTCCGCAATAAAGACCGGGTAAACAGCAACATGGTAGTAATCGGAAAGTCGGGAAGCGGTAAGTCCTATGCGACCAAGACCATTCTGACCAACCTGGCGGCAGACAACAGCAAGATCTTTATTCTGGACCCGGAGAACGAGTATTTCGGCCTGGCGCAGAATCTGAACGGCAAGGTGATTGATGTGGGAAGCGCTACCCAGGGGCGGCTAAATCCCTTCCATATCATCGCGAGCCTGACCGATGAAGAGGAAAGCGAGGAAGAGTCTGTCAACACCAGCTTCAGCACGCATCTGCAGTTTCTGGAGGAATTTTACCGCCAGATTCTTCCCGGGATTGAACCGGACGCACTGGAATACTTAAACAATATTACTATGCGTGTGTATGAGGCAAAGGGGATTGACGGCGAGACGGATTTAAGCGAACTGGAGCCGGAGGATTATCCGATTTTTGATGATCTGTACGACAAGATTCTTAATGATTATCAGCTTGCCACAGGGGAGTACAGCAAGGAAAACTTAAGGGTCCTTTTAAACTATATATCCAAGTTTGCCACAGGAGGACGAAACGCTCTTTTGTGGAACGGGCCGGCTTCTATTTCTACTAATGAAAATTTTATTGTGTTTAACTTTCAGTCCCTTTTGGCCAATAAGAATAACACCATCGCCAATGCCCAGATGCTTCTGGTGCTGAAATGGCTTGATAATGAGGTGATCAAGAACCGGGATTACAATATTCGCTATGGGGCCCAGAGGAAAGTGATTGTCGTTATTGATGAGGCGCATGTGTTTATTGACAGCAAGTTTCCCATTGCTCTGGATTTTATGTACCAGCTGGCAAAGCGTATCCGTAAATACAACGGAATGCAGATTATTATTACTCAGAATATTGCGGATTTTGTGGGGACGGAGGAACTGGCCAGAAAATCCACGGCTATCATCAATGCCTGTCAGTATTCCTTTATCTTTCCGCTGTCGCCGAATGATATGCATGACCTTTGCAAGCTGTATGAGAAGGCAGGAGCCATCAATGAGAGCGAGCAGGAGGAAATCGTCAATAACGGAAGGGGGCGGGCCTTTGTGGTAACGTCGCCGTCCAGCAGAACAGGGATTAATATTACGGCCAGTAAGGATATGGAGAGATTGTTTACCGTGTGATGCAAAGGCAGAAGGAGCAGGCATGAAGGGAAGATTGAGGACAGAGGAAAGGTTAAGAATCAGGGAAATGCGAAAGAGCAGAGAAAGGAAATGGCTGACGGCAGGGAAAGGCCGGATATGGCTGGCTGTGGCCGCGGTCCTGGTTACAGGGATTTTTGCGGCAGGATGCGCGAAAAAGAGCAGCGGCGCAGTAGAGCGGATTCAGGCGCTGGGGAATCTCCGGGCTGCCATTGTGGATACGCAAAGCAGGTATACGAAGCTTGACGGGGATACTCCGGTGGGCATAGAACCGGATTTGGTTCAGTGGATTGCCGATGCTCTGGGAGTGACCGTTCAGTATCAGGTGTGCAGTAAGGCGGAGGCTCTGGCGGCCGTGGCGGCCGGGGAGGCGGATATTGCCCTGGGGTGTATCAATCATTCGGGAAGCCTGTCCGCAGAGTATCTGGTATCGACGGAATATGGAAAAGGATATTTTTATGCGGTGACCAGAGCCGGGGATTATGTGCTTACCATCGGAGCTCTTGAGGGGCTTTCCGTGGGGGTGGACCGGGAACTGGATGAGGAGACAAGGACGAAGCTTTATCAAGCGGAAGGAATCCGGATAACGGATTATGGCTCGGCGGCAGAAGGCGGAGACGGGGTGAAGAACGGAACCATCCGGGCTTATATCTGTTATGAGGACCAGGCGAGGACGTTTATGGAGGACGAGACGCTTCAGGTGCAGAATCTAAGCAATCTGGAGCCGGAAGAATTCGTGATTGTGGCCGGAAAGTCCGATGCCGTGCTGATCGGTGGGATCAATACCCTGATCCGGCAGTTTCTGGAAAAGGAGTAGGGCCATGGCATATTTTGACAGTTCGAAGAACAAAGCCTTGTGGGAGATACGCCTTGGGCAGCTTAGGAAGGAGCGGGCTGCCAGGGAAGCGGGAGGCGGAGGTACGGCTTTTAAGGAAGAGGCCGAAAAGAACATGACGGGCTCTGTCAGGGTTCCCATAAGCTACCAGGAACTTTTGAAGAGAGAAGCCATGGAAAGCGGAAAAAAACGGGAACGTGGAACAGGAGAAAAGACAAGGGAAATGACCCAGGTTCAGGAAAAACAAAAAGAGAGGCAGGTATTACCGTGATTTTCTGGCTGTTTGTGCTTCTGTTTTCTCTGGGAAGCAGAACCGTTTCTCTGGCATCGCAGATAACAGCGCCTCTCCAGACGGAAAATGACCAGAATTTCGATTTTGAACTTGAAGATGAGGATTTCTCAGACATTTCCGATTATGAAGGAGATGTGACAGAGGACGAACTCGACCGGGCGCTGGAAGAGTATATCAATCAGATGGATATGAATTCTCTCATTCAGGATAATGGAACGGCAGGGAAGGTGGAGGATCCCGTTCTTATAACAGAGCTGGAACAGGGAAAATTTAAGTTTACACTGCCCAACGGAAATTCATTTTTAAGCTCCGTTCCAAAAGGAATGATTACTTCCAATGCGGTGGATTTGGAACTGCCGGAAGGAACTGTGGGGTTGGTAAACGTGAATGGCGAGGGAGAGAAATTCGCGGGCTCCTGGCATTTTACGGAGCCGGGGAATTATACCCTGCGGCTCATCATGTACCAGCAGCCGGGAGACATGGCGGCGGACTATAATCTGTATGAGATACATTTTTATTTTACCATTATAAAAAAGAGGGATAACACCCTGGGGATATTTTCAGCTCCCGAAAGGTTTGTCATAGAGGAGGTAAAACGGGATGGAAAACCGTTGGAACCTCAGGGAGAGAGGTATTATTTTCTGGAGTCCGACGGATATTATGAGATTCGCTGTGAGTGGAAAGATCAGGAAGGAATTTTTGCAGATACCAGCTTTACCAGAGATACTACGGCGCCGTTTCTTTCTTTTTCAGAGGAACCAGGGCCAAAAGACATTCCGGGCCCCATAGAATTTTATCCCTCAGAGCCAGGCTGCCGGATTTCCATGAATTATAACGGAGATCACGGATACGCGGTGGGGAATGTCCTGACAGCGCCAGGAAGTTATGAACTGTCGGTGGAAGACGAGGCAGGGAACCGAAGAACCTATCATCTGAGGCTTCGGCAGATTTATAACCCCATAGACAGACGGGTGATTCTGGCCGCTATCGTGCTTTTTGTCATAGCTGGAATAAGACTTGCGATCTTGCGGCGGAATATGAGAATTTTATAGTTTGTTTTTCGCTCTCTTTGTTATGGAAAGGGCGAATGCAATAAAAAGAAAAATCAGGAGGAATGGATATGTATTTTTTGTTGACAGCGGCAGCAAACAACCCATTTGAAACAGTAAGCGCACCGATCATCAGTCTTTTAAACATGGCGCTGACACCGGCGCTGGGAATCGTAGGGGCGCTGGGAGCGATCTACTGTATTCTTTTGGGAGCCAAACTTGCCAAGGCAGAGGAGCCTCAGGACAGGGAGAAAGCAAAGAACAGCCTGAAGAATGCGATCATAGGCTTTGTGTTAATCTTCGTGCTGATTGTAGTGCTGAAGCTTGGCATGGGCGCAATGCAGTCCTGGATGAACAGCGCAGTAGGGACAGCAAAGTAGGTTTTGAGTGGGGCTGCCGCAAAATGAGTTTTTCATGTTTGACGAATTTTTCCATTTTGCAACAGCCCCAGATTCAGAAACGGACGAAAACCAGATGAGAGGAAGGTGCAGGTTGTGAAAAGGATAATAACGGCAGCGCTTATGGGCCTGGCAGTTACTGTGTTTTTCACAGGCTGCAGCTCTCTTGTGGGTTCTATGGAAGTGGATTATAAAGAGATTCAGACATCCGCGGCTGCGGAGGCGGTTACCGATGTGGACGGGGAGAACCGTCTCGGGATAGAGGAGGAGACGAAGGAAGCTCCTGACTATTTTAAAAAGAATATGGAGGAGAAATTTAAATCTCTGGAAGGAAAAGCGGCATTTCAGATAAAATCAGGACATTCAGAAGAAGCGGATGACATAGAGGACTTTCAGATCGCAGGATTAAGAAACGATAAGACCTTTATTTATGGTTATGCGACCCGTGTGGAGGATGGCGGAAGGCCCAGAAATATGGTTCACTGCGCTGCCTTCTATAATTATAACAGCGGGGCCTTTCAGGTGTTCCATGAAAACGCCTACAGGCGGCAGTGGGAGGATGAGGGCGAGCAGACTGCCCCGGGGCAGGCAGACGGGGAGGAGTCCTTTTTTGTTCAGATGTGTGACCCGGGAGGAGATATTTTTGTCTATGACAATGGCCATGGGTATCTGTACCGCGGCGACGGCGCCATGAAGTTCCATGGAGACATTGAAAGCTTTATCAGAAAACAGTTTCAGGATGCCTATGATGTTTCCGTGGTCAGTGCGGCGGCAGACGGGCAGAACCGGATTTATCTGGAAGTATCCATAGAGAAGGAGGCTGTCGATGTTCCCGAACTGGAAGAGGGGGATTTGGAGCTAACCCGGGAGGAGCCTTTGAACGACGAGACAGAGGAGCTGGATGAGGAGCTGGATGAGGAGCTGGAGCAGAAGATGGAATCCCGGATTCTGGTATATGAGTACAGCCCGGTAAATTCCGGAATGGATCAGGAGAATGAGGCTTTTGAGGCGCAAAAGAACGCATGGATCGCTCAGACGGCGGGAATGGAATTTGAGGAAGCGCCGGATGCCCTGGCCGACTGGAATCAGGTTCTGGAGACATACCCGGACGAGTGGGGGGACGCCTGGCTTGGGAGCCTTGATAATACGAAAGTATACCAGTGGAAGGAAGAAGCCGCCTTTACCTCAGAGGAGGGAGTTACAAGCTTTTTGCCGGAGCCGGGCTCCTATGTAAATTTCAGGGAAGTAAAGGAACAGTGGCAGCTGGAAAAGCTGTTTATTCCGCGGGACGGAAAATACAGCGACCTTTTTGGAAATACAGGGAACTTTAAATACTATGATGCCAGAGAGATACAGAGAGAGTACACGTATGTGTGGTATGAGGAAGGGGAGACGTCGTCAGAAGGGGGATCTGCCGAGCGCATAAAACATGCAGAAATCCGTACCCAGACTTTAAGTGGAATTTACACGAAACGGTATGCGCGCCTTGAAAATGCCTATGTGGAATCTTACTGGGTTATGGATAAGGAAAAGGCCGTTGCCCTGGGGAAATGCATCGGCGGTGAGATTCTGTGCACCGGCGAGGATGGAAGAGTGCGATGGATTCAGCCGGGAGGAGATCTTTTGGATACGCCTTATAAGGTGACGGAAGATACGCAGTCAGGCGTCTTTCTCGATGGAGGCGTGGTTTATTATGTGGAATTCGGAAAGGATTCCATGGAGATTGTCCGGGATGCGGCTCACGGTGGAAGTGAAAATGAGACACCTCAGAAGATTCTGTATAAAAACCTTGCAGGCGGATATGAGGCGGGAACTTCCGCCTATGATGCCATGCTGGAGGAGAGGAATGAGGAAAATCTGCCGGAGGTAGAAAGCGTCTATGGTACGGACTACTACACGGAAGAACAAGTGCTTCATGCCGGTTTGAGCCTTAATATGACTCTCGCTCAGGAACTTAGGGGAAAAGGGGCGGCAGGGATTTGTGACCTGGCCATAAGAGGAAGCACACAGGGATTTTTGCTGACGTCTCAGGATAAGGGGCTGATTTTCTATGCTCCCGATACGGGGAGAAGCGCAGTCCTGGAGAACGGCAGCTGGTTTGGCACATGGAAAATCGGAAATCAATATGTTTCCGTGGGATTTTTAAACGGAGAGCGATCCTATAACCGTCTGGATATGGCATTTGCCAGGGTTTTTGAATATGATCTGTCCATACTATGCAATGAGAGCATGAAGGCGTCCTTAGAGGAGATAAAGGAAAAAGAAGCAGAAGAGGTCAGGAGGCAGGCAGAGGAAGCCAGCAGACAGGCAGAAAGGCCGTCTGACGAGGAGACGGAGAAAGAGACCAAAAGTCCTCTGGACCAGTGGAATGAGGAGTATAAGGAGAAATACAGCCGGGAGTAGAGGGAGGAGAAAGACAGAGAAAATGATTTGGGAAATGAAAGAGATAAGGAAATCAGGGAAGACAGACAACAGATATAAGGTTTTGGCAGCTGCTGTCCCCGGTCTTGTAATGGCAATATCAGCAATATCATTATCTGTTCCGCTCCCGGCTCTGGGTGCGGAACCAGGATGGTCGCAGCAGGAGGACGGATGGCATTACTACCTGGAAGACGGGAGTCCGGCTGTCGGCTGGGTGGAGGTTCTGGGAAAATCCTACTATATTCCTCAGAACGGGGGCATGTTAAAAGATACCGTCACTCCTGATGGGTATTATGTGGATCAGGACGGGGCTTGGTATGAGAAAAAGGAGATAATCCTGGAGACAGAATTTCAGGCGCCGCAGCAGGTGCGCGATCCGTCGTCGGAATGGAATGGAAAAGAGGCGTTGAACGGGATGAGAACCAAACTGAGCCAGAGATTTTCAGGAAACCGCAGCTTCCGGGTAGGGGAAAACGCCGTGGAATTTGTAAAAATTGAGACGGCGGAAGGCACGGCGGCGGGCAGTTCTTCCTTTGTCGGCCAAATCACAGGAACTTCCGGGAGCACTTCTTCATCGGGCGGCAAATCCGCTGCGTCCGGCAAGGCCGATACCCCCAAGGAAACCGTACTGTTAGGATTATACCGGGAACCGGGCCAGGGAAGATACCGGATCGACATCCGAGCGGCTCTCGACGGGGAGCGTGCGGAAAGCTCTGCGGCGGCTTCCTGCAATTATGAGGTATTCCGGGCTATGGCCTATCAGGTGTCCTCCGTGCCGGAGCTTTTTATCAGCGCCCTTTACAGTGCATGGGAGGAAGAAAACCTGTGGAAAATCGGACGGGAACAGTGGACCCGTATCGGTGACTGTGAGGTGAGGTATGGTTCCGGGGATGGGTATGGGAGATTCTATATCCGCCCAGTCAGGTAAGGCAGCAGCATGTCCGTTTACTCGTGGAAGGAGGAAAAACATGGATTTATTTGGAAAGAAAAAGGCTCAGGATTTGAGAGCGCGGGTGTGGGAGTTTGAGGAGTTTGAGAATTTTTTTTCAGATGAGATGAAAAAGTCGGGGAATTCGTCTCTGTTTAAGAATGTGTCAGAGGCTTTTCAGGAATTTGCCGCTTTGAGGGCAGAGCCCATTAATCTGGATAGCGCTAAGAAGGTGGTGGCGGCCAACGATAAGCTGATGGAGGCCTGCAGGGCATACTCACAGGCAAGGCGGGGAGCCGTCTCCTCTTCCGGCAGAGAGAGGCTGGCGGTCATTGACAGTCTGTTTTCCTATCAGGACGGCTTAAATATCGATCAGATGCGGGATGTAAGGAAGATTAAGGAATATGAAGGGGACTCCTGGGAGAAGGCCCTTGTATTTGATATGGCGGAGATTAAGCTGGAAGATACAAAGGGCGAGATCGTGGGAAACCAGGTGAACCAGAGGCTGAAGGTAAACTATCAGGGGAAACCAGGATTTTTCACGGAGGAACGGGAACTTTTAAAGCCTGAGACCCGTCTGAGGCGGGTAATCGATAAGATCGACAAGAAGACCAACCCGGTCCTCAGGAAAATCATGGAAGATAATTTTGACTGGATGAAAAAAGACAGCGAGAAGGGAATCGGGGACAACATGCTAACCCATTCAGGAACATCCTCTCTTCTTGGAGAACAATGGTTTCAGATGGATGATCATGATCCGAAGAAAGCGGATATGGCGGGCCTAATCGCAAACTTCGAAAAGCTGGATAATGTATCGCTAATCGCAGAAAAATATCAGGAAAAACTGAAAGCCGCCCCGGCCGGCCTGGATGCCGCAGGAAAAGAGCGCCTTATGAGAGGGTGCATCGAGGAGAATTGCATGGAGGGCATCAAAGAGATCTGTTATAGAAATATGGATGTTCTCATGAACCTTCCGGATCTGGAGGAAAACAAGAAGGAACCCAATCTGGATTACAGAACCATGAAGCGGAATCTGATCAGCATAAGGGCCGGGCTGAAAGACGAAAAGCAGATGGAAGTCATGGAGCAGGTGATCCGGGACGGAGCCCTGGCCTATGAACTGTCGTATGAAAAAATAATGGCGGCAGGAGACGATACAGCTATCTATAATATAAAAGCGGAGCTGGATCAGGGAAATGAGCTGACTTCCAGAAATGTAGCCACCTCCCGGATTGCGGAACTGTTAGGCGTGGGTCATATGGTTGCCCACTCGGAAAAGATGAGGGTCAGCATAAACGGTACGGTGAAAACAGGATGTTTTATGGAGTTTGCAAAGGGGCTGGATCTTTCCTCCCGAAAAGAGGAGGACTTGGCTCTCATTGAGCAGACAGAGTTTACCTACAACGCCTCATTTCTTAAAGACATGTGCAGTATGGAAGCGCTGGATTTTCTCTGCGGACAGAATGACAGGCATGGCCGTAACATGTTTATGCAGTTAAGCGAACCGGACGCGAATGGAAAACGCACCATAGTAGGACTCCAGGGCATCGACAATGACCTTTCTTTTGGAGAAAAAGAGTTTCTTAGTACCTTCCATCAGGGGGAAGTAAAGGATATGACATTTATCAGTCAGGAAATGGCGTAGAATATTGCGAAGCTTGACAGAGATACTTTGGAGTTTGCTTTGGGAGATATCATCCCTCAAAAGCAGATCGATGTTATGGCAAAAAGAGTGCAGATTTTTCAGGATCATATGAAAGAAAAAATGGTGCTTGTGGAGCCGGAGGAGTGGAAGCAGGTGGAAAAGCTGGTAAACACCGCGATGGAGTCCAAAGGAAAGATCTCAGAGGATATGGTGCAGGAGAGAACCGGGAAGGAGGAGCGAAAGAAAGGCTATGTCAATGGGGTGCTCAATATTTATAATAGTTCGCTCCGGAAGGTCGGCACGATCCATAAAGATATGTCGGTGAAAAATACGCTCAAAAATGTGAAAGAAGAAGTAGCAAAGGTCAGAGAGGAGAGGGCGAAGAAGCCTCAGAAAACGGCTGTCAGTTTTGCCGAATTGCAGAGGCGGGAGCAAAAGGCACGCCCGAAAAGGGAGCCTAAAGTGATCATTGGGAAAAGGCCGGAAAAACAGGCGGCAAAAGGGCCGGAAGACGCAGAAAAGAAGCAGCAGGGTATGGTGAAATGATGGATGAACAGTGGAAACATTTGAAAATTATCAAGGATTTTTTCCAGATCCAGGAGGACGGCCGGATGCCGGAGGGCTCGAAACTTCTTCTGGATGCCACGGAACTTAAGACCTTTGAGAAAGGTGAGGATATGGTGACCGTGGGAAATCCTCCGGATGACGGCATGTATATCATCCTGGAGGGAGAAGCCCATGTGCTGACCGGAGACGGACTTCTGATCAATGAGCTGGGAGCGGGAGACGTTGTGGGAGAATTGGCCCTGATTAAAGACGGGGTAAGGAAAGCCACGGTCCGGGCTGTCACTCCGGCAGTATGCGCCAACATTGCCAGGAATCTGTTTCTGGAGATTGCCGAGGCCAACCATAAGGTTTACGGAGCTCTTCTGGAGCTTTTGTATACCAAGACTACCCAGATGGTGACAGAGAGGGAGCGTCTCCGGTCGGAGCTGGAGATCGCGTCCCGGATTCAGACAGGATTCCTTCCCAAATCCTTTGAGGAGTTCTGTGAGATGCCAAACGTAAAGATCACCGCCAGGATGAAACCTGCCAAGGAGGTAGGAGGAGATTTCTACGATATATTCCGTATCGACGAACACCGGCTCTGCTTTCTGGTGGCGGACGTGTCGGGAAAGGGGGTTCCGGCGGCCCTTTTTATGACTCTGGCAAAGACGCATATTAAAAATTATATGATGCTTGATATGCCTGTGGCAGAGGTGGCGGAGCTGGTGAATAACCGGCTTAACGAGGACAATGAGGAGGAGCTGTTCGTCACTGTCTTTATCTGCGTCCTTGATACGGATACAGGCGGACTTACCTTTGTAAACGGCGGGCATAACAAGCCGTTTATCAGCAGAGGAGGAAAGCCGTTTAAACAGCTGGACTGCAAGGTGGATTTCGTTGTGGGAATCATGGAGGATATGCCTTACAGGGAGCAGTCCGACAGGCTGATGCCCGGGGATCGGTTCTGTCTTTACACAGACGGAGTGACGGAGGCCTTTGATATCAACGGGGAGATGTTCTCCGATCAGGGCATGGAAGATGCCTTAAACCGCCATATGGAGGAATCCAAGGAACCGGAGGTCTTTATTGAGCGGATGTATGAAGAGGTGGAAGCGTTTACAAGAGGAGCGGCTCAGTCAGATGATATTACCATGGTATACCTGGCAAGATAAGGGGGACGAAAAATGGAAGAGGGCTTTTGTGTAAGATTCTGGGGAACCAGAGGTTCCATGGCGGCTCCTTACAGAGACAGGATGGAATTCGGGGGAAATACGAGCTGCGTGTCCGTAGACTGGCCGGAGGGAATCGTCGTATTTGACGGGGGGACCGGTATTATGGAACTGGGGAACCGGCTTAAGGCAGCGAAGTCAAAGGGGCTCTGGCGGGAGGACCAGGCGATACATATCTTTGTAAGCCATCTTCACATGGACCATATTACAGGGCTCTTTATGTTTCCCTGCCTGTTCGAAAAAGGAATGGCAGTGGAGCTGTATGGTCCCTGTGACGTTAAAAGGTCTTTCCGGGAACGCTTTTGGCCGGCGATGAATCCGCCTTTTTGGCCGGTAACCATGGCACAGACGACGGCTAAAGTTACCTGGCATGATACAGAGGACAAAGATATCTGGAATCTGCCGGGGGAGGTTACCGTCAGAGTCATGAAATCCAACCACCCCAATAACTGTGTCATATACCGGCTGGAGAGAAAAAAACAGTCTGTAGTTTATGGACTGGACTGCGAGCTGGGAGATGACGAAGAATTTCGAAAGAGGTATAAAGAGTTTGCGGATGACTGTAGAATGTTGATTTTTGATGCTCCCTATGACAGGAAGGAATATGCAAAAGTTACAGGATTTGGACACAGCTTTTGGCAACAGGGTTTGGAGATGGCAAAGGAGTGCAGAGCGGAGCGCCTGTATATCAGCCACCATGAATGGGGAAGGACGGACAGACAGCTAAAGGACATGGAACGGGCGGCGCAGGCCGGGGCCGGAGCGTGGAACGGCAGCGTTGCCTTTGCCAGAGAAGGAACATGGGTGCTCCTGAAAGAGGCAGCTGTCTGAAAACTCAAATAGTGCAAAAATCCACCCACTGATGAAGAAATAGAAGTAAATTTTCAATTTAACTCCCACTTTATGACTGAAAACAGCAATAAAAATGGGATGGGGCACATCGACCGTTAGTTTCCGGACAGTCTGAGTGGGGGCATCTGTCCGGACAGAACGAAAGGAAAAAGAGGGGGAAAGGGGAAGCCATGAAGAGTAAAGCCGGAAGCATAACTGTCATAGCCACAGCGGCTGTCACACTGCTGTCTTTCATAATATTCTATTTCGGTACGGCCGGATTCTGGGATATGGGAATTTTGGACCGGCTCAATCAGAGAACCTCCGTAACCAACAAAAGGATCTATATCATCGGAATTGATGACAGGACGTTAGAACAATACGGGCCTGTGAATACCTGGAGCCGGGATATTCCGGCCCAGCTGGTGGAATTGTTAAATAAAGATTTAGAAGCAAGACCGGCGGTCATCGGATTCGATGTGATTTACAGTGAGAAGACGGACGAGGAGGGCGACAGCCATTTTGCCGATGCCTGTAAGGAAGCCGGAAATGTAGTGGCGGCACTCAGCTTTTCTTTTAAGGAGATGCCGGAGAGAGATAAGAAGGGAAACATGGCCTATAATCCTTACTACGTGGACTATGTCATAGAGCCGTATGAGGAACTGAAAGACAGCGTAATCTGCGGGTATGCCAACACGGCTGTGGATCACGACGGATTTGTGCGCCAGGCCATGGCATATTTAGACCATGAAGGCGAGAGAATCTACAGCCTTTCCTCCCAGATTTACAAGAACTATCAGGAAAGCCAGGGGAAGGAAGCGGTATTCCCAGCCGTGTACGGAAGAGGGAACCGGTACTATTTTTCCTACTCAGGAAAGCCCGGCGGATACAATGTGGTATCCATGGCCGACGTACTGAACGGGACCGTGGATCCAAGGCTGTTTCAGGATGCCATCGTGCTGGTGGGGGCTTATGCGGTGGGAATGCAGGATTCCTACTCCACGGCAATATCCCATAACAGCCAGATGTACGGAGTGGAGATTCATGCCAATATTATCGATGCATTGTTAAAAGGAAAGACGCAGCTGCCTGTTTCGCCCTTTCTTTATGCCACAGTGTCAGCTCTTCTCTGCGGAATCTTTTTTGTGGTCATACGCAGGGCAAAAATCATACCAGTTTCTGTGGGAACCGGGGTTTTGGTCATTCTTGATGTACTGTTTGCCAGATTTATGTATGAACAGGGAATTTTGGTTCCCGTGGTTCTGGTTCCTGCTGTGCTGATTCTGCTCTATGGGGAACGGGTCATAGAGGGATACCTGGCGGAAATTCTCCGCAGGCGGAGAGTCGTGAATGTGTTCAAACAATATGTGGCGCCCCAGATTGTGGAAAAAATCAGCAAGGATACAGATTTTGAACTGGTTCTTGGAGGCGAGAACAGGCAGATTGCCGTGTTGTTTGTAGATATCCGGGGATTTACCACCATGTCGGAAAGCCTCAGGCCGGAAGAGGTGGTGGAGATTCTCAACGAATATTTAAGCCTGACTACGAAATCCATCTTTGATAACGGCGGCACTCTGGATAAATTTGTGGGCGACGCTACGATGGCCGTATTCAATGCTCCTTTTGCATTGGACGATTACATTTTTAAGGCGGTATGTACGGCATGGGACATGAAGGCCGGGGCAGACGCCATTGCAGAAAAGTTTGAAAAGCGTTTCGGAAAAAGCGTGGCCTTCGGAATTGGCATTAATTGCGGGGAAGCTGTAGTGGGCAATATCGGCTGTGAATTCCGTATGGATTACACGGCCATCGGCGATACGGTGAACACGGCGGCGCGGCTCGAGAGCAACGCAGAACGGGGACAGATCCTCATCAGCGAGGCAGTCTATGAGGCGGTAAAGGACCGGGTGGAAGTGACGCCTGTCGGAGAGATGCCTTTAAAGGGCAAGAGTAAGGGAGTGTTTGTGTATCAGGTAGATGAAGTGAGAAAATCATGGGTGGAAAAAAAGTAATTGCAGTTCATATCGCCATTTTCTGGGGACTCCTTGGGTTCTTGTGGTTTCTTCTTGTGTGTGCGGCAGCGATTCCCAACGAGATGCTCAGGGAACATATGGAAGAAAGCGCCCTGTCCTACAAAGAGAAGGAGGCATTTTCCTTCGAAAGGGGGAAAAAATGGAATGGCATCAGCGATAATTATGCGGATACGATTTTGCTAAACGTAAGTTGGAATATGGGCGGGGAAAATCCCCTGATATCTTCTCTGGATACCTGGTATTACAGCGGAGAAACGCTTGGGGAAAATGCCGGACTGTATCTGTCGGTTACGGAGGATATGGAGCCGGATACGGATTATACAAGGTACTGGCATGGGTCGGCTGTCTTCGTCCGTCTTTTCCATCTTGTTATGGATGTAAAAGGGATAAAAACAATGGGATTTTTGGCTGCCATGAGTCTGGCGGCACTGACTGCGGCGATGCTGTTTGCCAGGAAGTATTATGATATCGGCGTGGGATTTCTTTTGTCCATGGGGGCGGTTCAGATATGGAATATCGGCTTAAGCCTGGAATATGAACCGGCGTTTGTGATCTGCTTCCTTTTGTGTCCCCTGTATTTGTGGATGGAGAGAAGGGGGGATGTATACATAACCTGCCTTTCCCTTGCGGGAGGGGTACTGGTCGCCTTTTTCGACTTTTTAACCACAGAGACGGCGGTGCTTCTTGTGCCCTTAATCCTGGTAATCGCTGTGAGGGCGAAGGAGAGACGTCTGGGAGACGGGAAAGAAAGCGTTCGTTTGCTGTTTTGGTGCGGAGTCTGCTGGGGACTGGCTTATATGGGGACCTTTCTGGTAAAATGGACGGCTGCCTCTCTGGTCACAGGGGAGAATAAATTTCTGCTTGCTCTTTCTTCTGCCGGGGAGCGGGTAAACGGCACTTTGCCGGGAGAACAGGCGGACGGTTTCGCAAGGATTCCCATGGCGGTGGCGGCGAATCTGACAATGATGTTTGGCGGTGAAGCCAGAGTGGAGCCTGTGAGAGTCGCGGCCGGAATGGCGGTATCTTTTCTGGTATTGGGCTCGGTTTTTTATCTGTTCCATAAAAAGAAAGGGAATGGGACCGCTGTCAGGCTGATGATACCTCTTGGCAGTGTGGTATTGCTGCGGTACATGGTTTTAAGCAATCATTCTTATCTCCATGAGTTTTTTACCTATCGCGCTCTCATAAGCCCGGTGCTGGCGGTCTTTTTAAGTCTGGCTCTTTCTATGGATTTCCTGCATTCGGGAGAAGGAAAAGAAGCCGGAAAAGGAAAAGACAGGTGACGGAAGGATGGGTGAGGGAAGGACGAAAAAGCCATGAAGGAGATCGAACTTACGATTCTTATGCCCTGTCTCAATGAAAGCAGGAGCCTTGCGTGGTGCATTAAGGAGGGACAGACATACGTGCGGACGAACGGTATTTCGGCAGAAATTGTGGTAGCGGATAATGGCAGCACGGATGGGTCCCCCAGGATTGCCAGAGAGTGCGGCGCAAGAGTGGTGCGGGTTTCCCAAAAAGGATATGGCAATGCCTTAATCGCCGGAATCCGGGAGTCGCAGGGGAAATACATCATCATGGGAGATTGTGACGGCAGCTATGACTTTTCTCAGTGTGGTTTCATTCTTGAGAAACTTCGGGAAGGGTATGGATTGGTCGTGGGGAACCGCTATCAGGGAGGAATCGAGAAAGGCGCGATGCCTTTCCTGCATCGCTATTTTGGAGTTCCTCTGCTGTCTCTCATGGGAAGATGGAGGTATCAGGTGGAAATCGGAGATTTCCACTGCGGAATCCGGGGATTTGACCGGGAGAAAGCGTTAAGATTAAAACTTCGGTGCGGTGGTATGGAATTTGCCACGGAAATAATTGGGAAATTTGCAAAGTCAGGAGAGAAAATCTGCCAGGTTCCTGTGAGGCTGCGGCGGGATTTAAGAGGCGGCCCCTCCCATCTGCGGGCGGTTCCTGACGGGTGGCGGCATGTTAGGCTGATGCTTTCACGGGATGAGTGAAAGATTGCTTTTGCGGGATGTAACAGTTTAGACGGCTTGCCTTCTTGTCCTCTAAAGGCGGATAGGAAGCATTGAATGTCCATCGGATTCCTTGCTGTCTGAACTGTTAATATAGAATAGGTGAGAAGCGGAAGGCGTTGTTGTGTTATAGAGGAGGATTATGTGGTGAAGAAAAGGTGGAAAGGGCTGTGTGCACTGTGGATAGTCCTGGCATTGGTGATTGGTACTTTCCCGGTGGCAGGGGCGGTAGAGGATGCGTCCGAATCGGCCGCGGCGGCGGTGAGTGAAGATGTGGAGAATGACAAAAAACAGATTCCGGCGGAAGCGGACAGGGTGGAGAGCTCTTCGGAGGAAAAGCTGGAAACCAGTAGTTCTGAGACGGAGGAAACGGAGCTGGTTGAGGAAGAGAGCACAGGGAGCACTGCGGAGAATTTTGTGGAAGGTTCTGCAGGAAAGGAAGGAGTTGCGGAAGGTTCGGCGGGAAAGGAAGGAGTTGCGGAGGATTCGGCGGAAAAGGAAGGAACTGCGGAGGGTTCTGCGGGAAAGGAAGGAACTGCGGAGGGTTTGGCAGGAAAGGCAGGAATTTCGGAAGGTTTAGCAGAAAAGGAAGGAACTGCGGAGGATTCGGCGGAAAAGGAAGGAATTGTGGAGAGTTCCGCGGGAAAGGGAGGAACTGCGGAGGGTTCAGCAGGAAAGGAAGGAACTGCAGAAAGTTCGACGAAAAAAGAAGCTGCGGAAGGTTCAGGAGGAAAGGAAGGAACTGCGGAAGGTTCCGCGGAAAAAGAAGAGGCCGTGGAGGATTCTGCAAAGGACGAAACGTGGATGGCTCCGGGACAAAGCATGGAATCGGAGATAAGGGATGAAGAAACGGCGGAGACAGCTCCAGGAAAGGACGAGGAAGAGAAGGAATCTGAGAAATCAGAGGGAGAGAACAGCTCTGTGAAAGAAACATCTGTGGAGGGAGCATCTGCGGAGGAAAGTTCCACAGAGAAAAGTGCTTCGGAAGGGGATAGCAAAAAGGAGATACCGGAGACGACAGCTCCGGCATTCACAGTTCCGGAGCTGCCGGAACGTATGGCACTTTCGGCTAAAGCGGCAGCGGCCAGGGAGGCGGCCACATCAGCGGAGGTGTGGCTGTATGTGGGGAGTGACGAGGTTTCAGCAGGGACTTTGATATTTAGTGGCAGCAATGGCAATGGTAAGCCAGGTATTACAATACAGTTTGACAAACCGTTTAACAGCCAAAGCGCTCTTAGCAGTATTACGCCACCCCAGGATAAAAAGCTGAGCGGTTGGAGATTATGGGGATTATCAGGCTCTACGGAGAGTGGAAGTGTTGGAGACAGTCCTCTGGAAGAATTAGAAATTACCGGTCAGATTTCGGCAGACGAGTATAATCGTTTTATCGACAGTACGAAACCTGATTTGTTCTTATTAATTGAACCATTATGGAGAGATGCCAGGGATATTGTGGACGGAGATTCTCTTGAAATGAATATTGGAGACAGTTGCAACCTGTCGGAAGGAACCTGGCAGGTATCCGGCGGTGCTGCAGACAGTGACGCTACAGATGGCGACGCTACCGTATATACTGTAGATACCGGAGGGCGTACCGTATACGCAGCCAGAAACGGAACATTTATATTTCGTAATAATTCAGCACCTTAGAGCGCGTCTGAAAATTAAAAAATGCACAAAATCCGGCGAGAAATAGTGCAAAAATGCTCGAAAGCCCGGGAGAGTATGTGTTTAAAAGCAATATAGCGGGCCGATTATAGTACTGGCCGTCCCGGGCAAAAATCCATTGAAAATCGCCTGTGGCGACAGGATTTATGGAGCAGTTACTGTATTTCTTAAAAAGGAGTCAAAGGGAGCAGATATGATACAAAAAACCATAGCAATGAAAATTGCCGCAGCAGTTATAGGGGCAGCAGCCATCACAGGAACCGTCATGGTAGTCCGCCATATGTTCGGGACCAAAGATACCTACCGCTCCATTCTGCTCTATGAAATAGAGGGAACCGCGGAGATTGAACGGGAAGGAACCGGAAAATTCAACGGTACGGAGAATCTTTACCTGGAATCCGGTGACCAGCTTATAGTAGAACCGGAAAGCTTTACCCGCCTGCGCCTTGATGAGGATAAATATGTGATGGTTGAAGAGAACTCGGCCGTGTCCATTGAAGCTGCGGGAACCATGGAAGATTCCCGGACAAAACTTAATCTGACGAAGGGCGCTATTATCAATGAGATCAGGAATCCCTTAAGCGCCGGTTCTACATATGAGGTTACAACGCCGAATTCTATCATGGCGGTCCGGGGAACCATATTTCGGGTAGAAGTGTCTTATGATGAGAGTGGTGAGGTTTTTACAAAAGTATCTGTGTTTGAGGGTAACGTTTCTTCAAGGCTTATCTATCCGGACGGAACCATGGAGGAGGAAGTGCTGACCGGGAACGGCAAAGAAGTCATTATTCACAGCAATCGGGAACTTACGGAGTATTTGGAAGAGGAACGGGATATTAAGTATGATGAGCTTCCGCCAGATATTTTACATTTGATTCAGGAGATGATGGGCGAAGGAGAAATGACAGAAAGGGTTGTCAGAGAAGAATCAAAAGAACCTGAAACAGTAAAAGAGGCAAAAC
The DNA here is from genome assembly GCA_910586315.1 of uncultured Lachnospiraceae bacterium. Lineage (GTDB taxonomy): Bacteria > Bacillota > Clostridia > Lachnospirales > Lachnospiraceae > CANRXD01. The sequence goes on along the minus strand of CAJUIP010000011.1, from coordinate 13,957 downwards.
GCAGCAAAGCGGCAGAGAGTATGGGGCAGGAGAAGGGCAGCGAAGCGGCAGAGAGTACGGGGCAGGAGAAGAGCAGCGAAGCGGCAGAGAACACAAAGGAAGAGAAGAGCACGGAGAAAGAAAAAACAACAAAATCCGGGGCCGGAGAAAAAGCAACGGCCGGCAGAGTGACTGAGACGATGCCGACAGAGGAAAGCTCCACAGCGCCAGAGACAGTGGAAGAAACTTCCATGGCGGTGACAGAGACCGTTCCATCCGACCAGGAAACGAAGGGAATAGGTCCCGGATACGACAATCCTGACGATTCAGGAAATTCAGGTGGAAGCGGAAGCTCGGGCGGAGGCAGTAGTTCGGGTGAAAGCGGAAGTTCGGGCGGAAGCAGCAGTTCAGGCGGAAGCGGAAGCTCGGGCGGAGGCAGCAGTTCAGGCGGGAGCGGAAGCTCGGGCGGAGGCAGCAGTTCGGGCGGAGGCAGCAATTCCGGCGGGAACAGCAGCTCAGGAGGTTCTCAGACGGAAGAAAATACTACAGAAGCGCCAACGGAAACTTCCGCGGAAAATACCACGGAAGCGCCAACAGAGACTTCTGCGGAAAATACCACGGAAGCGCCAACAGAAACTTCTGCGGAGAATACCACGGAAGCGCCAACGGAGGCTCCTGCGGAAAACACTACAGAGGCGCCAACAGAACCGGCAGAATATACGGTGACATTCATGTACCACGGAGCAGTATTTGGTACCCAGCAGGTAAAGGAGAAGCAGTATGCGTCAGAGCCATGGCTGAAGCCGGAGGATACCGGAAAATGGGACGTTGATTTTCCTGTTCTTGTTACAGGAGATATTATAATTCAGTGGAGCAGCGGCGGCTGATACCTGTTTCCCCTCCGATGCAGTAGAGAGAGGATCAGGGACAGTGAGCCTTGTCCCCGTCTTTCTGACGGGCGGAATGAGCCGTTCGCTCATCGGAAAAGAAGGGATGCCGCTCCTCTTGTTGTTTGATTATGGCATAAATAATAGGGCCGGGAATTTTCCCGGCTCTATGTACGCAATGGTACAAAGTGACTTCTTACATCCTTCTTTGCCGCCTAAAGTAAGTTGCTTTTCCTGGTGGGTGTTGGTATAATGACGATGGAAAGGCTACTCGGCAAAACCAACGCCATTATGTATCTCTCCCTCCAAAAAATTCATAGAAAAATATGGATTCAATACTGTTTGAAATCTGAATTGGCATTCCAAATGATTTCAGAAGATAAAAACAACTTGCTGGAGGTAGATTACAGGAAGTTTAACAAACAGTATATGGAACGGGACAGTAAAGCAAGAAACCGGATGCGAGAGTTGATTGATTCTAGAATTGGCAGTAAAAAAAGTTGGAGAGCAGGTGAAACATGCATAAAGTGATAGGGTTTCATAATCCGGATGAAGAATATGGATTCTTAAGTAATTGGTATTTGTCAGATTTTATGGTGGATGGAATTCTTTTTTCTTCGATGGAACAGTACATGATGTATAAAAAGGCTGTCTTATTCAGTGACATCGAGACAGCAAAAGAAATTTTGAGCATAAAGGAGGTGGGAAAGATAAAGGCGCTTGGCCGTCAGGTGAAAAATTACGATGATGTTATTTGGAATGGACGAAGACAGGTGATTATTTATCAAGGATTACTGGAGAAGTTTCATCAAAATCAGGAATTGAAAGAACGCCTGCTAAAGACAGGGGATGCGATTTTGGCAGAATGCGCCGTGCAGGATAAAATATGGGGAATCGGTTTATCAATGAAAGATGAACAGCGATTTACAATTTCTAAATGGCGCGGGCAGAATCTTTTAGGATTTGCACTGATGGAAGTGCGGGAAAAACTGCTCACATAAGATATCATCAAATGAAATGAAATCATGGTAAATCACGGCAGAGAAAAAAGCAGACAAGAAACATTTCACACATGAAAGCGCATGTTTTTATAGCCCGCCATGGGCGGGCTATAAGAGGAGTTTGGACACAACGAGGGACTTCGCATCATCGCATGGCCATGAAGTGTTTGGGGGTATGTGGAGGCTTGTTATGGTATTATATGCTTTCTTGTTTTCCAAAAGAGAAGCCGCGTCCCTGGACCTCGTTAATATGTGCCAGCATAATGAAAGCCTGGGGGTCAATTTCCATGACAAGGCGGTTTAAACGGTTTAATTCCCGGGAGGAGAGAACGGTCATTACCTCACAGGATTCTTCACCGGAATAGCCGCCCTGGATGTGATACAAAGTAACGCCCCGGTCGATTTCGGTGCGGATTACTTCACTGATTTCCTTATAATATTTACTGATGATGCGGACCTGCATGCGGCCTTTTCCCAGTGTGGAGGTCTTTCCTACCATGGTAGTGTAGAGAAGAATTGACACAATGCTGTACAGGGCGATTTCCAGCTCGGAATAGGGAATCTGTAAAAGCAGAATGACTGTGTCAAAGGCATACATGGTGGCGGATATGGGAAGGCCCAGCTTTTTGTTGAGTAAAAGAATCGGGATATCGTTGCCTCCGGTGGATGCTCCCGCGCGGATGACAAGGCCAATTCCGCTGCCGATTAAAAGACTGCCGAGAATGACAGAAAGCAGGGGATCAGTGGTCAGGGGAGCTGTCATCAGGGGCTCAATACGGCCCAGGAGAAAGGGAAAAAGAAAACTGCTTATCAGAGTGTTGACAGCAAAGTGCTTTCCCAGAAAAAAAGCTCCAATCAGAAACATCAGGGCATTGTATATGCCTACAAAGGCGGATACAGAGATATCGAAATAATGAGAGATAATCAGTCCCATACCTGTAACACCGCCAGTCATCAGGCCGGACGGGATAATAAAGGCCCCGACACCCACAGACATGATTAAATTTCCAAAAAGTACAAGAAACAGTTCAGCAGCTTTTTTGAGGTTCTGTTTGTCATTCATGGTGGTTTTCCTTTCTTTTAATCCGTATGAATCCTTTTTCCCTTCAACTTGCCAAAGCATTAAAATAAGCAGACCAGAAGTCTGCTTTAAGAATCATTTATCTGTGCTGGCCAGAGAATTACCAGAAATCCGAAGTTTGAGATTTTTATTTTCAATCTTATCACCCCTTCCAGTATATACATTTTTTCCCTTTTATACAAGGAAAAAATAAAAAATACCAATCAATATATGCACAAAAGAAAAGGAATGCTATACTGTCTGAAGGCATTCTGTCTGCAGATAACGGTAAGCAAGAATACGCGAAGCGGATTCGGGCCTGTCCTGCGTCCCCTGCATAAGGGACAGACAGCAACAATCAAAAAATGGAAAGGAAAAAATCATGAAAGAGATTAAAATTCAGGAAATAGAAAATATTAAAATCGGAAATGCGGAAAACAAGAAAGCCGGAACTGGATGCACGGTGATTCTCTGTGAACAGGGAATGGCGGCCGGACTGGATGTGCGGGGAGGCGGACCTGCGTCCAGAGAATCAGAGCTATTAAAACCCATGGCTGCCGCTGAGGTGATTCACGGAGTGCTGTTAAGCGGTGGAAGTGCATTTGGACTGGATGCAGCCGGAGGTGTGATGGAGTATCTGGAAGAGAGAAATATTGGCTTCGATGTGGGAATCACAAAGGTTCCGCTGATCTGCCAGTCCTGTCTGTTTGATCTGGGCGTGGGGGACTGGCAGGTGCGGCCGGATAAGGCCATGGGCTATGCGGCCTGTGAACAGGCAGAACAGGGGAATTATACGGACGGGAATGTGGGAGCCGGAACCGGAGCCACAGTCGGAAAGCTCCATGGAAAAGACTTCTGTATGAAGTCGGGAATCGGAAGCTATGCCGTTCAGATTGGGGAGCTTAAAGTGGGGGCCGTTGTGGCCGTCAATTCCCTGGGAGATATCTATGACTGGAAAAATGGAAAAAAGGTTGCCGGACTTCTGGGGAATGATAAAAAAACATTCCTCAATACAGAAGAAGAGGTCTATAAAAGCTATGAGGTGATAAAAAATAAATTTGTTGACAATACCACTATCGGCGCTGTCATCACCAATGGAAAATTTACGAAAACCCAGCTTTGTAAAATTGCCGGCATGGCTCACAACGGATATGCCCGATCCATCCGCCCGCTTCATACAACTGCCGACGGGGACAGTATTTATGCACTTTCCACAGGGAATGTGGAGGCAGATCAGGATATGGTTGGAACCCTGGCGGCTCAGGTGATGTCCGAGGCGATTCTCAGGGCTGTTATGAGTGCGGATTCAGCCTATGGATTCCCGGCAGCCAGAGATCTGTAATCGGTGGAAGAAATGAAAATCCCGCTGTCCGCCAAGCGAAAAAACCTGGCGGCAGCGGAAGTCTGGAGCAGGAGTATTATGGTTCCTTTACCGTGTATACAGTTCTTTCCCCATTTTCGTCAAATGTCGTTGTTTCCTGTGTACACGCTTCGTCGGCATACAGTTTTTGATATCCTTCCTGCAGCGCAATACGCAGCGTGCCATTTTCGCCGCAGGATTGGACATATGTTTTTTCCTGCTCTGTTGCCGGGTCAGCAATGACCGTAAGTGTTCTGTCTGTGCCATTTATGATTTCAAGCAGTTCCTCTGAAAGTTTATATGGCTCAACATCATAGGAAAAACGGGATTGTGAAACTGGCATTTCTGTTCCGTCCGGCTTTTGTAAATAAGATTTTCCTTCATAAATCATATATGTTTCAGCATCTATTTTCATCTGACAGATATCTTGTGTGCCTGGCACAATTGCGTTTGTAATTTCCTCCGGAAAATATAATTCATAATATTCCTTGTTTAAAGTTGCATCACACGCAACAGTCAGAAAAATGTAACCTTCTGTTTTACTTACCTCAATGACTTCGTCATTTTCCGATGCAACATACTCAAAGGTTTCATTCATAAATTTCTCCCAGTCGTCTTCAAATACATTTTCCATTCCAAACACAACGTCGATTTTCCCTCTTTCCATATTAGCTGCATCATGGAAATAATAATTATGCTGATTTTGAATATACAGATTAGAATTGCTGTCTTCTCTGACATAAATTTCGTCGTCCGCATAGCGGTAGACAGTAGTTTCCTCGTTTCCTTTTCCGTCAAAATAAGTGATATGTTCTTCTACATTTTTATGCCGTGCTAAAATATTCTTTAGTATATGCTCTTCGCTAGATTTTGCAAAAATCTCCTCGCCTGAGAGCTCTTTTGTTGTTTCGTTCTCCACTTCCTGTGTCGCCGGGATTTTATTCTCTGCTTCTTTGACGGGCTGTCCGGGAGCGCAGCTTACCAGAGCAAAGAGTAGTGCAGCAGGCAAAAATGTGGTTATTACTTTTCTAGCCATATTATTTTCCCCCTATTGATTTTTCTGGTTTTTAAGCAGTCGTAATATAACGATTTCAAACTTGACGGTACTTATCGCTTTGTGCCAATTTTGGTAGCATTGCCTATGTATTCAGAACGGCCAAAGCCTAAAATCAGCTTGAAAATCGGGTTAAGTAAGAATAAACCTACTGTAAATCCGATGCCATGGTCAAAAGCCCGGGACAAATTGTATTCCCGCATGATTTTGAGAACTAAAAGCCCTATCAGTGCAATCCATGAAACAATGATACATATCGTGCTAATAACGCCATCGCCGCCAACGTCATTCAGTATTGTCAGCAGAGATAACACAACATCAAGCCAAAATATTTTGGTATTCCAGGTTGCTTTGTACTGAATATACGTATTGTATACAGGGATAATCGCTTTCCAGCCAGATTCTCCAAATTTTTTAAAGATCTTCCAGTTAGCGATTACCTGAAATACATACCAGATTAAAGCAATTGCAGCAATTACGCTGATACCTATACCCAATATGCCTCCAGCGATTAAGGCGCTTACCATGTCGTTGCTCATTCCGTCGATAATTGTAGACTCCATACTTTTTTCCTCTCCTTTTCTTTTTTCGTATTTATGTGATAGCTCAGTCATGCAAAGATTTCGAGTGAAAAATATGCTGAAAACAAATGCAGAGCTGAACTGTTACATAAGCGCTATTGATACAAAGACTTCTTAAAGCAAAGTCATTTATGCTACAATATAGCATAATAAATTCTCATTGTCTATAAAATATAGTGAATAGTGCGTTATACGTTGTGAATAGTGCATATTGCATATCATGTGAAAAACAAATTGAACAAGCTTTTTGTGCCTAAAATTCCTGTCCATTAAAAAGTGTTATCGTTACTCTGAGATTGACAAAAGATTTGCTGAAGCATACTGCTTTTCACAGAAAAATTAAATTAGCAGGCCAGACAGCAGGGAAAGTTTATAGTGATTTACTAATAATACATGAAATGAATTTCAGACATGGGTTATAACATCAATAAATTGCATGCAAAAATCCGGAAGGAGCTCTGGAACATGTTTGAAAATTCATTCTTCAAACACGCTCTAAAGCAAAAACATTCCTTCCGGATTTTTTCAGCTGGTATTAATGATTTTTCTTATACACGACAGCGCCGTCGATAAGAACCGTGGCAGCGGAGGTATAATAATCAAAAGGATATCCGTCCCAGATAACAATATCCGCATCTTTTCCAGGCTCCAGGCTTCCAACACGGTCTTCCAGTCCGCAATATCTGGCGGCGTTGATGGTGGCCGCCTCCAGGGCAGTCTTCGGAGTCAGGCCCTTTTTGTACATCAGGGTCAAGTGAATGGCGGCAAGTTCAATATTCATAGTGGGATGGCCGGTAGAGACCGCAAATTCGATGCCGTTTTCTTCCAGGACCGCGCCTGCAATGGGATCCCGGTGGCGGTATTCGCTGCTCTTTTCTCCGTAAGTGGGCCCAATAACACATTTGACATGATGTTTCTTTAACTCCTGAGGAATAAGCCAGGCTTCCACACAGTTTTCCAGCGTATACGTAAGACCGAATTCTTCCGCAATGCGGATGGCAGTCAGCATGTCATGGCCGCGTTTGGCAGTGAATTTAACAGGCATGCCGTCGAAAACGCGCATCAGAGAATGAAGCTTCATATCAAATTTTGGCGGCTTCACCAGGGGATCCTCTACAGAGGCGGTCCACTGTGCGTGGTATCTCTGGGCCCGCATCAGCGCTTCGCGGATTAAAGCGGCGCTGCCAAGTCTTGTTTTTGGTGTTTTCTTTCCTCCATAGGTGTTTTTTACACCGTCAGTCAGACACATATGGAAGGCCAGTTCCGGCACACGGACCATCTCATCCACGGTGCTTCCGGCAGTCTTAAGGACCGCACAGGTTCCGCCGATTAAGTTGGCATCACCGGGGCAGGTCACAGCTGTAGTAACGCCTCCGGCCAAAGCCATCTGAAAGCCTTCATCCCGGGGATTAATGGCATCCAGGGCGCGAAGCTGGGGAAGAATGGGGTCAGTGGCCTCATCTGCGTCGTTCCCTTCGTTTCGGAATACCTCTTCCTGTACACCGAGACGGCAGTGAGGTTCCACAAGTCCTGGGGTTACATAATTGCCGCAGGCGTCAATGACATCGTGTTCACAGCCATATGTATCCAGGGCATTTATACAAATATCAAAAATCTTTCCGTCCTTTACAACCAAATCCCGTTTCTCCTCGTAGATTCCGGCCATATTGATTAAATTACAGTTTTTGATAATCAACATTGCTTTCACCTGCCTTTCTCTGATATGCGATCTTGCCGTCAATAATCACGGTTCCGGCCTGGCTCATTGTGGCTAACGGCTCTACATCCCAGATTACCACATCGGCGTCTTTGCCTGGTTCAATGCTGCCGACTCTGGTATCAATATCTGTAATTTTAGCGGCGTTTAAGGTAACACTGCGGATGGCCATTTCTCTGGACATGCCGTTCTTCACATAGAGGGCCACCTGGAGAAGCTGGTTTTCGATGGGGACGAAGGGGGCGTCGGTGATGAGTGCGAAGGTTATTCCAGCCTCTTCCAAAATCCGTCCGGCATCAAAAGAGCGGTTCTGGACTTCCACTTTACTTTTTCCGCCTACCGTGGGGCCAAGGAGGCACTGAGCGTTGTTTTTCTTAAGAACTTCCGGGATCATATAGCCCTCCGTGCAGTGCTCAATGGAGTAACGAAGGCCAAATTCATTGGCAATGCGGATGGCTGTCTGGATATCATCTGCCTGATGAGCATGAATTTTTACACGCATTCCTTCAAAAACACGCATCAGGGAATGCATATGAAAATCAAAGGGGAAATCGTGCTTTTGGCCGTTTACTTTATAATTCTCATAATATTCTTTTGCTTTGAAAAGCTGTTCCCGCATGATGGCGGCATTCATCATTCGGGTTTTTGGCGCCATACCGCGTTTCCCAAAATTAGTCTTGGGATTTTCGCCCAGAGCCATTTTCATGGCCAGCTCCTGGCGGACAATCCGGGAATCCACGTCCTCTCCGGCAGTTTTAATAGCCATAAAAGTTCCGCCGATGATATTTCCGCTTCCTGGCCCGGTGACAACGGTGGTAATGCCATGGCGCAGGGCCGCATCAAAAGTAGCGTCTTCAGGATTAACAGCGTCCAGGCCTCTGAGCCCCGGAAGCGCAGGACTGGTACTTTCGTTACCATCCATTTCTTCCTGGCATGCGGTTCCCCAGAGCCCCATGTGGCAGTGGGCTTCCACAAGCCCCGGAGTTACCGTCCGCCCGGCGGCGTCAATCATTTCACAGCTTTCGGGAATCTCCCCCACATGTCCAACCTTCACGATTTTTCCGTCGTCAATCAGTATGTCGCCGGTTTGTTCATAGAGTCCGGCCATGGTAATTAAGTTTCCATTTTTAATCAGCAGCAATTTTTTATGCACACTCCTTTCGCATGATATGATACCAGGGTCAAAGGGTATTTTGACCCCGGCATCTTCATATTAATAAATTATAAAAGTATCATTGATGAAACGATAGAGGCAAGGCAGAAAATGACGCCCACAAGAAGCGGCTCCCGAAAAGAAGGAGCAGATTCTTTTTTGGGCAGAGGAGCAGCGTCCGTGTCTGATTTTTCTTCGGTACCAGAAGAATCAGAGCTGTCAGTTCCGAAAGACGGATTGCTGCGCTTATTAAGCTTGTCTTTTGCATAGGCCTTCAGGTCAAAAGCGTCCATGGATTTGGAAAGCAGAAACAGGCCGGCGACCATGGGAAGAACTCCCGCCGCAAACAGGCCGTCAATAATCTGGTATGTGGATTTGGAATCACGGTTTAAAGATACATATAAAATACCGGTAACAATGCTCACAAGGAAATATGTCCTGAGACGCTTGGAAGATAACGCAGACATGAAATTCACCATCCTTTTTACAAATATTTTCAGGTATTACATTTGTTTTGTGAGTTTTAGGTAAAGGGCCAGCTCCATTTCCAGTCCTATGCGGAGGCCGCGTTCGTCCAGCTGGAAATTGCAGTTGTGGTGGGGAGAGGAGGTGATGGGGCGCTCCGGGTCGGCCATTCCCACATGGAAGTAGGCGCCGGGTTTTTCTAAAAGATAATATGCAAAATCCTCGCCTCCTAAGGTTGTGGGTTTTTCCACTGCCGCATATTCCATCTGTACGGCAGTTTCCATGATGGCATCGGTGTATTCGTCCACGTTTATGGTGGCCGGATAGCCAAGAGTCGTGGTCACGTCACAGGTAAGGCCATATCCCTCACAAATCCCTCTGCTGATGGAACGTATACTGTCAAAGACACGGCTGATCAGTTCGTTATTTAAGGTACGGACATTTCCTCCCATGGTCACCGTGTCGGTGATGATGTTGGGATACTGGCCGCCGTTCATGTAGGAAACCGTGAATACGCCGCCTTCTGTGGGGTTCTTTTTCTCAGCCAGAATCTGATTTAAGGCGGAGCCTACCATACAGGCAACCGGGACGGGATTTTTTGCATTGTGGGGAGAGCTTCCATGGCCGCCTTTCCCCTGGATCTTAATTTCATAAACACCAATGGCGGCAGAAGTGGCGCCCCGGCAGACCGCAACGGTTCCCAACGGAAAAGAAGAAGAGCAGTGGAAGCCAAGAACCATATCCACGTCCTTCATGGCTCCGTCGGCACAGAGTGCTTTTGCACCGCCCGGAAGCTTTTCTTCCGCCGCCTGGAAAATAAATTTAACGGTTCCTTTGACTAATTCCTTATGGGAAGAAAGTATTTTTGCAAATACCAGGAGACATGCAGTGTGGGTATCGTGACCACAGGCATGCATAATACCAGGTATTTTGGATTTATAGGGAAGATCATTGCTTTCATTTACCGGGAGAGCGTCAATATCTGCGCGGAAGGCGATGCAGGGCCCGGGTTCTGCGCCTTTAAGAATTCCCACAGTACTGGTGCCTGTGATTCCCTCCTGAAGGGAAATCCCCATCTGCGTCAGAGCTTCGCGAATATACTGAGCGGTTTTATATTCCTCAAAGGAAAGCTCCGGGTTTTCATGAAGGTGATGACGGATTTCTTTCAGCTGTTCTTCGTAGGTGTCCACAAGGGAGCGGATATACTTTTTCATGTTCTTTTTCGTCCTTTCCTGATCTAAGGTTTTCCATCTCCTATCTTATCACGGTTCCTGGCGAAAGGCCACATCCAAAATAAAAATTTCACAATCGGATCCGATCCGCATGGCCGGGCCCCAGACCCCGGCGCCGGAGGTGACCACAGAGGTCGTGGCCCCCATTTTTTTGACGCCCCATGGATTTTTCCAGAAAAGGGGCATAAGGAGACTGGCAGGAAACATTTGGCCGCCATGGGTATGGCCGGAAAGAATGAGGTCTGCTCCGGCGGCTTCTCCCAGCGCAAGCTCCCGGGGCTGATGGTCCATGACAATAATGGGGAAAGACTGGTCCAGTCCATGGGTCAGGGCATCATAGGAAAGTCTGGTATCCGCTTCTTTCTTTGCCATATCCAGATCTTTTCTGCCGGAGAGATAAAGGCTGTCGGAGAGAAAAACGGTCTCGTCTTCTAAAATGCTGATGCCTGCAGAATCCAAAAAATCCATAAAGCGCTGGTCCCGGCTCAGCCTTTCCTGGTGGGGAAACGTAAATCCCGCCAGAATTTTTTCACTGACGTCATGGTTGCCGAGACAGCCGTAAGTTCCGTAGGTGCTTTTCAGGGAGGCAAGAAGTCCGGCAAGGACTTCCGGGTTTTTAATAGCCTCGTATTCATTGTCGAAAAAGTCCCCGGCGATGCAAATAAGATCCGGCTTTTCCTGGTTAATGGCTTCCACAATTCTTTTTATGTGATGCTCGGTGGAGTTATAGCCTAAATGAAGATCGGCAATCAGGGCAATTTTAAGGCCGGAAAGCCGGCAGGATTTATCAAGAGTAACCGGGTAATGCCGGACCCGGATACTTTTGGCATGTATGACTCCGTATAAGCTTAAGGAACACACCAGAAGAACGGCCAGACTGCCGAACAGCAAAAGACTTTTGGGCCACGCATGAAGCATGGAGGGGTAACGATAGCGAATCAGAAAGGAGTGTCCGGTGATCCGGCGGATGGCATCAAAAAGCAGGACGAACAGGAGCGCATACTCCAGTGTTCCCAGCCAGTAATTTCCCAGTATTTTAAGAATACGATGGAAGGGGTTCCGGGTGATCAAAAGGCCCGTTAAGGGCGTCAGGGAGAAAAAAAGATAAAGGACGGCGGCAGGAATCCGAAACCAGGGAGAGCGAAATCCATTAAAAAGGGCTTCGGCCCAGGAATAGAGCCAGAGTAAAATGTAACCATTCAATATGAGATACAACGGTGCAAGAAATATGGCAGTCATGATGTCCTCCTGTGAACAGCAGCTGATACTTTTAGTATACTTAGATACCGGGGAATTTACAATAGGCAGGAGAGAGAAAAAGTGTTATAATTTTCCCGGGAGGTGCAGAAAAAATGATTGATTTGGATGGCATGATTTCCATACCATATTTAAAAAAGACGGTATTTACAGGAAGCCACAAAGGTATGAATTTTATGATAAAAAAAGCCGGCAGTGAGGAAGGAGATAAAATCAGGTCCACGGTCTGGCCGGGGCCTTTTAATTTTGCGGTGACAGAGGATGAGAAAAAGACCTCCCGTGACTTTGCGTTCAGTCAGGAAGGTCTTAAAGAGGCAGTTGCATGGCTCAACGAATATTATGAGACTGCTTTTGTAAATGATGCGGATCCGCAGTCACTCGGGTAGATTTGCATGTTGTCTGCACGGATCGTGCGATAACACAGAATGTTGCGGAGTATTTTAGCTGTGGAGTATTTTACTACAGGGAAGAAGCTCTGGTTTCCAGGTCCAGAAGAACGCTGTCAAACCGCTCTTTTAAAAGAGAAAGAAGCTCTGCCCGCCGTTCCATGAGAAGGGGAAGCTGACGTCCGGCGACCTGGAGCCTGGCGGCATAGGCTCCGTCAGTTCCAGACGGGTCCGGAAATACCCTTACGCGGAAGTCCTCAAAGCCCATGGAGGAAAGCTGGCTTTCCGCCCATTCCACGTTTTGAAGGACCTCGGGCTGAATTTTAATTCCACAGGGAATTCTGGTGGCCAGGCAGGCATAAGCCGGCTTGTTCCAGGTGAACAGTCCGGCATCACGGGAATAAGTCCTGAGTGCCTTTTTTGTGATGCCGCATTCCCGAAGAGGAGAGAGGATTTTAAGCTCCTTTAAAGCACGCATGCCCGGGCGGTCTCCGGCATCATCGGAGGCGTTGGTACCGTCAATGATTTCCTTATACCCGTCGGAAGCGGCCGCTTTCAGGATATGGCTGAAAATTTCGTTTTTGCAGTAATAGCAGCGATCTTTGGGGTTCTTTTTCACGGTTTCGTTTTCCAGTACGTTAAAGGAAAGAACTGTCATTTTAGCTTTAAGAGAATCGGCGAGGCGTCTGGCATCGGAGAGCTCGAAAGCTGGCTGGAACGGTGTGGAAACATAGTAGGCGTGAACATCGCATCCGCAGGCGGCAGCCGCATATAAAAGATATGCGGAATCGGCGCCGCCGGAAAAAGCCAGGGCCAGGGAGGAGTGATGCTTGAAAAATTCATAAAGAGCTTTAGGGACGGCCCTGATACCGGAAAAATGATTCATGTAGTCTTCAAGGATCGCAAGAGCCTCGGCTATCTGGGTTTGTGTTTCCGGGTCTGTAAAAACAGTCCGTTCAAAAGGCCTCCGGTAATATCCCTGCGAGCGGGCAATTTCTATGCTTTCCGGATAATTCATATCAAAGAAGTAGCCAAGAAAACTAATCCAATAATCCAGGTGGGTTTGGCGTATGGTCTTGTCAACAGAACGGTGTTCCCGTATGGCACAGAGAACTGCCGGGGTGATAGTTTCGGAACTGACGGCTTCCTCAGGGACACCGATAACATCGTTCATATCCTCCACAGCAAAAACACGGAAAATATCGCATTTGTCGGCATCACGAATGAGCCTGCATAATTCCAGACACTCCCGGGCATCCCAAAGGGCCTGAGGGTCCCGGGCGTTTTTGACGGCGGAAAAAACGGAGGAGTCAATCTCAAGCTTATTATGGTTTTCGATGGCGGTGAGAATTTTCTTTTTATCGTTTTCCGAAAGCTCATCTAAAATCTTGTTTTCTTCCAGAATGCTGCAGCTTAAAGCGGCATGGTTTACGCTCGTATGGTCCAGGAAAGTATGGAACTGTTTTAGTTGTTCAAAACGGCCGATGTCATGGAACTGAGCGCACAGGAATGCCAGTGCGCTGGTGTGTTCTGGAAGATGGCGCTGTTTACAGATTTTGTCCATGATGGAAACAACGGCTTCGGTATGAATGATTTTCAGTCCCACACGGCCGTCAGATTTGTCGTATCGGCTGACATAGTCGTGGAAGAGGGATTTATATTTCTCATATGAAATCATGAGGGTAAATCTCCTTTCAGGAAGTAGGTATTTATCCGTCTGGCAACATTATACCATTTTCAGGTCTGCACCACAACGAAAAAGACATTAGAAAAAAGCAATTTGGTGAAATGTCAAGAGGAAAATAAAAAAGATTTTCTGGAAGAA
>CAJUIP010000010.1:80131-84149 GCA_910586315.1 uncultured Lachnospiraceae bacterium | reverse complement strand
TGCTTTTCTCAATCATCATCATGTACATCAATTTTTCCATACGATTTTCTCCTTTTCATTCAGCAATCTGTCTGTCACTTCCCACGCTCCACACGGCTTCAAAAGCTTGTGTAATCCGATTTCTAATCCCGGAAACATCAGCGCAGGGGAGTGCGGCGGCATGGCTTTCCCCTTTCTCCTGAACGGGGCATGCACGGTTTCGTTTTAATGCCATATTGAATTTGAAACATAAATAGTTTATCATGGAATAGTGACAAAAGCTGTCACCATTCGGAAAGGAGTTCAAAAATGTCAAAGGCAGAACGGCTTGTCGAAATGATGATAACCATAAATGCAAAAAAGCGTTTTACAGTAGGTGAATTGGCAAATGAATTTTCTGTATCAAGAAGAACCATACTGCGCGACTTGCAGGAATTGGAGCAGGCAGGCTTCCCTCTTTATTCTGAAGTCGGGGCGGCAGGCGGCTATCGCATCTTAAAGGAACGCATTTTGCCGCCTATTGCTTTTTCAGAAAGCGAAGCAAAAGCTATTTTCTTTGCCTGTCAAGCCTTGCAATATCACCGTGACCTGCCGTTTGAACAGGAAACCATATCCGTCATGAAAAAATTTTTGAATTGTCTGCCATTGGATATGCAAAACAGTATCACGCAGATTCAAAACAAGATTGTATTTTGGATTCCAGACAGACATTGTGATTCGCCATTGCTTCAATCAATGTTTCTTGCTGCCATAAACCGCCATGCCGCAACCATACGGTATTCGTCAGCTCATTCTGAAAGCACGCGTACAATTATACCTATCGGCTTATATGCCATGAATAGACTCTGGTATTGCCCCGCCTATTGTACGGCGGCAAATCAAATCAGAGTGTTTCGGGTCGACCGTATCAAAGAGATCATAGAGGAAAAGCCTTATCCAAAAGGAAAATATCCTATTCCTGCGTCAATTCAAGAGTATCTTGAAAAAGCAGAGGTTAAAAATGATTACCACATGAAAATACAGCTGACGGATATAGGCGTCAAACGCTGCGAAAGTGAATGTCTGCTTATTTCCCGCAAAGTGGCTGCTTTTGTCTGTCTGTCCGCAGCCCTGGAGCGTTCCTCCCAAGGGAGACCAGAAAGATCATCTGGGAACGGTATCAGAAAAACCTGCATCAAAGCGGCCGACACCTGGGTACAGGAATCGGCCTTTCCATCGTAAGTACAATTTTAGTTTTCCTGCACTTGGATCCCCCTTGGCCCCACATGGGTGGCAAAGACGATCTGAGTGCTTGTCTTTCCAAACTTCTGAAGCTGGCCCAAGAAGGTGTCAAGCTCCATGGTGCTTTCAAAAGCCACCTTCATAATCACGGAAAATTCACCTGTAACGCTGCTGCATTCAAGGATGTTCGGGATCTTTTCCGCATATTTATAAAACTTCTGCTTATCCTCCGGCAAAACGTTCAGATTGATGAAGGCGATAATATGGTATCCTAATTTCGTGGGGTTCACCTGAGCCTGATACGCTGTGATGATATTGTCCTTCTCCAGCTTTTCAATTCTTGCCGACACTGCAGGAGAAGAAAGGAACGTCTTTTCCGCGATGGTCTTTAAGGATGTTCTTGCATTCTGCTGCAAAATCTGAAGTATTTCCCTGTCAATATGATCCATGATCCTTCTCCTTTATCTTACTGCTCCATAGCAGCCAGTACTACATTTCTATTTCCCCATGGAATACCTCAGTGGCAGGTCCCGTCATGTAAACCGTGTCTTTCTCCCTGTCCCAGCGGATAAAAAGAGCTCCGCCCGGAAGAGCCACCTCCACCTCCGGTTCCGTTTTTCCGTTTAACACACAGGAAACGGCCACAGCACAGGCGCCGGTTCCGCAAGCTAACGTTTCCCCGGAACCCCGCTCCCATACCCGCATGGACACATGTTTTCTGTCCTTCACTTCAACAAACTCTGTATTCGTCCTGTCCGGGAACCTTTCATGGGCTTCAAAATACGGGCCGACTGCTTCCATTTTCAGGCTCTTCACATCGTCCATAAACACCACGGCATGAGGATTTCCCATGGAAATCCCTGTAAAGAAATATTCCCGGCCGCAGACAGTAATGGCTTCCCCAATTTCGGAGGTGCGGACCGGCTTTCCCATATCCACAGTCACCGTCTCCACCCTGCCGTCCTTTACATGAAGACTTAAGTGTTTAATTCCCACTGCTGTCTCCACATCAATTTCCGTCTTATCCACGATCCCGTGGTCGTATACGTATTTTCCCACACAGCGGATTCCATTCCCGCACATCGCGCCTCTGGAGCCATCCAGATTATACATATCCATCTGGCAGTCCGCAATTCCGGAGGGCTTTATGAGAATCAGACCATCGGAACCGATTCCAAAATTCCGGTTGCTGACCTTCACTGCCGTCTCCGAGGGATTTTTCACTGTTTCCTCAAAGCAGTTCACATAGACGTAATCATTTCCGATTCCCTGCATTTTTGTAAATTTCATGACTTATTCTCCGATATGTTCCATCCCCTGCGCGAGGATTGTTTCTATGTGGCTGTCCGCCAGGGAATAGAGAACGCTCTTACCGTCCCTGCGGAACTTTACCAGACGCATCTGTTTTAAAATCCTTAGCTGATGGGAAATAGCGGACTGTCCCATTTGAAGAAGACTGGCAATATCGCAGACGCAAAGTTCCGACTGGCTTAAGGCATAGAGAATGCGGATTCTGGTGGAGTCTCCAAACACCCGGAAAAATTCCGCCAGGTTCTGAAGCTCCTCACCTTGAGGCATTACTTTCATGACCTGCTTTACCACCTGTTCATGTACGTATATGAAATCACAGTGCGGAGCAATTTTTTCGTCTTCTTTCCTTCCCACGTTCTGGCTCCTTTCCGGAAACTGTTTCTATCGAACCAGGAGCTTGCTGACCTCAAACTGGTCCTCCGAAATGTCTTTCTTCATATTTAATGCTTCCTGAATGTCAAAATCCACAAACTGGCCGTTTTTGTAAGCCACGATGCGGTTGCTCTTTCCTTCGCTCAGAAGCTGGGCAGCCCTGGAACCCATGACGGATGCGTAAACACGATCCTTACAGGTCGGAGTACCGCCGCGCTGAATGTGGCCGATGATGGTCGCTCTTGTTTCAACTCCCGTGGCGGCTTCAATACGCCTTGCCATGGAGATAGAGTGGCCGATACCCTCGGCATTGATGATGATATGGTGTTTTTTGCCGCGCTTTCTGTTTTCTATGATGCGGTTAATCAGATACTGTTCATTGCCATCATAGCGTTCCGGAAGCAGGATATCTTCAGCGCCGTTTGCGATGCCGCACCATAACGCGATATAACCGGCACGGCGTCCCATTACCTCAATGATACTGCACCGCTCGTGGGATGTGGAGGTGTCGCGGACTTTGTCGATGGCTTCCATGGCAGTGTTGACAGCGGTATCAAAACCGATCGTGTAGTCCGTACAGGCAATGTCTAAGTCGATGGTTCCCGGAAGTCCGATGGTATTTACGCCAAGGGCCGATAATTTTCCGGCTCCGCGGAAGGAACCGTCTCCGCCGATGACTACGATGCCGTCGATTCCATGTTTTTTGCAGATTTCGGCTCCCCTCTTCTGGCCCTCCTCTGTGCGGAATTCTTCACAGCGGGCCGTGTACAGGATGGTACCGCCGCGGTTTATGGTGTCCGCTACGCTTACGCCGTCCATGTCTACGATTTCTTCCTGAAGGAGTCCTGCATAACCTCTCATGACACCTTTGACTTTGAGACCTTTATGAATTGCCGTTCTTACCACGGCACGGATGGCCGCGTTCATTCCGGGAGCGTCTCCCCCGCTTGTAAGTACTCCGATGGTCTTAACCTCTTTTTTTGTCATATGATTTCCTCCATGAACTTCCTGTTCAGACAGGGATTTTTTAGCATTGTAACGCGAAGCATGTGACTTTGCCGGGCACGCTCTAAAAGCCTTCGGCTTTTTTCGCTTTGCGGCGGGCGCCGCATGCGGATATACATCCATAACCCGC
>CAJUIP010000010.1:0-80031 GCA_910586315.1 uncultured Lachnospiraceae bacterium | reverse complement strand
CGGGTGACTCCGCCGGGCACGCTCGAAAAGCCTCCGGCTTTTTTCGCTTTGCGGCGGGCGCCGCATGCGGATATACATCCATAACCCGCCTGAGATGCAAGCATCTCTCTCTTCGGGTGACTCCGCCGGGCACGCTCGAAAAGCCTCCGGCTTTTTTCGCTTTGCGGCTGTCGCCGCATGCGGATATACATCCAAAACCCGCCTGAGATGCAAGCATCTCATTCGGGTTTTGGATGTATATCCGCGCCCGGCTCATAGCTATAAAACATTTTAATCTATTTTCCCCTTGATTTCAATGGTTTTTTGCACAACTTTGACATTTTTTTCACCAAGTATTCCGTACAATACGGACAATAACGGAGCTTTCGCATCTATAGACCAGTTTTCTGAAAGTCTTTTCAGTTTTCTTTCTTCCTTTAAATACATTACCACCCGGTCGTTTCCTTCGGAATTTCTTAATGCGGCCATGACGCTGTCAATCTGCTGGTCATAGTCGTTCTGGTTCTGGAACTGGATCCACAGTTCATTGGGGATGTTCTGGAAAGGTATGATCTCCTCGCAGATCAGCTTCCCCACCGGGTCGTCCCCGATGGAGACACGCCCCCGCATGAATACCTTGGCTTCCTCCGTCAAATTTTGCTTGCTTTTTTCATAGATCTTCGGAAAGATCAGCGCTTCCACGGTTCCTACCATATCTTCTAAGGAAACAAAAGCCATCAGCTGGTTTTTCCTAGTAGTCTTTACCTTTTTGGCCGTTATCATTCCGCCCAGAACCACGCTGGAACCGTCTTTTGCCACGGTTTTTCCATCCTCGTCCACAACGAAATCCGAGGTTTTGGCTGTCACGTTTTTCTGCCATATCTCCTGGTATTCCTCCATGGGATGGCCGCTTACATAAATGCCCAGGGTCTCTTTTTCAAAAGCCAGAAGCATTTCTTTGTCAAACTCCCCCACCTTTGGAAATACGATCTGAAAATTTGTTTTCTCTTCTTCCGGCGCAATGTCGAAAAAGCTTAACTGACCCTCCATCACGGACTTTTTCTCCCGCGCTTTATTTTCCAGAAGTTCTGCAGAGACATAAAGCTTCTGTTTCCTGGTGCCCGGAAGGGAGTCCAGCGCGCCGGATTTTATGAAGCTTTCCAGCGTTCTCTTATTGACTTCCTTGTTGGACATTCTGGTCACAAAGTCCTCCAGGGTGGAGAATGGGCCCCCGTTCTCCCTTTCCTTTATGATTACCTCCACTACCGAGCGGCCCACGCTTTTTATGGCGGAAAGGCCATAGCGGATTCCGTTTCCGGATACAGAAAAGTCCCCGTACCCTTCATTGATATCTGGCGGCAGGATGTCAATTCCCATGTTCCTGCAGGCCAGAATATATTCAGACACCTTGGTCACGTTGTCCATCACAGAGGTCATAAGCGCCGCCATGAACTCTTTTGGATAATAATATTTTAAATAGGCAGTCTGAAAGGCAACCACCGCATAGGCGGCTGCATGGGACTTATTGAAGGCATATTTTGCAAAGTCTATCATGTCGTCATAAATCTGGTTCGCGGTAGCTTCGGAAATTCCATTGGCGACGCAGCCTTTCACGCCTTCGTCTTTATTCCCATACACAAAGTTCTGGCGTTCCTTTTCCATCACGGACGCCTTTTTCTTGGACATCGCACGACGCACCAAGTCGCTTCGTCCCAGGGTATAGCCTGCCAGATCTCTTACGATCTGCATCACCTGTTCCTGATAAACGATACAGCCATATGTGGGGCTTAAAATCGGCTCGAGCTGCGGACAGGTGTAGGTGACGGAGGACGGATCGTTTTTGCCCTTTAAGTACTTTGGAATAAAATCCATGGGGCCCGGGCGGTACAGGGAAATTCCGGCGATAATATCCTCCAGACTGGTGGGTTTCAGCTCCTTCATGAAGGTTTTAAATCCTCCGCTTTCTAACTGGAACACACCCTCGTTTTTTCCCGTACCGATGGCTTCCATGACTTTTCGGTCGTTATAATCAATATGGTCCAGATTAAGCCTGGTTCCCTGGTCCTTCTCTATCATATGGACGGCATCCTGAATTACCGTCAGTGTCCTGAGGCCCAGAAAATCCATCTTCAAAAGGCCCAGCTCTTCCAGGGTTGTCATGGTAAACTGGGTGGTAATGGTTCCGTCCGCACCTCTGGATAAGGGGACATACTCATCAATGGACGTGCGGCTTATGACCACTCCGGCCGCATGCATGGAAGTATGCCTCGGAAGCCCTTCTAACCGCATGGACATGTCGATGAGCTTCTTCACCTGCTCATCTGTGTCATAAAGGGCCTTAAGCTCCGGATTTTTCTTAAGAGCCAGCTCCAATGTGATGTTAAGCTCCGCAGGGACCATTTTTGACACCTGGTCGCATAAGCTGTATGGCAGGTCCATGACGCGGCCCACATCCCGGATAACGCCGCGGGCCGCCAGGGTACCGAAGGTTACAATCTGAGCCACCTGATCTTTTCCATACTTTTCCACCACATAATCTATGACCTCCTGCCGTCTTTCATAACAGAAGTCCACGTCAATATCCGGCATGGATACGCGTTCCGGATTTAAGAAACGCTCAAACAGAAGCTGGTAGCGGATCGGATCAATGTCCGTGATCTTTAAACTGTACGCCACAATGCTTCCGGCCGCAGAGCCGCGGCCGGGACCCACGGCAATGTCATGGGACCTGGCAAAGTTGATAAAATCCCATACAATCAGAAAGTAGTCCACATATCCCATGCCCTTTATGGTTTGAAGCTCATACTGCAAACGTTCCCGCAGCGTACCGTCGTCCTCCGGATACCGTTCCTGAAAGCCCTCCTCGCAGAGATATTTTAAATAGGTCCAGGAATCATAGCCTTCCGGCACCTCATATCGCGGGAGCTTTGTCACACCGAATTCGATTTCCAC
Source organism: uncultured Lachnospiraceae bacterium (assembly GCA_910586315.1). Lineage (GTDB taxonomy): Bacteria > Bacillota > Clostridia > Lachnospirales > Lachnospiraceae > CANRXD01. Next base: position 77,100 of record CAJUIP010000010.1, on the reverse strand, counting down.
ATTGCACCGTTCGGCAATTTTATGGGTATTCTCCAAAGCCTCCGGCGCATAGGGAAACAAAGCCCGCATTTCTTCTTCAGATTTTACATAATACTGGCCGCCCTCATAACGCATTCTGTTTTCGTCGGCCACCTTTTTTCCTGTCTGAATACAGAGGAGAATGTCATGGGCCTCCCAGTCCTCTGCGTTGATATAATGGCAGTCGTTCGTGGCCGCCAGGGGAACATGGAGATCTCTGGAAAGTCTTAGAATTCCCTGATTCACCTGCCGTTGCATGGGAATTCCGTGGTCCTGAAGCTCTAAAAAATAATTTCCCTCCCCGAAAATTTCCAGATGCTTTAAGACAGCCTTTCGGGCCTCCTCATAAAGCCCGCGCTCCAGATACTTCGGCACCTCTCCGGCCAGGCAGGCGCTTAGGGCTATAATTCCCTTGTGATACTCCCTTAAGACCTCCTCATCCACCCTGGGCTTATAGTAAAAGCCGTCCACAAAGCCCTTGGATACAATTTTCATCAGGTTCTGATATCCTTCATTATTCTCAGCCAGAAGAACCAGATGATAATACCTGTCCTCTCCGTGGACATTTTCTCTGTCAAACCGGGAGCCGGGAGCCACATAAACCTCACAGCCGATGACAGGTTTGATTCCGGCCTCTCTGGCCGCCCGGTAAAAGTCTATGACACCATACATGGCCCCATGATCGGTAATAGCCATGCTGTCCATTCCAAGCTCTTTGGCACGGGCCGCCAGCTCTTTTATTTTACTGGATCCATCCAGAAGACTGTACTCTGTATGAACGTGCAAATGTGTAAATGCCATATATTTCCTCCAAAATCCAGAACATCTTCCTTTCCGCCGCAGTGCGGCCCTAAGCACACCCATTATACACAAAAGGCTGTTTCTTATTTGAAACAGCCTTGAGGACTTAGAGCGTTAGTTATTGCTCAGATATTTTTCAATATCATTGATTGCTTTTTCTTCATCCACCCCGTCAGCCGTCACAACAACCTGTTCACCAACGGGAAGATCCAGCGTCATCATTCCCATGATACTTTTTGCATTCACTTTTCTGTCGTCGCTCTGTACGTAAATCTTGCTCTCATAGCTGCTTGCGAGCTGCACCAGCATCGCAATCGGACGGGCCTCCAGGCCTGAAGTCAGCTCAATGGTTACAGTTCGTTTTGTCATAATATTCCTCCTCCTTGCTTGCCCGTTCCCTGCTCGCGCAAACGTTGCGCCATGTCGCAGAGTTTTCTGAGCCGGTGGTTCACCCCCGACTTTCCAACAGGCGGTTCCAGGTCTTCACCCAGTTCTTTCAGTGTTGCCTCCGGTTTTTCCAGCCGCGCCCGCGCAATCTGCAAAAGCCCCGGCGGAAGGCTTTCAAAACCGATTGTATCCCGAATATAAACAATATCGTCCACCTGCTTTAAGGCCGCCGATACGGTTTTATTGATGTTGGCCGTCTCACAGTTCACCTGACGGTTCACATTGCCTCTCATCTCCTTCAGAATCCGAATATTTTCGAATTCCATGAGGGACAGATGGGCCTCCATTACGTTCAACATATCAACAATCTGATTTCCTTCTTTAATATATACCACAAAGTAACGTTTTCGTATGACAATCTTCGCTTCCATGTTGAAGGTTGTCATAATGGACCGGATCTGCTTTGCTTTTGCCTCTGTGGCGCATACAATCTCCAGGTGGTAAAACTTTTCCGGATCACTGATGGAACCGGATGCCAGGAAAGCGCCTCTTAAAAAAGCGCGGCGGCAGCACGGATTCTGTACCACCACATTTCCAACCACGGAAAGATTCTCTCCAATCTCGCCGTCTTCAGAAAGCAGCTTTGTGGCCTTCAATACGCGAAGCGCATCCTCATGCTGCTTCACGCAAACAGAATAAATTCTGTTTTTCCCCAGATGGGAATTCCGCCGAATCGATATATCAGTACCTATATTAAATGTTTTTTTTAATAATGTAAAGCATTTTCTTGCAACTGTTACATTTTCCGTGTGTATTTTAATGCTGTAACGATCGTCCCCGGAAATCTGAATCCGGCCGCAAAGGCTCAAAATAGCGGCAATTTCCGCAATCTGGCAATGCCTGGCCGGACTCAGCTGCCTGGACAATTCCTCTTTCATGTGGGAAGAAAACGACATCTATCTCCCTCCATCTGTTTTGGCGTCCCTGTGCTCCAGGCGCCCCTCATACCTTGCATCCTTCATAAGCCGGTCATAGACCTCGCAGGCAATAGTCACGGAACGGTGTTTTCCTCCGGTACATCCGATGGCAATGACAAGCTGATTTTTTCCCTCCTGCTCATACCTGGGAACCAGAAAATATAAAAGCTCCATGAGCTTTTGCAGAAACTCTTCCCCGGTACTTCCCTGCATCACGTACTCCTGCACGGCCTTTTCATTCCCTGTATGGAACCGCAGCTCTTCTATATAGTATGGGTTCGGCAGAAACCTCACATCAAAAACCAGATCTGCATCGGAAGGGATTCCGTATTTGAAACCGAAGCTCAGCACCGTAATAAAAAGATGGCTCTTCTCCCGGTCGCCGAAAAACAGGTTTTCCAGCTCCTCCCTCAAATCCTTTGTGAGAAGTCTGCTGGTATCCAGCCGGTAATCAGCCTCATCCATAAGGAAATCCAGCTTTTCCCGTTCCATGGCAATTCCCTTTTCAATCCGTCCGGATCTGGATAAGGGATGGCTCCTCCTGGTTTCTTTATATCTCTTAATGAGGCAGCTGTCGCTGGAATCCAGAAACAAGATAAAAAACGGATAGGCGTTATCCCTCCATTTTTTAATGATATTTTTCAGCAGAGGTAAGTCCTCTCCGCTTCTTATATCAATTCCCAGGGCCACATCTCTGGGCTCATTCCAGTCCCTTAAAGTCAGTTCCACAAATTTCTCAATCAGAAGAATGGGCAGATTGTCCACACAATAAAATCCCATGTCCTCAAAGATTTTTAGCGCCGTGGTCTTTCCTGCCCCCGACATTCCAGTTACAATGACAAGCTTCACTGCTTTTCCTCCCCGAATTGGCCCAAAAGCTTAACTTCCATCTCCAGTGTAACTCCCGAGTATTCCTTTACACGTCGTTTCACTTCCTCACAAAGCCTGTAAATATCGGACGCGGAGGCATTGTCCTTATTGATGACAAATCCCGCATGCTTTTCTGACACGGCGGCTCCGCCCACAGAAAATCCCCTGAGGCCCGCGTCCTCGATCAGCTTCCCTGCAAAATATCCCTCCGGCCTCTTAAAGGTACTTCCCGCGCTCGGATACTCCAGCGGCTGCTTTTCCTTCCTCTTTTCAGCCAGATTATCCATTTTCTGCCGGATCTCCTCCATGTTCCCACATTCCAGAGAAAATAACGCCTCCAGAACTACATAGCCTTTTTTCGGTATGATGCTGGTCCGGTAGCCAAGCTCCAGATCCTTCGTATCCAGTGTGAGAACATTTCCGTCCGAATCCAGAACTGTCACGCTTTTTAATACATCTTTCATTTCAGAACCGTAGGCACCTGCGTTCATCACCACAGCGCCGCCTACGCTGCCGGGAATTCCGGCTGCAAATTCAAGCCCTGAAAGCCCGGCCTTTAATGCTTCGTTGGCGGCTTTCGACAGCAAAACTCCTGCTCCTGCCTTTAAACTCTTTCCGGCAGCTTCCAGTTTCCGGAACTTCTCCGTGCTGATGATAACACCGCGAAAGCCCTCGTCACTGACTAAAAGATTGCTTCCATTTCCAATCACATAAAAACGGCTTCCCGCCTTCCGGCATGCCCGGCACACCGCCGCCAGCTCGTCCGCGGTTTCCGGAGCCGCGTACCAGTCAGCCGGTCCTCCGGCTCTAAAGGATGTATGCCGCTTCATCGGTTCCCTGATTTTCACTTCCATGCGTCTTCGCCCCTAAAACCTTTATTCACTTTTTTTTACAAGATTGGCCTGCACACGGTCGTAGAGCTCCCTGGCCGCATTGTACCCCATCTTTTTCTGACGATAATTGACAGCCGCGGTCTCCACGATCACCGCCAGATTCCGGCCGGGACGGATCGGAATGCTGTGGCAGACTACCTTATTTCCCAGAAATTCCGTGTACTGGTCTTCCATTCCCAGTCTGTCGTATTCCTTTTCCTTATCCCACTCCTCAAGCTTAATCACCATGTTAATAGATTGGGTGTCCTTCACGCACTCCACCCCAAACAGCGTCTTCACGTTCACAATGCCGATGCCCCGAAGCTCGATGAAATATCTGGTCATATCCGGAGCAGACCCCACCAGAGTCACATCGCTCACCTTCCGGATCTCCACCACGTCGTCACTGACCAGGCGGTGTCCCCGCTTTATAAGCTCTAACGCTGCCTCGCTCTTTCCGATGCCGCTCTCTCCCATAATAAGAATGCCTTCTCCGAACACATCCACCAGAACCCCGTGAATACTGATGCAGGGGGCAAGTTTAGCCTTCAGCCAGCGAATGACTTCCGCCATGGTATCGGAGGTGGGCTTTGCACAGGACAGGCAGGGAACGCCGTAATGCATGCAGAGAGCCACGACCTCCTCCTCCGGAATCTGGTTTCTGCAAAAGACCACACAGGGAATCTTGCTGGAGATTAGCTTGTCATACATAGCCAGCCTCCGTTCCCTTGAAAGACCGGAAAGGTAAGCCATCTCCACATTTCCCAGCATCTGGACACGCTCGTTGTCAAAATGATCGTAAAATCCCGTAAGCTGTAAGGCCGGACGGTTCACATCCGGATGGGACAGCACAATTTTACTGGTGTCCAGCTCCGGCGTCAGATTTTTAAAGTCCATTTTATTGATTAATTCGGTAATGGTAACCCCGTACATACTATTCCCCTCTCTGCTTCTTCATGCAATTTTCAAACACACTCTAGCACAGATTCCCCTGATTGTCACTGATTTTCTTTTTGGGAAGGATGGAAAAAGGCGTATACGCTTTCTGCCGCCTTCTGATTCATCCCTTCTGTGGACGCAAGCTCCTCCATTTTCGCATCCCGTACCGCTTCCAGGGATTTGAACCGGCGCATCAGAGCCTTTCTTCTGGCAGGGCCGATGCCCTCGATTTCATCCAGCATGGAGCGGACCTGCCCTTTGCTTCTTAAGCTTCTGTGGTATTCGATGGCAAACCGGTGGGCCTCGTCCTGGATTCTTGTAATCAGCTTAAAACCCTCGCTGTGCCTGTCAATGGGAATCTCCACATTCTGATAGTAGAGGCCTCTGGTTCTGTGATTGTCGTCCTTTACCATGCCGCAGACCGGAATGGAAAGCTTCAGTTCCTCCAATACCCTTAAGGCCACATTCACCTGGCCGCGGCCCCCGTCCATCATGATCAGATCCGGAAATCTGGTAAAGCTTCCGAAGGTCTCAGTCTGGTTCTCCTCCTTAAGCTCCCGTTTTTCCTCCAGCCCATGGCGGAACCTTCTGGTGAGCACTTCTTCCATGGAGGCATAATCGTTTGGCCCCTGTACCGTCTTTATTTTAAATTTTCTGTAATCATTCCGCTTCGGTCTTCCGTCCTCATAAACCACCATGGAACCCACGGATTCAAAACCGCTTATGTTAGAAATATCAAAGGCCTCAATCCGCTTCACCCGGGAAAGCCCCAGCCACTCTCCCACCTGATTCATGGCGCCGATGGTCTTTAGCTCCTCCCGCTTTATTTTTTCCTTGTCCTGAGAAAGCACCAGCAGGGCGTTTTTTGCTGCCAGCTCCACTAACCGTTCCTTCTGCCCCTTTTTCGGCACCACGAATTTTACGCCCGCGCCGCGGCGTTTGGTGAGCCATCTGCTGATTAAATCCATCTCCTCAAACTCCTGCTGTACCCAAATCTCTCTGGGAAGAAACGGCGTTCCGGCATAAAACTGTTTCACAAAGCTGCCGATGATCTGGCTGTCGTCTCCGGCTGTTAACGCGGATACATGAAAATGCTCCCGGCCGATGAGCTTCCCGTCCCGGACGAAAAACACCTGGACTACCGCGTCCTCATTATCCCTGGCAATGGCGATAATATCCCTATCCTCCATGCTCTGACTAGTGATTTTCTGTTTCTGGGCAATCTGCTTTACGCTGTTTAAAAGCTCCCGGTACGCAATAGCCGTTTCAAAATCCATCTCCTCCGAGGCGGCTAACATCTTTTCCTCCAGCATTGCAAGAACCGGGGCGTAATGGCCGTTTAAAAATTCCAGGGCCTGGGCCACGGCCTTCCCGTATTCCTCCTCTGATATATACCCCTGACAGGGGGCCGAACACTGTTTAATATGGTAATTTAAGCAGGGACGGTCCTTTCCGATATCTCCCGGAAGCTTCCTGGTACAGGTGCGGATTTTCCAGAGCTTATGGATTAAGTCGATCGTATCCTTCACGGCGCCCCCGCTGGTGTAGGGGCCAAAATACCTGCATTTGTCCTTTTTCATGGTCCGGGAAAACAAAACCCGCGGGAATGCCTCATCTGTGGTTACTTTAATATAGGGATACGTCTTGTCGTCCTTTAACATGGTATTATATTTCGGACGATGCTCTTTTATGAGATTACATTCTAAAACCAGCGCTTCCAGTTCCGAATCGGTAATGATATACTCAAACCGGGCGATTCTGGAAACCATTTTTTCAATTTTTGCCGTCTTATTACGGCTGCTCTGGAAATACTGACGCACCCGGTTTTTTAAGCTGACGGCCTTTCCCACGTAAATAATCTCATCGTGTTTATCATGCATGATATAAACTCCCGGCGAAGCTGGGAGTTTCTTTAGTTCTTCTTCTATATTGAAAGGATTTTCATTCTCTGTCAACGCAATCGCTCTCCGTCAAATTTTTTCAGCGTCAGAATATGCCGTCTGATATCAGCAATCTGTTCCTCTACGGTTTCTCCGGATGCCTGTATATCAAGGACTGTGCAGATATCGTCCACTTCCTTCCTGGCGGCCTTTTTAGAAAGCTTCTGCAGGGCCTCCAGCATCCTGTCATAGTTCTTTTCATCCATAGCGTCAAAAAATTCCAAAAGACAGGCGTTCAGACCCGGCTGGCACGTGGGCTTCTCTTCTTTCCCGTCCAATGCCTCATTGATAACACTTCCTTCCGCCTTTTCAAACCGGAACTTCTGTCCTGCGTCCGGGTATTGTTCGCGGTCGACCTCTTCCATGAAATTCGCCAGAGGGCGCACCCACACTTTAAACTCTCCATAAAGGGCCTGATACACTACCATCTTTTCCCCTGTTTCGGAATGGCAGGCGATAGCCACAATCTGGTACATCTTATTTTTAAAGTGCCGGTAAAATTCTCCCGGCACTGGTATGGTTCTTTCCTGATTCATCTTTTTCCTCCTCCCGCTTCCATGTGGGTATACCGGCCTACTCCGGTCGGAAATGATAGCGGTTGGCAGCGCTCCAGAGCATCCACTCATCATACCCTGCATCTTTCACTGCCTGTATCTGCTCTTGTATTTCCTTATACCCATAGGGCTTATACTTGCCCTCCCCCAGATAGGAAGCCGTAAAATCCTGAAGCCACGGCCTTACTACAGCCTGACGGCTCTGTTCATCCGCTTTGGCGGCCTGTTCCAGGACGGTTTTCGACTTCTGCAGAGCCGCAAGAACCGTCTCGTAAGGGTGCTTATCCGGATAATCCAGCCCGAAATTCCCCTCGCCGTAGTGGGACGGGTAAATCATAGGACAGATATAGTCCAGATGCTTCGCCATCTCCGTATAGATCTGGCCCACGGCGTTGGCGTCAATATCGCTGTCTATAATTGTCCCGAACACATCCGCAGACACGAAAAGTCCCTGAGATGCCAGATTTTCATAGGCATATTTCACAAATTCCGTAATCGCGTCTGTTTTGGAGCGCCCTTTTGTAACCTCCTCGTCAAAAACCACCTGTTTCATGGTTCCTTCTGTGGAGAACCGGATATAGTCAAACTGAACCTCATCGAAGCCTGCTTCCTTTGCAGCGGTTCCTACCTCCACCAGATAATCCCAGACCTCGATCCGGTAGGGGTCCACCCAGGCCATTCCCTGCCTGTCCCGGTAAAGGCTTCCGTCTGCCAGATGGAGGCTCCACTCCGGCTTCTGCTCCGCCAGATAGGGGTCTCTGAAAGCCACCACGCGCGCAATAACATAAAGCCCGCGCTCCTTTAGGGATGAAATCAGGCTCTTGATATCCTTCACGTAAGGGCGGCATGCGCCGATCTCCGTCACTACCGGAGAATCAATCTGACAGGTAATCCGGCCCTGATCATCCTTAAAGTCGATGACCACCGTATTGATTTCCGTTCCCTCCATACTGTCCAGAATGTTCTGGAATAATTCCGTACTCCCTGACATGGGGCCGGAAATATAAATTCCGCGTACTTTTGTGGGCTCGCGCCCCGGCAGCGCCGGATTATTCTCATCCACAATGCGGACAGAAATGGTCTTGTTTTTCTCCGGGCCTACGTTTTCGATGACTTTAATTCCGCTGGTCTCCTCCCCGGCAGGATCTTCCTCCGGCAGCAAAGTTTCAGCCACCGTTTCTTCCTCCGGCGCAGGTCTGGAACAGCCTATCAAAGTCAGCAGTCCTGCAAGGGAAACCGCAAATAACCATCTTCTCATGTTTTTCGTTCCTCTTCCGTAGTTTCTTACTTTCTCTATCTTAACATAAGTATAGCCATTATGGAAAGAAAAAAATTTAAAAAACTACTGTTCAAATGTAAATTTTTGTAAGATAATAGAAATATATGCGAAAAATATGCAGGAGGAACATGCAATCATGCAAAAACAGGGGTTCGACAACGCCAAATACCTGGCCATGCAGTCCGATCACATCCGTGAACGTATTGGCCAGTTCGGTGATAAACTGTATCTTGAATTCGGCGGCAAGCTCTTTGACGACTATCATGCCTCCAGAGTCCTTCCGGGCTTTGAACCGGACAGCAAACTCCGCATGCTGATGCAGCTTGCCGACCAGGCGGAAATCATCATCGTCATCAATGCCGCGGACATCACAAAAAACAAAATCCGTTATGATCTGGGAATTACCTATGACCTGGACGTACTCCGTCTGATCCGCGTCTTTACAGACCGGAGCCTTTATGTAGGCAGCGTGGTCATCACCCACTATTCTGAAATTCCCCCCATCGTCCAGTTTAAAAATAAGCTGGAAAAAATGGGAATCAGGGTTTACCGCCATTACACCATAAACGGCTATCCCAGCAATATCCCTTACATCGTAAGTGATGAAGGTTACGGAAAAAATGATTATATCGAGACCTCAAGGCCTTTGGTTGTAGTCACGGCCCCAGGGCCCGGGAGCGGGAAAATGGCCACCTGCCTTTCCCAGCTTTATCATGAAAACAAGAAGGGTATCAAGGCCGGATACGCAAAATTTGAGACCTTCCCCGTCTGGAACCTGCCATTAAAGCATCCGGTAAACCTGGCCTATGAAGCAGCTACCGCCGATTTAAACGATGTAAACATGATTGATCCCTTCCACCTGGAGTCCTATGGAGAAACCACCGTAAATTATAACCGTGATGTAGAGATTTTCCCTGTTTTAAGTGCAATTTTCGAGGGAATTTTCGGGGAATGCCCGTATAAATCCCCTACTGACATGGGCGTCAACATGGCAGGCTTCTGCATTGTTGACGATGAAGTCTGCCGCGAAGCATCCCGCCAGGAAATTATCCGCCGTTACTATCAGGCTCTTGGAAAGTTAATTAAGGATGAATCCGCCAACGGTGAGGCCTATAAAATTGAGTTGATCATGAAGCAGGCAAAAATTTCTCCGGAAAACCGCGCCGTGGTTCCTGCCGCCCTCTCTCTGGCAGCGTCCATTCTGGCTCCGGCTGCCGCTTTAGAGCTTCCTGACGGAAAAATCGTCCTGGGAAAAACAAAAGAGCTCTTAGGCGCTTCCGCCGCTGTTCTTTTAAATGCAGTAAAAGAATTGGGCGGCATTGACCATGGTCTGGACCTGATTTCTCCGGAATCCATCGCTCCCATCCAGGAATTAAAGGTAAAATACCTGGGAAGCATCAACCCCAGGCTTCATACAGACGAGGTTCTCATCGCCTTATCTACTTGTGCGGCTACCGATGAAAACGCCCAAAAAGCCCTAGAGCAGCTCCCAAGGCTCCGCGGCTGTCAGCTTCACACTTCCGTCCTCTTATCAGATGTGGACACAAAAATTTTTAAAAAGCTTGGTATCGACCTGACCTGCGAGCCGGTTCAGGGCGATAAAAAATAAAAGGAGGACTAACATCCATGAACAAACTTCTTCCCGGCGAACTGAAAGCCTACATTGACGCAAACCAGGGTACTCTGGTAAAGCTCCTGGATACCCTCTGCCGTATCCCCTCTCCGTCCAATCACGAAGAGCTGCGGGCAGAGTTTATCCGTGACTGGTTTGAGAAAGAAGGCTGCAAAGGCGCCTACATCGACAAGGCCTTAAACGTGATCTATCCCTTCCACTGTGAAGAGCAGGCCAATCTTGTGGCCTTTACGGCCCATTCCGACACAGTATTCCCTGACACGACTCCCTTTGATGTGGTCTATGACGGCGACATCATGCGCTGCCCCGGCGTCGGCGACAATACCTCCAATCTGGCCATCATGATGCTCCTGGCAAGCTGGTTTACAAAAAACAATTACGTTCCCAAACAGGGAATCCTGTTTGTGGCAAGCTCCGGCGAGGAGGGACTTGGAAATTTAAAGGGCTGCCGTCAGCTTCTGGAAGATTATAAAGGAAAGCTTTCCGTTTTGATTGCCCTGGACGGTTCTTATGACTCCATTGTCACAGATGCGGTGGGCTCCCTCCGTTACCGGGTGGGCGTTCACACCGAGGGCGGCCATTCCTATGGAAAGTTCGGGAACTTAAACGCCATTCAGGTACTTTCCTCTATTATTAATACTCTGTATACTTACAAAGTGCCCGCAGGCGGACGAAGCACCTATAATGTGGGCACCATTACCGGAGGCACTTCCATCAATACCATCGCACAATATGCGGAAATGCGGTTTGAATACCGCTCCGATGTCCGCGAAAGCCTGGCCTCCATGAACCGGTTCTTCCTTTCCGTGCTGGATTCTTACCGGAACATGGATAAAGTTGAGCTTGAGTGTGAGCTTCTGGGAGAACGTCCCTGTACCGGAGACGTAAACCGCGAGACGCAGGACGCCCTCATTGAAAAAGCCCAGAGCATCATCGAGGCCTTTACAGGAAAGCGGGTTGACTGCCATTCCGGCTCCACTGACTGCAACATCCCCCTCTCCACTGGAATCCCTGCCATCTGCTTTGGCGGACACATGGGAACCGGAGCCCATACCCGTGAGGAATTCTTAAACGTAAAAGACCTCCATCTGGGGATGGAGATCGTGGCGGCCTTTATAATGACATATTTTTAACAAAGCCGCCGCCGCATTATATTCTCCGCGGCGCAGATACTTCATTCTCGCGGCATTCGCCGTATAATTCCTTACTGGCTGTAAGGGGTATGAACCATAAATATATTGTAGTAGATTGGAGAACAAGTATGAGTCTGGAAAAGTTTTTTCACCTGAAAGAAAACCACACGGACGTGAAAACAGAAATCATGGCCGGCATCACCTCGTTCATGACCATGGCCTATATACTGGCCGTGAACCCCAACATTCTTTCCGCATCCGGAATGGATCACGGGGCCGTGTTTACCGCAACCGCCGTTGCTTCTTTCATCGGCACCCTTTGTATGGCGCTCTTTGCCAACTACCCCTTTGCCCTCGCTCCTGGCATGGGCCTCAATGCCTACTTTGCTTACACGGTTGTTCTGGGCAAGGGATATTCCTGGCAGGTGGCTCTCGCCGCAGTATTGGCGGAGGGCCTCATCTTCATCGTATTGTCTGTCTTCAATGTGCGTGAAGCTATCTTCAATTCCATTCCCTTCAACCTGAAAAAGGCAGTCAGTGTGGGAATCGGCCTTTTCATTGCTTTCATCGGCCTGCAGAATGCAAAAATTGTCATCGGCGGCGCCACCTTGGTGAGCCTCTTCTCCCTGGACGGCTATAATCAGACCCTTAACGGCCTGACCGCTTCTTTTCAGGACGTGGGAATCACCGTATTGTTAGCTGTCGTCGGCGTTATTATCACCGCAATCCTGGTAGTAAAAAATATCAAGGGTAACATCCTCTGGGGAATTTTAATTACCTGGGCCCTTGGAATTATCTGCCAGTTTGCCGGGCTTTACGTTCCCAATGGCGATCTGGGCTTTTACAGCCTTCTGCCTGATTTTTCCAATGGAATTTCCATTCCCAGTCTGGCGCCCATTTTGGGCAAATTCAGCCTGGAAGGCGTTCCGATTCTGGAATTCATCGTCATTGTGTTCGCTTTCCTCTTTGTAGACATCTTTGATACCATCGGCACTTTAATCGGTGTTGCTTCCAAAGCGGATATGCTGGACGAAGAGGGAAAACTCCCGCGAATCAAAGGCGCTCTTTTGGCCGATGCCGTCGGCACCACCGCCGGCGCCGTGCTGGGCACTTCCACTGTGACCACTTTCGTGGAAAGCGCCTCCGGCGTATCCGAAGGCGGACGTACAGGACTGACCTCATTAACAACGGCCGTATTATTCCTGCTGTCCCTCTTCCTGTCCCCGGTCTTTTTAGCCATTCCTTCCTTCGCCACAGCTCCGGCCTTAATCGTCGTAGGCTTCTACATGCTGGGCGCCGTGACGGAAATCGACTTCAAAGATCCCTCCCAGGGCATCCCCGCCTTCATCTGCATCGCCGCCATGCCGTTCTTTTACAGCATCTCCGAGGGTATTTCCATGGGAGTTGTCTCCTATGTGGTGATTAACCTGGTAGCCGGAAAAGACAAGAAGATGAATCCGGTGATGATAATTCTGGCAGTGCTGTTTATTCTGAAGTATATCTTTATGTAGGAACTCTTATGATTCCGCCCCCTGATGTCTGTGGATACAGCCGCAGACATCAGGGGGCGTTTTTGTTTTTTAGAGACTGTAAGATGGAAATCGGATTGACCAGACCAAAAAGTCTACGCTATGCCTGTATTTCCGCCTGGCTTCCGAGCCCTGCGCTGCCGCGCTTCTTCGTTACCACGATCTTCTTGTCAACCCGTTCCTTAAGCTCCGCCACATGGGAAATGATCCCCACCAGCCGGCTTCCCTCCGCCAGTCCGTTTAATGCCTTCATGGCCTGGTTTAAGGCCTCCTCGTCCAGAGTCCCGAAGCCCTCGTCCACGAACATGGCATCCAGCTGGATCCCGCCGGCATTCCTCTGGATCTCGTCCGAGAGCCCCAGAGCCAGAGAGAGCGAAGCCGTAAAGCTCTCACCGCCGGACAGCGTCTTTACGCTTCTTTCCGTGCCGTTATAATGGTCGATCACGTTCAGATCCAGTCCTACTTTTCCAACTTTCGAGTCCTGTTCACGCTTTCGCACCAGCTCGTATTGTCCACTGGTCATGGTCATCAGCCGTACATTCGCCTTTTGCAGAATCCGGTCGAAATACGTCATCTGCACATAAGTCTCCAGCTCCACCTTATGCTTTCCCGACAAATTTCCGTTGGCCGTATCCGACAATGCCCGAAGCCACGAATATTTCCGTTCTGCCTCCACCATCTCGCCGCGGCGTGTGAGGACTGTCTCATAGATCTGCCGGTTGGCACTGCAGTCGGCATACTGTTTTGCCCGACGCTCTTTGCGGTTTTCCCTTTCTGTCTCGAATTCCCGAAGCCTCTGCTCTGCGCTCTCTAAGGTCTCTGTCAAAGCCGGGTCCATCTGTCCTTTCAGGGAGCGAATCGCCTCTTCAAAGCCCGCCTGTATCTGGAGCTGTTTCTGATACAGCTCCTCCGCCTGCTCTCTTTCCTTCAAAAGACCTGTCAGCCGCTCTTGGGCCTCGCGCTCCCTGCTCTCGTTTTCCTCTCTCGTCATGGCACCCAGAAGGCCCCTGACGGCGCCGGCTTGTTCTATAAGTCCGGCATGCTCCGTTTCCAGTCTGGCAAGGCGCAGCTTCCGCTCCTCCATGTTCTTTTTGCAGACGGAAAGCTCCGACTCCAGAGCGGGAATCTCTGATTCCAGACAAAGGAGGATTTCCCTTTTCTTTCTGTTTTTCTCCAGAGCTCCCTCCAAAGCCGTCAGAACACGGGCAAGAGCCTCGCTGACGGCTCTTGCAGAGTCTCCCTCCGGTGCCTCCCTTTTTTCGCAGGCCTGCAGATACTCCGGGCAAAGATTTGTTTCTGCTGGCTCCGCAGCATCCTCTTTCAAAAGCCGCAGGGCATCAGAAACATTCTCCGACAGCCGCGTTCTGCTCTGCCGGACCCTCTCCCTGCAGCTCTCCAGCTTCCGCAGACACACTTCCCTGTTCTTCCGGCATGTCTCCCTTGCCTCCTCCAGGTCTTTCATCCGCTTCTGTAGCGCGGACCGCTCCTGGAGCGCCTCCTTCACCTGTGTCTCTTCCTTCTCCATCTCCCCGACGGCCTCTGCAGCTGTCCGAAGTGCGGACTCAATCCTGTCAGTCCACTGACCCTCGTCTGCTTTGTCCGCCTGCAGCGGTGCACTGCGCCAGACATCCATGAGAGTCTCCATCTCCGGCAGCTCCATCTGAATCTGCCGCTCCAGCGCCTGCAGCTTTCCATGCTCTGTCCCAGCCGCCTGTCTGCATGTGCCCAGCTCTTGCCTAATCCTCTCCAGTTCCTTCCTGGTCTCTTCAAGCGCCTTAAAATCCCTTCGATACTGCTCTGCCTCCGCCTGAACCTGTCTTAGCTGTGTTTCGGCCTCCCGAAGGCCTTTTGAAACATCCATGCCTTCCGGAAGACTTTCTAAAAATGTCTCCCGCTGCCGGACTACAGCCTCAAGGGCAGTCCGCGCAGCTGCCAGCCCCTCTCCCGCCTCTTTCAGGCACTGTTCCTGCCCGGCAAGCTCTTTTTCCAGCCGCACCAGACCTGCGTCCGTCCCGGCCTTCTTCCTGACCAAACCGGCCATAACGCCCGCATCCCGTTCTCCGTCTTCTATCTCTCTTTGGATTCTTTCCGACTCTTTTGCCGCCTTATCTATATAGAAGGAATCCCCTTGTATTCCGTTCGGTTCCTCTGCCCCAAAAAGCTCCTCGCCTTCTCTGGAAATCTCCTCCCGCTTCTCCTGAATTCTAGACTCTCCCTGCCGCACCGCCGCACTGGCCTCCGCCATGTGCTCCTTTGCCAGGTCCGCCGCCCTTCTCTTCTCCTCGACTGCCTCTTTTTCCGGCGCCCCCTCCCTTAAGGCTGCCGGACATGGATGATGGATGGCTCCGCAGACTGGGCACTTCTCCCCTTCCACCAGCTTCCGGGCCAAAATTCCTGCCTGGGCATCATAGAATTCCTGCTCCACCCGGATATATTCATCCAGAGCCCTGCCATGAGCATTCGAGGCCTTTACATACTCCTCCCGCCTGCTTCCTTGCTGTTCCAACAGCATATTCAGAGTCTTCAGCTTTTCTGACAGCCGTTTCACCGCCTGTTCCCGCTCGAAGAGCCGCATCCGCTCTTGTTCCCATACAGAAAGCCGCCGCTCCGCCTCGAGAATCTCCTCTTTTTGTCCCTTAAGCCGCCGCTTCTCCTCCTGCATCCGCTCCATCGCGTTTTCCGCCAAAAGGTGCGCTTCCTCCGCCAGCCGGACCTGTGCCTTCCCGGCCCCGACCTGTTCGTCCAGAGAATCCGAAAGCCGCTTTCTGTCTTCCCAGGCTTTCTCCTCATGACGCAGTTCGCGCTCCTGCACTTCGATGCCCTTTCGCGCCTCCAGCCCTCTCTCCAGAAGGCCCCGCCGTTTTTCCGCCGATTCCTCCCGTTCTTCCAGTTCAAGACGGATGTGCTCCTGGTCCATGAATTCCTTCTTTGCGTACTTCCATCTGTCATAATCGTCCAGAAGTCTGGCCCGCTGTCCTTCCAGCTCCTGTCGTCTTCCCGAAAGCTCGGAGAGCCGGACATCCAGCCCCTCCTGGCTTTTGACCGTTTCTACAGCCTTCGAGAGCTCTTCCCCGATGGCATGCAGGCGCATGTCCATCCCATCGGCGCTCTCCCGCTCCTGCGCCTCCTCCGAAACCGCCATCCGAATTTCCCATAGCCCCCTGTCAATTTCCTGTTTTCGGCTCCTGGTCCGCTCAAGTCTCCCCAAAAGGCGCTCCCGTTCCTCTCCGATGGAGGCGAGAGAACTCTTTCGTGCCTGTTTCTCTAAAATCCACGCTTCCAGCTCTGCTATTTTCAGCGTAAGCTCTGAAATCCCCGCCTTCTCCTGAACCTGTTGCTCCTGCAAAACGCCGGAATATTGTTCCTTCTCCGAAAGCTCTGCGTACCGCTCCGTCCGCTGCCGGCATTCCGTAAGCGTCTGTTCCAGCGTCTCAATCTCACTTCCCGCCTGGTTCGCATGCTCCCTCATGCTCCGGATTTTCTCAAAATCCACAAGAAAGGCGCTCTGCTCCTTCTCCTTTTCTGTTAGCAATGCCTTCCTGTTCTCATTCTGCCGGAGCCGCTCCAGGTACCCGGCCTGATCCCGGATTTTTTCATCAAGCTTTGAAAGCTCCATATCCATGTCCCGAAGCCCTGCCTCGCCCTGCTCCATGATTTCTTCCAAAAGCGTAAGTCCATTCTCCACCTGCCCCTCAAACTTCGCTTTCTTTAATTCCGAAAGCCTCTCCGAAAGCTCCGGACTCCCCGGACATGTCACGCCGCTCATGGACTGTCCGATGCTCCGTTTAATTTCCTTATACTCTCCGTCACAGACATTCTTCGCCTCACGAAGCCGTTCCTGCAGTTCCTTAAATAACTCTGTGTGAAAAATATGACGAAAAATCTTCCCCCGCTCCACAGTATCCGCCAGCAAAAGCCGCTGGAAATCCCCCTGAGCAATCATGGCAATCTGGGTAAATTGTCCGTAGGTCAGACCAAGAAGCTTTTCCACAGCCCGGGTAACCTCCCCCATCTTTGTCAGCGGCTGCCGCCCGTCGAAAAATCGCAGTTCTGCTCCGGCCATTTGGGTTGTCATGCCCTGGCCGCGCCCCTTCGGCCGCACATACTCCGGATTCCTTCGGACACAGTACCGTTTCCCATGACTTGAAAATGTCAGCTCCACAAACGTCGGCGTCCCTGCCTTCGCATATTTGCTCTGAAACATCCCCGCCTCACGGACCGCGCCGCTGGCCTCTCCATAGAGTGCAAATGTAATTGCGTCAAAAATTGTCGTTTTTCCGGCTCCTGTATCTCCTGTGATCAGATACAGCCCGCTCTCTCCAAGCTTCGTAAAATCAATCACAGTCTCCGCCGCATAGGGCCCAAACGCACTGACAATCAGCTTCTCCGGCTTCATACTTTCACCTCATACCTTCCTATCGTGTTTCCTGCTTTTCTTTCTCCTGTTCTCTTTGTTTTGCTTCCTTTTCTCCTGTTTTCACTTCCTTTTTGTTTTTACGCTCCCGTTTTTCCCTCCCCGTCTTTCTTCCGCTCCTTCGGGAAACATCCCTTATCCGTCATTGCTGACCCCGAAGCTCTCCAACCAGTCTCATGGCAAAGCGCTTCTGTTCCTCACTCATGGGCTGATTATTCTGTTTTTCATAAAATTCTTCAAAAAGTTCTAGCTCCGACTTTTCCTTCAACCTCTCCGAGGACCCGTCTACTTCCCGGTTCTCCCGCGTACGCGTATTGTCATACTCCAGCCGCATTAGGTTCGGGTACACTGCCCGCAATTTCTGCATTCCGTCAGGGATGTCCTCTTCGTCCGTCAGTGTCACCTGCACATAATCCTCCCGGTTTGTTCCCTCATAAAAGCTCCTGGCTGTCACCTCCATATAGCTTCCCCGAATCGTCCTCATATCCCGGAGCGGAAGTAAGGGAAGCGTTTGCAGCACCACGTTTCCCTTTTCAAAAAGCTCCACCATCGTCACCGATTTCTCCTGTCCCGCCTCGGAAAAAGAATATTTTAACGGCGTCCCACAATATCGGACATTCTCACGCTGCACATGCTGTGGGCTATGGATATGCCCCAGCGCCACATAATCAAATGCGTCAAACAGCGCCGCATCCACATTATCAAGTCCTCCAACAAAAAGCTCCTCCGACTCACACCTGGCCGCTCCCGTCACAAACTGATGGGCCACCAGCAGGTTTCTCTCTTCCGGATCGATCTTCGCATGCTCTATGGCCACGCGCACCGCATCCTGAAAGCTTTGGATTTCCTCCTCCGGAAACACATGGCGCAGGACGGCAGGCTTCACGAAAGGAAGCAGCCACACTTTTACTGTTCCGTAAGCATCCCGAAGCTCTATGTTCCTCACCCTTCCGTCATAAACAGGCGACACATATACGCCCCCTCCGCTCATTAACTCCGCCCCGAAAGCGACACGCTCCGGCGAATCATGATTTCCGCTGACCATGAAAACAGCGGCTCCTGCCTTTGCAAGAGCCGTCAAAAACTCATCCATCACCTGTACCGCTTCCGCCGGCGGCACCGGCTTATCATAGACATCCCCGGCCAGAATTACCCCGTCCGGACGTTCCCTCCTGGCGATTTCGAGAATCTGCCTCAAAATATACCGCTGATCCTCCAGCATCGAGAATTCATGCACCCGCTTCCCGATGTGCAGATCAGAAAGATGTAAAAACTTCATCACCGTTTCCTCCACAAGCCGTTCCCATTACCATCCATAAGTCTCCCTGAGAAACAAGAGTAATCCCCGGCATCCCGCCTCCACATCTCTCCAGGTTGCCCCAAAATCTCGCGTATACCATGGGTCTGCCACATCCGCGGCCCGCTCCATCTCCCGTTTCCCGGACACCGCAAGTTTCCAGCCGTCTCCTGCAAACTCCATCATCTTAAAAATTTTCCCTTCCGAATCCCCGCCAAGAATCCGCCTCATATTCCGGACATTTGCACCGTCCATTCCAATCAAATAGTCATATTTCCCATAATCCTGCCGGCAAAGCTGCACTGCCCGTTTCCCTTCGCACGAAATCCCATGCCGCGCCAGCTCGTCCCTCGCCGGCGGATATACCAGATTCCCAATTCCGTTCCAGATTTCCTCGTCGCTGGTAGCGGCTGAAGCCGCCCGGACCCGGGACGACAGACCGGATTGGGCAGCCAGGGCCCTGAAAACGAACTCAGCCATGGGGGAGCGGCAGATGTTGCCATGACACACAAATAATATTTTAATCATCTATTTTAAACTCCTTGCATAAGTTGTATTATCGTGCTTCTTCTTGATTTTTGGGCGTTTTCAGATTCATCTGGTTTTTCGGCATATTTCGGCTTATCCTGACTTATCCCGACATATGTTGGCACTGAAAAGTAGTAAATTGAAAATTTGTACTACTCGGCTTTTTCAGGCATTGCTCAACTTTTTCATTCCTCTGCTTGTGTCCTTATAACCGATGTGCATGTAGGTGTTCAACGTAGCACCGATGTCCGAATGGCCCATGATGTATTGCAATGCCTTGGGATTCATTCCGCTGTTTGTCTTGTTGGAACAAAACGTATGCCTGCACACATGCGGCGTCACATACGGTATCTGTACTATATAGATCTTGTTGTACTTCTCCCTGATGTGTTGCATATATCGCATTCTTTGTAACTGGCGTTCAGTCCTAAGCCTGCCCTCTTTCAAATCAATGTCATCCATTGCGTAATATACGGTTTTTATTATCCCGTCATTTTTCGCTCATGATTTTTCTACTCCTTCACCAATGAAAAGAGCCCCGAGGCGATATGAATATCATACCATGCCCGAGGCCCAAATTCCATTGATTTTTTCGTAGTGTATGTGTCAAGTATTCATTGGCACTTTTTTTATTTTTCCAATGATGTCTTCTCTGTTTTTATGTACACGAAAGAAAGCCCGTCAGGCCATTCCTTGATCTTAGCAGAAAGCCCTCCTGAAAGCCTTTCTCGATGCAGTCTGCATGGCCTCCATCAATCCTACTTTCTACTGAAAATTCTTGCAAGTTATCGCAAATTTCTTCAATAATTATATCCTATTCGAACTGATTTCACAACTTCTACTGAAAATTTTTGCGAGTTATATGTTTTTGCTGTCATGAGAAGTTATTTTCTAACCACCGTCTTTTTAACATAATTGTTGGTTTGGATTTGTAGTTATAATCGCTCTGTCCATGCACCTCCGCCGTAGAGCCAGCGAAAAATATAATGGCCGTTTTGTTGAAATCAAAGTCCGTGTCACCCCTGATGAGAAGCATTCCATCATTCAGGAACGTGCAGCTTTCATAAGTGAAAATACAACTGCATTTATGAGCCATGCTATCGACAAAACTATGGAACGAGATAAATAAAAATGCCCGGTAATGCATGGATACGCTTCCACACATCACCGGACATATTTTTATCTCGCAAATTTGACTCTCCGTACAGCTTTGTCCCAAGACGCAGGCAATCTGTCATTTGCCCTTTTCTTTACTCTTTCCCATAAAAGGACTCAATTGCCCGTGCAAAAAAAACCGAAGCTCCATCTCCGTACTTTTCATCTGTCATCAGCCTGGTTTTTTCATTGCGGTAATACTGCGCCTGCGCTAGCATGAATCCTTTTTCCTCTTTTATCTGTGAGAACTGTTTCATAACAAAACCATATTCCCCGACAATCTCTTTTACTTCAAAAGAATCCACGGCGCAATCCCGTTTCGCAGCCAGCTTTTGTAAAATTGCTTCCATCCGTTTGTTATAGCTTTCTGCAACTTCTTTGCTGACAGAATTCTGGGAGACAGATAAAAATTTATCTTTCCCGCCATACCATTCGACTACCTTCGCATACCCTTTCTGCATTTTTTCAGAAGATACGACTTCCATGTAATGCTTTTTCCATTGTTCCATGCTTCCAAATTCTTTTATCGCGATGTTTCTCATGTTCTCCGGCATATGCTCCACCATAGTCTGGAACATTTCCTCAATCTCTGTTTTACTGAAAACTGTAAAATCCATTTTGTTTTCCCCTTTCAGGATGTCATCAATGCTGGCAATCAGGCGTTCCATACGCTCCTTTTTTATTGTCAGCATTTTCCTCTGCATTTGTAAAATATGGTTCCTGTCAAGAGCCGGATTCGCCATAACCGCTTTAATTTCCTTCAAAGGAATATCAAACTCACGGAAGAACAACACTTGCTGTAATGTTTCCAGTGCCTTATCGTCATAAAGCCGGTATCCCGCTTCACTTTTGCCAGTCGGCTTTAACAGCCCGATTTCATCATAATAGTGGAGCGCGCGCACGCTGATACCTGTCAAATCTGATACTTCCTTTACTGTCCTCATAGCTATCGGCCTCCTGTTCTTGATATGTCCACTTTAGCCCATGACGTTCCGTGAGGGTCAATAGGTAATTTCAAATATTTTTGAATATACCATATTTTAAGATTTCCGGTTCGGTTTTCTTTTGACAGCCAGCAATTTCATGTAATCATCAAAATCAGCCGTATTGGTCGGTTCAAACATAACCCATTTTCCATCACGATAAGTTTTTGCCTCATCATATTGCCTGCAGACAGCGGCAGAAAGAGTACCCCTTATAGCTTCAAATTTTGTTCTCTCATCTTTTCCAAAAATAATCATAAAACCAACACAATTGCTTTTCGCGTATAAGCTGCAAAGGGTCTTTCCCCCTCTGCGGTACTTGTACTCGTAAACCCAATTCTTACCTCCAGTATTCCATAACTGTTCCATATCATATTTTTCATCAATAGCCGAACATAACGCTTGCCAAACTTCATACAAGGATTCTCCAAGTAAATCCGTCATAATTGATTGAGACGGTATATTTTTAAGCATAATATCTCCTTTGCAAATATCTCATTTACAGCCATACTCCCCAGTCACCATAACAATATGTACCGCTGCCATAATGAAACTTCCCGTCCGGCAGGTCACAACGTTCAACCACCATTTCCTTAACGGTTTCAATTGTCAGGGGGAATTTTCCATTCAGCTAGTCCAGTTCTTCCGTATGTGCAAAAAAATTCCGGGACATCCATTATCTCCAATCCCTTTCCGTTTACCGCCAATCCCAAAGTTCTCATCTGGCAGTTTTTTTCATTCATTATTTATTCAGCCCCACTAAATAGGCAGTTATAGTTTTAAACGATATTGCAAAAGATGATAACTGTGTCCGTCCTTGCCGTCCGTTTTAGGCACTGAAGAAATCACTGCAAAACCTAACGACTTTGCCAATCGATTGGAAGCCCTGTTTTCCTCTCTTGTTGAATAAAGAAACTCTTTTGCACCAAATTCTTCTTTGCAATACTGAATCAGACCTTGAAGAATCTGCTTTCCAAATCCTTTCCCTACATAAGCCGGCCCCAGACATATCCCTGCCTCCTGATATATGTAAGGTTCTATTTTTTCTACACCGGCAAACCCAATCGCCTTACCGCTTGATTTTTCATAAACCAGATACGTATCATGCTCCTTCTGGAATTCAATGGTTTTCATGATTCTTATTTTAGCGTTTTCTTCGCTTGTAGTAATATTCCATGCCATATATTTTGCACTTTCCGGCTGTGACCAGACATTATAATACAATTCCTTCCAATCTGAAAACTTTGCTTTATCAAGAATCAGGCTTTCTGTTTCAATCATTTTAAAATATTCCTCCAACTACTGGCTTGTTGCTTTTTCTATTATACTGCAAAGGCGGCCTTTGTCTATGTTTATTTTTCATACTCTATCACTAGCTCATCCTTCGTAATAGGAAACAGCCCCTGTTAGCGTTTCACGGTAACTTTATCCCCAGTGAAGAATCCAGTCTGCCCCTAAATAACCTTTGTCCCTACCAATCGGGATTAAAGTATAAAAAGACAATCATATATTCTCATAAAGAAGAGGACAGTGGCATGAAAAAATACTGAAAAGAAATTGGACGGGATCGTTGGAGGCCTGATTATTTTATATGTATTGTTCAGGACATTAAAAAGTAGCGTATTAGAATTACTGCATATATGTTCCATGCAGTTGATTTCGAGAATCAAAGATGCGGAATATATTAGCGCAGAGAAACTTACGGACAGGGTTGAGCAGTTGGAATTTCATAGGCAGTATAAAAGGCATATGCACAACGCATACGCCTTTTCTTTTTGGCTATAACCCGAACAGATCAGCCTTATCTTGCATGGCCGGCATTAAGCAGTTGTATAAGTCCATCCTGGAGAACCTGGGAGCAATTTACACCGCGCTTTTCTGCCAGGGTGGCCATCCATGCAGGAAGTGAGACGTTTTTACGGACTGCTCTGGTATCAGTTGCCGCCCGATATGCGAATGTATCAATGCGAATGATGGAGCAGATGGCATTTTCCGGAATATCCAACTTATGCTGGGGAGTGGGAACCGGGATTTCGTTCCCTTCATCTTCTGCCACAACGAGCCATCCACTAGCGGCATCGGTAATCATTTCAATGGCATCATCGATGCTGCTGCCGGTTGTAATGCATCCGGGAAGATCCGGCACCCTGCAGTAATATTTGGTTTCGTCCTCATTAGGTACGAATGTTGCGGTATAGATATATTTCATAGTTCAGCCTCCTTTGCTGACGGCAGGGAGAATTTACCTCCCACCCTGTTTGATTTCTTTGCGTATGTAGCGGAGATCGTCTTCATCAAAATGGCCACGTTTCAAGGGAATGGAATATTTTGTTTGCGGATTGTAGTAGATATCGTGGTTCCCTCCGCTCCGTTTGAACTGATAACCGCTATTATTCAGGTCCTTGATCGCTGTGTTCCGTGGGTTCATTACTGCCCTCCTTACAAGAATATTATACACAACAATACATAATATATCAAGGGAAATACACAACAATACACAAATATTTTATGCAAAAGAGGATGGATCTATACATCTGCTGCCAGATGGTACCGTTGACAGCGAATTGCGGACAGTTACTGTTAAATGACAGCAGATTGCAGCAGGACTATATATTGGGGGATACCTCTGTCGCTTTTTCAGCTACCCCCAGCTTGCCATTTCCGATAAGGTCAAGCAAAGCCGCAATGTCCTCGTTCAGATATTGGGCCAAGGCAGCACAAAATTGGTGAGATTAGCTCAAATACATATCAATCAAACGTTTAATCTCCGAAGAATCAATTCCACCGTTAAGCGAATCTTTTGATACAATCAGGTTTTCCCCCTCCACAATATCATGCTTTTTATAGAGCGCCTGCTTCTCTTTCCAATGTCTGTTGTATGCCGCGTCACCGGGCATGCCGCAATGCTCCCAGTAGAAACAGAGGCCGCTTTCCGCATCCTCGATGGTGAAATCCGGAATACGAATGCCGTCTTCGCCCAAATCCAGCTCTTTTTCATACTCATATTCAATCCCTGCCTCATACAGCATATTGGCAATGATAACTTCCGATTTTGAGCGAACCAGGTCGCCTTTGAGTGTTCTGTGGATCAGAGCCTGTTCATAATACTTCTGCTTATATTCGACAATATCAGGCGCCTCAAAAAGACAGGTAAATCTTCTGGCAGCTTCAGAGTAAGATACCGATGCATAGTCTCTCAGATGGTAAGCACCATCATTATAGAGAATCACCAGTTTGTCTTTCTGTCTTGTAATCGCAGTATAAAGCAATTCTTTAGAAAGCAATCCTCCCGGCTCTCCTAAAACAAGAATCACTTTTCCGAACTCGCTTCCCTGAGATTTATGGACAGTAAGGGCATATGCAAGTTCCAGGTCAGAGGTTCCTTCTTCGGCAACGGTTGAGAGCCAGTTGTAGTTACAATGCGGCTGTGACGAAAATACGACCTGATGGGTATTCTTTTTATCCTTAGGCTTTTGCCAAATTCTTTCGACAATACCAACTTCCCCATTGGCGACATATCCATCCTCAGCCGATCGCGTTTTCACATTATAGCTCCTGAGCTTCTGATTACGTACATTAATTACCTTATCACCAAAAACGATACCATCCGTTCCAAGCAGATTGCGGGTTCCGCGAACCTTGCAGTCTCTCAGCGTCATCATTTCCTGAGAGTGGTATTTTTCGTGGATATACCGGTTGATTGTCGCTGTCCCGATGGCTGCATCGTTTCGATATGCGGAAAGAATCTGCCAATCCTCAATTTTCTTAGGATCCGAACCAAAATTCATCCAGCCGGAATTTATCGTACCGCCAATAGAAACATTAAATCCCTGAATATCATCAACATCCTCCATACAGGTTTCTTCTGCAATCGTTTCGAAAATTTTCTGCTCCAGTTCTTCGGGCGTAGACCACCTTTTGAACGAAACGTGCTCTCCAAGCTCTCCGTCCTGCAATTTGATGAAGATACTGTCATCCAAATTCTCAGAATCACCCGTGTACCATTTGGAGAGCTCCGTATCGCCCCGTGGAACGCCATCCCTTGACAGCTGACGCATGGTAACTGTAAGTTCACCAAACCCCTTTCCAACCCTTGGAAACGCTTTAATGTCGTGATTCAGATATCGTACCAAATCCACAAAAGGACGTCCGGATCCAATAGGCGGCAGCTGATTCGGATCCCCGACAAAAATAATTCTCTTTGCCTTTTTTCGAAGCGCCTGGAGTAATGCGCCAAACATTTCTTCCGTCAGCATGGAGCTCTCATCAATAATGACTGTAAACGGAACACTCCCGGCATCCTCATTGGAAAGATGATACTCCATGGTATATCCATTGAAACGCCTGCTCTCGCTCAGGAATTGAGCCACCGTTTTCGCTGTGCTGTCAACCCCCTGCATACGCATAGCCTGGCTCATACGGACCCTCGCTTTCCCTGTCGGAGCCAGCAGCAGTACTCCGCCATTTCTGATTTGTTCCGATTTACACAGCAATGCAAGGAGTGTTGTTTTACCGGTACCGGCACCGCCGATCAGGACAGACAGGCGGGACTCTGCAAGTTCTTTAAGGACTGCCGCCTTTTCTGTTCTTGCCCGCTCCTCAAATTCTGACTGCGGTTGTCCGTCAAAAGCATTGTCTATAATTTCACGCCAGTTTTCATCAATTTCATGTCTGGCTCCTTTCAGGCGCTTAGTGACAGAAGAGCGGATCACCTCATCCATCTCAAACAGTCTGTTGAGCTGATATGTTTTTTCTCCATTTACACACGCAATCACCTGTAGTTCTTCTTCCAGGAAGGAAGAAAATCCATGGATAATATCACTGGTTACCTGGCAGGACGGCTCAACAGCCAGACTGTTGATGTCCCCAATCAGCTTGTCAACCGGATATACCGTGTGCCCATTCATGGCGTGATGTTCTAAAATACTGATAAAATACGCTCTAACACGACGTTTGTCATTGCGGGATTCCAGTGCGGACGGCACCTGCAGCGGGTTTGTATCTCTAATTTCTTCCGGTGGATATACCGCCATATCGATTTTCTTAACCGGGATAACCACTTCAAAAGCTGCCCGTCTTGTTTTCTCGTACAGAATATAAGGATTCATAATGATCTCTGCATCAAAGCACAAAAATCCAATCTTTTTTCGTTCTTCGCGGTAATATACGTGGTATGCCTGAATTTCTGTCAATGACATTCTCGCAAGAAGCCAAAACAGCTGCCTGCGCTCCGCCGGCAGGGAACGGAACGTATCCAGTTCCGTTTTTCCTAACACAGAAGGCACTTTTTGAGAGAAATACTTTTGGGGAGCGCAAAAAGCCGCTTCCACGACTTCCTCATACCGGGATACATCATCTACATGTTTCTTTATTTCTTTGGCAATGACTTCTCCCCGTTGGAATCCAATCACAGAAAGCATAACTCCGAGACCAGGGAATGGTCCGCGGTCACGCCAGACTTCCTGGAGACGCTGTTTTGCCCAAAGAATACATTCTTTCCAGTTGCCCGGAATACACGTTTTAATAATCTCCAGAGCCTTGATCGACTGGAGTAATACGCTGATTACCGCGTCATAAGACAGTTGTTCTGTTGCGTAAGAGAACTCATCAAAATAATCATCCTCTGCAAAGACCGTCACGGTTCTTATGTCAAACTCCGGATGTTCGGAAGCATATTCCATCATCTCACGATATGGAAGCAGGAAACCGTCTTTTCTGTCATCACGAATCGAATGACCAAGCATGGTCTCCCAGAGGATGGAACGTAAATCACCAGAATCCGTATGGTTATGCTCCGGCGGTTCCGTTATAGACGTAATTCTGCCGATGCCCATAACCACACGTTTGGCATCATCAATAAACGGAACCTGCTTCGCATACGGAATTACCAGAGAAGAACCTGGCTGAACGTCTTCATAAAAGGCTTTGAAGATAGCTCTCTGGTTCGTGGCATCCTGAACCCAGTTCGTAAGAAACGGCAGATCGGGCTCTCTGGCCGGATCATAATCAATCGCAAACCTGCGTACCAGATTATCAATATTATCATCATCCGCCTTGTAAAGCATGGTCCATCCAAAAGGTCTTGCCGGAAGGGAGAAAGGCGGGTACACCAGTTCTGTCTCGTAAAAATGACCATGCGTTTTCTTGTTGCTCGCTTTGTACGGGTGGACAGACATTCGTACATAGCTGTCCGGTGACATAAAACAACCGCCCTCAGACAAACAGGGAATTTCCGCCTCATGCCCTTTGATCGGGCAGCCA
This sequence comes from uncultured Lachnospiraceae bacterium, assembly GCA_910586315.1. Classification (GTDB taxonomy): domain Bacteria; phylum Bacillota; class Clostridia; order Lachnospirales; family Lachnospiraceae; genus CANRXD01. The sequence goes on along the minus strand of CAJUIP010000010.1, from coordinate 49,530 downwards.
CTTAATTTCTCTTCCAGTTCATCATCTCTGCTGCCGGAGATATTCTTTAATCTCAGGCAGGCATTGTTATAACAGGGCTTGTCACAGACAAAGCCGTTATAGCCATTATCTTTCCATGGTATTCTTACGGATAAATGTTGAGCCATTTTCCACCTCCGTTTTCAGTTCTTGTGAAACGCTGCAGTTCCCATTTCTATCTATTCCCCAGTCTCATTTGCGGTTTGAAATTAAAATCCCGTACTTCTCCGGATGGCGGTACTTATTTCCCATCACCTCATTCGCACGGTATTCCCGAAGCATATCCAAATCAATCTCAGCCAGATAGACACCTTCCCCGCCCGGCGCCTCAAAGATACACATATCCCGCACCCCCGGTTCCTCACGCAGCCATGCAACGCCGTCAAACACGACAGAATGCCCATTGCAGTCCGGCTGTCCGGCAGGATAATTGCACGTGGCAATCGCAAACATATTTTCATAGGCTCTGGTACGAAGCGCGGCAAGGCGGTTTATTTCCAGAGGACAGGCATTCGGAGCAAGAACCACCTCCGCACCCTTTAACATCAGGATTCTTGCGCTCTCAGGAAATTCCCTGTCAAAGCAAATCATAGAACCGACTTTGACGGTCCCCCTGCCGATATCCAGATCAGCAACATGAAAGTCTTCTCCGGATGACAGCATCTTCTCCGAATCAAAATCACATGTATGTACTTTAGAGTAATGTAATACCTGCTTACCATTTCTGTCAAAAAGTATCATAGAATTCCGCGGTTTGGGGTTATGTCTCTCAAGAAATGTAATGCCGACTGCCATCTGAAGTTTCTCCGCCAGCATTCGGAAACCCTGAATAAAATCGCTGTCAGCGGAAATTGATAATTCATGAACAACTTTCTCATCCTCTGGAATCATATAGCCATCGCTCCACATCTCCGGGAACAGGGCAACGTCTGCATCCATATCCTTTGCCTTTTCACAGGCAGCCCTTCCTATCATAAATTGCTCTTCCAGATCTTTCCCCGGAAGCAGCTGAAGCAATGCAACTTTCAAAATCATATTTTTCCTCCTTATAACTCGAACATCATCATTTATTCTTCAACATCTTCTCCATAAACTGCGGGTCGGTCCCTGAGCCTCACTGACGCCGCATTACCCGTAAATATGCCACTCCTAAAAACACCGCCGCCGATGTCCAGGCAACCGGATGACAAAAGCAGGCCGCTGCATAATTTTTTACCTCCATGGCTGCAAATGCCATAAGGAGACGCGCCGCCATTTCCACGATGCCGCCGGCCATAGGCAAAAATCCATACCCACATCCCTGCATAATATTACGGAAAACAAAAATGGTACTGAGAGGAATAAAAAAAGCCGTACATATTTTTGTGTAAGTCCACGCCCACGGAAGCATCTCCGAAAGATCTGCATCCGCAGAAAAGAAAATCCGAAGCGCTGGTTCCAGAATGCCGCACATACAAAGAGCAGCCAGAATTCCATATGTAATTTCTGCAATAAGCGCCGCACGCACTCCTTCCCGGATTCTTTTATAATCCCCTTTCCCGAAATTCTGACCGCCATAAACTGCGACAGCCTGTCCAATGGCCACCATCCCCTGTTCCGCAAGAGATTCTAATTTTCCCGCTGCTGTATAGGATGCCACAGCCACTGTACCAAATAAGTTAACGGCCGACTGCATCACAATACCGCCGAAGGCGGTAATCGCAAACTGAAGTCCCATAGGGATTCCCATGGAGAGCTGGAAGTATGCGTCACGTCCATTCGGTTTCCACATTCCTTTCGATGGTGTCAGAACCGGAACCCTCACACAGATATATCCGCCACAGAGAACGGCAGAAACCGCCTGCGCCGCAACGGTTGCCAAAGCCGCTCCCTTTGTTCCCCAGCCAAAACGCAAAACGAACAAAAGATCCAACACCACATTGAAGCATGATGAAAAAATCAGGAAAAACAACGGGACACGACTGTTTCCGACAGCTCTGAGAAACGCAGAAAACAGATTATAAAAAAAGGTGACTGCCATTCCTGCGCTGATTACCATGATGTAAGTATATGCTTCCCGATAAATATCAGCTGGAGTATTCATAAAATGCAGAAGCGGCTTCATGGACGCCAAAGATAAAAATGTTAAGATGGCCGCCGATGCCATTGACAAAACAACGCCGCCCGCCACACTCCTTCTCACGCCGTTTAAATCGCCTGCACCGTACCGCTGCGATGTCAGAATGGAAAATCCGGAGGTAATTCCCTGTGCAAACCCTGTCAGTAAGAACATAATAATCCCGGTTGCGCCAACCGCTGCCAGAGCATCGGCCCCCACAAACCGTCCAACAATAATCGTATCCGCCATATTATAAAACTGTTGAAAAACATTGCCAGCCATTAATGGCAAGGCAAACCTTAAGAGCACTGACATTGGCCGGCCCTTCGTCATATCCAGTTCCATCCTCTGTTTTCTCCTTCGCATTTGCAATTGACAAAAACGTCCAGAACACTCCTTGCAGGTGTTCTGGACGGATTTATTACTCACAGATACTGTTATTGGAATTAATCGCAAAGGAAGCAGGAAACAAAATGTCCTGGAGCAATTTCCTTAAGCGGCGGCTCCTCCGCGCGGCAGCGGTCGGTTGCATGCGGGCAGCGGTTTGCGAAACGGCATGCCTTCGGCGGCTCGATAGGAGAAGTAATCTCACCTTTCAGTAAGATACGCTCACGCTTATTATCCAAAGACGGAATCGGAATCGCAGATAACAAAGCCTGTGTATACGGATGTACCGGATTCGCAAACAGTTCCTCTGACGGAGCTTTCTCAATCAGTCTGCCGAGGTACATAACTGCGATATCATCCGAAAAGTGGTTTACAACGGATAAGTCATGGGTAATGAACATATAGGTCAGTCCCATCTTACGCTGTAACTCTTTCATCAGGTTTAAGATCTGCGCCTGAATGGAAACATCAAGTGCAGATACAGGCTCATCGCAGACGATAAATTTCGGATTCAGGGCCAGCGCACGGGCAATCCCGATACGCTGACGGCGTCCGCCATCCAGCTCGTGAGGATATGTATTGATTAAACGGTCTGCAAGACCTACCGTCTCCATCAGCTCACGAACACGGTTCATCTGTTCGTCCTTATTTGTAATAATCTTATTGATTTTCAGTGGATCCGCGATGATCTGGCTGATCGTTTTACGCGGATTCAGGCTGGAGAACGGGTCCTGGAAGATGATCTGCATCTCGGTACGTTTTTTACGCATCTCTTCATCAGACAGCTTAACAACGTCCTGACCTTCAAAGAGGACCTCACCGGAGGTGGGCTCCAGCAGACGTAAAATTGCACGTCCTGTGGTGGACTTACCACAGCCGGACTCACCTACTACGCCTAATGTTTTTCCTCTCTCAATGGTAAAGGTAACATCGTCAACGGCGTGCAGCATTCCCTTCGGCGTTTTGAAATACTTTTTCAAATTTTTAACTTCAAGCAACGGCTGTGTGCTCATCGTATGTTCACCTTCCCCTCATGAATATTGTCTTTGTTATACAGGTGACATTCAACGTAATGAGTATCATTGCGGTATACACGCTCCGGCTTCTGCGTCTTACAGATTTCCATTGCGTAATCACAACGCGGACAGAATGCACATCCCTTCGGCAGGTTGCTGGGGTCAGGCATCAATCCCTTAATCGGTTTAAGCTCTGCCTGGCGGTTTTCCAGATTCGGAAGGGAGTTGAAAAGTCCCTCCGTGTACGGATGACGTGTATTCTTGAAGATATCCTCCAGAGTACCATGCTCAATCACACGGCCTGCATAAACAACGGATACCTTATCACAAATCTCAGCTACGATACCAAGGTCATGGGTAATCATAAGCATGGATGTATTATACTTATCACGTAACTGCTTCATCATCTCAAGAACCTGTGCCTGAATGGTAACATCCAGAGCAGTTGTAGGCTCATCGGCAATCAGAAGCTCAGGGTTACATGCCAGGGCCATAGCGATAACAACACGCTGCTTCATACCACCGGAAAACTGATGCGGATATTCTCCTCCGCGGCTTCCCGGAATTCCTACCAGCTCAAGCATCTCACGTGCTCTCTGCGTGGCATCCACATCTTTCTCATGAAGCTTAATAACCTCGGCAATCTGCTCCTCAACGGTCATAACCGGGTCGAGGGAGGTCATGGGATCCTGGAAAATCATGGCAACCGCCTTACCGCGGATTGCCTGCATTTCCTTATCTGTCATTTTCAGGATATCCTTGCCGTCCAGCTTAATGGTTCCGTCTACGATAACTCCCGGAGGATTCGGGATCAGGCGGAGGAGGGATAAACCTGTTGTCGTCTTACCTGCACCGGTCTCGCCTACCAGACCAAGCGTCTTACCACGCTCAATTTCAAGATCAAGACCGTTTAATGCCTGCACGGTACCATAGTCCGTACGGAACTCTACCACAAGATTTTTAATCTCCGCAGTAAGATCCTTTTCGGCAGAATTCACATTTTTTACATTTTCGCTCATTTTGCTACCCCCTTAACGCAGTCTCGGATCAAGAGCATCACGCAAACCATCACCCAACAGGTTGAGTGAAAGAATGGTAGTCATAATTGCAAGGCCCGGGAACAGACACATATAGCTGTAATCGCGGATATATGCACGAGCGCCGGAAAGCATTGCGCCCCATTCAGGTCTCGGAGCCGGGATACCCAGACCGATAAAGGAAAGACCTGCGATGGACAGAATAACGGTGGCTACCTGTAATGTTGTCTGAACGATGATCGGGGCTAAGCTGTTAGGAAGAACCTCTTTGAAAATAATAGTTCCATCCTTGGCGCCGATGGCTCTTGCAGCTTCCACATACTCGGCGTCACGGGCTGTAATAACGGCGCCGCGGACAACGCGGGAGAATGTCGGTATAGAAGAAACAGCCTGGGCAATAACCAGGTTCGGTATGGAGTTTCCAAGAGAAGCCACGATACAGATTGCAAGCAGAGTACCGGGAATAGCAAGGAAAATATCCATAATACGCATGATAACCATATCAACCTTACCGCCGTAATAACCGGCAGCAGCGCCTAAAATAAGGCCAAAGAACAGCGCTACAATTACGGTTACAATACCGATGGAAAGAGATACTGTGGAGCCATACATTACACGGAATAAAATATCACGGCCAAGCTCATCGGTGCCAAACCAGTGGGCAGCTGACGGAGCCTGAAGCGTGCTGGAATAATCGGCCTTAATGACCTGTGTTTCATAGTCCAATACAATCGGAGAAATAATCGCCATTAATGCCAGCAAACCAAAAATAACAAGACCAAGAACGGCTGTTTTATTGCGGCACAAACGTTTCCACACATCAGCGATCTGGCTTTTTTTCTTTACAGAAACATTGCTCATTATCTTTCCCCTCCTTACTTATACTGTGCTTTGATACGCGGATCAATAAATCCGTAAATCAGGTCAACGATTAAGTTAATGATTGCGAAACTGAGCGCAAAGATAATAATACATCCCATAACAGACGGAATATCACGGCCCTGGATCGACTGGATCATATAGCGTCCGATTCCCGGCCAGGAGAATACGCTCTCAGTAAGAACGGAACCGCCAAGCATGGAACCAATCTGTAAGCCGATAACGGTCGTTGTGGGGATCAATGCGTTACGCAGCGCGTGACGCAGAATAATTTCCTTCTCCGGAAGTCCCTTCGCACGCACAGTACGAATATAATCCTGACGGATTGTCTCAAGCATGGAGCTTCGTGTCGTACGGGCAATAGAGGCCATGTGCATAAATCCAAGTGCAAATGACGGGAGTACCAGGCTCTTAATTCCCTGATCCGCTCCCGCTACCGGGAACCAGCCCAGCTTTACGGAAAACATGAGAATTAAAAGAAGTCCCATCCAGAAAACAGGCATTGAAATACCTACCAATGATACGAACATACTGATGCCGTCAAACAACGTGTTTTGTTTAATAGCGGCAATAATACCTAACGGAAGCGCCAGCAAAATGGCAACTACGGTTGATGTCAGAGCCAGCACGGCTGTATTTGGCAAACGGGCCCATACTTCCTGACCAACCGGATCAAGTGTTTTATAGGATGTACCAAGATCACCCTGAACCAGTCCAAGCATATAATCTGCATAACGAACGAAAAACGGATTATTTAACCCCATCTCTTCTCGGAACGCCTCGATTTCTTCGGGACGCGCCTGCTCACCAAGAGCAGTTTTTGCAGGATCACCAGGAGCCAAATCAAGGATAAAAAATACAAGCAGTGATACGCCGAGTAAAACCGGAATCAGTGCCACAAGACGTTTAATAATAAACTTGATCATATGGTGCGATCCTCTCCCCTCTACTTATTTTAAATCAAGGCAGAAACTTACCCATCAGGGCAAATCCCTGCCTTGTGCATTTACAAGTTACCTAACGTATTTTTGCTGCTGCAGTGATTAGTTGCTGCCCCAGCTCATGCGCTCATAGTAAGTGCTGCCGCCTGCGTTTACATTGAAGCCCTGAAGACCATTTCTGTAAGCGCGGACATTGTTTCTCAGGTATAACGGAACCTGCGGGCACAGCTCGTTAAGAGCCTTTGAAAGTTCATTCACAACTTTTACGTTCTCTTCCGGATCAAGTGTGGTCTGAACCTTATCAATAAGAGCGTCGATGTTAGGATCGTTTGTACGTGTCTTATTGGAACCGTTGATGGAGATAGAGTGGTAAACACCCTGTACATATGCCAGTAAGCTGCTGGAGGTGTAGCCGCCGATAGCTGCCTGGTAGTCACCTGTTGCGGTTACGTCAAGGTATGTAGCAAGGTCCATGGACTCCAGAGTAATGTCGATGCCAAGAGCGTCTTTGATACAGCTCTGGATAACCTGACCTACACGAAGCTTCGTGTCGTCGGAGCAGATAACTGCGAATCCGCAGTCAGCCGGATTTAAGCCGGAAGCGGCAAAGTACTCTTTTGCCTTCTCCACATCGTAGCTGGGAGCGCCATCGGCTACAACACCCGGGAAGCAGTCCGGAGTCATGCTGTCGGATACGGAACCGGTACCATTAAGAGCAACCTGGATAACGGCGTTCTTGTCGATACAGGAAGCGATTGCACGACGGAAATCAATGTTGTCAAACGGTGCCTTTTCATTGTTGATCATCATCCAGTTATGGGAAGTACCAGCCTCACTGAATGCTGTGATGTCAGGATTGTCCTGTAAACGGGCAAGGTCTGTTGTCTCAACTTCGATAATAAGGTCAACTTCACCAGCCTCAAGAGCCATTGTTCTGGAGGAACCCTCCGGGATAACCTTCCATACAACCTTCTTGATTGCCGGAGCGCCATCCCAGTAATCTTCGTTGGCTTCGAATTCAAGGCTCTCGCCCTTATTCCATGCAACTAATTTATATGGGCCGGTACCGATCGGCTCTTTGTTGAAGTCATGGCCGCTTTCAATCAGATCTGCCGGAAGGATTGCATTACCATGGTGGCAGAGATCGGAAAGAAGACCAGACTGCGGGCCGTCAGTTGTGATTTTAATGGTATAATCGTCAACAACTTCGATAGTACCCGTAGAGTTACCATACTGCTGTACCTGCGGAGATTCCTTACAAAGCTCAAGGGAAGCCTTAACATCCTTTGCGGTCATCTCTGTACCGTTGTGGAACTTAACGCCCTGTTTCAGATGGAAGACCCACTCCGTATCGCTTACAATCTCATAAGACTCGCAAAGAGCCGGCTGAGGAGATAAGTCATCGCTTGTGTAGAACAGGCCGTTATGGGTCATGTTGTTCAGATAGTCACCAGCTACTGCATTGTGCAGGTTCGTGGTAACGCTGGGAGTCTCATTGGCTGTTGCAATGATTAAAGAATCCTTTCCGGAAGCTGCTGTTGATGTGCCTGCATTTCCGCTGTTTCCGCTGTTGTCGCTGCTGGCAGTAGTGCTGCCTGCTGCTTCGCTCTGCGCCGGGGCTGCAGACTGCGAATTGTCATTGCTGGAGCCGCAGCCCGCGAACAGGCCGACAGCAAGAGACAACACAAGTGCAGGTACTAAGCCGCGCATAAGTTTTTTTGTCATAATCTCTCACCTCATAATTTTATTTGCATGGTCAATGACCAGATGCATCAATTTAAGAATATCAGGTTCCGGAGAACCCTGTATTTTTCCTGACAAAATCACCGCTTTTTTGCGGACCTTTCTCGTCATTTTTTTAATTATACAATAAATACACAAATAGTTCAAGTTTTAATCTCATTTTTTTGTTGATTATTGATTAACAACATGCAGGAAAGCATTTCTCTTATGGTTCTAATATACGAAAATTCAGTATATTTTTGCATAAATGTTACAACGCTTCCACCACTCCCTGGGAATATCCATACTCCCAATTCCACGGATTTTCACCTTACATTTCGGTTTTTTTCAGGCTTGCCACAAATTCAAAGCTCTTAGACCGTTTCAGAAACTTCCTTTTTTAACTTTTTCTATTTTGAATTTTTATTCATAAGATATGATTCCTTATATGGCAAAAAGCCCCCGGAATGCCAAAACATTCCGGGGGGCCATTCCAGAACCAGAACCATACCATTATGATTTTTTCAGAAACGCATAAAACTCCTGTTCCTTGTCCTCATTCTCCGCCGATATGGTTCCCACCGGAGAACAATAGAAAATATATTCATCCTCTCCATCCAGAGAAAAAAGACCGGAAGCCTGATCGGAATCCATGGCAGCAATTGCACAGGTTCCAAGATTTAAAGCACTGCACGCAAGATACAAATTCTGTGTCACATGCCCGGCATCTATCATCATAACCCGGTGGGCGTTAAACGCATACCTCCACTCACCGCGGTAGGGCACAATGCTGTAATAGAAAATAACATTGGCTTTCAATACCCATTTCTGCCTGCTGACCGACTGGACCACCTGCTCCTTTAAAGTCTCATCCTCCGGATCAATTTCCCGAAGAAGTTCCAGCTTATGCTCCATGGGAAGGTAATGGTAGAGGCCCGGCTTTAAACCGGACACATGAAAAATTAACGGATAGCATTCAAAAGGATGTCTGGAACCGGCGCTGGGAACAGTACGAAGCGTGGCATAATTATTTCCGCGGATTCCCTTTATTCCCTGCTGGGCCCACAGAAGGAAGGACACTGTCAGAAGGTCCATGGACTCTCCCGTGAAAACACGATTGCTGCGGCGGTCATATAAAATACGGACAAAATCGTTTTTCATAGGCAGATCGTCAAAATTTTTCGGAAGAGGAATCGCTTCGCCGCTCATTGCCGCCTTTACGAGCGGCGGCTGCGGACGCTTTAATGTCTGGTCGGACTCATAGGCTTCGCCGGACCATCGAACCAGCTCACGGTTTTGTTTGATACGTTCCTTCATTTCTTTCTCTGTCATATTGCTCTCCTTTTCCTGCGGAATCCGCAGTTTCATTGTGTTTCGCAGTTCCCTCCGTTCTCCGAAGAACGCTTTCGTTAAATCCGCTCCGGAAGTGGGAGACACCATTCATTGTTCCTTTCGTTTTAATTTCATCCTATCATAGCTTGAACGCAGTTTCAACCTGCTTTTTCACCAGATTTTTCCATTATCATTTCTCTTTTTGAGGACATACTAAAAGCATCACAGAAAAAAGGTGGTGAGATTATGATGAACCAGGGAAAAAACGACTGCATTCAGTGCTCCATTCACAATTGCGTACACCATGCAGGGACCACAGACTACTGCACATTAGAAAGAATCCATGTGGGAACCCATGAGCAGAACCCGACCCAGAAGGAATGTACCGACTGTGATTCCTTCCAGTATAAGATGTCCTGAAACAGCGGCAGCTAAAGCGTTTACGCTTTCAAATCCGTACTAAAAGCCTGATATCTGTGTAAAAAGTCACAGATACCAGGCTTTTCCTGTGTCTTACTTCATTAATCCGTACAGCTGCAGCTTCCCGTCTCTGGGCGGTCGGGCATCTTATCAAAGCTAACATTGAAGGCATAAAAGTTCTTTCTGTCCAGACGATCCTGAAGCCCGGTTAAGGCTTCTCCAAACCGTTGGAAGTGTATAATTTCCCTCTTTCTTAAGAACCGAATGGGATCGCATACATCCGGATCCTTCACCACACGCAGAATATTTTCATAGGTGCTCCGGGCCTTCTGTTCTGCTGCAAGATCTTCAAAAAGATCCGTGATCGGATCCCCCTTGGACTGAAATTCCGTGGAGCTAAAGGGGACTCCTCCAGCGGACTGAGGCCAGATGGCGACCGTGTGATCAATATAATAGGGGCCAAAGCCCTGTTCTACCAGCTCTTCGGCGGACAGATTTCTGGTAAGCTGGTGGACAATGGCCGCAATGATTTCCATGTGCCCCAGCTCCTCCGTGGCAATGTCCGTAAGAACCGCCTTCTGCTCTCCGAAAGGCATGGTATAGCGCTGGGCCAGATAACGCATGGAGGCGCCCATTTCACCGTCAGGTCCCCCATACTTTAAAAACATATGGTATGCCTGCGACCACTGCGTTATTGCCCTTATTTCTTGCGGGCAACCACCACGAACCGCCCATTCTCCGTGTGGTAACTGCAGGTGCATAAGGTTAAAAGCCCGCTGCCATATTCTACGTTTACTCCCGTATCATACAGGGCAGCCTGTTGCACCTGTTCCACATATTCCGCAAAAACAAAAGGTTCACTTAAATCCGTATACTGATAAAATCGGAAACCCCCGCTGACATCCTGAGGATACGCCTCCGAATAAAACGCCGCCGCCACTTCATATTCCCCGGAAGCAGTCGGAGTATCAAACCAAATGACAGGATGCTTCTCCCAGTACTCCCGGCTGGCATAGTTTAAAAGGGAGGCAAACATGGTTCCGTTTTTCATGTGATGGCCGTATATGAGATAATTCCCACATCCCTCATAACAAGATGCCGCAAGGAAAGGAACGCCGCTTCGCGCCTCTTTTCCATAAAAATCCCTGTGAAGATAATACTCCTCATCCTCCGGAGTATACATCACCGGATAGTTGACAGCAGTTCCTTCTATGAAAATCCACCCAAAAAAATCCGGATTTTCCTCTTTCAGGGCGATATAAGAAGCATCCCCGGCCGGTTCAGCAGAGAAATGCACAGGGGGATTTACAATTTCCTCCAATTTTTCAAAGGTCTGCTGTTCTTTTCGCTCCTGTATCAGAATGCCGCAAACTTTATATAAAGAAAAGAGGAACAAAACGGCAAATACCAGAAATAAAAACCAGTATCGTTTCACTTTCCTTGTCATCGCATGCTCCTTACAGTATCCCGATCATCAGAATGCTGCAAGGCAGGCATTCTCGTATATCCGGCGGAATGCATGATGGTATCGCAAATCGCTTCTGCCGCCCTGCGCTGCTCCTCCTCCGGAAGCTCCTCCCACTTAACTGTCTCGCCGGATATGACTGCGTAATTGATAATCTTAATATTCTGCATCCTTAAAACCTCCCTTCTTTTGATTGTATGAACAGCTGATTGTGTGAATACCCCCTTAAAAAGATGTTCTTTTTTTACTGTTTGGCAATAAACTGTTTCAGGGGATGATGCTGTGAATAAAGAAAACGTAACCGGGGCCGCTTATATCCGGGTCAGTACCGATGAGCAGACGGAGCTTTCCCCTGACGCTCAGGTCCGGGTTATTCTGGAAGCAGCCAAAAAAGAAGGCGTAAGGATTCCGCCCGAGTATGTTTTTATCGAAGACCGGGGCCGGTCCGGCCGCCGGGCAGACAACCGCCCTGCCTTCCAGCGCATGATAGCAACAGCCAGGCAAAATCCGCCGCCCTTTCAATATCTCTATGTATGGAAATTTTCCCGTTTTGCCAGGAATCAGGAGGAAAGCGTATTCTATAAGGGAATCCTGCGGAAAAAATGCGGCATTACTGTTATCAGTGTATCCGAACCGATTATGGATGGCATGTTCGGCCGGCTGGTTGAAACAATCATCGAATGGTCCGATGAATTCTATTCCGTGAATCTTTCCGGAGAAGTTTTAAGGGGCATGACCCAGAAGGCCATTAAAAAAGGATATCAGACGACTCCCAGCCTCGGTTATGACGCGGTTGGAGGAGGAAAGCCATTTGTGATTAACGAAGAGCAATACCGCATCGTTGAGTTTATCCATCAGTCTTTTTTTGAAGGAAATGATATGCTTCAAATTGCCCGGGCGGCCAACGCGCTCGGATACCGCACCCGCCGTGGGAATTTATTCGATGTCCGTGCAGTCAGACTTGTTCTGACAAACAGGTTCTACGTTGGAACGGTAACCTGGAAAGATATTACATTTCAGGGCACCCACGAATGCCGCGAATCCGTCACTTCCATATTCTCAGCCAATCAGAAGCGCCTCCAAAATGAATATCGTCCGAAAAGCCGCCGGGAAACGTCTTCCTGCCGCCACTGGCTGTCCGGTATCTTAAAATGCTCCGCCTGCGGGGCCTCGCTGGGCTTTCATCGTTCCGACAATGCTAAAAATGCCAAACGGCATCCGGACTCCTTCCAATGCTGGAAATATGCCAGGGGAATTCATCCGGACTCCTGCTTTCTGTCCGCCCGCAAAGCAGAAGAGGCGGCAATGGAATCGTTAAGAATGATAGCAGATGCCAGTCAGGGCGAATATCTGCCGATAAAGGCCGGCATGCCTGACTGCAGTGAAAAAAAGGCCGCAGTCCAGTCCGCCTTCCGGCGCTTGGAACAAAAAGAGCTGCGAATCCGGGAAGCCTTCGAAAGTGGAATTGATACTATGGAAGAATTTAAGAAGAATAAACTGCGCCTGCAAAAAGAACGGGAGCATTTACAGAATGAGGCTCATAAGTTTGTCGGCGAATCTGAGGCCGGCAGCGCCCCGGAAAGAGACCAGCTTCCGAAGCATATCCAAAACGTCTGCGAACTTTTTCAATCTCCCGGCATTAGTATGGAAGCCAAGGGCAATGCCCTCCGCCGCGTTCTTCAGAAAGCCGTCTATAACAGCCAGACAAAAACCATGGAATTTTATTACTATATCCGGTGAGCAGGAACAGGAACCCACTATCCATTTTTACAGTAAGGTCCCCCGTACTGACTCATGATAAACTGCGCCAACTGTGCGTTGGGTTCCTTAATGTTTACCGGATATTGCAAGCGTTTCTCATATCTCCACATCCTAACAGTCTCCTTCCCACGGCCATTTTTCCGTTACCCAGCTCCAGGTATTCCCCACGGCGTCTTCCACCTGAATGGGGCCGAACTGGCGCTCATAGGCATTCACCACATTCTGTCTTAAAGCCACAGCATTCTTAAAATACTGGAAGGCTACAGCATCCTCGGGATGCGTATCCAGAAACAAATGGGCATCGTCCATGGCAAAGCTCGCCTCGTCAATCTGCCGCCTAAGCATGCACCGGGAATCCTGGTTTCCGGGATTTTGGAACATTCCCGTCCTTACAGAGCCGCTTCCCTGCTGCATACCTGCACCCATACCGGGCTGCATACCCGCGCTCATACCGGACCGCATACCTGTGTCCATTCCGGGCTGCATACCTGCGCTCATGCCGGACCGCATACCTGCATCCATTCCAGGCTGCATACCCGCGTTCATGCCGGACTGCATACCTGCGCTCATTCCAGGCTGCATACCTGTGCTCATGCCGGACCGCATACCCGCATCCATTCCAGGCTGCATATTCTGCGGTGCCATATTACAGTTCATGTTCATCATCTCCTGCACCTCCCCATAACAAACGGATAATTCAGAGACGGAAAAATAGTCCCTGCCATCAGGGCTGTATTTAACGGATACGGCGTTTCCCAGGGCTGTGTGGGAATATATCCCATTCCTACCGGATACCGTGCGCCGGGAAATTCTCCCATAAAGCCGGTTTCCGGAAGGGGCATGGGGCTGCCGGCGGCAAAGCCGGCCTGATTATTACAAACCATATATGCTTCTCCTTTCAGTTTATAATAATAACCTATGCGTCAGTTCTGTTTCCGGAGCCTGAATTTTTTTAAATTTCCCATAACCTGAAAAAGAATCCTGCTTTTTATTTCGCAGGAAAGACCTTCTGCCATTGTACTTTTACACATTAATGTAACAAGGTCTTTCCTGCGGAATGAATTTTCAGACACGCTCTAATCCACAATGGTTTTTTCCGTATTGAAATCAAAAATATGTATTTTATCGGTATCCATCGCGAATCGAACCGTATCGCCTGTCCTGGCCGTTGACTTCGCGTCTACGGATGCCACCCAGCCGGCCTCTTCAATATTAAAGTAAAGAAGAGTAGAGGCTCCCAGCATCTCATATACCTTGATCTCTGCTTCAAAAGAGGATCTGGCAAACCGCTTAAGATCTTCCTCGCTATCATGAATGTCTTCCGGGCGGATTCCAAGAACAACTTTCTTTCCCACATATCCGCCGTCTTTTAATGCCCTGGCACGGTTTGCATTAAGCGCAATGCTCTGACCCGCAAATTTAAGGATCACTTCGCCGTTTTCCTCGACTGCCTCCGCCGTAATCATATTCATCTGAGGGGAGCCAATGAAGCCCGCAACAAATTTATTACAGGGATGGTCGTAAAGATTCTGCGGTGTATCGATCTGCTGAACTACGCCGTCCTTCATAACAACGATTCTGGTTCCCAGCGTCATAGCCTCTGTCTGATCATGGGTTACGTAGATGATGGTGCTGCCCAGTCTCTGGTGAAGCTTGGAAATCTCCACGCGCATCTGGCCGCGGAGCTTTGCGTCCAGGTTGGAAAGCGGCTCATCCATTAAGAATACCTTAGGACTTCTTACGATGGCGCGGCCCATGGCCACACGCTGTCTCTGACCGCCGGAAAGAGCCCTCGGCTTCCTGTCAAGAAGATGCTCCAGATCAAGAATCCTGGCAGCGTCACGGACCTTTTTATCAATTTCATCCTTCGGAACCTTTTTAAGCTTTAAGGAAAAAGCCATGTTGTCATATACACTCATATGAGGATACAAAGCATAGCTCTGGAATACCATCGCAATATCCCTGTCCTTGGGCTCCACGTCATTCATTACCTTGCCGTCGATAATTAATTCGCCGGAAGAAATATCCTCAAGGCCTGCAACCATGCGGAGTGTTGTGGATTTCCCGCATCCGGACGGTCCGACAAATATAACAAACTCTTTATCCTCAATATCCAGGTTAAAATCCTTTACGGCCTCAAAACCGTTGGAATACTTCTTGCATACATGCTTTAACTGAACACTTGCCATATCTTTCCTCCATTCTGTGCGTACACTCCGCACATCTGTTTTCCATTGATTGTTCTATGACTCCTTTATCATCCACCGTATCCCGTAAGACGGCATCGGCACACCCCTGGCTTCCAGCTTTTCATCCGATAAGAGGTCATGGTACATTCCATCCTCGTTAATCCAGGCTGTCCTGTCCCAGGGGGCAAAGTTAAACAGCGCCACCAGCTTCTCTCCGTCCAGCTCCCTCACCAGACATAAAACCGAAGAATCGTACGTTTCTCTGGTGGATACTGCCGCTGCGTTTAAAAATACTTTGTGAGTCTTTCTGATATCCGAAAGCTTTTTTATTCCTTCAAACAGCATCCTCTGGACTGTACCCTCCTCTTTGCAGAGTCCGGCTTTCTCCCAGTCAAAGGCGCCCCTGTGCACATAGCGGGAATCCTCTGCCTTCCATTCAGACTCCTTGTATCCATAATCGTTTAACTGGCCAATTTCATCCCCGCTGTAAATCATCGGAATCCCTGACTGGGTAAACATGTATCCATGCAGCATCAGATCGCAGGCCTCTGCCCGTTTCAGGGCCTCCTCATCCTTTCTTAAAAGAGCCGACTCCACGCCGCAGAGCGAGGCTGTGGTTCCGCAGAGCCTTGCGTCGCCGGATGCGGGGTCGTCGTTATACAATTCTCCCCTGGCCGGGGAATCGAAACAGCCGCCTGTAAAATAACTGTTTAAAAACTTCTTATGAGCCACTTCATCAATCCCCTGTCTCCTCAGCCAGTCATAATCCAGCCCCCAGCCGATATCATCGTGGCATCTTAAATAGTTCAAAAACACGTACTCCCCCGGCAGACCGCTCACAATCTCCATCTGACGCTTTAACAGGGACACATCCTTCGTGGCCACCGTATGCCATGTAGCTGCCATGGTAGTTACATTGTAGAGCATATGGCACTCCGGTTTCTCTACCGTCCCGAAATAGGGCGTTACCCTGGCGGGTTCCATGACCACCTCTCCAAGAAGCAGAACTCCTGGGCATACAATCTCGCAGATCATCCGCAGCATGCGGACAATATTGTGTACCTCCGGAAGATTTCTGCAGCTGGTTCCCAGCCGCTTCCAGATGTAAGGCACCGCATCAATACGGATAATATCAATTCCCTTGTTCGTAAGATTTAAAAGACAGTCCGTCATAGCGCCAAATACCAGCGGATTCTGATAATTCAAGTCCCACTGATACGGGTAAAAGGTAGTCATCACAAATTTTTTCACATCTTCCAGCCATGTGAAATTTCCGGGAGCCGTTGTGGGAAACACCTGTGGGCAGGTCTTTTCAAACTGGGCCGGGATATCATAGGTGTCATAAAAGAAATACCGGTCCTGATATTCCTTCTCGCCCTTTCTTGCCCGCTTTGCCCACTCATGTTCCTCGGATGTATGGTTCATAACGAAGTCCAGACAGAGACTTATCCCCCTTTTATGGCACTCCCTGGCCAATTCCGTCAGATCCTCCATCGTACCAAGCTCCGGCTTAACCTTTGTAAAATCCGACACCGCGTATCCGCCGTCATTCTTTACTGCCGGAGAGTCCAGAAGCGGCATCAGGTGGATGTAATTCACACCACAGTCCTCAAGATAACCAAGCTTCTTTTCCACACCCTTTAAGGTCCCGGCAAAAGCATTCACGTACATCATCATGCCGGACATGTCGTTTTTCTTATACCAGCCCGGGTCCGCTTCCCGCCTTTTGTCCAGCGCCTTTAAATCCTCCGGCCGTTCTTCAAATCTGGTTTTCAGCACCTCTAAAAGCTCCGGAAACCGTTCCATGCCGTCCTCGTAGAGTTCGCAGTAGAGCCATTTCAATTCGTCATAATGCTTATCCAGTCTTTTTTGAAATAAGGTCTTTTCATCCATGTTTAACACCGCCCGCTATCTGTTTTCCTGTTTATCCTGTCCGCTTTTGCAGTCATCCTTTTTTGTAAAACTTCCGCTCGCAGAATTGTGCTGTGAATGCGAAATCCAGGCGCAAAACTCTTCTGATGGCTCGATATACACTGCCTGCCCCTTTGCTTTGATGGTACAGACCGGCACATCGGGACGTCCGGAGGTAAAGTCCGCCGTCGTCCTCCCGGCCGCTTCGGTCCGTCCCTCCTTAAACGCCTCAATATCCGCCCAGTACACATGATACACATCCTTTCGTTTCGACTTGCGGATAATTTTAGACACCGTGAAGTCCCCGTTCACATACACATACTCGTATTCAAAATTCCAGCTCCGGAACACAAAAAATCCGATCACTGACAGTGTAATGGAAAGGAGCAGCATCCCGGCCGCGAAGAAGATGGCGTCAATCAAAAACACAATGGCTGCGGAAATAATGACAGCCTTCATGAGCTGCTTCTTCTTATCCGGAAAATACGGAACATACCATTCAAAAACAACGTCTCTCATCTCTCACCTCATGGAATCATACCATTTTCAATAAAAACTGTACGCCCTCATACTCGTTTAATTCAAAGGGAACCGGAATTCCTGCATTCATAAGAAGCGCCCCGGAATATCTGCCCTTCTGCCCTTCAATCTTGTATATGGCCTCCCGCTCAAGGCCTTTTAATTTCAGATAGTTCTGGGCATCGTTGCTTTCCTTGTCCGTCAGAACCAGACTCACCAGGGATTTTTTTCTGTCCTTCGAAACATGCTGCCAGGCCGTAAAATTCTTATTTTCATAGGGGCTTGTCAGCCTGTAATAATCCCCTTCCGCGATCAGGCGGTAATTCTTTTTATAGAATCTTATCTGGTCCCTGCATATCTTCTTTTCTTCCTCACTCAATTTTGTAGAATCCAGCTCATATCCCAAAATTCCATCCATGGCCACAATTCCTCTTGTGCTGATGGGAGTAATCCTTCCCGTCTGGTGGTTGGGGCACACAGAGACGTGAGACTCCAGCATGCTGATGGGATATCCAAAGGAGGTCCCATACTGGATCTTCAGCCGGTTCTTGGCATCTGTATTATCGCTGCACCAGATCTGCGGCTGATAGTAAAGCATGGCCGCGTCATATCTTCCTCCGCCGCCGGAACAGCCGCAGAAGATCACCTCCGGATGCTTTAAAATCACCTCGTCCATGATATAGTAGAGCCCCAGAACATATCTGTGAGAAACCTCTCTCTGCCTGTCAGCCGGAAGGAGTCCCGACCAGACATCCGTGATGCTGCGGTTCATGTCCCACTTCACATACTCAATCTGCGCCTCCGAGAGAATTCCATTGATGGCGGCAATCAGATAATCGCAGACATCCCGTCTGGACAAATCCAGTACAAGCTGATTCCGTCCCCTTGTCATGGGCCGTCCCGGTGCCTTCAAACACCAGTCGGGATGCTCCCTGTAAAGGTCGCTGTCCTCAGAAACCATCTCCGGCTCTATCCAGATGCCGAACATCAGTCCCAGCTTATGAATTTCCTCCGAAAGGCCGGAAAGTCCGTTTTTAAGCTTTTTTCGATTGACCTTCCAGTCTCCAAGACCGGAATTATCATCGTTCCGCTTTCCGAACCATCCGTCATCCAGAACAAACAGATCCACCCCCATATCTACGACTTCTTTCGCAATCTTTATGAGCTTTTCATCGTCAAAATCAAAGTAGGCGGCCTCCCAGCTGTTGATGAGAACCGGCCTGGCCTTTTTTGCAAACGGGGACCGGCACATGTTCTGGCGGTAAATGTCATGATACAGATGGGAAAGTCTGGAAAAGCCGTCTCCGGAATACGCTAAAACAATCTCCGGCGCCTGGAATTTTTCTCCGGGTCTTACCAGAAAGGTAAAATGTCCCGGATGAATTCCCGCATTGACGCGAAGCTGTTTAAACTGGTCCTTCTCCGCCTCCATCACAAAGTTTCCACTGTAAACCAGGGAATATCCATAGCATCTTCCGTGGTCCTCTCCCGCTTCCCTGTCACACACAATCATAAATGGATTATGCTGATGGGAGGAGGTCCCCCGTCCGCTTCCGACAGAATGGATTCCATACTGGATGGGACTCCGTGTGAATTCCCGCTCCATCGTATGCCTCCCGTCAAAGGTGATGAGATCATAATCGGAATCCTTAAAATCCATGGTCATGGACATGAGCTTCTTTAACTGTATCTCTTCCTTTCCTTCATTCACAAGGCAGGCGGTTCTGGTGATAATATTCTTCTCTTCAAACACGCTGTAACACAGAATCACCGCCACACCGCTCTCCCGGTCTTTTAGCCTTATCTCAAGCGTCTCCACAGAATCACCAGAAGCAATCCGCAGGGAAGGCATCCCTTCCACCTTATATTTTCCCTTATAGATTTCATGGCCCGCATATTTTCCTGAGAAAATCTGGCTTCCGTCCTTATTTACCACTTCAATGCTGGGAATCCTGTAGTCGCCCTTTCCGTCCGTGGAGTACTCCTGGGGCAGGTAATCCAGAGAAAATGTCCTGTCACTTCCCGCCTCATTGGGATTCGGTGAAAAACCGCGGTCATACCTCTTAAGCAGGTAGTCCAGATTTTCATCCGGGATTTTGCCGCCGTAATACAGGTGCAGTAAATTACCAAACCTGCTGACCTTCATAAGATAAGAACTGTCCCGGGTCTCCAGCATAAAAGTTCTGCTGTCTGCATTATATCTGATTGCCATATGTTTTAATTTCCTATCCTGTTTCTTATCCTTTATTTTTGCCCTTTATTTTTGTCCTTTATTTTTGTCCTTTATTTCTGCTCTTTATCATTTCTGCTCTTTATTTCCCGCCTGTCATCGCAACGCCTTCGATAAACTGCTTCTGGAAGAACAGGTACAGAACCACCATCGGGATCATGGCCAACAGGGAACCTGCCATCATAACCGGGAAATTGGTGCTGAACTGTCCTCTTAAGGTTGCAAGACCGGAGGAAAGCGTCATCATGTTAAGGTCTGTATTGACAATTAACGGCCACATCAGATCCCCGTATGCAAATACGGCCGTAAATACAGCCAGAGCTGCCATGGAGGACTTTGTGAGGGGAGCCATTACTTTTACAAACGCCTGCCACTGGTTACAGCCGTCCAGATAAGCAGCCTCGGAAATCTCGTCGGGAATTCCCATATATGCCTGCCTTAAGAAAAAGGTTCCAAAGGCGCTGACGAGACCTGGAAACACCAGTCCGAAGATGGAATTCGTGAGGCCAAGCTTTGCAAGCATCTGATACTGGGGCGTAATAAATATCTGTGAGGGAAGCATCATCTGGAGCAGAACCACGGAGAACAGTATGTTCTTTCCCTTAAAGTTCAGCTTCGCAAACGCATAACCCGCCATGGAGGAAAACGCCACCGCGCATACCACGCGCCAGAAGATCATTAAAAACGTGTTCTTATACAGTGCCAGAAACGGCAGGGATGCCGTGGCATCCGTATAGTTTTTCGTCTGCCATGCGGCAGGGAGAATGGTAGGAGGAATAATCATACTCTCTTCTACTGTCTTAAAGCTTGTAAGGAACATCCATATAAACGGGAAAATCATAATGACAGAGCCGATAATAAAGAACGCGTATGTACCGGCTGTGCGGATTTTTCTGGATCTTTCTAATGATGAGTTCATAAGTTCCTCCTTTCTTTATACCTCGTAATTTACCCACTTCTTCTGGCCCCAGAACTGTACCACGGTCACAAGACCAATGAGAGCTACGGTCCAGATTACCACCGAAGAGCCAAGTCCCCTGTCGCCGGCAATATAGGACTCCCGGTAAAACAGGTACATTAAGGACTGGGCGCTTGTCAGCGCCGGATTCGCTTCCTCGATCATCATATAGATCAGATCATATACCTTAATGGAAGACATCAGTCTCATGATCATGACCACAAACAGCGTCGGGGAGACCATCGGCAGCGTAATATGAAAGAACTGCTGAAGTTTTGTGGCCCCGTCCAGGCTTGCCGCCTCATAATAGGATTTGGAAATGTTCTGAAGTCCCGAAAGAAGAAGCACCGCATCATAGCCGATGGCGGACCAGATAGCCACAATTGCACAGGTAATCATAACGATATTGGGGTCTGTAATCCAGTTGACCTTATGGGCCAGGAGTGTGTTGATGATGCCGTATTCGGTGTTGAAAATCCACTTCCATACCATGGCTACTGCCGCGGGAGCCACGACCATCGGTAAGAAGAATACGGCCCGGAAGAAAGTCCTTCCCTTAATTTTTGTATTTAACATAACCGCAACCACCAGGGAAAGAAAAATTCCAAGGGGGACAGTCAGTAAACAGAAATACAGAGTATTCAGATTCGCGCGCCAGAACTCAGCGCTCTGGAACATCTTCACATAATTTTCAATTCCGCGGAGCTCATAAAGGCCAAAGGGTCTGGTCTTGGAAAAGCTCAGTTTGATGGTGTCAATCAGAGGATAAATATTTAACACCAGAAGTCCGATGATGGTGGGAGCCACCATGATATAGGCCCACATACTCTCGGATCTGGCAAGTCTTCCTGCTTTTGCTTTGCTGTTTGCCATATTGTGCCTCCTTCCTTAATCATCCTCGGCCGCGGTATTAATGGCTTCCTGGAAGGTCTTCATTCCATCCTCAAAGCTTAACTGGCCGGAGTAGATTTTCAACAGATTCTCAGTAACTTTCGTCTTCCATACCGGACGGTATTTGTTGTTGACGGACTGTACGCTGTACTCGAACATGTCTGTAAAGCATTTGACATTTAGCTTATAGTCAAACTGGTCGAATACGCCGACCCATGTCTCCTCCAATCCCTTGTAGGCCGGGATGGCCGCGCCGGACTCGCCCTGGATTCTCTGCCCCTCTTCGGAACCAAAGAAACGGAGCACATCCTTTACGGTTTCCAGATTTTTTCCGGTTGCGGAGGTGGCGTAGCAGAGACCGTTGGAGATGGTGGCTCTTCCGCCGCCGCTTGCAGGATCCGGGCATTTGGGAAGAACCGCCACATCCCATTTTCCTTCCATATTGGGGTAATTCTTCATCTCAGACAGAATATTCCAGTTTCCTTCCAGGAACATGGCCCCCTGTTCAGAAAAGAAAGCGGTACCGGGAGAAGTCTCTGCAAAGTAATTCTGATCCGGACACCAGTCATTTTTCTGAAGGTCGATGTAGAACCTCATAGCGTCAATGGTCGCCTGGTTATCAAAACCGCCGTGGATATTGTCCTCTTCCAGGATATATCCGCCATTCTGGTATACGAAGTTCCAGTAGCCGAGCTGGTCATCGCCGTATGCCATATAGCCATATTTTCCTGTAGCATCATAAATCTTCTGAGAGGCCTCACACAGATCGTCCCAGGTCCAGGTTTCATCCGGATAGGAAACCCCTGCCGCATCGAACATTTCCCGGTTGTAAACAAGGCCAACGGTGTCCTTATCCTTGGGAACTCCATAGTATCTGCCATCACTTCCCTGTACATTAGACAGAGAGACCTCAGAATAATTGTCCTTAAAGAAGTCCGGGTCTTCTTCATCGTAGAGGTCTGTCAGATCCGCAATTTTTCCGTAATCTGCATACTTTAAAATCTCATTGGTATGCATCCAGAAAATATCCGGCATCTGATTGGAGATGGCTGTTGCTTCCAGCTTCGTCCAGTACTCAGACCAGCTCGTTACCTGCACTTCGATCACCACATCCGGGTGCTTCTCCGTATAGGCGTTGCAGATTGCCTGCATTCCGTCTCTCTGGGCCACATCCCAGATCTGGAATGTGAGATGGGTCTTGCCGTCCGCCGCCCCTTTGCTGCAGCCGGCAGAAATTCCGGCAAGCGCGCAGACAGCCGACAGCAATAACGCTTTTTTGAGCTTTTTCACAAGCTTCCCTCCTTTTAGTTATTTCGTACAGAAGTACAACTGTTTTGTAAGGAAATTATATCAATTTACCAAATCAGAATTCTATGAACAAGAAAAATGCTTATATGCCAAAATGAAATATATATACATTTTTAGATAAATGTGCTAACATTATGGTATATGAAGGATCCCCTCACAGGCCCGCCAGACCAGAAAGGAAAGGCATTTATGGAAAAAAATTACAAATTTAACACATTCCAGAACGATAAAAACATCGATCTTACCCTGTTCCAGTACGGATGGGAGCAATGTCTCCCTATGCATTCCTTCGGGCCTGCCAAAAGAAATCACTATTTATTCCATTTTGTGTTTTCCGGGAAAGGACTTCTGAACTCAAATAATTCAGACGATGAAACCAGACAATATAAAGTCGAGTCTAACCAGGGATTTTTAATCTGCCCAGGGCAGGTCAACACCTACTTTGCCGACGAACATCTCCCCTGGGAATACGCTTGGGTGGAATTTGACGGGGTAAAAGCGCTGGAATTCATGGAGATGGCCGGTCTTGGCTTTGACCAGCCTGTTTACCGCCTTAAGAAAAAAGAATTTGCTGTCGCCATCAAAGAAGAAATCATGCACATCGTGGACAACCCCTTCCATTCCAGCATCAATCAGATTGGTCATCTCTATTTATTTTTTGACAGCCTAATCCGCGGCTCTGCCACCAGGAGGACGCTGCCCTCCGGGAATTTAAAGGATTCCTATGTAAAAGAAGCCATTTCTTTTATCGAAAGAAATTACAGTTACCCCATTACCGTAGAAGATATCGCCGCCTTCTGCGGTTTAAACAGGAACTATCTGGGGAAGCTTTTTAAGGAAATCACCAATCAGACCTTACAGCACTTTTTGATGTACTATCGTATGAACCGCGCGGCGGAGCTTTTGAAATTCTCAGACATGACCATCAATGAAATCGGAAAAATGTGCGGATACCAGAACCAGCTCCATTTTTCCAGAGCTTTTAAGACAATCTTTCATCTCTCCCCCAATCACTGGCGGGAAAAGAACAAGCCTCTTTAGGGCGGAAAGGAGCCAGTCATGGCTGTTTCTGATTACACCAGGGCCAGAAAAATGGCCCAGAAAACATACCACCAGGATATTTCAGAGGGAAAATACCCTTATTTAAAGGTGCTGGATGAACTGCTTCCCTTCGCCGACACAGTTGGAGAAAACGATCTGGGACTCATAGAAATCCCTGTTGAACGTATCGTAGGGACGAAAACTGCAGGCCGTACCAAGGCCTTTTCCAGCAGCTTTATGCCTCTTCTGAGCGAAAGCTCTGAATTTGCCGATAAATGGTCGTCCCTCTATAGATCTCATATCGACGAGGGCATCCGGGAACCTGTGATCGCCTGCGAGTTTATGAATTCCTACTATATAATAGAGGGAAACAAACGTGTCAGCGTCCTGAAATATTCCGGCGCCATTACGATTTCCGGCTATGTGACAAGAATCATCCCCGCTGCCAATGATACAAAAGAATCCAGGATTTATTACGAATATATGGATTTTTTCCGTTTTACCGGAATTAACACCATCTATTTTTCCAAACCCGGCAGCTTCCATGAGCTTTGCAGCGCTCTTTCAAAAACTTTCGGGACGCCCTGGAGTGTGGAGGAAAAACGGCTGTTTTCTTCCTGCCTTTTACATTTTTCCAAAGCATATGAAGAAAAGGGCGGCGCGAAAATTCCCATCACCGTTGGAGACGCATTTCTGGCCTATTTAAATGTATACGGCTATGAGAATATGGTGGACTTGCCCCAGGAAACCTTAAAAAAGCAGCTCGCCCCCCTGTGGGAGGACTTAGAAGCCCTTCCCTGTGACAAAAACGTGAGCGTGATCATGCAGCCGGAAGAGGAGCCGGAGAAAAATATCCTAAAGCTTTTAAAGGATCCGGAAAAAGCCATTATTCAAAAGTTCATCGCCCCGTCTGCCCCAAAGCTTTCGGTAGGCTTCCTTTATTACAAAACTGCAGAGACCTCAAGCTGGACCTATGGCCACAATCTGGGCCGCCTCTACTTAGAAGACAATATGGCCGGAAAGCTTAAAATCCGCGTTTATGACGGCATCGAAACCGACGAACAGTGCTCGGAGGCCATAGAACAGGCCGTCTCCGATGAATGCTCGGTGCTTTTCACCACTTCCCCGCGGTTTTTAGGCCCCAGCATCAAGGCCGGCATCAAATATCCGGGCATTAAAATTTTAAACTGCTCCTTAAATTCATACAGCGGACATTTGCGGACCTATTATGGGCGGCTTTACGAAGCCAAATTCCTCATAGGAATGCTGGCAGGAATCCTGACCCGTACAGACCGCATCGGCTACATTGCTGATTTCCCCATTTTTGGAACTCCAGCCAGCATCAATGCCTTTGCCCTGGGGGTAAAAATGGTAAATCCCACAGCCTGGGTCCACCTGGTATGGTCCACGGAAAAGAACTCCAATATTAATAAAATCCTGACAGAAGCCAAAGTAAGCCACATTTCCGGCCGCGAAATGATCGCCCCTCTGCATTCTTCCCGTCTTTACGGACTTTATGACCTGGACGATGAAAATGGCGGAAACCTGGCTTCCGCCATCTGGCACTGGGGTAAATTCTATCAGAGGATTCTACAGACCATCCTAAACGGCAACTGGAACCGGACGGCGCCGGAGCGAATGGGCGAATCCTTAAATTACTGGTGGGGTATTTCCTCCGGAATGATTGACATAATCTGCTCCAAGTCGATCCCGGACCGGACCTTAAATCTCATCGATCTGGTGAAAAAGCAGATCGTAAACGGAGAGTTCCGAATCTTTTCCGGCGACCTTTACGACCAGAACCATGCGCTTAGAAATAAGGGAAATGATTGTTTATCTCCTGCTGAAATAATAAAAATGGATTGGCTTGCCGATAATATCATTGGGCATATTCCCGATATAAAAGATTTGTGTGATGAGGCTGTTCCCATGGTGAAAATCCAGGGGATACACGAAAACAAAGAAGGAATCTGACATGAAAATTCTGGTTATTTCAGATATAGAAGCCCCGGCTCTGTGGGACTACTTTCACCCCAGCCGTCTTGACGGGATTGACTTAATCCTCTCCTGCGGAGATTTGGACCCCCGGTATCTGTCCTTTCTGGCCACCTTTTCCCATGGACCGGTGCTTTACGTCCATGGAAATCATGACAAAATATACCAGACTGTACCTCCGGAAGGATGTATCTGCATAGAAGATAAGGTTTTTCGCTTCAGAGGCTTAAAAATAGCAGGTCTGGGCGGCTCTATGCGCTACAAACCGGGCCCGCACCAGTATACCCAGGCCCAGATGTCCTTCCGGGCCGCCAGGCTGTGGCCCAAAATCCATGCGGGACGTGGAAAAAAACTGGATATTCTCTTAACCCACGCCCCGGCATACGGTCTGGGAGACGGCCCCTCGGTAGCCCATACGGGCTTTAAGGCATTCCTCCGCATGATGGATTCTCAAAGCCTCCGGTATCTGGTACACGGCCATGTACATTTAAATTACGACCCTTTGGCCAAGCGGGTCCGGCAGTATAAGGAAACCATGATTGTAAATGCTTACGAACGGTATATTCTGGAAATCCCGGACGAAATTCCAGACCCGTAAAGCACCTCCCTCTATTCCGTTTTTCCAATATTCTTGGCGAAATATTTCATTATATCTTTTCTCGTGACAATGCCGATAAAGGACTTATCATCATCCAGCACTGGAACAAAGTTCTGCATCATGGCCTTGTCCAGCAGATCTTCCATTTTGCTGTCCGCATTGACCGGAAAGTTATCAGACCGTCTCGGAACCGCCGTCACCGGGATTCTCTGCGCCTCCTTGAGATTAAGGCTTAACTGGTTTTTTATGTACCACAAAAGGTCTCCCTCTGTAAGGGTTCCCACATACCGTCCCTGCCTGCTTAGAATGGGAACCGCTGAATATTTATGATACTCCATTTTCTCAAGAGCCTGTCTTAAGCTTTCCTCATCATAGATATACGCCACTTCACTTTTGGGAGTCAGAAAAAACAGTATATTCATGTGCCCTCTCCTTTAAAATCCAAGTTCTTCATCCACAAACAGCAGTTCCACTTCCATCCCGTTTAAGGGGCGCTCCAGAATCAAAAACGCATTGCAGATTCTTTCCGGGCTGTTGCAGTCATAGCATTTTTTGCCGCCGTCCGCCACACAGGGAGTATGAATCTGAAAGCGCATGGCGTTCTTTGTACAGGCAGTGTTTCTGGCCCGTTCCACGGCAGACGCAAGGTCCGGCGCAATCTTATTTTTTCCAATGATATAATACACTCTTTTCGGCCCGAAGAGGCTGGCTGCCAGACGGTTCCCGGTTCCGTCGATGTTCACCAGTTCCCCGGTTTCAGCAACTCCATTGGCGCTCAAAATATACACGGTGGATTCCATGGCCTTCCGTCTGGCCTCCGCCGCAGGCATGTCCGAAAGCCAGTGCCAGACCACCTCATTGTCCTCTTTTAGTATCTCTGCCAGGCCCATTTCCTTCGCCGTCATGGAACCGCCGAAGCCCACCAGTTCCCCGTGGATGTTTTCTTTTAAGTAGGCAGCCGCCTCTTCCTTTGATTTGAAATAGGATGTATGGAATCTGTGATTTTCAAAGTTTTTCTTAAGTAGTGGATAATCCATATGCCGTCCTCCATAATTCTTGAAAGTAATTGGTCGTCACAAGCGGTCTATAAACAGTATAACACATTTTATATTGGAATTCACTAATTCTGTGTGAACAATTTATTAAAAAAAAAGTGCTTTCACGCAAAAAGAGAGGCCCGAAGGATACCTCTCTTCCATGCATGTTTTTATTCCAGATAGTTTAACGCGTCCACCGGCTTCTCCCCCAAACGCAGCTCGAAATAGAGGTTGTTCCCCTCCACCGAATAATATTTGGTAGGCTCGGCCACGTAACCTAGCACATCGCCTTTGTGGAGATATTCATTCTCTACCACCGGGATTTCCTTTAGCTGGCCGCAGATGGCCGTGTACTCATTCCCCAGATCCAGACGGATGTAATTGCCGATTTCTTCGTTGCTTCCGATTTCCAGAACCCTGGCATCCGCCGGAGCCGAAACGGGAGTGCTCACATCACTCTGAATCATGTTGGCAGGATTGCATTTGTACTGCTCCAGAGTGGGGAACCATGTAGTGGTATCCATGCTGTAGCCTAAAATCACATTTCCCTCCACCGGCCACATAAGCTTATCAGCCTCCGTAAAGTTGAGGACCAAAGACTCATTGGCAATAGCTCCTGCCTCTTGCGCCTTCGTCTCCGCCATATTGGCCTTTGCTGTTTCCGCCGGGTAGACAATGGGCTCATTTACCGCGTTGTCCGCGGTAAACCCCGCGCTCTCCTCCGGCTCTTCTGCATTGGAGCTTCCCGCCACCATGGGGGGATCCATCTCCTCTCCGGCAATGACGCCCTCCGGTTCCTTGATTTCCAGATAAGGACTTTCTTCCATATTCTGGGCCCTCTTCTGGATCTTCACTGCTCCTGCTGCCGCAACAATAGTCAGCAGGCCCAACACAACCATGACAAGAACTAACTTATCCTTGAAAAGCTGGTTTACTCTCTCTTTCACGTTTTATCACCTCGGTAATATTCTTACCAAAGGAAACGTTCTTATTCAGTAATTTGCAATTTCCACATTCTGGAAATAATAATTCAAAAGCTCTTTAAAATCATATCCCTCCGCCTCCAGGGCGTTGGCCCCGGCCTGGGAAAATCCATACCCATGGCCGATCCCCTTGCAGGTCACGCGGATTTTGCCGTCCACCTCCTCAAAGGAATAGCAGGAGGAAGGGAGCCCAAGAGCGTACTGAACTTCTTCCCCACTGTATGTCTTCTGCCCAATCTGTACTTTCTTTACATATCCGGCCCCGTCTCTCTCCACAATCTGGATTTCCTCTGGAAGTGATGAAGCCTCCACAAAAACCGCTCCGGGAATGGAATTTATCTTATCCGCCATGGTCCGGGGCAAAAACACCGCCAGGCTTAAAAAGCCGTCTGCCTTTAAATCGCCCGGACTTTGTGCCTCCTTTAAATAGGGATATTCTTCCCCGCCGCTTCTGGTGCTTCCCGAACCGGCGCGACAGAAAAAAGGTTCAATGGGAGTCCCTTCGTAAGTGAGGAAAAGTCCCCTGGTCTCTTCAATGGCCTCCGTAAGCTTTTCATAATTCTTTGCAAAATCTCTGCTGCCCCAGAGCTTTTCCATCTGCGACCTGCTTAAAGCATCCATATCCAGAGCCTCTTCGTAAATACTGTCGGCCCCGTCCATCTCCCGGTAAATGTAGGTTCTCGCAAGCACCGCCTGTGCCTTTATGGTTTCCTTTCCATATTCCGCCGGAATCTGTCCGGCCAGCACATGAATCAGAAACTCCTCCACGGAAAGAGGAACCTCCCTCTGGTTTCGTACCACAATCACCCGGGGCCCTTCTTCTTCAGAGAGTCCCGTAATGTCCCCGTCCCCCAGCCGGCCTGTCCACGCAAGCGTTGTCACATAAGGTATCATGATCATCAAAGAAAGCACCGTTAAAAATCGCTTCATCTTACCTCCCCATCTACCCTTCGTCCGCCAGACAGCTTCCCTATTGCATAAAAAGGGCCCGTCTCATATCCTTTTTACAAGTCTATGAAACGGGTCCACATTTTAGAACCGGTATCACGTGGTGCCACGTCTAGCTTTGCAGGCGTGCAGAGGGCATAGGCAGCAGGTGGTTCATTCACTGGATTTTCCGCAAAGTAGTATTTGCCTACAGTTCTACCTTAATCTTCTTTAAATGCCAGATGTCTGCCACATATTCCTCGATGGTACGATCCGAGGAGAACTTTCCGCTGGCTGCAGTATTTAAAATAGCCGTTTTTGCCCACCATTTCTCATCGCGGTAAGCCGCATCAATTTTGGCCTCTGCCTCCGCATAGGAACGGAAATCCTTCAGAATAAAATAGGTATCCGCCCTGTCGCTGGACTGGGTGTTCAGTAAAGAATTGTAAATATCGCGGAACAGTTCCGGATCCTGGGGAGCATAATAGCCGTTGATAAGCTGCATCAGCACTCTGCGGATTTCCTGATCGTTGTTGAAAATTTCCATAGGATTGTATCCGCCGTTCTTCTCCCATCCTATAATCTCATCAGAGGAGGCACCGAAGATAAACATCTTGTCCGCGCCAACTTCCTCGGCCATCTCCACATTGGCTCCGTCCATGGTCCCGATGGTCAAAGCGCCGTTTAACATGAACTTCATGTTTCCTGTACCGGACGCCTCCTTGCTGGCGGTGGAAATCTGCTCGCTCACATCAGCGGCGGCAAAAATCATCTCCGCGTTAGATACGCAGTAGTCTTCAATGAATACCACCTTAATCTTTCCGCCGATGGACTTATCATTGTTCACCACGTCGGCGACCGCATTGATTAACTTAATGGTCAGCTTCGCCCTCTTATAACCGGCAGCGGCCTTTGCACCGAAAATAAAGGTACGCGGTATAATGTCCATGTTGGGATTATCCTTTAATTGGTTATAAAGGTACATCACATGGAGAATATTCATGAGCTGGCGCTTATACTCATGCAGTCTCTTGACCTGCACGTCAAAAATGGAACGTGGATCCACTTCGATTCCGTTGTGTTCCTTAATATAGGCAGCCAGACGGATTTTATTCTGATATTTGATATTCATAAACTCCTGCTGACACTTTTCATCATCTGCATAAACAGCCAGTTTTTTAATATGGGAGAGATCGGTAATCCACTCGTCGCCGATCTTATCGGTTACCCAGGCGGCAAGCTGAGGATTTCCATGGAGCAGAAACCGTCTCTGGGTGATGCCGTTGGTCTTATTATTGAACTTGCCAGGCATCATTTCATAGAAGTCCTTTAACTCCTGAGTCTTTAAAATTTCCGTATGCAGTCTTGCAACGCCATTTACAGAGAAGCTTCCCACGATGGCAAGGTGGGCCATGCGAACCTGTCCGTCATAAATAATGGCCATCTTTCTGATTTTCCCGTTATCACCCGGATATGCCTTCTTAATGCTATCAATGAAGCGGCGGTTAATCTCTTCCACAATCTGATAGATACGCGGAAGAAGACGGGAGAACAGCTCAATGGGCCATTTCTCCAGAGCCTCGGACATGATGGTATGATTCGTGTATGCACAGGTCTTTGTGGTAATCTCCCATGCCTCGTCCCAATCCAGATTTTCCTCATCCACCAGAATACGCATAAGCTCTGCCACGGCAACCGTGGGATGGGTATCATTAAGCTGGAATACCGTTTTTTCATAAAATTTATGGATGTCGTCATGGCTTTCTTTATATTTCTTCACTGCACGCTGTACACTGGCAGAAATGAAGAAATACTGCTGTTTTAAGCGCAGTTCCTTACCGGAATAGTGGTTATCATTGGGATAGAGAACCTCAACAATCGTCTTTGCCAGATTCTCCTGCTCCACGGCCTTCTGATAGTCACCTTTGTCAAACTCGCTTAAGTTAAAGGTGTTGATCGGCTGTGCGTCCCAGATACGGAGAGAATTTACCATATTATTATCATATCCCACAATGGGAATATCATAGGGAACAGCCATTACGGACTGGTAGCCCTTCTGCACAAAACGGCTCCTCTTTCCGTCCCACTCTGTGTCCACATAGCCGCCGAATTTCACCTCCATTGCATATTCGTCACGGCGGATTTCAAAGGGGTAGCCATCCTTCAGCCACTCATCCGGAACCTCGATCTGGAAACCATCGCGAATCTGCTGCTTAAACATGCCATAACGGTAG
Source organism: uncultured Lachnospiraceae bacterium (assembly GCA_910586315.1). Lineage (GTDB taxonomy): Bacteria > Bacillota > Clostridia > Lachnospirales > Lachnospiraceae > CANRXD01. The sequence continues at coordinate 17,633 of CAJUIP010000010.1, read as the reverse complement.
CGGATACCGCAGCCATACGCCGGATATCCCAGGGTGGCCAGGGAGTCAAGGAAGCAGGCAGCCAGGCGGCCAAGGCCTCCGTTTCCGAGGGCCGGATCTCTCTCCTGATCCTCGATGGCGTTCAAATCGAAGCCCAGCTCCTTTAAAGCCTCAGAAATTTCTTTCCGGGCGCAAAGGCTTATGATATTATTGCCAAGGAAACGTCCCGTTAAAAATTCCATAGACATATAGTATACAATTTTGGCATCCTGTTTCTCATATTCCTTATGAGTCGCAATCCAGCGGTCAATGATTTCGTTTTTCACAGCCAGAGCCACCGCCTGATAAACCTGTCCCGGGGTGGCTTCATCAATGTTTTTTCTGTAAGCGCTTTTTAAGTTGTAAATGACTGATTTCTTAAAATCCTCTTTATTAATGGTTTGATTCACGTCACTGTCCCTCCTACATTCTTATTTCGTCACCTTGGCAACACCAAGAATCACGTTTTCCCCATTAATGTTCCATTCCTTTGTATATCCGGTCATCTGGCCAAGGCCAATGCTGTCCGCCAGGACCTCCTCCTTTAAATGGTCTGCATAATTCTTAATGATTCCGGCAATCTTTTCATTCTTGTCCGCATAGACGTAGATATGGTCCATGACCTCAAAGCCGGCTTCCTTTCTCATCGTCTGAATCTTGCTGACTAACTCTCTGTAAAATCCCTCTTCCAGAAGTTCAGGAGTCATTCTTGTATCCAGAACCACAGTGATGGTGTTATCTCCCTCAGAAACATAGCCTTCCGTCTGGGCCATGTCAATCAGCAAATCTTCCTTTGTGAGAACCACTTCTGTCCCGTCAAAGGCGAAAGTCAGGGCGCCCTTCTCATTTAAGGTGTCCATAGCGGCATTGCCGTCTAACTCCGTAAGGGCTTTTCTGATGTTTCCAAGCTGTTTTCCGTATTTCGGTCCGACAGTCTTAAGCTGCGGCTTGAAGGTATAGGAAGTAAACTCACGAACGTCATCGGTAAATTCCACGCTCTTTACATTGAGCTCATCCTCAACAATCTCCTGATAGAACTCCGGAAGCTCCCTTGGCGCCTTTACAAGCATTCTGGCAATGGGCTGGCGGTTCTTGATGTTTGCCGTATTCCTGGCAGCACGGCCCATAACCACGATTTTTAAGACCTCATCCATCTTTGTTTCCAGTTCAGAGTCAATCCAGTCTTCCTTCACTTCCGGGAAATCACACAGGTGGATGCTCTCCGGGGCAGCGGCATCGATGGATTTTACCAGATTCAAATAGATTTCCTCGGTCATGAACGGAATCATCGGAGCCGCTGCCTTGGACAGATCTACCAAGGCGGTATATAACGTCATATAGGCATTGATCTTATCCTGCTCCATTCCCTTTGCCCAGAAACGCTCGCGGCTTCTTCTTACATACCAGTTGCTCATGTCATCCACGAAATCCTGAAGAGCTCTCGCGGCCTCCGGGATCCGGTAATTCTCCAGATCATGGTCTACCTCTTTCACAGTGGAATTCAATCTGGATAACAGCCACTTATCCATCACAGACAGTTTCTCATAATCCAGGCTGTATTTTGTGGCGTCAAAATTATCAATATTTGCGTAGAGAACAAAGAACGCATACGTGTTCCAGAGGGTTCCCATGAACTTTCTCTGTCCCTCCATCACTGCCTTCCCATGGAAGCGGTTCGGGAGCCAAGGGGCGCTGTTAATATAGAAATACCAGCGGATGGCATCTGCGCCGTACTGCGCTAACGCCTCAAAGGGATCAACGGCATTGCCCTTGGATTTGCTCATCTTCTGGCCGTTCTCATCCTGGACATGGCCCAGAACGATAACGTTCTCATAGGGCGCCTTGTTGAATAACAGTGTGGATTCCGCAAGCAGAGAGTAGAACCATCCTCTTGTCTGGTCCACTGCCTCAGAGATAAACTGGGCCGGAAACTGCGATTCAAACAATTCCTGATTCTCAAAAGGATAGTGGTGCTGTGCGAAGGGCATGGCTCCGGAGTCGAACCAGCAGTCAATAACCTCCGGTACCCGGTGCATTTCTTTGCCGCACTCCGGACAGGTAATAACCACATCATCAATAAACGGACGGTGAAGCTCCACTTCTCCCTGACTTCCGTCCATCTCCTTCCCGTACTTTTTCACCACATCCGCATAGTTGGGGCTCATCTTCTTCAATTCATCCCGTCCACCGATGCAGTGCATATGGCCGCACTCACACTGCCATACAGGAAGCGGAGTTCCCCAGTAACGGTTTCTGGAAATACCCCAGTCCTGAATATTTTCCAGCCAGTCTCCAAAACGGCCCTTGCCGATGGATTCCGGAATCCAGTTAATCGTGTTGTTATTTCTGATTAAATCCTCTTTTACGGCGGTCATCTTAATGAACCAGGACTCACGCGCATAGTAGATAAGAGGAGTGTCACATCTCCAGCAGTGCGGATAGCTGTGCTCAAACACAGGCGCTTCGAACAGCAGGCCCTTGCTGTCTAAATCCTTTAATACCATGGGGTCGGCCTTCTTTACGAACACGCCGGCGTACGGAGTCTCCTCCGTCATATTTCCTTTGGCATCCACAAGCTGCACAAACGGAAGATCATATTTTCTGCCCACCTGGGCATCGTCCTCACCGAATGCCGGAGCGATGTGTACCACTCCGGTACCGTCGGTAAGCGTAACATAATCCGCACAAGTCACATAGTATGCCTTTTTATTCTGTTTTCTGCAGATCTCCACCGCGCAGTCCAGAAGCGGCTCATACTCTTTATACTCCAGTTCTTTTCCGGTATACGTCTCTAAGATCTCATAAGCCGGAATCCCGTTCTCCTTATCGGCCAGTTTGCCAAGAACCGTATCCAGAAGCGCTTCCGCCATATAGTACGTATATCCATCGGCGGCCTTTGCCTTCACATAGGTCTCCTTCGGATTTACGCAGAGGGCAATGTTGCTGGGAAGCGTCCAGGGCGTCGTGGTCCATGCCAGAATATATGCATCCTCGTCTTTTACCTTAAAACGGACGATGGCGGAACGCTCTTTTACATCCTTATATCCCTGCGCCACCTCATGGCTCGATAAGGGAGTGCCGCAGCGCGGGCAGTAGGGAACGATCTTAAATCCCTTATAAAGCAGCCCCTTGTTCCAGATCTCTTTAAGCGCCCACCACTCGGATTCGATATAATCATCATGATAAGTAACATAGGGGTGCTCCATATCAGCCCAGAATCCAACGGTGCTGGAGAAGTCCTCCCACATGCCTTTATATTTCCATACGCTCTCTTTACAGTGCCCGAGGAACGGTTCCAAACCGTACTGCTCGATCTGCTCCTTTCCGTCCAGGCCCAGCTTCTTCTCCACTTCCAGCTCGACGGGAAGCCCGTGGGTATCCCATCCTGCTTTTCTGGGAACCATATATCCCTTCATGGTGCGGTATCTGGGAATCATATCTTTAATTACGCGGGTCAGCACATGACCGATATGGGGCTTCCCATTGGCCGTCGGCGGTCCGTCGTAAAATACATAGGGTGTTCCCTTTTTTCTGCTGTCGATACTCTTCTCAAAGATTTTCTGATCCCTCCAGAATTTCTCCACCCGCTTTTCTCTGTCCACAAAATTCAAATCTGTCGACACTTTCTCGTACATGACACAGTTCCTCCAATCTTGTTTCGTGTGCTGCTTTCTCTTCACAGCGTCTTTCGGTTATCCGTTTGTGTCGTATGCCTCCGCTTTTTCCTCTTCACCCTCGAAAAAGAATCCTGCTTTGCAGGATTCTCCGCCTGCTGCGGATTTTTGCTTTCCCTGATGAAAACAAAAATCGCCCCGCTCTTGCGAACAGGACGAGATATAAGCTCGTTGTACCACCTATCACTGCATACTGACATATGAGTTCCTTTTAACGGGGGAAAACCGGACAGGCTTACTTGCAGCGCTTTTCATTTCAGCCGTCAGCTCAGGAGTGATTTTCCATCTGCATCCGGCGCCAGGCTTCCATCATCCCCGGCTCGCTTTGGCCTTCCTGCAGATTTACTGTCTCCGTCATTGCTGTTTCATATGTTTTAGGTTCTATAATTATAAGAATTTGCCTGGAAAAAGTCAAGGTTTTCCTCTTAGGTTCTCAAATTTTTCCGTAGCAGTTCGCAAGGCGGGGAAAAACGGATAAAAACAGTCGTCAAGCTTGCTTGTAAGACTGATTTTATCTGTTTTTCCACATCGGGCGAACGCCCGATGCTTCTTGTCCGCGGTACGCGGGCAAGAAGATGCTTTCCCAGCCATACTTTATCTGCATTTTGTCCACTTCTTGTCCGCGGTACGCGGGCAAGAAGATGCCCCCCTCCCTCCCGTGAACAATAACTTCCGTCTTGCATCTTCCTGTCTGTAGTACGCAGACAAAAAGATGCAAGGCTGAACTGTTACAACAGTTTGTCCTGTGAATGCCCCATATTTGTTATTTTATTAACAATTCATTTGCGTTTTCATGATATCATGCTATACTGGAGAAAATAAAATCCTACCACCGATAAGGAGAACGTATTATGAGCCAACGAAATCTCACTTTGCTCACGGACCTTTATGAGCTGACCATGATGCAGGGATATTTTTACGCGAAAGATGCCAACGAAACGGTTATTTTCGATGCCTTTTACCGCGCCAATCCCAACGGTAACGGATTCGCCATTGCGGCCGGCTTAGAGCAGGTGATCGAATATATCGAAAACCTGCATTTTGATAAAGAGGACATCGAATATCTCCGCTCCACAGGCATTTTCAGAGAAGAATTTCTGGAATACCTTTTAACCTTCCGGTTCACCGGAGATATTTACGCGATTCCCGAGGGAACCGTTGTCTTCCCGCGGGAGCCGTTAGTAAAGGTCATTGCCCCCATCATGCAGGCCCAGCTCATTGAAACGGCCCTTTTAAACATCATTAACCATCAGAGCCTTATCGCCACAAAAACCGCACGCATTGTCCATGCCGCCCGCGGAGATGGTGTGATGGAATTCGGACTCCGCCGTGCTCAGGGCCCGGATGCAGGAATTTACGGCGCCCGTGCCGCCATGATTGCCGGCTGTATCGGAACCTCCAACGTACTCTGCGGACAGATGTTTGACGTCCCCGTGAAGGGAACCCACGCCCATAGCTGGATTATGAGCTTCCCGGATGAACTGACTGCGTTCCGTACCTATGCAAAGCTCTATCCCTCCGCCTGCATCCTCCTTGTGGATACGTATGATACCTTAAAATCCGGTATCCCCCACGCCATTCAGGTATTCACAGAAATGAGAGAGGCCGGCATCCCTCTGACCTTCTATGGCATCCGCATGGACAGCGGCGACCTGGCGTACCTCTCGAAAGAAGCGAAAAAGATGCTGGACGCTGCCGGTTTTCATGATGCTGTGATCTCCGCCTCCAATGATCTGGATGAAACGCTGATTACCAGTTTAAAAAATCAAGGCGCAACGATCAATTCCTGGGGCGTCGGCACCAACCTGATTACCTCCAAGGACTGCCCGTCCTTTGGCGGCGTATATAAACTGGCTGCCATCAAAGACAAGGCTACCGGAAAATTCCTTCCAAAAATCAAGGTATCCGAGAATGCGGAAAAGATCACCAATCCCGGAAATAAAACCATTTACAGAATTTATGGCCGGGAAAGTCACAAAATCATTGCTGACCTGATCTGCCTGGTAGGGGAAGCCTACGACGACAGCAATTCGCTGCTGCTGTTTGACCCCATCGCCACCTGGAAAAAAACGCTTCTGGCCCCCGGAACATACGTCATGAGAGAGCTTTTGATTCCCATATTCAAAAATGGCTCCTGCGTATACCATTCTCCCAAGGTTATGGACATTCAGCAATACTGTAAAAAAGAGCTGGATACCTTATGGGATGAGACAAAACGTCTTGTAAATCCCCATGAGGTTCATGTGGATCTTTCCAACGAGCTGTGGCACATGAGAGCGCAGCTTCTGGATTCCTACCACTTTGACTAAACCGTTACGAAATGAGGTATTTTTATGAGTGCAACAGATATCGCAACATCCGTCGACGTTGACTTAGACACCATTGCCCGACAGGCAAAGGAACTGACGGAGGAATTAATCACCGCCGCCCGTATGAAAGAAGGGCAGATTCTTGTGGTGGGCTGCTCCTCCAGCGAAATCGCCGCCCACGCCATCGGCTGCTACTCCAGCAAAGAAGTAGGACAGGCCGTATTCAATGCCATCTATCCTGTCACCAGAAGACATGGAATCTACCTGGCCGCTCAGTGCTGCGAACATTTAAACCGCGCTCTGATCATGGAGGAGGAAGCGGCATTAAAATACAATCTGGAAATGGTAAATGTAAAGCCTCAGCTGAAGGCCGGCGGCTCTTTCTCCACCGCAGCATGGAACGGATTCTCTTCTCCCTGCGCCACGGAAAGCGTTAAAGCCCATGCGGGAATTGATATCGGAGATACCCTGATCGGCATGCACCTTCGCGCCGTGGCCGTCCCGGTCCGCACGAAAATCAAGACTGTCGGCTCGGCCCACGTGGTATGTGCCAGAACCAGGCTCAAATACATCGGCGGCGAGCGGGCCGCTTATGAGAAGCAGTAAGCATTAAAAAAGACAAGGGGTTATCGCAAAAATCAGCAATTCTACAATATGTATCCAATATCAAGTATTGGAACTATATATTGCAGGAATCTGCTGTTTTGCGGCAACCCCTTTTTTATTCTCCGCTTACACCTCAAGCTCCTCAAAGACAGCCTTTAACGCCTCTTTCACCGAGCCTTCCTTTAACAGATTATGGAGGCCGCAGTGTTCCAACAAATCAAAATATCCCAGGGAACCTCCCATTCTGCAGAGCTCGTAGTAGCCCTCCCAGGCCGCCTTGCGGTCCTTCTTCATCCAGGTATAGAATTCAAAGGCTCCAATCTGGGCAATAGCGTAGTCCACATAATAGAACGGATACAGGAAAATATGCTGCTTCTGCATCCAGAAGCCACCCTCTGAAAGGAATTTATTGCCATCGTAATCGCGCCAGGGCATATAAGTTTCTTCCAGCTGGCGCCAGACGGCGCGCCACTCCATCGGGCTCATATCCGGATTCTCATAAACTTTGTGCTGGAACTCATCCACACAGACCATATACGGAATCACCATCAGAGCCTCGATCAAATGGTCCCTCCTGTACTGTCCGGCTTTTTCCCCGAAAAAGCTTTCCATCCAGGGATACGTCCACAGCTCCATACCCATGGAGTGGATCTCATTGATCTCACTGGTGCTGTGGCAAAGCTCCGGAAGGCTCTGGAATTTGGCGGCCGTAAAGCCGGCAAAGCCATGTCCGGCCTCATGGGTCAGGACATTCACATCTGCCGCCGTACCGTTAAAATTGGAAAAGATGAACGGCGCATGATAAAGCGGAAGCATCGTACAGTAGCCGCCCACCCGTTTTCCTTTTTTCGTTTCCAGATCAAACAGCTCGTGTTCCACCATAAAGTCGAAAAACTCCCCTGTCTCCGGGGACAGCTCCCGATACATCTGCCGGGCCTTTTCCACCATATAATCCTTGTCTCCGACGGGAACTGCATTTCCCTCCGGGCCGGAAACGGACTCGTCATAATAATGGAGTTTTTCTATCCCCAGGGCCTTGCGGCGGCGTTCAAACAGCTTTACACAGGCCGGAACGATGACCTCGCGTACCTGCCTGCGGAATACTTCCATATCTTCGGGCTTATAATCGTAGCGGCGGCGCTTCAAATATCCCATCGGAGTGTAGCTGTCAAAGCCCAGCTTTTTCGCCATTCCCACACGCAGGGATACCAGTTCGCCGTAAATTTCATCAATTTTCGGCGAAATACTCTCATAAAGGGATGCCCAGGCCTCAAATGCCTCCCTGCGCTCCCCCCGGTCCGTGCTCTTCATATGTTTTAACAGGCTGTACGTCGTACAGGGCTCACCGCGAAAATCTGCAGTGGCGGCAGCTACAGTCTTGGAGTAAAGACCTGCAAGATCGGATTCCCTGGCCATATCCTCAACGACAGCCTCACTGGAAAGAAGCCTCTGGGCCTCCATATTCTGAATCAGGATTTTTCCGAATTCCTCTTCCATGCGGGCGCGGTAGGGAGAGTTTAAAATAGCAGTTCCCATTTCCTTCACAAGAACCCCGTATCGTGGCATCTGTGCATTAAAATAGGAATTTTCCGCCTCATAAAATTCGTCCAGCATATCCACTGTATTGCGGATATGAACGATCGTCCGGGCTGTGGACAGCTCCATGTCCAGCTTTACCCAGTCCATATAGGCATTTTTGAATTCCTCCCAGGAGGCGGCGGTTTCCATTGTCTTTGTAATCGCCTTCACATCAGACATAATCGTTTCCATTTCCGGCCGCACATATGACAGCTTGGCAAATGTTTCCATTTTTGCAATCCCCTTTCTGCTGATATATAAGGCTATTGTACGTTATCTTCCCGCAGCACGTCAACTGTTTCTTTTCTGACAGTCTCCTGTTACCCTGTTATTACTCTTTGAAGTTACTATTCCCGAGTGGGGGCATCTTCTTGCCCGCGTACCGCGGACAAGAAGCATCGGGCGTTCACCCGATGTGGAAAAACGGATAAAATCAGTCTTACAAGCAAGCTTGACGCCTGTTTTTATCCGTTTTTCCCCGCCCCGTGAACTGTAACTCTTTGGGTTACTGATTTGTCCTTTTATTAATCATCCGCATAATTAGATCCACGGTCCCGTCAATTCCATAGCTCGCGCTGTTGATGCACAGATCATAGTTATTGGCATTGCCCCAGCTTCTTCCCGTATAGAAGTTGTAATAACGGGAATGCTGCCTGTCCAGACGCTTTAAAAGCTTTCTGGCCTTTTTTTCGTCCAGCCCGCCGTTGACTTCAATGGCCCGGTGGATTCTCTGTTCCACAGGAGCTGTGATATAAATACTCAGATGGGGAATCTTATTGTTGGTCATAATGGAATCCCCGCACCGCCCCATGATGATAAAATCCTCTTTTCCCGCCATCTCACACAAAAGATCACTCTGGTTAAAGAACACCGCGTCCCGTTTGGAAAGGCCGTGATACCGGCTGAATTCCCGCATGCGTTCCTTAAAGGTCATCTTTTTAATGGGTTTAAACGCGCTGGCCGGACTCTGGTTTATTTCCTTCTGCACATGTGTGTATCCCGCCTTGTCCTGAAACGCATCCTTTTCCGCCTCCAGACGCTTTAGCACCGCCTCGAAAATTTCCGCGTCATAGTAATTAATTTTAAGCTTATCCGCCAGCTTAAAGCCCACATCAATTCCGCCGCTTCCATACGTCCAACTGATACAGATAATAAGGTGGTCCGTACTGGAAAACCGGTTCTGAAGATGAAAGGTGTTAAGATTTGCCATTTTGGGGTCAATCACATCTCCGCTGGCAAAGCTTGTGGGAAGGCTCATCACCTCCCCCAGGATCCTGTTGTATTCCCGCATGCAAAGCTTCCGCTCTTCCTTGTCCTCGATGGTTCGGGCCATATTTGCGATAAGCGCCAGCTCACTCCGCACAATATTCCCCTGGGGACGAGTCATTAAAAGCTCTGTCAGCTCATTGACGCACCGTTCCCTGTCCCGGTTAAACACACGGCCGAGGGAAGAACCCAGATGGCAGTACACTTCCGCATCCAGATCATAAATATGCTCCGCCAACTCTTTGATTTCATCTCTGTTAATAGGCATACTTCTTCCCCCTTCCTACAAAAAGAACATCAGCGTATCCAGTATAAATACAGGAAACAGTATTATGAAAGACCACAAAAGGTAGCCGAAAAACGAAGGCATCCGGATACCGTTTTCATCCGCTATGGACTTCACCATAAAGTTAGGCGCGTTTCCGATATATGTATTGGCCCCCATAAACACGGCCCCCGCAGAAATCGCTAACAGCATCTTCACAGGAACCACTCCCAGAGAGGTGGCCATCCCCTCTCCCAGTCCCAAAGCACCCGCTGTGGTTAAAAATACCAGGTAGGTAGGCGTATTATCAAGAAAACTGGAGAGAACGCCCGTAGTCCAGAACATCTGGAAAGGCTCTGTGATTCCAAGCCTCGCTCCATTGGCCTTCAAAAGCATAAGGGCCGGCTGCATGGTAATAAAGATTCCGATAAATAAAACGGCAACCTCCCGGATAGCGCCCCAGGTAAAGTGATTTTCCCGGCGAATGGACACATCCGTGGTCTTAAAGGATAAAAATGCGGCCAGAAGGATAATCACAATCTCAATGAGAGACGGATATCCGAGAACCACCTCTCCGAAAATGCGGATTCCCAGCACGTTTCCTTCCGCATTCTGAAATACAGGAAGAGAAGGAAGTGTTCCGCTTAAAATCACGGCCGCCACAATCATTACAATAAAGATCAGGTTGTGGGCCCCCTTTAATTTAAGCTCCGTACCGGGCCTGCTGATATCTGGTTTCAGGCCGGACGCAATATCCGCCCGGTACGCCCGCATATCAATCTTATAAAACAGGAACAATAACACCGCCATATTAAAAAGCAGAAGCGGCAAAAGATGCAGACTCCAAAAGAACGGAACTCCTCTCATAAACCCCATAAGAAGCGGCGGATCCCCAATGGGAGTTAAACACCCGCCCATATTGGAAACCATAAAAATAAAAAATATCACAATATGGCGCCGTCTCTTTCTCCAGGAATTCATTTTAATAACCGGGCGGATCATTAACATACTGGCTCCTGTGGTTCCAATCCAGCTGGAAAGAAGCGTTCCAAAAGCCAGAAGCCCCACATTGATTCTCGGCGAACCGGCCAGGTCACCGGACATGGTAATATTACCGGATACACAGAACAATCCGAACAGTAAAACAATAAAGGTAAGATAGTCATTGATCATGCATTCCAGAACCGTCTCTGCCGCCGTTCCCGCGCCGAAAAGAACAGCAAAGGGCGCAATAAAAAGCAGGGACCAGAACGCCACCGCGTGGGGCTGGTGCGCCTCCCACCATTCCGCCTTCCATAACGGCAAAACCGCAATACAAAGTAAAAGGCCTGCAAAAGGAACGCAAAGCCACAAAGGAACCCCTTTCGCCTCCTCCCGGGCTGCCGTCTCCGCTGCCAGAGCCGTCATAGGGTTCCATAAGAACACGGCTCCCAGACATCCACAGAGATTAATTAACCGTTTCATTATAAACCTCCATAATTTGTCTCATCTTCATCATACTCAGTTCTGCAACCGTTTAGATACCTCCTGAACGGCTGCCCATTTTCTGATACAGCCCACAATTATAACAACTTTCCTCTGGAAATACAACATCAGACCCTCTAAAGAAACAGGAATAATCTGGAAAAAAATAGGCATTTCTGCCAAATTACACTGCTGGAATTCAGAAAACCTCCTAAAAGGCGTTTCCACGTTTCGTAAGAAAGACCTTTTATCCTAGTGCTTTTGCACATTAACGTAGCAAGGTCTTTCCTATGCAATAAAAAATCCACATCGGCTCCTGCACAGGAAACCGATGCGGATCTGGTGAAACGATTTTACCGCCTATTCTGCCCTGGCGCCGTCCACGCCTACATAATATCCGTCAATTGTGGTGTTGGCTGCCATGGCTCCCTGGGCAGCCCCTGGCTCTGGGTTCAGGTAATACCATTTCTCCCCGATTTTCTGCCATCCGGTGACCATAGCCCCCTGGGTTCCCTCAGCGCTGGGATTCAGATAGTACCATCTTCCGTCCACCAACTGCCATCCGGTAGCCATGCTTCCCTCCGGAAGCAGATAGAACCAGCTCTGATAAACGGGATCAAAATACCATCCGCTGATCATGGCTCCCTGGCCGCCTCCCTCTGCGGAATTCAGATAATACCAGTGACCGTTAACCGAGCACCACCCGGTAGCCATGTTGCTATGGGCATCGAAATAATACCAACAGCCGTTGATGTGTCCCCATGCGCTGGCTGCAAAACTCCCATCCTTTTTCTGGAATTTCCATCCTCCCTGGCCATCGCTCTGCCAGGTGCCTTCCATGGCGTAGCTGCCGCTGCCGGGACTCACTGCCTTGGAACTATTTCCACTAACGCTGTCTCCGCTGTCGGAGCTGGAGTCACCGCCTCCGCCGCCACTGCTGTTCTTTTGGAAAACGGCTCTTACAGCCACGTCTCCCTCTGGCATGGTAAAACTGTTTCCCCTAATTTCCACGTTGCCAGATACCACCTGCCATTCCTTAAAGTGATACCCTCCTTCCGGTGCGGCGGTCAAGGTGATCTCCGTACCCGCCGGGGCCGAAGTCGAAGATGCGGAGGCGATGCCCTTTCCCTCCGTCTCCACCGTCACGCTGTAGCTTACAGGCTGCGGCGGCTGGGGATCCGGCGAAGCGCTGTCCCTTTCAAACACCGCGGTAAGGCTGCGGCTGTCTGTAACAGAGAAGGTATAGCTTGCGCTGGCGCTGACCTGGCTCTCCCCCTCCGTCCATTTTACAAAATGATACCCCTCATTTGCAGAAGCCTCAACAGTTGCAGAAGTGTTTTCCCTGTAAGTCCCGCCGCCAAAAACGGCGCCGCCGGCTGCAGGGCTTGCGCTGAGGGAAATCTTGTACTCCTTTGCCTGATACAATGCTGCGGTAATCCTGCCCTCCATCTCTGCTGTTGTATCGGTTGCAAATGTATCTCCTTCGCCTTTTGACAGGGAAACGATAAAGGAAAAGCTGCCGTCTGTCCCTTCCCTGTCCGTACTGCTTCCGGCCAAAGCCGAAGTAAAGCCTGTCAGAGAAACGATACAGGTCACATGATTCAGATCCATGCCCTGAAGCTGATCTTCCATCCATGCCTTCACCCCTGTTTCCGTGTTTGCCTCAGATTGCCCTACAATCCAGCTCATACTCTGAAGCCTGGCTTTTACAGCCCCCACGTCAGCTACATTTCCCGCTGCCGGGTTTGGCCCGTTAGAAACATTTATCCTATAGTTTTGTGTGGTTGTGCCGTCCTCTGCGGTGACGGTAAAGGTCCATGTTGCTCCGCCATCAGCGGTGGCCAGGGCGGAAACGGTGGCTCCGTCAGCTGGGATAATCAAAATCTTTCCGCTCTCTGTGGGCAGGGCTGTTCCATAAGGCAGCACAACGGCAATCTCCGTCCCGCCCACTGTGCCCTCTGTCCCGTCTACAGAAATGGACTGTATCCCTGTGTCCGTAGAATCCACGGTTAACACAGCTTCATTACTTGTCACGCTGCCTAAGCTGCTGGCAACAAGGCACCGGTACTTCCAGCCGTCCATGCTTTTCTCGGCTTTTTCTATAGTATAGCTGCTGTCTGTGCCGCCCGAAATATCTTCCCAACTGTTGCCGTTCTTACTTACCTGCCACTGACAGGTTGGGGCAGGGGTGCCCACTGCGGTTATGGCAAAGGCAACGGTCTGGCCCGCGGCAACCCTCTGGTTCTGGGGCTGGCCTGTCACCGCCGGGGGAATATCTTTTTCAAAAACAGCCTGAATCGTCACATTTTCGACAGGCATAACAAAGGTATTATCTGTAACCGTTACTCCCCCTGCCGTAACCTGCCATTCCTTTAAATGATAGCCCTGGTTCGGGGTGGCGGTCAGCGTGATTTTTGTCCCCCTCTTCGCCTCAACCAAAGAAGCGGAGGCACTGCCGTTTCCCCCGGCCTGTACCGTCACCTTATGAGGGATTTTATCGGAGATTACACTGTTGTTCTCATACCCTCCAACCCCCTCAGGAACGCGAATGATAAGATTTTCACAGCCGCCAAAGGCATCATAGGAAAATGTGGGGGCAGGATTTCTGGTAAAGGTCAGCTCGGTCAAACCGGTACAGCCGGCAAAAGCATACATGCCGATGGACTGGACACTTTCCGGTATCTCGGTCAAGGCAAGGTTTCTGCAATTCACAAATCCTCTCTCCCAGATATTCGTAAGACCCCCGGGCAGCTCGGTCAACGCAAGGTTTTCACAGTTGGAAAACGCAAATCTTTTGATGATTTTTATATTCTCAGGGAGCTTCGTCAATTTAATGTTTTTGCAGGTATCAAAGGCGAAATTCCCAATATCCGTAATCCCCTGGGGCAGGCTGGTCAGAGCCAGATTGGCACACTGCTGAAACGCAGAATCCCCAATCGTTGTAACATTGGCAGGCAGCTCGGTCAGTGCAAGGTTTACACAGCCGCTGAATGCACTAGTTTTGATAGAAGTAATACCTGCCGGCAGCTCGGTCAACGCCAATTTTTTACAATTAGAAAACGCAGACTCATTGATAACGGAAATACCGTCAGGCAGTTTTTCTAACGCAAGCTCAAAGCAGCCGCAGAATGCATAATTTCCAATAAAATCAATCCCGTCAGGCAAATTGGTCAAAGCAAGTTTTTGGCAATAATAAAATGCATTGCTCCCAATGGAGGTGACATTAGGGGGCAGCTCATTCAGTTCAAGATCATTGCAATTCTCAAAGGTATCATTCCCGATTCTTACAATATCATCCGTTAGCTGCAGCTCTGTAAGATTTGCACAGTTTGCAAATGCATAGTTTCCCACAGAAGTAACCCCATCCTCAATGATGACCTTGTTAATTTCTCCTTTATAGGAATGCCATGGCCGGTTTGCCTCTAACCTAAAATCAGGCATCTCTCCGCTGCCTGTGATCGTAAGGGTTCTATCCACTAACTCCCAGTGAAGGTTATCGCTATCCCCAAAATCCCCAGAAGCGGTTTCCCCGGCCAGGAGAATAGCCGCCAGCTGTCCCCCCTCTTCCGGCTCCTGTTTCACCGCATTGGAGGGAGTGGCATTGCTGTCTGATGTGCTGTCTCCCTCTTCCAGATATTCTTCTTCTCCACCGGCTTCCCCGATACCACTGTTCTGAATCTGTGCGCCTGATTGGGCAAATGCCGGCCGGGCACAAAGGAAAAATAACATGGTACCGCACAGCAGCAGGCTTAATAATCTCCTCTTTTTCATTCCGCATTTTCCTCTCTTTGAATTTTGTTCCGGTTCCCAAAACAGGCAGGGGAATCCCGCCCCGGGAAATATTTAAATGCAGGCTCTCCTTTGGGAGAGCCTTTTTTCCTTTATGCCCCCCCCCAAAAAAACCACCGGCCATTTTAACATATCCTGTCCACCTCCTTCCTCAGAAAATCCCTGGTTTCCGTTCACAAGACATTTGCAGACAGCAACCCTTTTTTGATTTACAGGAGCGTACGCCCGATGAAACAAAAAACCGCCATAAACAGAGGATTCTGAAAGGCAGTTTTTTAACCATTATAAAAATTTTCTTTTGGAAAACAAGGCATCTGGCAGGAACGTCAATTTTCTGGCAATAACGTATTGCTGTTGGGATAAGCTACATCTCCAGAACCACATCCACACAAAACTCCGAATCACTGTTGGATATCTGGGCCTGGCCTCCATATTTTTCTGCAACAGCAGCTATGGAAACAAGTCCTGTCCCCTGCCCGCTGTGTTTTGTGGAGCGGTAGCCATCCGCCCCTTTCCTGATTTTTCCGTCAAAGCTATTGGTGGACACGATGTACAGACTGGCGCCGTGGCGGATTTCCGTAGTCAGGCAGAAATACCTTCTGTTCTCCGGCACAGTAAGGCATCCCTGTATGGCGTTTTCAATCAGATTTCCCAGCAGAGAGGCCATATCCGTCTCAGTGACAGAAAGGGGATTGGGCAGCTCAATGTGCCAGTCTGTGTCTACGCCTGCGGAGACAGCCATTTCATGGTAATAGCCAAACAATGCGTTCATTGCGGCATTGGCACAGTAATTTACAGGCACCCCCTCTGTAAGGCTGGCTTCGTTATCTGCAAGATATTTCCGGATGCTGTCCATGTCGCCCTTTTCCGCAAGAGAAGAGATCAGCCTCAAGCCATGGCGGAAATCATGGCGCAGCCTTGCGGTCTGACGCATATGCTCCTGCAGCGTCTGGTACTGGCGGGACTGCATCTCAAAAATCTGAGCCCGCTCCTTTAGCTCCGCATGTTCCAGTATAACAGTTGTGCTCCAGTAAAATAGCACATAGATAGCAATAAGCACTGCAAAAAGACATATCTCCAACAGCAGAAAAAGGAAAAACATACGCCCTGTATGAATGGTAGCATAGGATTTGGGAACAGCAATTTTGTTAAAAACAAAAAACACAGCGGAAAATATAACCGTTGAGTACCATATCCTCGGAAAATCCAGGCTGTCAACTCCCTGGAAAAAATACTGGCTGGCAGGCCAGGCGAAAACAGCCGCAATCAGGCAGGAAATCCCAAGCTGAAAGAAGGCAGCCTCCGGAGAAAAATTTGCCATCCCGGATGTGGGATGGAGAAAGGCGTCAAAAGAATAGGCAAACTGGGCCGGAAAGGCCTGGACGGCACAGACCCCCACATAAACGGCAAGGCATCTTGGCAGGTCGCTTATCACCATGCGGCGGAATATAAAAAAGAACAGAACAAGGGACAACAGGAAAAGAGTATTCACATCCATCCGGAACAGAGTACAGAAGCAGGAACATAGGATGGAATAGGAAATCAAAACAGCCCCGGACAAAATGACCGTCTTACGGGGTGTGTACCTTAGCTGGTTCTTCATTGTATAATAGCAGGATGCCGCTGAAGGCAGCAACACTAAAAATTGGGGAAAGGCTGACAGCCATCGGTTTATCTCCATCGTCAGTCTCCTTTCCTGTGCCGCTGGTTTCTGCGTATTTTTCTAAAATGGTAATCCCTTGCCGCCTGCTGGATCTTTAACCGGTCCCGCACGCGGATGGGAAATTTCCCGCCGTTTTCCAGTATACAGCAATTATCCTCAAATCCAAGTATGTATTCGACATTCACCGCAATCCCCTTATTAATAAGCAAAAAACGGGAATCCTTGTCCGTAAGCCCTATAAATTCCCCCATAGTCATACGGCAGCGCAGCTTTTCCCCATCCAAAAGACCGATATCAAGATAATGGGCATCTGTTACGGCAAAAGCAACCCTATCCAGATATACCCGAAGGGTTTTCCTGTTGCTTATCACCTCTATATATTTCTCCTGGGGCGGAAGCACCTTCAGGATATCCTCCAGCACATTAAAAATACGCCGGGGAACCAAGGGCTTGGTAATATATTCAAAAGCATGGCAGGAAAAGGCATCCGGCATAAACTCTGTGCTGGAGGTAAGGAACACAAGGATGCACCTGCTGTCTATCCCCCGCATTTTCAGCGCGGCGGCAATCCCGTCCATACCTTCCATGTAAATATCCATGAATACAGCCGAAAATCCCCCGGCCTCAAATACTTCAAGAAATGCCTCTCCGTTTAAGAAGGGGATGGTATCTATATGGCAGTGATGCTGTGTACTAAAGCTGCTGATCAGTTTGGCCATTTCCTCCAGACATTCCTGTTCGTCGTCCACCAAAGCTATCTTCAAATCCGTCTCACTCCGATTTCATCTGATAATCTGTTTTATTTATATCACAAAAAAGGATGTTTTTAAAGTGCATTAAGCAACAACCTGCCTATGTAGCCAGCTCAAAACAAATCCTGCCATACAAATATTTGCGGTTGCAATTTCATATCGTCTGGTTTATCATAAGAGGGCGTTTATTTCCGCCCGAGTTTGCCACTTGAATAAGCCAGCTTCATAAAAAATTTCCTTATTTTGCAA